>DASSYF010000016.1:0-69792 GCA_035703435.1 Chiayiivirga sp. | reverse complement strand
GGCGCGTGGGTCTCGATCCGGCGCGTCACCCGCATCGATCCGACCCTGGTGTTCCAATGAGTACCGCCCTGCTGCAACTGGAGAACGTCGGTCTGACCTACGGCCACGGCGCTACCGCGGTGGAAGCCCTGCGCGGGGTCGATCTGCACTTGCATCCGCATCAGGTGAGCCTCTTGCTGGGGCCATCGGGTTCGGGCAAGAGCACCTTGTTGCAGGTGATGGGCTGTTTGTTGCGGCCCAGTCGCGGGCGCGTCGTGCTGCGCGGGCAATCATTGGAAGGGATGAGCCTGGAGCAATTGACCGCCTTGCGATTGCGCGACTTCGGCTTCGTGTTCCAGCACTACAACCTGTTCCCGACCTTGCGCGCCTGGGAAAATGTCGCCATCGCGCTGGATCTCAAAGGTGTCGCCAAGGCGGCGATGCGTTCCCAAGCCCTTCACCTTCTGGATCTGTTGGAAATCGGCGAGTTGGCCGATCGTTTTCCGGCTGAACTCTCGGGTGGGCAGAAACAACGCGTGGCGATCGCGCGTGCGCTGGCCGGTGAGCCGCGCATCCTTCTCGCTGACGAGCCCACCGCGGCGCTCGATGGCAAAACCGGACAGACCGTGGTCCGCGTCATGCAGCGCCTGGCGCATGAGCAAGGCTGCGCCTTGTTCATCGTCAGCCACGATCCGCGTGTGGAAGCCTTTGCCGATCGTGTGCTGCATCTGGAAGACGGTCGTCTCCATCACCGTGAGGAAACCCACGCATGAAACGCTGGATGTTCACCTTGGTCGTTGCCCTGTCGGCCTGCTCGCACGCACCGCCACCCGCCAGTCCGGTGGCCTTGGGCGAAAGCGTGCACGCCAACGGCGTGGTGGAACCTGTGGGCGAGGAGCGCCTGATCATTCCCCAACTCACCGGCCGGGTGGAACGGGTGCTGGTGGACGAAGGCGATGTAGTCAAGGCCGGGCAGTTGCTGGCTGAACTCGAAAATGCCGAACAGCGCGCCATCGTGGCGGCGACCGAGGCCGATGTGCGACGCATGGAGGCCGAATTGTCTCGCCTGCAAAACGGTGCACGCGCAGAAGAAATTCGCGCCGCACGCGCCGCCAGCGACGAGGCCGCCGCCTTGGCGCAGCAGGCACAAACCGAACTCGAACGGCGTCAGCACATGGCCGAGAAGAAGCTGGTGTCACAAGAATTGCTGGAGGACGCCCGCACCCGCGCCGCCACCGCGCGCGCCGCGAGCGAACGCAACAGGGCCCAGCTCGATCTGTTGTTGGCCGGCACGCGCACGGAGGACATCGCCGCCGCGCAAGCCGCCCTTGCCATGGCGCAGGCGCAGGTTCAGCGCGCCACCGCCGAACTGGAAAAGACCCGCATCCGCGCACCCATCGCCGGCGTGGTGCTCAAGCGTGTGTTGAATGCCGGGGAAACCGTCACCGCGCTCTCACCCGAACCGTTGGTCGCCATCGGTGATCTGAGCGGGCTGAGGGTACGCGCCGAAATCGACGAACTCGACCTTGCCCGCGTGGCCGTGGGCGCACGGGCATCGGTCAGCTCGGACGCCTTCCCGCGTCAGACATTTGCCGGTCGCGTCAGCCGTCTGGCGCGACGCATGGGCACGCGCAGCATTCTTTCCGATGATCCAGCCCAGCGCCGCGATGCCAAGACCCTCGAAGCCATGATCGACCTCGACCCCGGCGCGCCCCTGCCCATCGGCTTGCGAGTGGATGTGGAGATCGATGCTGCGCCGGTGCCAGCGTCTACGCCAGCGCACTGACCGTGCAGGCTTGCCGCAACGAGAGGGCATAAAAAAACCGGCAGACCTGAGTCCGCCGGTGGGAGGGCACCGCCGCCAATGAGGGAGGGAAGCGGCGGTGCACGTACCTGACAGGGTGCGTTGAATCAGATTGCAGCGGCCTTCTTGGCCTTGTTGGCAACCTTGACCAAGCTGTCGTTGGCAGCTTGGAACTGGTCACGATAGAGCTGGCCGATGGCTTCGGAGGTCTTGAGCGCCTGGCCGAACACCTGCTGGCTGGTGGCATAGAGCTGCTCGGACGAATCCTTGACCAAGCTCGCGCCCTTCGGCCAGATGGTCTTGGCGCTTTCCAGATCGGCCACGTCAGCGGCTTCGGTCAGGAACGCAACGGAAGACTTGAAGCTGCTTTCGACGGTCTGGAGCTGCAGCTTGACGATGTTCTCGAAGCCTTCGAACGCCAGCGAATTGGCCTTCAGCGCCGACTGGGCGAACTGACGGGCCGAGGAAGCAAACGGATTGGAATTGAACAGATCGGACATGACAGATCCCTTTCGGTTGAATGGACAGTGGACATAGCTTAGATCAAAGTTTTGTGCATTGCAACATAAACCATCCAGGGCCTGTTTCCGGTTCGTTCAAAGTTGCTGAAGGAACGTCAGAACATGCCGTCATTGCGAGGAGCGCAGCGACGCGGCAATCCATGGATGTTCGACAAATCAAAGACATGGATTGCTTCGCTTCGCTCGCAATGACCACGTTTCGACTTGATCGGATGTTCCTTGACACAAGGGGTTTGCCGGTCAGGCGCGACCACCATGCCTGTTGCGATGCAACAGACATAGCCGCTCACGAGCGTTGCGCTCAAACCGCGCCGCGGTAGATGCAGCCCGAGGTGCAGGTCTCGTTGACCACCACCGCCGACAACTCGGGCAGGGCCGGCTTGAGTCGATTCCAGATCCAGCGCGCGAGGTTTTCGCTGGTGGGGTTTTCCAGGCCGGCGATCTCGTTGAGGTAGTGGTGATCGAGTTGATCGAAGATCGGTTGGAAGGCGCGCTTCAAGTCGGCAAAGTCCATCACCCAGCCAGTATCCGGGCCGGGCTCGCCGGCCACGTGGATTTCCACCAGGAACGAATGCCCGTGCAGGCGCGCGCACTTGTGGCCTGCCGGTACGTTCGGCAGGCGGTGGGCGGCTTCGATGTGGAAGCGTTTGAAGATTTCCATGCGAGGCAGGCCGTCGGTGAGGCTCAATCCGCCAGGGTCAGCAGCGAGGCATTGCCGCCGGCCGCGGTGGTGTTGATGGTCAAGGTGCGTTCGGTGCAGAAACGGGCGAGGTAATGCGGGCCGCCGGCCTTGGGGCCGGTGCCGGACAGGCCTTCACCACCGAAGGGCTGCACACCGACCACCGCGCCAATCATGTTGCGATTGACGTAGCAGTTGCCGGCGCGCACGCGGCTGGCGATGCGTTGCACGGTTTCGTCGATGCGGCTGTGGATACCGAGCGTCAGGCCGTAGCCGGTGGCGTTGATGGCATCGATCACCGTGTCGAGTTTGTCGGCGTCGTAACGAATCACGTGCAGCACCGGCCCGAAGACTTCGCGTTGCAGGCGATCGAGCGAGTCGATCTCGTAGGCACGCGGGGCGAAGAAGGTGCCATCCGAGGTATCGCCACCCAACTCCACCTTGCCGATCGGCCAGGCTTCCTTGTCCATGCGATCGGCGTGAGCTTCCAGCACGGCCAGTGCGTCGGCATCGATCACCGGGCCGATGTCGGTGGACAGGAGTCCCGGGTCACCGACCTTGAGCTCCTTCATCGCGCCGGCCAACATGCCGATCACCTTGTCCGAGACATCGCGCTGCACGAACAGGATGCGGGTCGCCGAGCAGCGTTGGCCGGCCGAACCGAAGGCGCCGCCGATGACATCCTTCACCAGTTGCTCGGGCAGTGCCGAGGAGTCAGCGATCATGGCGTTCTGGCCGCCGGTCTCGGCGATCAAGACGCCAATGGCGGCATCGCGCGCGGCCAGGGCGCGGTTGATGGCGCGGGCGGTTTCGGTGGAGCCGGTAAAGGCTACACCCGCCACGCGCGCATCGGCGGTGAGCTTGGCACCGACGCTGGCGCCATCGCCGGGCACGAACTGCACGACCTCAGGCGGGACGCCGGCTTCATGCAGGAGCTTCACCATGGCGAAGCCGACGAGGTTGGTCTGTTCGGCAGGCTTGGCGATGACGGCGTTGCCGGCAACCAGGGCCGCCGCGACTTGCCCCGCAAAGATCGCCAGCGGG
This sequence comes from Chiayiivirga sp., assembly GCA_035703435.1. Classification (GTDB taxonomy): domain Bacteria; phylum Pseudomonadota; class Gammaproteobacteria; order Xanthomonadales; family Xanthomonadaceae; genus Denitratimonas. Next base: position 65,765 of record DASSYF010000016.1, on the reverse strand, counting down.
AAGTTCCAGGGGCTGATGCAGACGAACACGCCGCGCCCGTGCAGGTGTAGTTCGTTGGACTCGCCGGTCGGGCCCGGTAGGGTTTCCGGTTGGGCCAACATGCGCCGCGCCTGTTGCGCGTAGTAGCGCAGGAAATCGACCGCCTCGCGCACCTCGGCGATGCAATCGGGCAGCGTCTTGCCGGCTTCTTTCACGCACAGCGCGACGAACTGGGGCAGGCGTTCCTGCAAGAGGTCGGCGGCGTGTTCGAGAATCTTGGCGCGCGAGGCGGCGGGCAATCCATCCCACGCCGGCTGCGCCGCCACGGCATTGCTCAGGGCACGCTCGACCGTCGCCGCGTCGCTGGCCTGCCAGGTGCCGACTTGTTCGCGGCGACTGGCGGGATTTAACACGGCGGTCGTGGCCGCCGTGGACTGGGCGCCCGGCACCAACGGTGTGGCAGCCCAAGTGCCCAGACTGGCGTTGATCTGTTCGGCCAGTTGGCGCAGTTCGTTGTCGTTGGCGAAATTGATGCCCATGGAGTTCTTCCTTTCCTCGCCATACAAGGCGACAGGCTGCGGGATGCGTGGGTGGGGTTTGAAATCGAAACCTGACACGGTGGCCACCGGGTCGGCGACCAGTTCGGCGGGCGGCACATCGGGATCGGTGATGCGATTGACGAAGCTGGAGTTGGCGCCGTTTTCCAGAAGGCGACGCACGAGGTAGGGCAACAAGTCCTCGTGGCTACCGACCGGCGCGTACACGCGGCAAGGTGTGTCGAGCGCGTTGGGGGACACCACTTCGTCGTGCAGGTCTTGACCCATGCCGTGCAGGCGCTGAAATTCATAGCGCGAGGAGGAACCGCCGCCGCTCTTGCCCAGCGTCAGACGCGCGAAGCCATCGACCGCGGCGATGGTCTGGGCATTGTGGCTGGCAAACATCGGATACAGCGCATCGGTGGCCGCCAGCATCTTGCGGGCACAGGCGAGGTAACTGACATCGGTGTTGGGCTTGCGCGTGAACACGGGATAGCCGGCGTGGCCATCGACTTGCGCGCGTTTGATTTCCGAATCCCAGTACGCGCCTTTCACCAGACGCACCGGGATGCGCCGGCCCACGCGCCGTGCCAGCGCGATCAGCCAATCGATCGTGGCCGGCGTGCGTTTTTGATAGGCCTGGATGGCCAGACCCAAGCCTTCCCAACCGTTGAGGGCGTTGTCCGAATACACCCGTTCGATCAGTTCCAGACTCAGTTCCAGGCGATCGGCTTCTTCGGCATCGATGGTGTAGCCGATGCCCTGCATTCGCGCCAACTTGGCCAGCTCCAGCACACGCGGCGCCAGTTCGTTCATCACCCGCGCGCGCTTCGCCACTTCGTAACGAGGATGCAGGGCCGAAAGCTTGATCGAGATGCTGGGCGCGGCGAACACATCAGTGCCCCGGAAGCTGCCGTTGGGGCCGCTGCGACCGATGGCGAGGATCGCCATGCGGTAGGCCTCCAGGTAACGATCCGCATCGGCCTGGGTGAGTGCGGCTTCGCCCAGCATGTCGTAGGAATGCCGGTAGGCGGCATTGTCGCGGCGCACCGAGCGCTTCAGCGCTTCTTCGATGCTGCGACCCATCACGAACTGATGGCCCATGATGCGCATGGCCTGACGCACCGCCAATCGAATCACCGGCTCGCCTGCGCGGCCGACCAGACGGCGCATGGCATCGGCAAAGCTGCGGCGGGTATCGGACGCGAGGTTCACCAGCTTGCCGGTCAACATCAGGCCCCAGGTCGAGGCATTGACGAGCACCGAATCACTCTTGCCGAGGTGGCTTTCCCAGTCGGCATCACCGAGCTTGTCGCGGATGAGCTTGTCGGCAGTTTCCTGATCGGGGATGCGCAGCAAGGCTTCGGCCACGCACATCAAGAGCACGCCTTCCTCGCTCGACAGGTCGTACTGGCGCATGAAGGCTTCGATCACGCCTTGATCTTCGGCCTTGGCACGCACCCGCACCACCAACTGCTCGGCGGTGCGCTGGATGCCGGCTTGGACTTCCGTATCGACGCGCGCCTGGTCCAGCAAATCGGCCAGATGTTGCCCTTCATCACAGGCGTACAAGGGAACCAGTGGCGACAACGACGAGCCGCCGGGCACAAGCTCGGGACTGATGATGGGTTTCACGCGGATTCTCCGTGCGGGCGAGCGTTGGAAACGCCCATTGTAAGGCTTGTGCGGGCCCGCAATGGGGGACGAATGCGCCTGCACATCGCTACGCAGGCGTATGTGATTCAGCTATGGCGGTGCGGCCCAGACGGAAAGGCTGGCATCCTGTCGCCCCGATCCTGCCGGCCGTCTGCAAGGCATTGAGCAGATGGCCACGACTTTGCCAAAGTGGCGCGATGAAAAACGCGATCACCGTTTCTTGCGCGCTACTCCTTGGACTGGGACTCGTGGCGCCAAGCTCGCCGCTCATGGCAGCAAGCACCGGGCGCCTGCCGGCCTGGGTGTGTGGCAGCGGCACGCCGCCCTTGTTTGCCGATGGTTTTGAGAACGGCAACGCCTTGTACTACCAGGAGCCGTCCAACGGCAGCGGCGGCGGCTTCCCGGGCGCTCAGACGCGCAGCGTGATCGTGTCAGGACAGGCGCGCAATTACTACCTGTACGTGCCGAACGGTTATCCATTTGCCGGCCCGATTCCCCTGGTACTGGCCTTGCACGGCGCTGGCGGTGCCGGCACGGCCCCTGCGGCTGCGCAAAGCGTTCGCAATGCGTGGGCCAGCACGGCACAGGCGGGCAAGTTCATTGTCGCCTCACCCATCGGCTCCGGCAGTCAGGGTGGTTGGGTGCCGAGCACGGACTATCCGATGTTCAAAGACGTGATCGAGGACGCGGCCAGCGCCTACAACATCGACCGCAGTCGCATCCATGCCTGGGGCTACTCGGCCGGCGGCAATTCACTGCATGATCTGGCCTTGCACGACTGGTCGCCGTACCCGGTGCCGGATATCAATGCCTTTGCCGCCTATGGCATCACCGGCGCCACACTGGCCTCGCAGGTCTGCGGTTATTCGGGCCTGCCCTCGTGCGCCAGCGTGCTGCCGCAGGTGCCACGAAAGATGCCGGTCAGTCTGCGCGTCGGAGACAGCGACAGCGTTCTGAACTGGGTTCGGGCTGATCGCAATTATTTCCTGGCGGCCGGTTGGATCAGCGGCAGCACCCTCGACTATGCGGAGTTCACCGGCGGACATTATGTCGACACGGCCTCGCTACCGGCGGTCTGGCAATTCTTCTGCCCGTGGCAGCGATTGCCCTGAGCTACGCGCCGAAGTCACGGATTCCACGCCCAAAATCCGCTAAAATGCGCGGTTTCACGTAAGACCTTCGGTGTTGTGCGTCGGCCCTGGCCTCGCGCAGGGGATTCCACGCGATGCACCGACGCGACAAATTCAATCATGCAGGAGTGTTGGAATGCTTGAGCAATATGGCTTGTGGCTGGCGCTGGGCTGTGCAGTGCTGGCGATTCTTTATGGGGTGATCTCCACTCGCTGGATTCTGGCCCAGCCCGCTGGCAACGAGCGCATGCAGCAGATCGCTGCCGCCGTGCAGGAAGGCGCCAGCGCCTATCTGCGGCGCCAGTACACCACCATCGCCATCGTCGGCGTGGTGCTGTTCCTGGTGATCGGTTTCGTGCCGGCGCTGGGCTGGCCTACGGCCATCGGCTTTCTGATCGGCGCGGTGTTGTCCGGTCTGGCCGGCTTCATCGGCATGTTCGTCTCGGTGCGCGCCAACGTGCGTACCGCGCAGGCGGCCACCAAGAGCCTCAACGCCGCACTCAATGTCAGCTTCAAGGGCGGCGCCATCACCGGCATGCTGGTGGTGGGTCTGGGCCTTCTGGGCGTGGCCGGCTACTTCATGTTCGTGCTCAAGGGCGGCAGCGACAAGGTCGCGCTGGATGCGGCTCTGACGCCGATGATCGGTCTGGCCTTCGGCTCCTCGCTGATTTCCATCTTCGCCCGTCTGGGCGGTGGCATCTTCACCAAGGGCGCTGACGTCGGTGCCGACCTCGTCGGCAAGGTCGAAGCCGGTATTCCCGAGGATGACCCGCGCAATCCCGCCGTGATCGCCGACAACGTGGGCGACAACGTGGGCGACTGCGCCGGTATGGCGGCGGACCTGTTCGAAACCTACGCCGTGACCGTGATCGCGGCGATGTTGATTGCTGGCATCGCCTTCGCCACCTACGGCTGGAACGGCGCGCTCTTGCCGCTGGTGCTGGGCGCGGTGTCGATCGTGGCCTCGGTGATCGGTACGTTCTTCGTGTCGGTCAAGCCCGGCGGCAAGATCATGAATGCGCTCTACCGCGGTCTGTCGGTGTCCGGCGTGCTGGCGGCGATCGCGTTCTACTTCGTGATCACCTCGATGTTCGATGCCGCCCTCGCGATGCCCCTGTTCTGGTGCGCCCTGGCGGGCCTGGGCCTGACCGCCGCGCTGGTCGTCATCACCGAGTACTACACCGCGACCGAATACGGCCCGGTGCAGCAGGTGGCCAAGGCTTCTGAAACCGGCCATGGCACCAATGTCATCGCCGGTTTGGCGGTGTCGATGAAGTCCACCGCTGCGCCGGTGCTGGCGGTGGCGCTGGCGATCTGGGGTTGCCATGAACTGGCCGGCCTCTACGGCATCGCCATCGCCGCCGTCGCCATGCTCTCCATGGCCGGCATGATCGTGGCACTCGATGCCTACGGCCCGATCACCGACAACGCCGGCGGCATCGCCGAGATGAGCGGCATGCCTTCGGACATCCGCACCACCACCGATGCGTTGGATGCCGTGGGCAACACCACCAAGGCCGTCACCAAGGGCTACGCCATCGGTTCGGCCGGCCTCGCCGCGCTGGTGTTGTTTGCCGACTACGCCCACAAGCTGGCCGACAAGATGGGCGCCGACTACAGCGACGCCATGTTCGCCGTGAACGATCCCAAGGTCGTGATCGGCCTTCTGATCGGCGGCATGATTCCCTACCTCTTCGGTGCCTATGCGATGCAGGCCGTGGGCCGCGCCGCCGGCGCCGTGGTGGAGGAAGTGCGCCGCCAGTTCCGCGAAATCAAGGGCATCATGGAAGGCACCGGCAAGCCGCAGTACGACAAGGCCGTCGACCTTCTGACCCGCGCCGCGATCAAGGAAATGATCTTCCCCTCGCTGCTGCCCCTGCTCATCCCGATCCTGGTCGGCGTGATCCTCGGGCCGGCCGCCTTGGGTGGCCTCTTGATGGGCACCATCGTCACCGGTTTGTTCGTGGCCATCTCCATGTGCACCGGCGGCGGTGCCTGGGACAACGCCAAGAAGTACATCGAAGAAGGCCACCACGGCGGCAAGGGCTCGGAAGCCCACAAGGCTGCCGTCACCGGCGACACCGTGGGCGATCCTTACAAGGACACCGCCGGCCCGGCGATCAATCCCTTGATCAAGATCATCAACATCGTCGCCTTGTTGCTGGTGCCGATCCTCTGATCTGCTGCACGTTTCTCGCACCACCCAAGCCCCGGTTCGCCGGGGCTTTTTTTACGCCGTAGGGCGGATAAGCAAAGCGCATCCGCCGTCTGGGCTCAGGGTGTTTCCAAGGCGTTGTGCGATGCGTCGTCAACGCTCATTGGGCGCATCAAGGTCGGTCGTGACTCGCCATGGCATCGAGCAATAGCGCATAGCTTCCGATCGTGGTACCGCGCCAGACCGGATTGCTGGCAAACAGCAGGACGTGACCACGGCCGTAGTGGGCCTCGACCACGGCGGCACGGCCGGCCATTTCCTTGCCGTGTTCCAACAGCCCTGCGATCAGGAGTTGATCTTCGTCGGCCCAGCGCACGATGACGCGGGGACGCATCGCCGGCGGGATCACGTTGGGGTTGTTGCGCGCCTGCTCGGCATTGAGCGGCAGGGCCTGCCACGGTTTGGCGAAGGGCAGTGCTGGCGGCGCATCGAAGGCACGACCCTCGGGAATGTCTTCATCGTGCACACCCCCACGCCCGGTTGGGCGCTTGTAGTCCTTGGCGCTCGGCAGGTGCTGATCGCCACTGACGAGGTTGCTGATCTGGAACGACAGGCCCTCGGCGCTGTACATCGCAAAGGGCTTGTCATGGCCCTGCGCAATCGGGCTTTCGGCATCCACGCGCAGCGCGGCCAGCAGGCTTCCGACGACGCGCAGCTTGTCCTTCTTGACGACCGAAACACCGGGCGCCATGCCGTGTTCGATCGACCACACCGCCGTGTCTTCGCTGACCACGAGCAGGCCGCCCTCGGCCACGAATTGCTTGAGATTGGCCAAGCCGTTCGCACCCAAGCCGGGGCGCATGTCGTCGGTGGCATCGATGCGGCCGAGATTGGGGGTGAGTGCGGTCTTTTTCCACGGCAGCGGGTTGCCGTACATCGGCATGCCATCGACGATCTGGCGCGGATCACTCATGCCCACCGGCGCAAACAGGATCACATCGTACGTGCGCCCGAGCTTCGCCTCGCGTGCAACATCCTGCGTGCTGATGTAGTCGTACTTCACCCCAAGTCGATCCAGTGCCATGCGCCACCAGCCTTCGGTCTGGGTCGAAAGCCAGGTGTGCATGATCGCGATGCGCGGCATCGTGCCATCCGCGCCGAGTGCGGCTGGCGTGAATGCAGGCTCAGCCGGCGCCTTCACGCGCTGCATCGGCACCGCGAGCACCGTGGCATCCGACACGCGCGCCAGATCCACGCCGAAACTGTCGCCCAGCGACCAGCCGGTGTCGTCGTAAGGCTGCTTCTGCGGATCGTTGGGCGCCCAGTACTGACGATCGAGCAAGGTATCGGCGATGCGCGAATAGGGCTGGTCCATGCGCACGATGTAGCTGCCGGCGGGAAACTGACGTGGTGCCAGGCGTGCCTGCTCAGGCTCGTGCTTGCGCGGATCGGCGTCCTCGGGTTTTTTCACCCAGGGCTGCGGCACCTGCACCGTGAAGGCCTGTTCGGCGCGGTGGATTTCCACATGCTGGGCTGCAAGCACGCGCAGCAGTTCCGCTTGCGCGCCGCGCTGGGCATCATCGGCCGAAAACACATAGGCGGCAGGTCCGGCCGCGTTGGGTTTCTGGATCGAACGCTTGGCCTTGAGCCAGAAATTGCGCAGGAAACTTTCGCGATGGGCGACGAAATAATCCAGCGCCGTCAGCAATCCAGCCTGGGTGTAGTTGTTGTTGTTGCGCTGTGACCACAGCACCTTGGGCAAGGGCGGATTGGGCCGGTACCAGGTGCGCTGGTACTGGGCCGGCGTGAGGATGCGTTCAAGCGTGTCGGCACCGGCATTGCCGAAGGTCTCGTACAGTCGGCTGATTCCGTTGTGCATCGCGGCCATGAACATCATGTAGCCGGGGCTCCAGGTATCGAAGTCGCCGTGGGTGAAAACGCCCGGCAGGCCGAGCTTGGTGAGCTGCTCGACGTTGTTCCAGCCCATCTGCTGCCACTCGTTGACGAGGATCGGATCGATCCAGGCGTTGTAGGGCCCATCGCCCACGGTGTTGTCGTACAGGAAGGGCACCGATTCGTGCAGGTCATGCAATACCTGCGCGTGTTCCCCGACGAAGGTATCGAGCACATTGCGGCTGAGTGCAAGCGTCAGCGCCATCGCATCGCGGTTGTTGTCGTGGGCGACGTAGTGGCCCCAGTACACCAGACGCGGATACTGTTTGTCCGGGTTGGCCTTGTGCCAGCGATAGAGATCAACCATGCGTTCTCGGCCATCGACCTCGACCACCGGCGTGATCAGGGTGATCACCTGCGAACGGATGCGCTGGATGTAGGGCGCCTCATCCACCGCCAGGCGATAGGCCAGTTCCATCAATGAGGTTGGCGCACCGGTTTCGGTCGAATGCATGGTGCCGGTGATGTAGTAGACCGGCGTGGTCTCGGCGATCAAAGCCTCCGCCTTGGCATCATCCAATTCCAGCGTGCGCGGATCGGCGAGCTGCGCGAGGCGCGCGCGATTGACATCGAGATTGGCCAGCACTTTTTCATCGGCGATCGCCACCGCGATCATTTCGCGGCCTTCCTCCGACCGGCCGATCGAGAACACGCGCACGCGCGGCGTGGCTGTTTCAAGCAATCTGAAATAGCGATGCACATCGGCCGTGTAGGGCAGAAAATCCGGTGCCCCCGCAATGTCGCCGAGCACGCTCGCGGGCGTGGGTACGCTCGCCGAGGCCGGCAGGTACTCGGTCAACGCGGTATTGAACCGTGGATCGGTGGTGTATTGGGCGATCTTGGCGCCGTACGCTGCATCGACTGCCTGCCCTGATGCCCGCGCAAAGTGCGTGTCGGCATGCGCGAGATGGGCAAGCCCCGCCAGAGCCAGCATCGCACCGATGCCAAGTATCCGTGTGACCATGCACCCTCTCCCCGCAACGGATTCAAAGCACGACGGTAACGGAAAACCGGCCGGCGTGTTGCTGCACTGCGGGCACCCGCAACGCCGTGCTCTCGCCACTCGATTCCGACGGGTGGCGGTGGATCGGGTCGACACTTGATCTGGAGCAGTTTGCGCCGCGATGAGCTTGGCTACACTCCGAGCTCGATCACATCACAGGAGTGGCCAATGGCCGAGCATGATCTGCAACTGGGTACGCTGCGGCGCGTGGGTGAAGCGGTGGAAGGCCACCTTGGCCGCAACTTGGGCCACGGCCGCGCCGCGGTCTGGACGATGCTGACCGATGCGGCGTCGCTGGCCCAATGGTTGGCACCCGGACACCTCGAACCGCGTCTGGGTGGCGCGGTGAAAATCGATTTTGCCGACAGCGGCACGGTGATCGATTCGACCGTGCTGGCGTGGGAGCCGGAACGCGTGCTGTCGTGGTCATGGAGCCATGCTGGCGAGCCCGAACGCCCGCTGCGTTTCCAGTTGAGCGATGCCGAGGGCGGCAGCCGCCTCGCCCTCATCGTGCGCATCCCCGCCGGCGAGGACGCGGCCAAGGCCTGTGCGGGCTTCGAAGGCCATTTGGAGATGCTTGCAGCCGCCTTGGAAGGCGTTTCGATCAAGTTCCCCTTCGACGTTTTCCTCGCCGCCCGCGGCGCGTATCGGCAGCAGCTCGATGGGCTCGTACCGGGTTGACGTGCGGGCGCGTGGCGCGTTTTGTGAGCGCTGGCGGATGGTGCTCTTCGTGGATCGGGATTCATCCCGACGCTTTGGCGGGCTCCTGTCGGGCTGAAGACCGACCTACGAACAGCCTGTTCTCGGGGTGTTGAGCAGGGCGATCAATCCTCATCACCGAGCGGCAGGCGCGGCTGTTGCAGCTCGATGACGCCGTGGCCGGCGCTGATCTTTTTGAATTCGGCGCGTGAGACCGAGACATAGCGGTCGTTGCCGCCGATCTCCACTTGCGGGCCATCGGTGATGGCGCGGCCGTGCTCATCCACGCGCACCACCATGGTGGCTTTGCGGCCGGTGTGGCAGATGGTCTTGATTTCGGTGAGGGAATCGGCCCAGGCCAGAAGGTACTGGCTGCCTTCGAACAATTCGCCGCGAAAGTCCGTGCGCAAGCCATACGCGAGCACGGGGATGTCCAACTCATCCACCACATCGGTCAGCGCCCAAGCTTGGGTCTTGGTCAGAAACTGGGCTTCGTCCACCAGCACGCAATGCAGGCGGCCGTGGGCGGCGCTGTCGGCCCGCACCAGGGCCAAGAGGTCTTCGTTGCGTTCGAAGATGTGGCCGCGCGCCGACAAGCCGATGCGCGAAGCCACAACGCCCTCGCCATAGCGGTTGTCGAGCTTGGGCGTGAGGATCAGGGTGCGCATGCCACGTTCGTGATAGTTGTGCGCGCTTTGCAGCAAGGTCGTGGTCTTGCCGGCATTCATTGCCGAATAGTAGAAGTAGAGCTTGGCCATGGCGTCCTCGTTCGAACCTGCATCCTAATTCAGCCGGTGGGCGGGCGACGGAGTTTGACCGAATGTGTGCGTGAATCGGCGGTCTTTCACGAATTGCGCGTTCAAACATGACTATCTTCACGTGTAGCGGCCGCCCGCTTGCGACAGGCTGGCTCAGGTTTGCCCTGGGGATTTGCCGATGTCGCGTATTTCATGCTGTTTGCTGCTCATCGCGGCCTTGCTGTCGACGCTGGTTGCAGCACAAGACACCACCCACGTTGTTGCAGCGACTGCCGCGACGCCGGTGGCGGAGATTCCACTGGCGCGCGGAGATGCCGGTGCGGTGCACGTACTCAGCGCGCCCGATGCCTGGGGCGGCCCACGACGAGCCGATCAGGCCACACTCTCCGATCAGGTGGTGAGTTACACCATCGAGGCCACGCTCGATCCGGAAAAACACACGATCGTGGGCAAGCTGCGCATGACCTGGCGCAACCGCAGCACACAGCCGGTGGGCAGCATCTACATGCACCTCTACCTCAACGCGTTCTCGGGCACCGACAGCACCTTCTTCACCGAGGCGCGCGAGTCGGATTTCAACTTTCGCTCGGATGTTCCGACCAAGGAAGGCGAATGGGGATTCATCCGGCTCGACAAGGTGCAGCAGGCCGGTGTGGAAGTGCCCTGGACGTTCGTGCAACCCGATGGCGGTCCCAAGAGCGATCGCACGGTCGTGCGGCTGGATCTGCCGGAACCGGTGGCAGCGGGCGCGACGCTGACGCTCGACATCGACTTCTTCGATCAATTGCCGCGCGTGGTGGCACGCACCGGTTGGTTCGGCAGTTTCCATCTGGTGGGCCAGTGGTATCCCAAGATCGGCGTGCTGGAGTTGCCGGGCGAGCGCGGTGCCGTCGCACCCCGCTGGAACGTGCACGAGTTCCACGTGCACAGCGAGTTCTATGCCGATTTCGGTCGCTTCGATGTCACCCTCAATGTTCCGACCGAGGTCAAAGTGGGTGCCACCGGCGTGCTGACCGGCACGCCGACCGTCGCTGAAGGCCGCACGCGCTATCGCTATGTGCAAGAGGACGTGCACGACTTTGCCTGGACCGCCGATGCCAACTACGCCGAGCCCCTGACCGACACCTGGCGCTTCGAGAACGGGCCCGAGGTGCAGTTGCGCGTGCTGTTTCCACCCGAGTACGAAAAGAGCGCTGCGCCTGCGCTGCAGGCCACCAAGGATTCGCTCGACTACTTCTCGCGCACCTTGGGTGCCTACCCCTACCGCAGCGTGACGGTGGTGATTCCGCCCTACAACGCGAACGAAGCCGGTGGCATGGAGTATCCGACCTTCTTCACCGCCTCCGGTTACAGTGATCCGGCCAAAGGCAGCGTCGCACGCTTCGGTTTGGATTTCGTCACCGTGCACGAGTTCGGTCACGGCTACTTCTACGGCATCCTCGCCAGCAACGAGTTCGAGGAGCCCTGGATGGACGAGGGCCTCAATGAATTCTGGGATCAGCGAATGCTGGCGGAGCGCCACCCCGATGGCGTGCGGATCACCCCTCGCTGGATGAAGTGGCTGGGCATCGACCCGAGCATTGGCCCCTTCGATGGTGAAGCCTTGGCGGCGGGCCTCAATGACCCCGTCGATGCGCTGGGCCACAGTGCCTGGGATCGCTATACCAGCGGCAGCTACAGCACGATCTACAGTCGCACCGCGACGATGTTGCGCGAGCTGGAAGCGCGCGTCGGCACGGAAAAACTGGAGCGTGCGTTCAAGCACTATTACGAGCTCTGGAAGTTCCGTCATCCATCGAGCGCCGACCTGCGCGAAGCCCTGGCCGTGGGCACGGGCGAACGAGCGGTGGTGGAAGATCTGTTTGCGCGGCATGTGTACGACTCGCGCAAGACCGGCGCCTGGGTGGTGAGTTTCGACAGCCGTGCCGACAAGCCGGCGTTGGGCTTTGGCACCAACGAATCGGGCCAATGGGTGGAAACCACCGAAGAGGCGCGCGACGAAGCGGTGGACGCGGCGCGCAAGGCCTGGGATGACGCCAATCCCGATGCCAAGGACGGTGTGGGCGGGCCGTATCCCTACACCACCACCGTGTTGCTGCGTCGCGCCGACACCACGGCCGAGGCAGTGCGCGTGCAGTTTGCCGATGACAGCACTCAGGATTTCAAATGGGACGATGATCGGCTCTGGAAGCGACTGGTGTTGCACACCAAGGCGCGTGCCACACAGGTGACGATCGACCCTGACGGCGTGCGGCATCTGGACTTCGACAAACTCGACAACGCCCGCACGGTCGAACCCGATTCGCAGGCATCACGTCGCTGGGGAACGGAGGCTCGCTCGTTCTGGAATGGCCTCTTGGCCCTGTTGCTGCAACTGTGAGGACGCACGCATGAATACCTGGACTTCCTTTGGTATCGGTCGCGCCGTGAGCGAGGCACTGGCATGTGCGCTGCAATGGCGTGTGGGCCTGATCTGGATCGTGACGCTCGGCCTCGTCAGCCTGTTGGGCGTGGCTCCGTTGGCTTCGGCCTTGGGGTCGGCGCTGGATCAGGTGCCCGATGCGGCGCGGCTGGCACAGCGTTTGAGCCTGCCGGAGATCGGCGGCTTGATGTCACACCTGGGTGAATCCGGTGGCTCCATTTCCATGGCCTTGATGGCTTCGCTCATCGCCGCCGCCGTGCTCAGCCCGTGGTTGACGGGGGTGGCGATCACCGCCGCACGCGGCCAGAGCGCACCGCGCTTTTCCGAATTGGTGCAAGGCGGTCTGACCGAGTACCCGCGCCAGCTTCGCCTGCTGCTGTGGGGCGTGCTTGTTTACGGTGTGGCGATGGCGGTGATGGGCGGGCTGTCGCATTGGGCCAGCACGCGGGCCGAGGGCCTGACCCTGGAAAGTGCGGCACAGCGCGGCGCGATGCTGGCGACGGTGATCGGTGCCATCGCCCTGGTGTTGGCCCACGTCAGCCTCGAATCGGCGCGCGCCTTTCTGGTCGTGCGCCCCAATGATGGCGGCGCGTTGCGTGCCTGGTGGCGGGCGGTGAAGCTGCTGGTACGTCGGCCCCTCGCCACACTGGCGGTGTATCTGGGCGTGCTCGTCATCGGCCTCGTGGTGGCCGCGGTGATCGCCATCGTGCGCGTGCGGGTCGCCCCGATCGGCTGGTCGTGGGTGATCGTGGCGGCACTGCTCACCCAGCTCACGGTGCTGGCCTTGGCTTGGGCGCGCGTGGCGCGGCTGCGTGCCTTGGCGCATCTGGCGCACGACGAGGCGATCCGGCGCTATCGTTGAGCGATTCATGCTGCATCGCAGCAAAGTGCGTTAATCTGGCCCCTCACCCGACCTTCGCCGGAAGGTCGGGTCATCCATCCATCGAGGACAAGCCATGACCCTGGATCTGGTCGACGCCGGCCGCGAGCTGCCGAACGAAATCAACGTCGTGATCGAAATCCCCAAGGATTCCGAACCGGTCAAATACGAGGTGGACAAGTCCACCGGCGCGATGTTCGTCGATCGCGTGCTCTCCACCCCGATGCGCTATCCCTGCAACTACGGCTATGTGCCCCGCACGCTGTGTGGCGACGGCGATCCGGTCGATGTGATGGTGGTGTTGCCCTTGCCGCTGGTCCCCGGTTCGGTGATCCGCTGCCGCCCGGTCGGCGTGCTCAAGATGACCGACGATGCCGGCTCGGATGCCAAGCTCATCGCCGTGCCGATTCCCAAGGTGTTCGCCGGTTACGCCCACGTGCACGACATCGGCGATGTATCACCGCATTGGCTGGAGCGCATCGGCCACTTCTTCGAGCACTACAAGGACCTGGAAAAGGGCAAGTGGGTCAAGATCGAAGGCTGGCACGACGCCGAAGCGGCACGGCGCGAGATCGTCGAATCCCTGGCCCGCTACGAAGCCGCCCCGGCCCACGCCAAGCCGCCGTCGCGCTGATCCCGCTTCAGGAGCCGACGATCACCCACCTGTTTTGCGATCAGGCCAACGCCTGGCCCAACGCAGGATCGGGCGCTCCACCAGCACCCAACCCAGACTCGCCAACAGCGTGGTGCCAAACAGAATCACGCCGCTTTGCTGCAATGGGTCGGCCTGCGGCCAGTAGCGCACGACCAATAGCAACACGCCCAGGTGCCAAAGATAGATTCCGTAACTGGTATCGCCCATCCACTGCCCCACGGCACCCGGTGAGAACTTGTTGGGAATGGCGATGACCGCCGCCACGCTCAAGCCCGAAGCCAAGGCGATGGCGGCGCGCAATCCGAGCAACATCGCGGGGTGGGACCAGTACAGCGCGGCATTGGACAGCAGCAGGCTCAACACCAGCCACCACATCGCCACGGCCAGCCCGAGCAACACGATCCAGCGACGCCCCATGCGTGCATCGGGCGTGCGCAGTCGCCACCACATGGCCACGATGCCCGCAGCAAACCCATCCAGCACACCCGGCAGTTGCAGGGTGTAGATGAACATTTGATTGCCTCGTTCGGCCGCAGGCAGCGCGCCGATCACCTGCCACACGCCCAGTCGCCAGAGCAGGGCTACGAGCACCGCCAACACGACCGCCAGCCAAATGCCACGTCGCAGCAAATACGCGCCGACCAATACCATCAGCAGATAGAACTGCATCTCCACACCCAGGCTCCAACTGACGCCATTGATCGCGCCGTGGGTGGACGCAAACAGATTGCTGACGAAAAGCAGATGGGTGGTCAGCAAAAAACCAAAGTCGCTGCGTGCCACAAGTTCCGGCCTGACCACGCAGACGAAGAACACCGTGGTCAACACATACAGCGGCACCAGGCGTGCCACGCGTCGCCACATGAACGCGGCGCGCCAGTGGCCCTCGCCATGGCGTCGAGCCAGCCGCACGATCGAGAGGTAGATCACCGCGCCGCTGATGGCGAAAAACAGATCCACACCCAGAAATCCGGCGGCAAACCACACCCCGGGGAGTTCTTGCGGCAAGCTGAGATGTGCCAAGTCGCGAAGGTGAAAAGCGACTACCGACAAGGCGGCAAAAAACCGCAGCGGATCGAGCCACGGATAGTAATCATCCGTGGCCGGCAAACGGGGATCCGAGCCGAGATTCAACCGCGCTCCAGCAATTTGCGCAGGTCGATGATGGCGGCGTTGGCGCGTGAGATGTAGTTGGCCATCACCAAGGAGTGATTGGCGAAAAAGCCAAACGGGCTGCCATTGAGCACGATCGGGCTGCCGAGGGGCACCTGGGTTTCTTCCAGCTCACGGATGATCTGGCGCAGGCTGACGAGCGCGTTCTTGTCGCGCAGCACGCCATCGAAATCCACTTCGACGGCCTTGAGCAGGTGCAACAGCGCCCAGGTCGAACCGCGTGCTTCGTAAAACACGTCATCGATCTGCAACCACGGGGTTCGCACCATCACCAGGCCGTCATTGGCAGCGGCCTCGCCGTCGTTGGGATCGGTATCCAGCACCGCTTGACCGGCGCTGGCCGACAGCCGTTGCGACAGCGAGCCCAGGCGTTTTTCCACCAGCGCCAGCCAGTCGGCCAGATTGTCGGCGCGAGGGTAAAAACGGGTGTTGCTCTGATTCTGGGCAGACAGACGGGTGAGGTAGGCCTCCAGATAGCCGATGCCTTGCCGGTACTGACTTTCGCTCGATGGCAGCAACCAGCGGTCATTGGGCGAGGAAAACAAGGGCTCGGCCTGGGCCAGATCGGCGTCTTCCACGCTTTGGGTCTGCGAGCGGGAAAAATCGTTGCGCAGGGCCTTGGCAAAATCGCGCACCTGCACCAGCACGCCGAACTCCCAGTTGGGGATGTTGTCCATGAACACCGCGGGCGTGAGCATGTCGTTGGACAAGTATCCGCCGCGCTTGTCCATCATGGCCTCGGTCACCGCGATCAGGGTGCGGGTACTGGTGGTGCCTTCCACCACGGCTTGCTGGTGCTGCTCGGCCGCGCTGCGGCTGGTTTGCACCACATCGAAGGGGCGCGGTTCGAAATCCCACCACCACATCAAGGCCAGGGTCGTCAGAATCAGCACGGCGAGCAGCACGGTGCCCAAGCGAATGTAGAGATGGATGGGTTTGCCAACCGGCATGGGAAGGGCGTCATTCATGGCCGCAGTCCAGGCGAGAAAGCCATAGCGTAACGCGGCGGCATAGGCGTGGACGCCGGTTCGTGCTAAAACGCCGGGCCTGCGTCGGTGCTATCGCACCCGTCAACCCACTTCCATTGTCCGAGGCGATCACCGTGAGTCCGCTTCCCTTGCTGCGCAAACCCGAATGGGAACAGCGCGATGCCAGCCGCCGCGCAACGGCGGTAGCCAGTTTGAACCATCCCGATCTTTTGGCCCGCCTGCCGGACATCGCGCGCAGCGATGTCGATGCCAAGGTCCGTGGCGCTGCCGTGCGGCGTCTGGACGATCTGGCCCTGCTAGGCGATCGCATGCGCAATGATGCGGACGGCGAGGTTCGCACTGCCGCGCGCCAACGCTATCTGCAACGCCTGTTGGACACGACGGTCGCCCACACCGAACGTGAGCGCGTGCTGCAGATCGAAGACGATGCTGAGGTCCTGATCGCGCTGGCCGAACGCGCGCCGGAAGCGGCCTTGCGGCGTCTGGCGCTGGAACGTCTGGCGCGTCCAGGGCTGGACGCCGAGCGTTGCGTCAAGGATCCCGATCCCGCGCTGCGCCAGTGGCTGCTGGAACGCATCAGCGAGGTGGCCGTGCTCGAACGCATCGCCGAGCGCGTGCGCAAGAGCGACAAGCTGCTCACCCGCCTGGCGCGCGAGCGCGCTCAGAGTTTGAAGCTGGCCTCGGGTGATCCAGTTGCCATCAACGCACGGGCGCTCGCGATTTGCGAGGAACTCGACAGCCTGCGCCGCAATGTGGCCAGCGATGCCGCGAGCCGACAACTGGCCTTGGCACAGGAGTGGAATGGCCTGCGCGGCAAGGTCGATGAGGCCATGGATCGCCGCGTGGCCGGATATTTCGCGGCACTCGACAACGCGCTGGCCGCTCCACCGCCAGCCGCGCGGATGGACTCGGACGTCATCGAAACCACAGCCGAGCCCGTCATGGAAGCGGTGCGCGAATCGGACACGGCACTCAAAGTCTTGCTCGATGAGTTGCAGGCGCGTGCGTCGCGCCTGGATGCGCGTGCATTGGCCGATCTGGAAAAACGCTGGCAGGCGCGTGTGCGTACGATCGCGCCTCTCCTGGCCGACGAACAGGCGCTGGAACACGCCTTCCGCGCCGTTACCGACAAGCTGCATCACAGCTTCGCGGAACGCGCTCGCCAACGCGACGATATTCGCGTCGCCTTGCCGGACAAGATCACCGCACTGGAGGCCGCCGTCGCCGCCGGTCATGTGGCGCAAGCGCAAAGCTTGCAGCGCGAGCTCGACAGCGACCGTAGCCATCTGGGCGAACCCTTCGCGACGGCGCTGGCACGGCGATTCGGTGTTGCGGTGAACGAGCTTGAACGCCTGACGCGCTGGCAGCATTGGTCGGGGAACAAGGCGCGCACGCGCCTGATTGCCGAGGTCGAAGCGCTGGCCGGCAGCGGCCTGCATCCGGATGCGCTGGCGGAGCGGCTGAAGGAACTGCAAACGCACTGGCGGCAACTGGACGAGGCCGAGCTGCGCGCTGCCGAGGCCCAGGATCACCCATTGACGGCACGCTTCCATGCCGCCGCCCGGCGCGTGATGGCGCCCACGCGCGCCTACTTCGAAAAGCGCCATGCCATTCGTGGCGAGCGCAGCGAGGAAATCGACGGCTTCATCCAGCAAGCCCATGCCACGCTCGAACAAACGCGCACGGTACGCGACTTATTGGGCCTGCGCCGACAGGTCATCGACCACCTGCGCCTGAGCGACGAACTGGAGCCGTCGAAACGGCGCGACAGCGGACGCAGGCTGCGCGATCTACTCAATCAGCTCAAGCTCGCCATTGGCACCCTCGAATCCGAAGCGGAGATGGCCAAGCGCAAACTGCTGGCCAACCTGCGGCGTGATCTGATGCATGCCGAACTCGATGCGGCCCTGCCGATCGCTCGTCAAGCACAGACGGACTGGAAAGCCCTGCCGCGTGCCAGCCGCAGCAACGAAGACGCGCTGTGGGAGGAACTGCGCGGCCTCGTCGATCCCTGGTTCAAGCAGGCCGACGCACAGCAGCGCGAACGCCACGCAACCCAGCAGGAACAGCAGCAGCAGGCCCAGGCGATCGTGGCGGAGTTGGAGCAGCTCGCCAGCGCCGATGCGATCACCTTGGCACAAGCCGATGCGCGCCTGGCCCAGATCGCCACACGTTGGCGCGCCCTGAGCGAACAGGCCCGCGCCAGCGCCGTCAAACCGGAGCCGCGTTCGAATGAGCGCGGCCGCGCACCGCGCAAAGCGGTGTCGCCGGGCCTGGACGAGCGTGCGTATGACCGTGCGCTCGAACGCGTGCAGGTCGCACGTGCGCGCCAGCAGCAACACGCCGCACAACGCGAGCTGCAGCAACTGTTGGCGGCCCGCGACCTGTGCGATCGCCGTGACGCCGTGGCAGCCGATGCGCCCGAGGCGGCGCAGCTTGCAGACGCGCTGGAGGCCTTGAATCTGGCCGCCGATGCCCGTGCCGCCATCGCGTCTCGCGCCCAGGCTTCACACAGCACCGCG
Organism: Chiayiivirga sp.; assembly: GCA_035703435.1. Taxonomy (GTDB): domain Bacteria; phylum Pseudomonadota; class Gammaproteobacteria; order Xanthomonadales; family Xanthomonadaceae; genus Denitratimonas. Next base: position 47,255 of record DASSYF010000016.1, on the reverse strand, counting down.
CCCGACATCGACGCGCAGGCGCAAAAATTGCTCGTGAAGGCTGAACTGGCGGCCGGCCTTGATTCTCCCGAACACGCACGCGCCTTGCGGCGTCAGCTGCAGATCGAACGCCTTTCGGCGCACCTGTCTGGATCGAGTGCAGATGCCAATGAAATCCGCTCGCTTCTGCTGCACAGCCTCGCGCTGCCACCGGCAACAACAGAAACGCGCGACGATCTTCGCGCACGCTGGCAGCGTGTAATTGAGACCCATACGCATTGAGTTCGTGCGGCGACCCCATCCTGTGCGTTGAGTTCCTTCAATCTTGCGCGTGCTTGACCTAAGTCATGTCGCGCGCGCAAGGCGTGGCCTAAGGTTCCCCGCTACGGGGGTGTCTGTGCCCCTTGTGACTTCAGGTACCTCACGGGGAGTGCAAGCTATGTCGCAGCGAGCGATGGATTGGTTGATCGCGGTGGTGGGAAGCATCCTGGCCATTGCCCTGTCTTGGCCGTTCTGGCGGGACTTCAGTTACTTTGCCGAATCGGAAACGATGTGGCTGGTGTATTTCGGCATCGGTTTCGTGCTGTCGGTGTATGTGTTCTTCGTCTTCTTGGATTGCATGCGCACCTTGTTCCAGCACTCGGCCATCGAACAGGCGGCCGCACGTGCAGCCGATGACAAGGCAGGTGCACCATGAGTTGTGGTGACGAGAGCAATTGCCAGGAAAGCCTGAAGCGGCGGCGTGCCCTGGCCGTGTTCGGCCTGATGATGGTGTTCTTCATCGCCTTGTCGGCGTTTTCGTTCCTGGGTTCGCGTGGGCAGGTCACGCCCGACACAATCACCTACGACACCCATAGCGCCCTCGATGGCAAGCGCGTGTTCCAGGCCTACAACTGCATGGGCTGCCACACCATGGTCGGCAACGGCGCCTACTTTGCACCGGACCTGACCAAGACCTACGAGCTGGCCGGACCGGCCTGGTTGGCCGCGTTCCTGCCCTCCGCCGGCGGTTGGCCGACCGAAGCTGCGGTGCGTACCCAGTTGGCCAACGCCGTGGTATCGGCGGATGCAGGCGTCAGCAGCATCGAGGAGTACTACGCCAAGTTCCCGGGTGCCAAGGAGCGCATCGAGCGTCGGGGTGGTCACAAGAGCCTCATGCCCAACTTGCCCTTCCAGGGTGACGAGGTTCCGCAGTTGATTGCCTTCCTGAAATACACCTCGGCGATGGACACCGAGGGTTGGCCGCCGAAGGTTCTCAGCGGTGACTTCAATACGCGCCTGGCGCGGCTAAAGGGCGCACCCGTCGTGGCCAGCGCCAGCGCAGCGCCGGCGGCTGCAGCACCCGAGGCGGCACCCGCGGCAGCCGATCCGGTGGCGCGTGGTGAAGCGCTGACGCAGGAGTACGCCTGCACCGCCTGCCACGCCACCGATTCGAGCAAGCTCGTGGGCCCCGGCTGGGGTGGCCTGCATGGTCACGCGGTCAGCTTGGCCGATGGCAGCTCGGTGACGGCGGACGACGCCTATCTGGCCGAGTCCATCCGAACCCCGGATGCCAAGCTCGTGGCGGGCTACACACCCGGAACGATGCCGGCCTACGCCCAGTTGCTTTCGGACGATGACGTCAATGCCATCGTGGCCTACATCCGCAGTCTGGAGGCGAAGTGATGAAAATTCAGTACGAAACCCAACGCCTCAGCATGCGGTTCTTCATGCTCATGCTGGTGCTGTTCGCAGCCCAGGTCGGCTTTGGCTTGCTGCTGTCGATGCAGCACGTCGATCCGACCCTGTTGGCCGGCACGCTCAACTTCAACGTCGTGCGTACCGAGCACTTGAACCTCGGCCTGTTGTGGATCCTGTCCGGCTTCATCGGTTCGATCCTGTTCGTGGGGCCACTGCTGTCCAAGCGTGAGCTGGCCGCACCCTTCCTGATCAAGTTCCTGTTCATCGCCTTGGTGGCGGTCATCGTCTGGAACGTGATCACCCAAGGTCTGGCCATGACCGGCACCGCCGGCTGGTGGGCAGGTCAAGCCTGGCTGCAGGAAGGCCTGGAGTACATCGAAGCCGGACGCGCCGCCGACGTGGTGATCCTGATCGGCTTCTCGATCCTGGCTTATGTCGTGCTGCGCACCTTCCCGCCCGTGAAAGAGTGGAATGAAATTCACTGGGGCCTCGGCATCGGCGTGGTGGCATTGACGGTCATCTGGGTGTTCGGCATGTTCTATGTGCCACGTCTGGACATGCAGGAATACTTCCGCTGGTTCGTGGTGCACTACTGGGTCGAGGGTGTGTGGGAAGTGATCCACATCAGCCTGGTCGGCATCCTGGTGGTGTTCCTGTTCAAGGTGAACGTGAAGTCGGTAGGTTACGCGGTGTTCTGGGGCATCGTGCTGGTGTGGCTGTCAGGCCTGATCGGCAATGCCCACCATTACTTCTGGATCGGCACGCCCGAGTTCTGGCAGTTCTGGGGCTCCTTGTTCAGTGCACTCGAACCGATGCCGATGATCTTCTGCTTCTGGCACATCTATCTCGACTCGCACATCAATGAAAAGCCGCTTGAGAACGCCCCTGCGTTCTACTTCATCCTCGGTTCGGTGGTGATGGAGTTGGTGGGTGCGGGCATCCTAGGTTTCAGCATGACCTTCGCGCTGACCAACGTCTGGTCGCACGGCACCTGGATCACCCCGGCGCACGGTCACCTGGCGCTGTTCGGCACCTTTGGCATGCTGGGCCTGGGCGCGGCGTACTACGCGATTCCGGTGATGCGCAAGGCGCTGAATTTCGATCAGCGCTTGGGCAAGCTCGCCTTCTGGCTGCTGTTTGTCGGCATGATCGGCATTGCCTTGGCCTTTGCCTTGGGTGGATCGGTGCAGATCTACGCCTATCGCACGCTGGGCCTGGACTGGTACGGTGGCGACGTGTTCCCGGCCATGCAGGTCTACAAGGTCTTCATCCCGATCTTCGGCGTGGTGTTCCTGGCCGGCCTGTTTGTGCTGGTCTATGACTTGGCCACGATCGGCAAGCGCAGTGCTACGCCGGTCCTGCCCAAGCCCAAGACGGGGCCGCGCCCAATGAGTGGATGGGCACGCCCGATGAGTGGCTTTGAAACCGGCGTCTGGGTCACGGTCATGTGGATCTTCGGATTCCTGATCACCTTCGGTCTGTTGGCCTATGGCCTGCCGAGCGTGCGTGAACACGCCGATCCACGCCTGCCGTACGCCATGGCCTTCATCGGCTACCCGGGCTTGTTCCTGGTGAGCTGCCTGTTCGTGTGGCGCTTCCTCGCGGCGGCCGAAGCCCGCACCGCCGCCGGCGTCACCCTGCCGGAAGCCTATCCGGACGTGAGCTTGCCGAGCGTAGCCGCCAAGGCATAAGCCGAAACTGGACGGCGCATCCACGCGGATGCGCCGTTCCAATTTGAAACCGCCAGTTCATGCTGGCGGTTTTTTTGTGTGCCGACTGGGCGCCAAGCGGCTTGGCTATCCGGCGCAAACCGCGTTACAAGCCGCCGCTGGCAGGATCCCAGACTTCGGCCTCGGCCAACAGGCGATGCAAAGCCTCCGGCTCCATGGCGACCAAGGCATCCTGGGCCTGCGCAAGATTCTCCGAGGGCATGGCGTAACGGCGCAGCTCGCCCGCATGCATCGGGCTGAAAATCAGCAGCACCACACCGTAGGAGGCATCGAGCAAAGCGGCTTGCCACGTCTGACCATGTGGATCTTCGAAACTGCGCATCGTCGGCATCGTGAGTTGACCGTCCCCAGTGTAGTGGGCAGTGACGGCATGTGAGCCGGTTTGGCGCGCTCTTGCGCCTTGATGGGTGAGCCTGGCGAACAGTCGCCACGCACCATCCTCGTCTGGAGACCCGCCATGAACCGCCGCCTGTATCTTGCGTTGATCGTCGCCGCCGCTTTCCCGCTGATGGCATCCGGCCAGCAGAGTTTTGGCGAACCCAATACCCGTGTCCCACCCGATGAACAGGCCCGCTACGACGCCACGGCATCGCAACCGGTGCAGGCCACCCATGGCCAGATGCCGGCGCAGGACGGCTATGGATCGGCCCCTGCACAGGGCAACTATCAACAAGCACCGGCACCGAGCAACTACGGCTCCATGCCGGCCCAAAGCGGCTACGGTCAAGCGCCGCAGGCCGGCGGATTCGGTGCGGCACCGCAAGCCGGAAACAGGGGCGGCAACCCGATGCAGGTGGCGCTGGCCACCGAGATGCAGGATTTCGGCATCGCACCACAGGCCCAATTGCAGACCCAGTTGCACGGTCCCACGCCAACGTCGATTCCAGGTGGTCAGACCATCACCACCGCGCGATTGCTTGCCTTGTACCAACAGGGCCAGCAGAACGGCCTGCTGGTATTCGATGTGTTGGGGTCGGGCTACACCTTGCCGATGGCGCAGAACGCCGTCGGTGCGGCAGAACCGGGTTCCTTCAACGATCAGGTGCAACGCAACTTCGGCCAGTTCCTGCAACAGACCACGCAAGGCAATACCGGCCGGCCCATGGTGTTCTACTGCCAGGGCCCGCACTGCTGGATGTCCTACAACGCCGCCCTGCGCGCGATCCAGTTGGGTTATCGGCAGGTCTACTGGTACCGCGGCGGCGTGGAGGCGTGGCAAAGCGTTCAGCAAATGGCTGCCGGCGCCCCCCAGCAGCAACGTGTTCCTGCGATGCAATACAACAACGATGACTACCGCAACCGGGCGCAGGGCAATCAGGGGCAGGATTATGGACAGCGTCGCTGAGTTGGCGTCGGCATCGCATCCGCCACGGTGGCGTGCGCGCATGGACACGCCCGTCTGGTTGTTGCGTGGCGTGAGTTCGCTGCCCGGGCGACTGAGCCTTGCCGGCGGCATGCTGGGCTTGAGCCTGCACGGCAGCGGCACCGCGTGGCCTTGGCACCTGCGCAAACTCGAACGCGATGCGCATTGTGCCGGTTTCAGTGCCGCGCAACTGCGGCTGGGCCAGCACAGCACCCTGTTCCGCGAACGTCTGGAAGCGATCCGTGTTGCTTCGCCGTGGTACTGGTTCGAAGGCGGCTTGATCGTGTACACCGCACGCAGCCGCTGGCGCATCAGCTTTGCCAAACCCAACGGCGTCACCGGCTCGCAGGACCTGGATGATGTGTTCGATGATGTCGCAGCCCTGGGGAACGTGCGTCGCACCGGCACGCGCTGGGTGCAAGCCTTGCGTCAGGCTGGAGCGGGGGCGTGAACGCGGGTGGGACTCAATACACACCAACACATCCCGACTGCGCCGAACGGGATCACGCCGGAGCGCTGACCATGGCTTCACGATCGCGGATACCGAACCCTCGCGATTGAAATCTCCCCTCATGTCGATGTCCGACTCGGGCGCCCGGGGTCGTATAGTGCAGGTCCACGGCCGGCACGGTGCCGGCCGCGCAACAGGGAGATGCAGTCATGGGTTTGATCAAGGCAGTGACAGGTGCAGTCGGCGGCATGTTGGCTGACCAGTGGAAGGACTTCTACACGGTGCCGGCGGGTCTGCCTTCCACCGCCGCGCTGTTTGCGGCCGTACCGCAAGGCAGCAACGCAGGGCGGGGTTCCAACACCCAAGGCTCATCCAACATCATCACCAACGGTTCAAAAATCGTGGTGCCGGAAGGGTACGGCCTGCTGCTTTTCCAAGACGGCAAGATCACCGGCTTTGCGGCCGAGCCGGGCGGCTACGAGTGGCGTTCGGACGACATCAACTCCAAGTCGATCTTCTCCGGTGATGGCTTGGTCGATGCCCTGATCAAGCAGAGCTGGGAGCGATTCAAGTTTGGCGGTCAGCCGGGCGCGCAACAGGCGGCGTTCTTTGTTTCGCTCAAGGAACTGCCGGACAACCGATTCGGCACCCAGTCGGAAATTTACTGGGACGATGGCTTCCTCAACACCCAGGTTGGCGCGGTCACGCGTGGCTCGTACACCTTGAAGATCGTCGATCCGATCTTGTTCGTGAAGAACTTCGTTCCTGCCAGCTACCTGCAAGCCGGCAAGGTGTTCGATTTCACCGATCTCGACAACGCCGCCGCCAGTCAGTTGTTCAACGAAGTCGTGGGCTCCCTGGCGCCCGCGTTCAGCCTGTACACCAATGATCCGAGCAAGGGCAATCGCATCACCAAGATCCAGCAGGATTCGGTCGGCTTTGCCAAGAGCCTGAGCGATGCGGTGGAAAACGCCTACCAGTGGAAATCCGACCGTGGCTTGGCGATCGTCAAGACCGCCATCGTCTCGATCGAATACGACGCCAACACCCGCGAGTTGCTGAAGACGGTGCAGCGTGCCGATGCGCTGATGGGTTCGCGTGGCAACTCCAACCTGCAGGCCAGCGTGGCGCAGGGCATCCAGTCAGCGGGCGAAACCAGTGGCGCCGCAGGTTTGATGGGCCTGGGCATGGCGGGCGGTATGATGGGCGGCATCGCAGGCATCCAGCAGCCCGTGGCCGCGCCTGCGCCGGCGGCCGAGGATCCCATCGCCAAATTGAAAAAGGCCAAGGACATGCTCGATCTGGGCCTGATCACGCAGGCCGATTACGACGCCCTCAAGGCCAAGACGCTGGGTTTGTAAGCTGCGGAGTAGCGCCTACATGTCTGATGCCAAGACGCCGCCGCCGGTCCCGCCGGCGGCACCCACAGGTCCCGGCTCGCCGCGTGATGTGCCACCGGCACCCGGTAGTTTTCCGATTGATCCTTCGACCTTGCCCAAGCCGATTCGGGATGAGTTGACTGCGCCGGATCCGGTCGCCATTGATACCGCCGCCGACGAGCTCAAGGACGGCGCCAATCGCTGCCCAAAATGTGGTGCCACCGATATTCGGCAGAAGCCGGGCAGCGACGTGCTGGTCTGCCTGTTTTGCCGCAACGAGTGGCAAGGCCAGCGTGTCGAGGAAGCCTTCGGTCTGGGGGAAGACATCGACAGCCTGCAAGGCACGGTGATTGCCTCCGGTGCCAAGGACATCGATGCCGATGTTTCCAGCCTGATGAGCTTCAAGTGCAGCGGTTGTGGCGCCGAGGTGACGGTCAATACCGAAAACGCCATGACCGCGCGCTGTCATTGGTGTCGGCATGTATTGGGCGTCAACGAGCAGATCGCCAATGGCGCGGTGCCCGATGCCGTCCTGCCGTTCCACATCAAGAAAGACGATGCCGTGGCACGCATCCGCCAGTTCGTCGACAAGCGTCGATTGTTCGCACTCAAGGCCTTCAAGGAGCAGTTCACGCCGGAGAATGTCGTTGGCGTGTATCTGCCGTACATGATCGTGGATGGCAATGCCAGCGCCGATGTCGCGGGGCGGGGTGAAATCAAAACGCGCGAGTACACCCGCGGCAGTGGCAACGACAAGAAAACCTATTACGACGCGGATATCTACCGCGTCGAGCGGCATGTGGATTTCACCGTGGACGACCTGCCCCTGGAGTCATCCAGCGAGCGCGCCGACCAGGACTCGCGCGTCAATACCAACAACATCATCAACACCATCCTGCCGTTCGACACCAAGAATGCGGTGAAGTGGAATGCGTCTTACCTGTCCGGCTTTTCATCGGAAAAACGCGACAGCAATGTCGAAGAACTCCGACCGCGACTGGAAGACCAGTTGTTATCGATCGCCCGCTCGCAAGTGGTGCCTTCGGTGCGTCGTTACGATCGTGGCGTGTGCTGGCTGCAGGAGCGCCTTGATGTGCATGGCACGCGCTGGGTTTCGATGTACCTGCCGGTGTGGCTCTATTCCTATCATCAACCGGGCAGCAACGGCGGCATGTTGCACTACATCGCGGTCAACGGGCGCACCGGCGAAACCATGGGCAGCATCCCAGTGCAACAATGGAAATTGCTGCTCGCCTCCATCACCACGGGCACCTTCCTGGAAGCAATCGCCCTTTGGCTCATCGGGAGTTGAACATGAGTGACGATGGCAGTCTTGCTTTGCTCGCGATGGGCCCGGCCGGTGCCATAGGCTTGTACTGGATGATCTACCGGTACTACCGGAACACCGACAAGTCGCACGCCTTTGAACGCGAAACCGACGTCAAGGCCAAACCGATCACCGGTGCGGACGGTGATCACAAGATCGACGAAATCAAAGGCACGCGGGCCGCTCGCATTGCCGGTGACAACGTGAAGAACTTTCGCCAGCGAGTCGAACGTGTCGGGGATGATTCGTCCTGAGTTCGGTGGCTGATTCGGCCATGCGCATGCAACGCGCCGTCGACCCGGATAGGCGCGGTTGCAAAAGTTCGCTGCCACACAGGCAGCTCAGAAATCCAGCTGCTCCACTGCCAGACGCAGCGCCGCCGCCACCCGCGCCACGGTGGCCTTGCGAGGGCGCGCAGCGGCTTCCGTCTGCGAGTAGGCGGCCTGCGACACGCCAAGGCGTACGGCGACCTCCGCTTGGGTGAGCCCCAAGTACTCGCGCCATGCCTTCATCGGGCTGGCGCCGTCCACCGTGGCGCTAACCACGTCCTGTGGAATCAGGCCTTCTTCATGGGCAAAGCGGCGCATGTACTCGGCGTACGGCACCACGACGAATGCCGGCTGCCCGTCCGCACCCTTGATGGTTTGGATGTCAGTAAGTGCGTTCATCGCGTTTGCCTACCTCTTCGATGCGAACCAGCGTGATGATGCTCTCAAAGTTGAACAGCACCCGGTAATTGCCCACCCGCAGGCGGTAGCCGTACTGATGATTCACCAGCGCCTTGACGCCGCTGCACTTGGGGAAGTGCGGCAGCTTGTCCTGCACCGCGTCGCGGATGTCACCCTGCACCGTCTTTGGCAGCCTGCGCAATTGCTTGGCGGCCTTGGGTGTCCAGCCAATGCGGTTCATGGACGCAAGTATAAGGATGCAATAAGGGTTGTAAAGCGTCCCGTGTATGACTGGTCCACACCGAACGTGACAGATCCATTTGTACGCTGCCGCACAGGCAGCTCGGAAAGGTGATGTTGTGTCGTCTACCCTCAACGCCGCTCGAAACGCGCCTGGAAGAAGCGCAGGTACTTGGGTTCGTAGACCATGTTGAGGCCGGTGACCTTGGCGCGCTGCTCGTAGCAGTGCTGGACCGATTCGGCCACCACGTCCATGTGCGCCTGGGTGTAGACGCGGCGCGGAATGGTGAGGCGGGTGAGTTCCAGCTTGGGCCGGTGGTGATCGCCGGTGACCTGGTTGCGGCCGGCCGAAACGATGCCGCGCTCCATCGCGCGAATGCCCGAATCCAGATACAGCTCGGCGGCCAGCGTCTGCGAGGGGAATTGATCCTGCGTTAGCTGCGGATAGAAGGCGCGCGCGTCGAGGAAGATGGCGTGGCCACCGACCGGCTTGACGAAGGGAATGCCCCACTGGTCGAGCAGGTCGCCGAGGTAACGCACCTGACCGATGCGCGAGCGCATGTAGTCGACGTTCACCGACTCCTCGATGCCGATCGCCATCGCTTCCATGTCGCGCCCGGCCATGCCGCCGTAGGTGTGCAGGCCTTCGTACACCACCACGAGATTGCGTGCTTCTTCGAACAATTCCCGATCGTTGGTGGCGAGCCAGCCGCCGATGTTGACCAGATGGTCCTTCTTGCCCGACATCGTGGCGCCATCGGAATACCCGCAGAACTCGCGCAGGATGTCTTCGAGTGCGACATCGGCATAGCCTTCTTCGCGTTCCTGGATGAAGTAGGCGTTCTCCACCGCACGGGTGGCATCGAGGTAGATCTTGATGCCGTGCTTGTCGGTCAGCGCACGCACCGCGCGCGCATTGGCCATCGAGATCGGCTGGCCGCCGGCCATGTTGACTGTCGCCGCCATGCACACGTAAGGAATCTTGTCGGCGCCGACCTGGTCGATCAGGGCTTGCAGCTTGTCCAGATCGATATTGCCCTTGAACGGGTGCAGGGACGCGGTGTCGTGGGCCTCGTCGATGATGATGTCGTGGAAGGTCGCGCCGGCGTGTTCCTGATGAAAGCGCGTGGTGGTGAAGTACATGTTGCCGGGCACGTGGTCGCCGGGCTTGATCGCCGACTGGCTCAAGAGGTTCTCGGCACCGCGCCCCTGATGGGTGGGAATGATGTAGCTGTAGCCGTAGAACTTCTGGATGGCCGTTTCCAGCCGGTAATAGTTGGCGCTGCCTGCATAGGCCTCATCGCCCAGCATCATGCCCGCCCACTGGCGGTCACTCATCGCCGAGGTGCCCGAATCGGTCAGCAGATCGATATAGACCTCGTCCGAACGCAGCAGGAAGGTATTGTAACCGGCGTCGCTGATGGCCTTTTCGCGCTCTGCCCGCGTGGTGGTACGCAAGGGCTCGACCATCTTGATCTTGTACGGCTCGGCCCAGGAACGACGGCCAGCCTGTTGGCCCATGGTGTGAAGGGAGGTGTGGCTCATGACGATGATCTCGTGGCGAGTGAAAGGATGATCGGTTCAGCCGCCCTGGCGCAGATGGCCGAGGGGCAGGGCGTGGGTTTGCTTGATTTCCGACAGCGCCAAGCTGGTGCACAGGCGCTCGACGCCGGGCAAGGGGGTGAGCACGTTGACGACCAGATGCTCCAGCGCGTGGCGATTGGGTACGACGAGCTTGATCAGGTAATCGAACTCGCCGGTGACGTGGTGGCATTCGAGCACCTCGGGCACGGCGGCAACCTGGCGGCGAAACTCGCTCACCAAATCAGCCGAATGCAGGCGCAAGGTGATCTGCACGAAGCAGACCAGATCCAGCCCAAGTTTCTCGTGATCGAGCAGGGCGACGTTGGCGCGGATCAGGCCGTGTTGCTGCAAGCGACGCACCCGCGCATGGGTAGCCGGTGCGGAAAGCCCGACGCGCTGGCCGAGTTCGGCATTGGTCAGGCCGACACCTTCTTGCAAGAGGGTGAGGAGTTCGATGTCGGTGTTGTCGAGTTCGGTATTCACAATACGATATTAGGCTAATAGCCGAATATCGTCAAATGAAATTATGCATTTGTTACGTTTTACAGAACCAATTCAGGCGTAATGACCACGCGTACGGACTCAGCCGAGGGGATGCACCAGAATCACGGCCCGGTCATCGGCGTGCTCCAGCAACAAGCGCCGTACCCGATCCTGCCACGCCGCGCCGAAAGCGGCGCGCACGTCGGGCGCGGCGTTCTCGTCCATCGCCTGCATCATCAGTCTGCGCATTTGCGGCACCGGCGGGATGCTCGACAGGTCCATGCTTACTTCGACACTGGCGCCGGTATCGATGCGACACACCCGCGCAATGCCCCGCACGCTGGCATCGCCATAGCTCAACAGGCCATGCCGGGTGAAACGCCCGCCAATGCCGTGGAAACCGTTGTTGGCCGCAGCGCCGGTGACCAAGGTGAACACCTGCGCGATGACGCCGGTGGTGCCCTCGTCTTCGCCAGCCTGCATCGTCACCCGAATCCCGCCGCGCTCGGCAAGGCCATCGGGGTACAAGGCACGCAGCGCCGCACGCGCCATCAACCATGAGCCGGCCACGGTCGGGCAGGAGTGCCCGGCTACGCGCACGGCATCCTCGTAGCCGTACTCCATCAGGCCGTCTTCGGCTGCGCCGAGAAAGTCGGCCAGCCCATCCCGCAGATGGATACGCGGTGCCTTGGCGAAGAAGCTGGGGAATGGCATCAGATCACTCTTCCGGCAAGCCGTTGATGGAGAAATCGATCACCACGCCACCCACCTCGCGTTGCAGATAGGTCACGGTGAGGAACTCGCCGAAACGATCATTCAATTGGTGCAGCAGGGGAATCGGGTCGTGATCGTTCATGAAGCGCATCGTCTCGCCATTGCGCAGCGCGCCGAGCGCACCAAAGATGGCCGAATGACGGAAGCGCCGCGCGATGCCACGGGCATCGAACAGGTGGACATTGGGTTCGGGATCAAGCATCGAGGACATGGGCATTCCAGATCGCAAAACGAGTGGCCATGCTAGGCCGCGCGGTCAGCGTCGGCTCTGATCCAGGTCAAGCACGGCGCACATGCTCATCGATGACTATTGATCCGGCCCGAAAATTGTACGAGTCTGGCGTAGCTGCCGAGCTTGCTCGGCAGTCAATGGAGCAAGCTCCATTGCTACAAGACAAGGGCCGGATCAACAAGGCGGGCGGCCGATCGATCGATACCTGACAAACCGGCTGTTGCGCGCACCGCACTTGGGCGAAGATGCGCACACCACGACGCCAACCGGCGCGGGACACTGACCGAGGGCTTGCGGCATGAACACGACACCCGATCGTTACCACCGTTTGAGCATCAGCCTGCATTGGCTGACCTTGCTACTGCTGATCGCCATCTATGCCTTGATCGAGCTGCGCGGCATCTACCCGCGCGGCAGCGAGCCACGCGAGCTGATGAAGACCTGGCACGGCATGCTGGGCTTGCTGGTGCTGGCGTCCTTGCTGGTGCGCGTGCCGCTGCGGCTGCGCTTTCGTGCGCCGCCGATCATTCCGCCGCCACCATCGTGGCAGCATGGCCTGACGACGGTGATGCACGTGGCGCTGTATGCCTTCCTGATCGCGATGCCGATTCTGGGCTGGATGATCCTCAGCGCCGAGGGCAAGCCGATCCCGTTCTTTGGTTTGCAGCTGCCGGCCCTGATCGCGGTCAATGACGATCTGGCCCATCGCATCGAAGACATCCATGGACAGATCGGCAACATCGGCTACTTCCTGATCGGTTTGCACGCCTTGGCCGCGCTGTTTCATCACTACTTGGTGCGCGACAACACCTTGCTGCGGATCTTGCCTGGCCGCGCCGGCAAGTCGCTCGGACGTTGAGGGTCGGCTCGGGTGCGTGCCGCCATGGCACGCGCCTGAAGTCTCAGCCATCGCGCGTGACTTGATCTGCGGGCAGGAATGGCGCGATGCGCTGACGTACCATCGCGCGATCACCTGCCTTGGACCCTCGTGTCATGGATGAAACGTTCACCGCGATGCCACCGCGCGATCATGGCCTGGATGCCTGCTTTCTCGGCCCGTATGGCGAAAACGCCAACCTGCTGGAAAGAATTCTGGTCGAATTTCTGCGCGACCATGTTTACTGGCGGCGCAACTTTCACCCCGATGATCCACCAGCGATTGCCACCACCACCGCCTATCACCCCGACTATCTGGCAGTCGAATCGCGCATCCGGCGCGAATTGCATCAGCTCTCGGCACAGCTGAAAAAGTCCGTCCCCTTCCACAGCCCGCGTTACATCGGCCACATGGCCTCCGATCTGTTGTTGCCGGGCCTGGCCGCGCAAATGTTGGCCTTGCCCTACAACCCCAACAACGTCACCGACGAAGTGGCGCCGGTCACGATCGAAATGGAGTTGAAGGTTGGCCTGCAACTGGCGCGAATGCTGGGTTATCGACACGATCCCAGCCAGCCCGATTGCGCTTTCGGGCACCTGACCTCCGGTGGCACCGTGGCCAACTATCAGGCGCTGCGCCTGGCTCTGGCGATGAAGGCCTTTCCGGTGGCGCTGCGTGCGGCCGGTGTGCCGGAGCTGGCACTGCCCGACGATGATTGGAGCGCGTTCAATCTGTCGGGCGAGGCAGTGATCGAGCTGCTTGGCCAGTGGCAAGCGTGGCTCGCGCAGCTCGATGTCACTGCCCGCGTGCACTGGCGCGAGCGCGTGCGTGCGCAACGATTGGAAGAACGTGGCCTGGTCGATTTCTTCGCGGCCCATCCGAGTCTGCGCGTGCCGCACGTCCTGGCGCCGATCACCGCCCACTATTCCTGGAGCAAGGGCATGAAGTTGCTCGGGCTCGGGCGTGCCCAGCTTGACCTCATTCCCACGCGCGGCATGCGTCTGGATGTGGATGCCTTGAACGATCGCCTGCAGCAGTTGGCACGCGAGCGCACGCCGGTCTTGATGGCGGTCGCGGTGCTGGGCAGTACCGAATACGGCACCATCGATCCGGTCGATGGTGTGCTCGCTGCCCGCCACGCTTATCGAGCACAGGGCCTGGACTTTGCGGTGCACGTGGATGCCGCCTGGGGCGGTTATCTGACCACGATCTTCCGCAAGCCCGATGGCGGTTTCCGTTCACGCGAAGCGGTGGCGGCCGAGTTCAAGTACTTTCCATCGCCGCCCATCCATCGCGCGTTTGCCGCGCTCGCCGACACCGATTCGGTGACGGTTGACCCGCACAAACTCGGCTATCTGCCTTTCGGAAGCGGTGCCTTCGTCTGCCGCGACCACCGCGCCATGGCCTTGCTGGCCGAGCGCGCCGATTACGTGTTTCACGGCGATGGCGCGCAGGATTACATGGCGCATTATCGCGGCCTGGGCCAGTACATCGCCGAAGGCTCCAAACCGGGTGCGGCGGCGGCCGGTGTGTATGTGGCCCATCGCGTGCTGCCGCTGGATCACTCCGAGTTCGGCCGCTTGCCACGCGCCACCGTGCAGGCGACCGAGATCTTCTACGAGCGCGCCCTGCGTTTTGCCGAGGAACAGGCCGGGCGCCTCACCGTGCGCGTGCCCTTCGAGCCGGACAGCAACCTCGTGTGCTTGGCGCTCAATCCACCCGGCAATCGTTCGCTCGCTCACGCCAATGCCTTCATGCAGCGCCTGTACGCGGCCATGCGTGCCGATCCGCACCAGCCGCTGCAGACCCGCGAATTCTTCGGCTCGGTCACGACCCTGCGTCCGGAGCTGGTGGGCGAAAACGAAACCCGCCGCATCCACGCCAGTCTGGGGCTGGAACCGGATCTCGATGGCGAACCACTGACGGTGCTGCGCCACACCCTGATGAATCCCTACCTGATCGATCAGGAAAATGGCATCAGCTACATCGAACGCTACTTCGAATTTTTGGCGCGTTGTGGCGCACAACTGGCGCGAACGTAAGCCGCGCACAGTGAGGCAGGCACCTCAGCCGAAACGCTGCCCCACTTCGGCGCGGGTGGGAATGGCCAGCGCCGCGCCCTCGCGTTCGGTGGCCAGCCCCGCGACACGATTGGCTCGCACGATGGCCGACTGGAAGCTGCTCTCGCCCAGTTCGGCCAAGGCGGCAGCGAGGCTTCCACTGAAGGCATCGCCGGCACCGGTGGTGTCGCGCACGCGCACCGCTTCGGCTGGAACGCGGTAGTACGGCGCCCCATCGCGCCAGCGTGCGCCTTCGCCATGGGAGACAAAGCAACCGGCGCTGCCCAGCGTCATCACCACACTCGGAACACCCAATTGACGCGCCAGCGCATGCAGGCTGGCATCGTCCAAGGCGGCAATCGACGAGGCATCGATCGTCTTGCCGGCATGACGGGCCAAAAGATGCGCAAACTCGGTTTCGTTGGGCGTGACGAGGTCCACCCGCGGCAGCAGTCGTCCATCTTCGTCGGACAACGGCGGCGCGGGATTGAGCAGGGTGGCCACGTTTGCGTCACGTGCCAGCTTCAATGCGTGCGCCGTCGCATCGGGACTGACTTCGTGTTGCACCAGCACGATGCCGGCCTGCGCGATGGCTTCGCGCTGGGCTTCGACGTGGGCCACGCTCAATTCGAGATTGGCGCCGGAGCCAACGATGATGAGGTTCTGGCCACGACCATCGAGCACGATCGCGGCATTGCCGGTGGCCGCTTGTTCACACCACTGCCAACGCGCATCGATGCCTTCGGCCTGTGCCAATTTCGCGGCGTGTTCACCCAAGGCGTCACGTCCCAACGCCGCGATGAAACACACCGCAGCACCCTGGCGCGCCGCTGCCACGGCCTGATTGAAACCCTTGCCGCCCGGGCCGGTGGAAAAGTGCCCGAGTCGGGTTTCACCCGGCACCGGAAAGGTATCGGTGCGCCAGATGAAATCCTGGTTGTAGCTGCCGACGATGGCGACCCGCCCACCCATGTCAGCCGCCGTGGGCGTGGCTGTCCAAGGCACCCATGCGCGTGAGGGCCTCGGGTTTGTGCTCGTGCTTGAACAGCAGCGCAAACAGCACCGCAATCACCAGCGAATAGGCCGCGAACGACAACCAGATACCGTGCCAATCGAGCGCGCCATCGACCCCGGTGAAGAAGTGATCGATCACCACGCCCGAGATGGAACTGCCGAGAATCGCGCCGATGCCATTGGTCATCAGCATGAACAGGCCCTGCGCGCTGGCGCGGATCTTGGCATCGGCCTGACTTTCCACGAACAAGGAGCCGGAGATGTTGAAGAAGTCGAAGGCCATGCCGTAGATGATGTTGGACATGATGATCATCCACAGCAGCGCGCCCGGATTGCCGTAGGCGAACAGGCCGAATCGCAGCACCCAGGCGAACATGCTCATCAGCATCACGGTCTTGATGCCGTAGCGCTTGAGGAAGAAGGGAATGGCCAGGATCAACAAGGTTTCGGAGATCTGCGAAATCGACATGGTGATCGCGGGGAAGCGGATCGCCAGCGCATCCTTGTATTGATCGAGCTTGGCAAAGTCATGCAGGAAGGTATCGCCATAGGCGTTGGTCAACTGCAAGGACGCGCCAAGGAACATCGCGAACAGGAAGAACACCGCCATCTTGTAGTTCTTGAGCAGGGCAAACGAGCGCAGGCCCAGGGCATCGACCAGCGAGTCGTGCCGGGTATCGCGCGGCGGACAAGCCGGCAACGAGAACGCATACAGACCCAGCAGCACCGCCGCCGCACCGGCCACCTGGAACTGCAAGGCCGACACTTCCAGATGCAGCAGACTCACCATCCACATCGCCGCGATGAAGCCCACCGTGCCCCACACCCGGATCGGCGGATAGCTGCGCACGATGTCCTCGCCTTGTTTGCTCAGGGCGTTGTAAGCGACCGTGATCGAGAGCGAAATGGTCGGCATGTAGAAACACATGTTCAAGAGCATCACCCAGAACAGGGTGTGCGGGTCATCGATCGTGGGCACGATGAAGAGCATCACTGCCCCGCACAGATGCAAGATGCCGTACAGCCGCTCGGCATTGATCCACTTGTCGGCCACGATGCCCATCAGTGAGGGCATGAACAAGGACGCGATACCCATGGTGGAGAAAATCGCACCGAACTCGGTGCCCGACCATTGTTTGGTCTGGAACCAGTAGGCACCAATGGTGATGAGCCAGGATCCCCACACGAAAAATTGCAGGAAGTTCATCACGATCAAGCGAGATTTCACGCCCATTGCCGCCCCTTCGCCCTATGCATTCGTTGTTGACGTCGCAGCGTAGGCGAAGCCGAGCGCCGCACGCAACAACGACGCAGGATTGGAACCATGCAACGGCAACCAGCCACCCGTGCGAAGTGAACCAGCGCACACCTTTCGTGAGCGGCGCGCCAATGCCGCGTTGATGGCGCACCGCGACACGCGACCACGCTCGATATACTGCGCCCCCGTTTCGTCCTGCCAATCGCCCTCGCTCCATGGAAAGCTTCCTGATCGCCACCGGCGTCGTGGCACTGGCCGAGATCGGCGACAAGACCCAATTGCTGGCCTTGCTGTTGGCCGCGCGCTTTCGCCAGTTCTGGCCACTGGCCTGGGGCATCCTCGCGGCCACCGTGCTGAACCACGCGGCCGCGGCTTGGCTGGGATCGCTCGTGGCTGGCTGGCTCTCGCCACAGTCCTTGCGCTGGATCGTCGGCATCGCCTTCATCGCGGTGGCGCTGTGGACCCTCAAGCCGGACACGATGGACGATGATGCCGCGCCCAGCTCACGCTTCGGCGCGTTCATCACCACCACCATTGCCTTCTTTCTGGCCGAGATCGGTGACAAGACTCAGGTCGCCACCGTCGTGCTGGCCGCGCAATACACCCCACTTTATGCCGTGATTCTGGGCACCACGGTCGGCATGCTTCTGGCCAACTTGCCGGTTGTGGCCCTCGGCGCCAAGTTCGCCGATCGCCTGCCCTTGCGTCAGGCCCGCTGGACAGCCGCCGCGGTATTCGCTGCGCTGGGTGTGTGGGTGCTGCTTCGTAGCTGAGTCGCGCCCTTGGCCACCGTGACCTTGGCCACAGGCTCATGCGGACGCCATGCACTACCCTTGCGGGTTCCTCCGCATAAAGTTTTCGAAATGAAACAGACTCTTGCTATTGCGCTGACGGTGTCGGCGCTGACCTTGGCCAGCTGCTCGCCAGCCCCGGCGCCCGCACCCGACTCCACGCCCAAGGCCACCGCGCCGGCTGCCGACGAGGCCACCAATGTGCTCCTGAGCCCAAGCACCCTGCCCTTCCAGTACCCGGCCTTTGATCGGATCCGCGACAGCGACTTCGCGCCGGCCTTCGATCAGGGCATGGCCGAACAACTCAAGGAAATTGCCGCCATCACCGGCAATGCCGAGACGGCGAGCTTCGACAACACCATCGTGGCACTGGAGCGCAGTGGCCAAGGGCTGCGTCGGGCGATGATGGTATTCATGAACCTGGTCGGTGCCGACACCAACGATGCGCGCAAGAAATTGCAGGCCGACTACGCCTCACGCTTTGCCGCGCACATGGATGCGATCACCCTCGATGCAGCCCTGTTTGCGCGCATCCAGAGCCTCTACGACAACCGCGCCCAGCTCGATCTGGATGCCGAAAGCGCGCGCCTGTTGGAGCGTTACTACAGCGACTTCGTGCGCGCCGGCGCCAAGTTGGACGAAACGCAAAAGACGCGCCTCAAGGCCATCAATGCCGAGTTGGCGCAGTTGGCCACCCAGTTCAGCCAGAACGTCCTGGCCGAGGTCAACGACTCGGCCGTCGTGGTCGATGACCGCGCGCAATTGGCCGGCTTGAGCGACGAGGCCATCGCCACCGCTGCCGAAGCGGCCAAGGCACGTGGCTTGGAGGGCAAGTTCGTGATCGCCTTGCAAAACACGACGACCCAGCCGCCGCTGACCTATCTCAGCGATCGCGCCCTGCGCCAGCGCATCTTCGAAGCCTCGGTGGCGCGTGGCAGCCGTGGCAATCAATGGGACAACACCGGCATCGTGGCCTCGATCATGAAGCTGCGTCTGGAACGCGCCAAGATGCTGGGCTATCCGGATTTTGCCGCCTACACCCTGGAAAACCAGACCGCGCGCACCGAGCAGGCGGTCAACGACATGCTCGGCAAGCTGGCGCCCGCCGCGGTGGCCAATGCCAAGCGCGAAGCGGCCGACCTACAGGTCTTGATCGATGCCGAGCAGAAGAAGGCCGGGCAGCCGAGCTTCAAACTCGCCGCCTGGGACTGGGACTACTACACCGAAAAGCTGCGTCAGGCGCGCTATGACTTCGACGCCAGTCAGCTCAAGCCCTACTTCGAAATGAAGAACGTGCTGGAGAACGGCGTGTTCTTCGCAGCCGGCAAACTCTATGGCCTGAGTTTCAAGCAGCGCACCGACCTTCCGGTCTACCAGACGGACGTGCTGGTGTATGACGTGTTCGATGCCGATGGCAAGCAGCTGGCCATCTTCCTGGCCGACATGTACGCCCGCCCCTCCAAGCGCGGTGGCGCCTGGATGAATGCCTATGTGTCGCAGAGCCATCTCCTGGGCACCCAGCCGGTGATCGCCAACCACCTCAACATTCCCAAGCCGCCACAAGGCCAGCCGACGCTGATGACCTGGGATGAGGTCACGACCATGTTCCACGAGTTCGGTCATGCCCTGCACGGCATGTTCTCGAACGTGCAATACCCGCTGTTCGCCGGCACCGCGGTGCCGCGTGATTTCGTCGAGTTCCCCTCACAGGTCAACGAAATGTGGGCCGACTGGCCGGAAGTGCTCGCCAACTACGCCAAGCACTACCAGACCGGCGAAGCCATGCCGCAGGCCTTGCTGGACAAGGTGCTGGCATCGAGTCAGTTCAACCAGGGCTTTGCCACCACCGAGTATCTGGGTGCGGCCATGCTCGATCAGAACTGGCACCAGATCACCTCGGCCGAACTATTGCCCGAAGCCGGCGGTGTGCTCGCGTTCGAAGCCGCTGCACTCAAGCAGGACGGTCTGGATTTCGCGCCGGTGCCGCCGCGTTATCGCACCCTGTATTTCAGCCACATCATGGGCGGCTATGCGGCCGGCTACTACTCCTACATCTGGAGTGAGGTGCTGGATGCCAATACGGTCGAGTGGTTCAAGCAGAACGGCGGCCTGACTCGTGCCAACGGCGATCGCTTCCGTCAAGCCCTGCTGTCGCGGGGCGGCTCCAAGGACGCGCTGGAACTGTTCGAGGACTTCACCGGGCATGCGCCACGCATTGAGCCCTTGCTCGAACGCCGTGGTTTGACTGGCAAACCGAACTGATCGATGCACCACGCCCCGGAATGCACGCCATTCCGGGGTCTGATCACGCGCGCGGCAGTTCCTTCAACCAGTCGCGCGCGCTGAGGTATTCGGACAAACGCGCCTCGGCCGATCCGGGTTCGGGTGTGTAGCCGTACTGGAAGCGCACCTGCGGCGGCAGGCTCATCAGGATCGACTCGGTGCGTCCGCCCGATTGCAGGCCGAACAAGGTGCCGCGATCCCAGACCAGGTTGAACTCGACGTAGCGCCCACGGCGATAGAGCTGGAATTGCCGCTCGCGTTCGCCAAAGGCGGTGTCGCGGCGACGCTCGACGATCGGCCGATACGCATCCAGAAACGCCTCGCCCACTGCTCGCGTATAGGCAAAGCAAGTCTCGAAATCACCGGCGTTGAAGTCATCGAAGAACAGGCCGCCGACACCGCGCGCCTCGTTGCGGTGCTTGAGGAAAAAGTAGCGGTCGCACCAAGCCTTGTGTTCGGCGTAACGACCTTCGTCGAACGGCGAACACGTGCGTTGCGCGACTTCGTGCCAATGCCGGATGTCGGCATCGAAGGGGTAGAACGGCGTGAGATCAAAGCCGCCACCGAACCACCAGACCGGCGCCGAGTCCGGCGGCGTGGCTTCGAAGTAGCGCACGTTCATGTGCGTGGTCGGCACATAGGGGTTGATCGGATGCAGCACCATCGAGACGCCGGCGGCGCTCCAGGGTGCTCCCGCCAGTTTCGGTCGATGCGCCGTGGCCGAGGCCGGCAGGCTCGGACCGTGTACTTCCGAAAAGTTGATCCCGCCCTGTTCGAACACCGCACCGTCGGCGATCACCCGCGTGCGCCCTCCACCACCGCCAGCGGCGCGCTGCCAGGAATCTTCCTGAAATCCGGCACGACCATCGGCCTGTGCGAGTTGCGTGCAAAGCTCGTCCTGAAGTGCGCGCAGCCAGACGACGACCCGCTCCAGTTGCGTGCTCATCGCCACATTCACGCGCCCTGTTGCTTTTCCTGCTGGCGCAGCATGCCGAACAGGCCACCCTGGAGCGCGTAAGCATCGAAGCCCATGCGGGTGAGGATGAAGGCGGCGGCGGAACTGCGCTCACCGGTATTGCAGTAGACGATCAACTTGTCGTTTGGATTGAAGCGATCCACCACGTCTTCGCGCAGGCGGAACAAGGGCAAGTTGATGGCACCCCGAATCGCACGCTGCTCGAATTCGGCCGGCAGGCGCACATCGATCAGAACCGCGCCGGTTCGCGCCAGCAACGAGGCTTGCGCCGGATTGACCCACTCCACCACCGGCGGCTTCAACACGTCTTCGAAGGTGCGGCGCGACAAGCGCATCAAGCGACCGTCCTGCACCATCTTCACCGTGGCATTGCGGGTGGTGTTGGACAAGAGCGCGTCTTCACCGAAGCAGTCGCCACGCACCAGATAGGCCACGATCGATTCGGCTTCGTCCAGGTGCTTGAGGACGGCCGCCGCGCCTTCCTTGATGACATAGAAATAATCGGCGGCATCCCCCTCGCGCACCACCACATCGCCGGTGCGCACCGTGATTTCCTCGAAGCCTTGGAACATGCGTCCGATGTTGCCGGTCGGCAACTTGTGGAAGGCGCGGCTCTGCAACAGGCGGAACACCCAGCGATTGGAGTCCACGCTGCCTTCACCACCGGTGGCATTGCGTGCGATCTGGTCCCAGGCAATGACCTTTTCCATGTAGCGCCGATCCAGACGCGCAATCCGCGCCCGCGCCGATATCACGGTGGCGGTGAAGCGCCGCGGCTGCGAGTCACCCAAGGCATAGCGCCCTTGCAGGGAGCGCGCCACGAACTGGCGGGTCTTGCCATCGGGATAGCTGCCTTCGACCGTGCCATCGAGCAGATACAGAGTGTCGTCATCGATGTCACCGGTACGAAACAACACTTCGCCGCGACTGTAGTCGGCATAGGCTGCTTCGCTCGCCAGTTGTTCGCGGGTTTCCTGCCGCAAGGTGTCGATCGGATACAACTGACTCAAGGCATCGCTGGGGTTGGCACTCATCGGATTCGTCCCTGCTTCAGGCAGGGTGCCAGTGTACGGGTGCCCTCACGGCGCAGCAATGCAAACGGCCCGCCGGATGATCCGCGCGGGCCGTTTGGAAGGCGGTGAGCCGGACTGCGCCGGCACTCGCATCACTCGATATCGAGGAAGGAACGCAGTTGTTCCGAGCGCGACGGGTGACGCAGCTTGCGCAAGGCCTTGGCTTCGATCTGGCGGATGCGCTCGCGGGTGACATCGAACTGCTTGCCGACCTCTTCCAGGGTGTGATCGGTGTTCATGTCGATGCCAAAACGCATGCGCAGCACCTTGGCTTCGCGCGGAGTCAGGCCGGCCAGCACTTCGCGCACGGTTTCGTGCAGGCCGGTGGTGGTGGCCTGCTCGATCGGCGACTCGGCGCCGACGTCTTCGATGAAGTCGCCCAGATGCGAATCTTCATCATCGCCAATCGGGGTTTCCATCGAGATCGGTTCCTTGGCGATCTTCATCACCTTGCGAACCTTGTCTTCCGGCATTTCCATTTCCTTGGCCAGTTCGTCCGGCGTCGGCTCACGCCCGAGTGACTGCAACATCTGGCGGGAAATGCGGTTGAGCTTGTTGATGGTCTCGATCATGTGCACCGGGATGCGGATGGTGCGGGCCTGATCGGCGATCGAGCGGGTGATGGCCTGACGAATCCACCAAGTGGCGTAGGTTGAGAACTTGTAGCCGCGACGGTATTCAAACTTGTCCACCGCCTTCATCAGGCCAATGTTGCCTTCCTGGATGAGATCGAGGAATTGCAGGCCGCGATTGGTGTACTTCTTCGCGATGGAGATGACCAAGCGCAGGTTGGCCTCGACCATTTCCTTCTTGGCCTTGCGCGCCTTGGCCTCGCCATAGGCCATCGAGCGATTGATTTCCTTGATGTCCGGCAGCAACAGGAACAGCGCGTTCTCGATCGCCAGCAACTTGTGCTGTTCGGCGACGATGTCGTCGCGGTGCTCGCGCAGGCCCGACGACCACTTCTGCTTGCGGCGGATCATCTCGTCCGGCCAAGCGGTGTTGGTCTCGTTGCCCGGGAAGGCGCGCAGGAAGTCGCGTTTGGGCATGGCGGCCTTGCGCACGCACAGGTCCATGATGACGCGTTCATGCATGCGGATGGCATTGACCACTTCACGCAACTTGCGCACGAGGCCGTCGATCTGGATCGCGGGCAACTTCAGGCGCAAAAACTCCGCCGCCATCTCGTCGCGCACCACCACCACCTTGGCTTCGGTCGGACCCGACTTGTCGTAGGCCTTGCGGAACTTCTCGTAGCCGACCTTGAGCGCCTCCATGCGGCGCGCCACTTCGGCTGGATCAGGGCCGGACTCGGTCGTGGTTTCTTCTTCCTCGCCGCTGCCTTCCTCGTCCTCGTCCTCGTCCTCATCCGCTTCGGCATCGGACTCTTCGTCCTTGCTGACCGCCGGTTCAGGCTCGTTGGTCTCGACATCGGCGAAGCCCTGTACCACTTCGGACAGGCGCTTCTTGCCTTCGACATGCAGGTCGTATTCTTCCAGCAACAACTGAATCGACCACGGGAAGCTTGCCAGCGCCGTCTGCACCTGGCCCAGACCCTCCTCGATGCGCTTGGCAATCTCGATTTCGCCCTCGCGCGTCAGCAGGTCGACCGTGCCCATCTCGCGCATGTACATGCGGACCGGGTCGGTGGTGCGGCCGGTTTCCGAATCCATGGCCGACAGTGCAGCCACGGCTTCTTCAGCCGCGGTGTCATCGTCGTTGGCACCAGCAGGCGCCGCATCGGACAGCAGCAAGGACTCGGCATCCGGCGCTACTTCGTGCACGCCAATGCCCATGTCGTTGATCATGCTGATGATGTCTTCGATCTGATCGGGATCGACGAGATCGTCGGGCAAGTGGTCATTGACCTCGGCGTAGGTCAGGTAACCTTGTTCGCGGCCCTTGCTGATGAGCTGCTTGATCTCCGACTGCGGATCCTGATTTTCGATCGCCATGGGCTGTCTGACTTGATATGTCAAGGGTAAAGAACGCACCAGTATAACGCTTTGGGCCGTTTTTGCCCAAGCAAGGCCTGAACACGATGCTTTGGGCGAGCCATCGCCAACACCGGCAGGCGCACGTTCAGCCTGAGCCGCACCGGGGCACAGACCCCGTCAACTGTGCAGCAGGAACGTCACCGGGCCATCGTTGACCAGACTCACCACCATGTGGGCGCCAAACTCCCCGGTTTCAACCCGGGTGTGACGATCGCGACAGAGCCGGACCAAGGCATCGAACGTCTGCATCGCCTGCTCGGGCGCGGCCGCCGTGGTGAAACTGGGGCGCATGCCCTTGGCCGTGTCGGCAGCGAGGGTGAACTGACTGACCAGCAGCAGTCCGCCGCCGGTGTCGGTCAGCGAACGATTCATGCGGCCAGCATCGTCGGCAAAAATCCGATAGCCCAAGAGACGTTCGCCCATGCGCTGTATCTGCGCTACGCCATCGTCCGGCTGCACCGCAACCAGCGCCAGAAGTCCGGCGTCGATGGCGCCGACGGTACGGCCTTCGACTTCGACGCGGGCCTGGGTGACGCGTTGGATCAAAGCGAGCATGGCACATCCGGGATGCTGAGGGCTGCGGAAGGGTTTGATTGCGGCGTGCATTCGCAGCCACACGGTGATGGTAATGCAGGCGATGCGCACACCCTGTGTGCTTTGCGCCTACCATTTCCGCCATGCCGATACCTGCCCAACTTCTTAATTTCTGCCTCTGGCTGATTGGTCGACTGCCGCTGCCGGTCCTGAGTGCACTCGGTGCAGGCCTTGGGACGCTGGCGCGTGGCCTTGGGGTGCGCGAAGCACGCGTGGCGCGACGCAATATCGAACTGTGCTGGCCCGAACTCGATTCTCGCGAGCGCGATCAGCTTTGGCGCCGCAATCTGGCGGAGACGGGTCGCACCCTGTTTGAAACGGCGCGCTTCTGGACCCGCCCTGCGGCACACAATCTTGACCTCGTGCGCAGCGTGGAGGGCATCGAGCTGTTGCACGCAGCGCGCGCTGCGGGGCGTGGCATCATCATCGCCGCACCGCATCTGGGCAATTGGGAACTTCTGAACCAATGGCTGGCGGCGCAATCGGCCTTGGCCATCCTCTATCGCCCGCCGCGCAAGGCCTGGGGTGACACCCTGATCCAACGGTTGCGGGCCCAGCCGGGCGTCACACAGGTGCGTGCCGAGGCGTCCGGGGTACGCATCCTGCTCAAACAACTCAAGGACGGCGGCATGGTGGGCATCCTTCCCGATCAGCAACCCAAGCGCGGCGATGGGCATTTCGCGCCCTTCTTCGGGGTGACGGCATTGACCATGACGCTGTTGCCGCGACTGGCCAACAAAACCGGTGCCACCGTGCTGAGCGCCTATGCCGAGCGCCTGCCGGAAAACCGAGGATTCTGCATCCGCCTTCAGGCAGTGACGCCTGACATCGCCAACGACGACATGGGTCGCGCCACGCACTGCCTCAATGCCGCGCTCGAAACCTGCATTCGACAAGCGCCATCGCAGTATCAATGGAGCTACAAGCGCTTCTCGATGCGACCGGAAGGTGATGAGGTGATCGACTATGACTGATGCACACGCCGCGCCACCGTTCGAATCGCTCGACCCGCGTGCACGCTGGAGCTTGCGCATCGGCGCGCTGGTGTGGACGACGTTCGCACTGCTGGGGCTGATCTTGATGGTCCTGTGGCCACTGAGCGTGCTCTGGGATGCCCTCGATCCCATGAGGCCCGCTGTCCTGATCGGCTCATGCGCAGTGTATGTGTGGGCATGGTGGTATGCCGGTGCGCGCTGGCGCAGCACGCGCTTTGCCTTGACCGGGCAAGGCCTGCGTATCCAGCGCGGGGTGTGGTGGCGTAGCGATGCATTGATCCCGCACTCGCGCTTGCAACATATCGACCTGCACCGTGGGCCATTGGATCGTCGCCTCGGCCTGGCAGGCCTGTACGTCCATACCGCGGGCACGGAATTGGGTCGAATGGGTCTGAATGGCCTTCCGGCCGCCCGCGCCGAGGCCTTGCGCGATGCCTTGGTTCAGGGTGAGGCCGATGCCGGCTGAACGCGATCCGATGCCCGCAGCACGCGATGCCGATGCCTCGCTGGCTCGGCTCGGGGCCGGTGACGAGCGCCGCCTGCATCCATTCTCATGGGCTTTCGTGTTGCTCGCGCAGTTGCGAAGTTTCGCGCTGCCGCTGATCGTCCTGCTGTTTGTGGGTGGCGAGAACGACACCTTGCAATGGTGGGGACTGGTAGCCGTGGCGGCCATGACCATCGCGGCACTGTTGCGTTACTTCACCTGGCGCTTTCGCATCGATGCCGATGAACTGGTGATTGCCACCGGTGTGCTGCAACGCACGGTGCGCCACGTGCCGCTGGCGCGGATCCAAGCGGTGAGCTTGAAGCGCAACCTCCTGCATCGCGCGTTCGATGTGGCCGAAGTGCAACTGGAATCCTCCGCCGCCGGCAATGAGCCGGAAGCGCGGCTGCAGGTGCTGTCGATGGACGATGCCCGCGCGCTGGAACAATTGGTCGAGTTGCACCGGCACGGCGCAGGGTCGGCCACCACGGTGCACGATTCCCACCTCGAATCGATGCCTCGGTCACCTGCGACGAGTGCAGCCACGGTGCTGTTGCGGGTGCCACTCTCGGAGCTGCTCAAATTGGGGATCGTTTCCGACCGCGGCACCCTGCTTTTTCTTGCCGCCATGGGCTCGGCGTTCAACCTCGTCGAGGAGTCCATCCAGGACCACGCCGAGTCCTGGGCGCAATCCATGAGTCATTTCCTCGGCGGAATGCATCTGTCGTGGCTGGTCTGGCTGGCGCTGGCTGGCGTGGTGTTGATCGCGGCCTGGGTGCTGGGGCGCGTGATCAACATCGTGCTGGTGTTGCTGCGCGACTACGACTTCACCCTCGAACGCTCGAACGAGCGCGTGTCGGTGGAACGCGGGCTGATTACGCGGGTGCGCGCAAGCGTGCCGCTGTCGCGCATCCAGCACTGGAGTCTGCGGCAAGGCCTGTTGATGCGCTGGCTCGATCGCCGCAGTGTGAGTGTCGAGACCACCACCCTTCGAAGCGACGGCAAGGACGCCGCGCTCTCGGCGCTCGTGCCCATCGCCGCACCGGCCGCGCTGGATGACATCGTGCGCCAGTGTGAGCCGGACTGGCGCGAACCGCTGGTATTCCAGGCCGTGCATCCACGCGCCTGGCGGCGTCTGGCGGTCCCGCCCTGTGTCCTGACCCTGCTGCTGTGCGCGGTCTCGCTGCTCGGGTTCGGTTTGCCGAGTCTTCTGCTCGTGCTACTGCTGCCGGTGTGGATTTTCGTGGCGCGCAAGCAGGCGGCTACGGCCGGCTTTGTACTCACCGAAACCCTCCTGATCTGGCGTAGCGGATGGCTGGATCGGCGCCTGTCCTTTGCCCGCATCGACAAACTTCAGGGGCTGCGCCTGCTGCAGTCGCCCTTCGATCGTCGACACGGCATGGCGCGCCTGCACGCCGATACGGCAGGCGCCAATCCGCTCGGGCATCGACTGCACCTTTGGCACCTGCCCGAAGCTGAAGCCCGGGCGCTGTTCGACACCCTGTCGGTGCGCGTGGCGAGCAGTCAGTGGCGGTGTTGAACCCGCGCCTCATTCACGCCAGAACATCGGTGTGAACAACACCAACACCGGGAACACTTCCAGTCGCCCCAGCATCATGGCGAACGAGCAAATCCACACCGCCGGGGCCGGCATGGTGCCAAAGTGCACCGAAATCTCGCCCAGACCCGGCCCCAGGTTGTTGATGGATGAGGCCGCCGCCGCAAACGCGGTGATGATGTCCACGCCGGTCATGGTGAGTGCGACGGTCACCAGTGCAAAGCACAGCACGTACAAGGTGCAAAACCCGCTCACCGCCAGAACGATGTGCTCGGGCACACGCCGGCCGGCCATCTTGACGATGAATTGACCCTTGGGATGCACCAGCTGCTTGACCTCACGCAAACTCTGCCGCACCGCCATCGTCACCCGCGCCACCTTCATGCCACCCGAGGTGGAACCGCTGGAACCGCCGACGAAAGCCACCAGGATCAACAGCAGCGGCACGAACGAAGGCCATAGCGAGAAATCGTCCGAGGTGTAGCCCGTGGTGGTGAGATTGGCCACGGTCTGGAACGAGGCAAAGCGGAAAGCCTGCAGCAGGGAGCTGTATTCACCACTGAGCCACAGCACCACGGTCACGATCACGGTGACCACCACGGCCACCAGCAGGAAGAAGCGCAGTTCGGTATCACGCAGATACGCTGCCGTGGTGGCGCGTCGCCAGGCCACGTAATGCAGGCCGAAATTGATGCCGCCCACCAACATGAAGCACGTTGCCACCATCTCGATCATGGGGCTGTCCCAGTAACCGAAGCTGGCGTCATGGGTGGAAAAACCGGCCGTCGATACCGTGGACAACGCATGGCAGACCGCATCGAACAGGCTCATGCCTGCCGCCCAGAACGCGAGTGCGCACAGGATGTTGAGGCCCAGATACACCTTCCACAGCGCCTTGGCGGTTTCGGCAATGCGTGGGGTGAGCTTGGTGTCCTTGGTCGGGCCGGTGGCCTCGGCGCGGAAAAGCTGCATGCCACCCACACGCAGCATCGGCATGATCGCCACGGCCAACAGCACGATACCCATGCCACCGTAGAAATTGAGCGATTGTCGATACAACAACATGCTGCGCGGCAGGCCATCGATGCCCGAAATGCTGGTCGCACCGGTCGTGCTCAGGCCCGACACCGACTCGAAAACGGCATGGGTGAACGACAGCGCGGGCGACGCCAGCATGAACGGCAGACTTGCCACCAGCGAGGCTACGGTCCAGGCCGCCGTGGTGATCAGAAACCCGTCGCGCAAACGCAGGGGGTGGCGAACCCGGCGCACCGGCCACCACAAGACCAAGCCGAGCACGGAGGTGATCAGGAAGGTGCCGGCAAAGGCCACGACGGTGGACTCACCCAACACCACGGCCAAAGCCAGTGGCGGCACGGGAAAAAGTGATGCCAGCATCAACAGCGCGCCCAGCACCTTCTGAATGGTCAAGAAGCGCTGCGGCATGACTCAGAACCAGGTCGCGTCGGCGCGGAACAGGGCTTCCAGCTTCGCCAGTTCACGCTTGTCGTGCAGGAACACGATGAGGTGATCGTCCGGCTCCACCGTCACATCGTGATGGGCAATCAGCAATCGCTCACCGCGAATCACACCGACCACGTTGGCCGAGGCCGGCAGTTCGAGATCCTCCAGCGCCCGCCCGATCACGCGCGAGGTTCGCGCATCGCCCACCGCAACCGCTTCGATGGCTTCCGCCATGCCACGACGCAAGGAATGCACACGCACCATGCTGCCGAGCCGTACATAGGTCAGCAGCGCACCGAGGGTGACCTGCTGCGGACTGACGGCGATGTCGATGCTGCTGTCGCCTTCGACCAACTCGGCATAGGCCGGCCGATTGATGAGCGCAATCACGCGCGGGCAGCCCATACGCTTGGCCAACATCGCCGACAGGATGTTGGATTCATCGTCATTGGTGAGCGCGCAGAAAATGTCGGTCTGATCGATGTTCTCTTCGCGCAAGAGATCCTCATCGGTGCAATCACCCACCAGCACGATGGTGCTCTGCAAGGACTCGGCAATCGCCGGGGTGCGCTCGCGGTTGCGCTCCAGAAGTTTTACCCCATAACGCTCTTCCAGCGCCTTGGCCAGCGAAACCCCGATATTGCCGCCGCCGGCGATGAGGATGCGGCGCACCGGTTTGTGCTTGGGACGCAAGGCCTCCATCACCGCGCGGATATCGCGCTGCTGAACCAGAAAGAACACCTCGTCATCGACTTCGATTTCGGTATCTGGCTTGGGCGAGATCGGCTTGCCACAGCGATAGATCGCAGCCACCCGCATGTCGATGCCGGGCGGCAGGCGCTCGTGCACTTGCGCGATCTGCTTGCCGACCAAGATGCCGCCCTCGATGGTGCGTACGGCCACCATCTGCACCTTGCCCTGGGCAAAGTCCAGCACCTGCATCGCACCCGGATATTCGATCAAGCGCTGCACATGGGTACACACCAGTTGTTCCGGGCTGATCGCCACATCCACGGCGGTGCCACGACGCTGCACCAACTCGGGATACTCGAAGTATTCCGATCGGCGCACGCGCGCGATCTTGGTGGGCGTCTTGAACAGAGCATCGGCCACCTGGCAGGCAATCAGATTGACCTCATCGCTGCTGGTGACGGCAATCATCAGTTCCGCATCGTTGGCGCCAGCGGCTTCCAGCACGCTGGGCAGCGAGGCGTGGCCGAGGAAGGTGCGCAGGTCCAGTCGCTCCGACAATTCCTCAAGGCGACGCGGGTTGCTGTCGATCACGGTGATGTCGTTGTTCTCGCCGGTCAAAGCCGAGGCCACCGAGGCGCCAACCTGTCCCGCACCGAGGATGAGGATTTTCATGTGGGCAGGGAATCGGGAATCGGGAATCGGGAAGGGTGAAGCACACGCTCAATCGGCCGCCGCACTGCCGTGCGCAAGTCCGATACGATGGCCGCGTGATGCAGGCGGATACGCCTCAACGGGTCGCGATGTCGGGTCATCAGCCATTCTCCTTCGCCGGCTCCATCAGCCGTTGCCCTTGATGTCGATGCCGAGGTCGCGCAGCTTGCGATACAGATGCGTGCGCTCCATGCCCGACAATTGCGCCAGTTGGCCCACGCTGCCACCGGCAACCTGCAACTGCCGAAGCAGGTAGGCACGTTCAAAACCATCGCGCGCCTCGCGCAGCGGCTGGCTCAAGTCCAGCGGATGGTGATCGGTAGACACCATGGCGCTGCTGTCGGAACGCCCACCCGAGGCCGGTTCGATTTCGTCGAGGGTGACTTCTCCCCGCCCCATCAAGCCCAATCGCTGTGCCAGAGCGCGCAACTCACGCACATTGCCCGGCCAGCGCTGCTGCCGCAGGCGGGCCAATACGTCGTTCGGCCAAATCCGCGCCGGCACGCCGTCGCGTGCGGCATACTCGCGATCGAAATGCTGCACCAGAAGGTCCACGTCCGCGCCACGCTCGCGTAAAGCGGGCACCTTGATCGGCAGCACGTTGAGTTGGAAGAACAATTCATCGCGGAGATTGCCGGCCGCGCGCTCGGCGTCCAGATCGCGTGAACTGGCCGCCATCACGCGCACATCCAGAGCTGCCGGCACACGGCCACCGATACGCAGGATCTGGCGCCGTTCCAATGCACTGGACAGGCGCAGTTGCACCTCGGCACCCAGTTCGGCAATTTCGTCCAGATACAGGGTGCCGCCGTTGGCCTGTTCCAGCAGCCCGGCCGAGATGCCCTCGGCACCCTCGCTGCCGAACAACGCGACCGCGGCCTGATCATCGGGAATGGCACCCGCCGCCACGGTCACGAACGGTCGGTCGCGGCGAGCACTCTTGCCGTGCATCCAGCGCGCCAGCGACTCCTTGCCGACGCCGGTTTCGCCGCGCAGCAGAATGGCGGCATCGTGCGTGGCCAGCCGTTCGAGCTGGGCCAGCATCGCCACGAATGCGGGCGAGTTCCCCATCGGCTCGTACAGCGATCCGGCGCGCTGTTGCAAACTGCGATTGGCCAGACGCAGGCGCTGTGCCTCCAGCGCACGTTCAAGCACGATCAACAGCCGTGCCAAGGCCACCGGCTTCTCGATGAAGTCATACGCACCCAGTCGCGTGGCCTCCACCGCCGTTTCCACCGTGCCGTGGCCCGACATCATCACCACCGGCTGCGGCAGTTCACCGGCGGCCACCCACTCGCGCAACAGCGCGATGCCATCCGTGCCCGGCATCCAAATGTCCAGCAGCACCGCATCGAAGCGTGATTGCGCCAACTGCGCGCGCGCCTCATTGGCGTTGGCCGCAGCCACCACGCGGTAGCCTTCGTCCTCCAGAATGTCGGTCAAGCCCGCACGAATGTCAGGCTCATCGTCGATGACAAGGATGCGGGCGTCGGACATGGCTCGGGCTTGTTGCGAAAGAGCCACAGTGTGCGGCCATGGCCCGCGCACGGCAAGGCCGACCGTGGCACGGTGCCGACCCTCTGGCGTTTGCGCACGCGAGCATCGACGGCCACCAGCACCATTGATCCGGTCCCCGGATTGCCCAAACCTGGTGTAGCTGCCGAGCTTGCTCGGCAGGCAATGGAGCACGCTCCATTGCTACGAAACAAGGACCGGATCAATAAAGGGCTGAACGGGCCGACTTGCGGCGTGCCGTGGAGCGTAGCCGCCGCGCTATGCTTGCCGCCCGACTTCCGGAGGCCCATACCATGCGCATCGCTCACCTGTTGCTGCTCGGCAGCTGCGTTTTGATCAGTGCGCCGGCACTGGCGCAGGACGAACCGGCACCCCGCGAACACGCCCTGCCGGACAAGCTCACCGCCACCGACGATCCATCACAAGCGCCCGCCGTCACCATCAGTCGGCGCGACAACGGCGATACCGTAGAGGAGTACCGTCAGGATGGCCGCCTGTACATGGTCAAGGTGACGCCACCCAACGGCATTTCCTACACCCTGATGGATACCAATGGCGATGGCCGTCTGGACAAAGACGATGGTCGCGGCAGCGTTGCGCCGGTTTACTACACGATTTATCGCTGGAACTGAGCCACTCCCGCAAAACGCTCCCGCAAAACGCTTGGACTTCACGCCGTCACGCGCTAAACTGCGCGGCCGCGTGTGGCGCCAACACCCTGCCGCACGCGATTTTCCGCATGGCTATGTAGCTCAGCCGGTTAGAGCACGGCACTCATAATGCCGGGGTCGGTGGTTCGAGTCCACCCATAGCCACCATCCGCCCGTTTCAGGGCGTCCCACGAAGTCCCAAGAAACCGCCTAAACCCGCATAACAGCGGGTTTTTTTGTGTCTGGACGGTTCAGGCCGTCCCATTGCATCCCGAAAAATTGTGAGTAGGATTGTGAGTAGATGGCCTGTCCGGCAAGGCATCTACTCACAGGAGCCTACTCACATGCTGACCGATACCAAGCTTCGCGCCCTGAAGCCGCGCCCCAAGCTGTACCGTGTTGCAGATGCGCAGGGGCTGGCGATTGAAGTCACGCCAGCCGGGGGCAGGAACTGGCGCTACCGCTATCGCTTCGACGGCAAGGCCAGCATGCTTGCGATGGGCAGCTATCCGACCGTGAGCCTTGGGGAAGCACGCGAGCGCCGCGACGAAGCCCGCAAGCTGTTGGCGGAAGGCATCAATCCGGCACAGGCCGCCCGCGACCGCAAGGCATCGCAGGCAGAACGCGCGACCAATTCCTTCGCAGCCGTGGCGCTGGAACTGCTCGCCAAGCGCGAACGCGAAGGCATGGGGGCCGGATCGGTGCAGCGCGAGCGCCGCTTGATCGAACGCGACATGGCGAGCATCGCCGATTTGCCCATTGCCGACGTGACCGCGCCTGTCCTGCTGGCCGCGTTGCGCAAGATCGAGGCGCGGGGCGTGTTGGAAACCGCACACCGGGCGCGCGGGTTGGCAAGCCGCGTATTCCGCTATGGCGTCGCCACCGGGCGCGCCGAACGCAATCCGGCATCCGACCTGATCGGCGCACTGGAACGGCCACAGACCGCGCACTTTGCGGCACAGACCGAACCGGCACAGATGGCCGACCTGTTGCGCGCCATGTGGGGCTATCAGGGAACGCCCGTGGTGCAAGCCGCCTTGCGCCTGACCCCGTACCTGTTCGTCCGGCCCGGCGAACTGCGCACGATGCGATGGGATGGCGTGGATTGGGACGCCTGCGAATGGCGTTACTTCGTGACCAAGACCCGCACCGACCACGTTGTCCCGCTCGCATCGCAGGCCATGGATATCCTGCGCGACCTGCACCCGCTGACCAAGCGCAGCGAGTACGTCTTTCCCGGCGCGCGCAGTGCAGCGCGGCCCATGTCCGAGAACGCGGTAAACGTCGCCCTGCGCACGCTGGGAATCGACGGCACTACCGCCGTTGCCCACGGCTTCCGCGCATCGGCTCGCACGATGCTTGATGAAGTCTTGGGATTCCGTCCCGACCTGATCGAACACCAGCTGGCGCATGCCGTGAAAGACCCCAACGGGCGAAGTTACAACCGCACCGCGCACCTGCCCGAGCGCCGCAAGATGATGACGGCATGGGCCGATTATCTGGACGCCCTGCGCACCGGCGCAAACGTGGTGGCGATCCGCAAGGCCAGTTGACCGAACCGCCGCGCCTAGCCCGACGGGGCGAAAACGCCGCCACCCTGCGGCGCTGGCGCGGCTCTACTACAGGGGCGTAAGGGTACGCATGATGACCAGTCCTGATCCTTTTCTTCAGCCTTATTGGATGCTTTGGAGCATCGTTGAATCGCTTTCGATTCGTGAGGCATCCCGGTTGCTTGCGGGCCTTGATCCGTTGCCGTACTCGAATCGGATTGATTCGGACAAGGAAGGGGCAGCAAAAGCCGGTGCAATCAATGTTGCGCTGATTCGCACAGTGCAAGACGGGAAAATCAGTCCCGTTCGTGCGCTGTCTTGGTTCAACGACATCAATGCCACCTACCCAACGCCTTGTGAGCCGGATTCGCCAGACCTGTGCGATGAAACGATTTTGCGCGTTGCCGATCTATCGGAATGGGCCGAACGTGTTGGCATTGAACACTACTGGCCCAAGGCCACCGGGCCAGCATTGAACACGCTTGACCTTGTCCGTTATCCCGATGAACTGCGCGCCGCAATCGAAGCATTCAACGCGGTGCGCGACGACCCGAAAGCCATCGCTGGCAAGACGCCCAAGGCGGCACTGTTGGCATGGCTAGCCGCAAACAAGCCCAACTTGTCGAATAACGCACGCGAACGCATCGCCACCGTAGCGAACTGGCAGCCAAGTGGCGGCGCACCGGAAACCCCGACACGCTGAACCTACCCCGGTAGGGGTAGGGTAGGTTTCCTCCGATAGGGGGCAGGTTCCACACATCGGCGGGGCAAGTTTTATGAACCTGTCCCGCTATTCACCCGCTTTCCAGTGCATACAGTAAGCATCGCCTGTCCCAAGGCCGCCACCGCAATTCCGCAGCGGCGCACATGGAACCAAGCGATGCCAAACCCCGCACACCATCCGCCTGCACTCGAACGCCTGCCAAGCGTGAAACAACGCTCTGGCCTGTCCCGCACGCACCTTTACCGCCTGATCGCCGCTGGCGACTTTCCGAAACCCGTCAAGCTCGGCTTTTGCTCGGCATGGGTTGAATCGGAAGTTTCCGACTGGATCGCTGCCCGTATCGCCGCGCGCGATGAAGGCAAGGCCGCATGAACGCCACCAGCGGCCCCACACGCGCCGCGCCCGACCACCTGCCGGATGCCCGCCGCTTGGTTGCGCTTGCCCGCATACGCGCCGCCTGCGCCGACATGGACGCCATCGCACAGACCACCGACGAACCCGACCCGCGCGACGTGGTGGCCGCCGATTTTCTGGACGCCGCCGCCGGCCTGTTGGCGAGAAACACGGCATGACAGCGCCCGACCTTGACGAAGCCGCCGCGTTCCTGCGAATGCTCGGCATCCGCCACACCTTCCAGACCTTCGACGATGCCAAGACCGGCGCGCCGCTTGTGCGCACCCTGCACGGCACGCTTGATGACCACGCCGCGACGCTGGCCGATCTGAATACGCGCGGCGCAGGAATCTTCGTCGCCGTGAACGCCACCGACGGCTCCAGGCGCAAGACTGCGAACATCCGCAGCGTGCGCGCGCTGTTTGTCGATCTGGACGGCGCACCGCTGGAACCCGTGATGGCCGGGCCGCTGGCACCGCATTGCACCGTGCAAAGCTCGCCGGGCCGCTGGCATGCCTACTGGCGTGTTTCCGATTGCCCGCTCGCCGATTTCAAGCCGCTGCAAAAGGCACTCGCCGCGCGCTTCAATGGCGATGCGAAGGTGCATGACCTGCCGCGCGTGATGCGCCTTCCCGGCTTCGACCACCGCAAGGGCGAACCCTGCCGCGCGCGCCTGTTGGAACTGCGCGATGCCGCGCCCTACACCGTGGCGCAGGTTCGGGCCGCGTTCGGATTCGATGCGGTATCCGCCACCGTGGTGACGCTGCCCACACGCAAGGCCGTAGAACGCGCTGCAAAGTCCGTAGCGCCACGCCAGCGCCGCACCCTGCCGCAGACCATCCTGGAAGGCGAACGCAACGACACGCTGTTTTCCTGCGCGCGTGGTCTGATCCAGCGCGGCCATGATGGCGCAGCCGTGAACGAGCGATTGCAGCGCATCAATGCCGAACGCTGCCAGCCGCCGCTATGCGCGCGCGAAGTGGACGCCATCGCCGCCAACGCCAGCCGCTACGGCTCCGATGGTTTCGTGGCCCTGCCGCATCACCTGTTGGATTCGCCGGAATGGAAGGCGCAGCCGCCTGCCGTGCATGACGTGGTGCTGTTGGCGTTCCGGCGCTGGGATGGCAGCGAAACCGGCTTCGCGCTGACGTGGGAAGATGTGGCGGGCCGTGCCGGGTTCAGTAGCCGCGACACTTTTTTCAGGGCACGCGCCGCCGCGATTGATGCCGGTTTCATCGTCCGCACTGCTGCAATGCGCGTCACCCAATCAGGCCGCAAGCCCGACCTGTTCACCGTTGCCGAACGCTGGCGGCATGGTTTCGCTAAGACTGAAAATCAGTCCTTGCGCAAAGACCGAAAATCAGACTCCTACATAGATAAACAGTGTATGGCGAATCAGGGGGTAAAGGGCACGATGACCGCCAAGCGCGAGCCGAAACCGCACCCGCCGAAAGGGGAAGCCGCATGAAGCGCAACCGCCTACCCGATGAAGTCCTGGACGCCCTGAAGCTGGCGCAGCGCGCACCGGGCTGGAACCTGCGCCCTCGCGACGTGCGACGCTTCGACCTGCCCGGCGGCCATGGCCACGGATGCACCTTGTTGGTAGTCCCGTTCCGGCGCTGGGCTTATCGGCGGGCCGAACTGCAAACCGCCGCCTATCAGGAATGGGCAGCGTCGCAAGGTGGCGAACGGTAGCCGCTGCGGCTTGCATGATGATCCAATCTGCACCATTCTTCCGTTACGCAGTAACGGATTCTCTGCACATGGCACAGACCAATGCACAACGGCAACGCGCCTACCGGCAGCGTCACCTGTCCGACGTGGAAGGTTCGCGCGCGCGCCTGAACATCGTCTGCGACCAGCGCGCCGCCTTGGCGCTACGCAGGCTCGCTGCGCACAAGGGCATGACGCAGGCCGCGATGCTTGAACGCTTGATCCTTGACGCGGATGCACGCGCTACCGTGAAGATGAGCGCGGCCACATGGGATGCGTACCACGCGATCAAGTGAAGCCACGTTACGCAGTAACGGACTTGTGCTGATCCGACGAAGGAACCACGCCATGAGCAAACCCAAGGCCACGCGCCTGCACTACGTCAAGGATTCGAGCGCGCCGCGCCGTGTCGAAGGCGACTACATGCGCACGCTGATTGATACCGTCACCTTGGACGATTGGCGCGCCATCATGACCGCCACCGTTGAAGCTGCAAAGTCTGGCGACGCGACCGCGCGCGGCTTCCTTGCGTCCTACCTGATCGGCAAGCCCGGCTTTGACTCCCCGCGCCCTGCCGTTGTTGTGGTCAATGCGCTGGCAGGCCGAAGCGATGTCGCCGAAAGGTTGGCGCATCACCATCGCGTGAGCGCGCTGGATTTCGAGCATGACACCGCCGAAGCCGTGGCCGATGAACTGCGCCGATTGGATGCCACAAGCCATCCCGGCGACGGCTGAACTTCCCAAGCGATTTCGATTTCAGTGCAGCCACGATGAAAGGCGGAACCCGCTACGGCGCAGGCAGGAAGGCCACCCATGTACGCACCTGCGACGTGTCGCGTATCCACGTCCGCGACCTGCGCGCCAAGGGCATCGGGCCGGACAGCATCGCCGCGACGCTGGATTACCGCTACCGCTTCGCCGATGGCGAGCGCGACGTTCACCAGCGCATCGCACTTGAATGGACACCCTGCCGCTTTGGCGGCCTGCGCGCATGGTTCCGTTGCCCACGCTGCCAGCGCCGATGCGCGATTCTCTACGCGCACGGCTGGCCTGCCTGTCGCACCTGCGCCCGGCTGGCGTATCCGTCTACCCGATGCGATGCGATAGATCGAAGCTGGCGGCGCACATGGGCGCTCGAACGGCGCTTGGACTGGCAACAAGACCACTACGGCCACGGCCCCAAGCCCAAAGGGATGCACGCCACGACCTTTGCCCGACTGCGCGCCGCATGGTGGCGTGAAGCTGAACTGCGCGATGCCCTGCTGTGCGCCTTCGTGGCGAGCATGGAGGCGCGGTTTCCCGGCGTGTAGCGGTAGGCGGGGGGGATGCACCAGTCTGGCGACGATGGCCGGACACCGAGGCGGGGCCCTAACTTCACGCGTCCACAATTGAAGGAACGAGCTACCGCCAGCGGGGGACACTTTCCGAAAAGTGAGTAGGATTGTGAGTAGATCGAAAAACAACAATTCTCAAATTGCTTTTTCATCAACATCTTGCGGTATGTATTCGGTTGAACCCATACCACCATAATTTACTAATAAAATCAGACTCTTGCAGTAAGAATGCCCGCCTCCGTCGCGGGCTTTTTTGTGCCAGTGAGTCTGTCACAGCGCCGCATCTGCCCCAGTTCGCGGAGACGGTCTCGATGTGACCGTCTGTGGCAGCAAAAACGTCTGTGGCAGGTTCTGTGACAGGTTTGCGTGTCACAGATCTGGACGAAAACGCGAATTTGACCCACGCACTCGATGACACGGCAGGCGTCGGTCACGCGTATGGCATCAGCAATTCATCCTCAAGCGCACCGAACAAGGCATGCACTTGCGCTGATCTGAGGTTCGGCAAGTCCACGGACCTACTACCGAGTTCACCGATGATCCGTGCCGCGCTCGGAACGGGATCAGCCCACGCCCTCGTCATCGACATACATCATCAGTTCGCCAGGCTGACAACCGAAATACCTGCATAGCTTGTCGATGATTTCCGAACCGATATTTGCGCCGGGCTGGTTGGCCATCTTCGACAAGGTTGCCCGATGCACGCCGGTTGCTTCCGCGACCTCAGTCAACGCAACGACTCTACGCTCCTTGAACGCCTTGTCTGCGATCAATTCGGTTAGGCGGAATCGGATCATTAGTGAACACACTATAAACAATGTCGGTTATGCGCGACGTTCGGTGTTGTCAAGCGACAGCAATCGCCTATTATCGACAACGTGCGTCGTTGATACGCGACGCCTGTTGAGACCACACGACAAGGAACTCGCCATGCAAACTTACCTCACCACGGATGAATTGGCCAGTCGCATCCACTATGACACCCGCACTATCCGCACGCGACTGAAGGACGCGGTGCTGCTGGAGGGCGTGCACTACATCCGCCCATTTGGCGGACGGAAATTGCTCTTCATTTGGGAGACGATCCAGCGCGATATCGGAAAGTTCTCCGCATCCCGCACGCCTGACCATGCATTGTCCCCAGTTGGCGCCATTCCGATGGCGAGCGGCGGATCGGCTCATGTCTAAGGTCCGTGCGCGACCCGAAACCAGGACGCTGTATCTCGACTTCTTCTTCCAAGGCGTGCGTTGCCGCGAACAGACAGCGCTGCCGGACACGGCTGAGAATCGTCGGAGGGTACAGATGCTGCTCAATCGAATCGAGAAGGAAATCAAACAGGGATCGCTCAAGCATTGCATCGATGCGCGCGCGTTGCTGTGCACTGATTTCATCACCGGGCAACATCGGCGCGGGACCACCGCCGGCGGGCATTTATGCCCAGGCTAGCGAACCCGCAAGCAAGACAGGCAACACGCTCATGATCCCCTCCGTACGTGCGGTGCACGATCCGTAGCATACGCCCGCGCAACGGCGCATTCATGCTCGTGCGGTCATGCGCTTGGCATCAACAATCATCCTCAGGCGCGCCGAGCACATTTGTGGCAATCCGTTTTGCCATGGGCATCAGGCCACCGCCGCAAAACGGCTGTACAGATCACCGGGGATGGCGTGATCCAGCCGCCATGTCACAGCCATCGGGCGCTCGCCTTCGTGCCGCACGTACGTGGCGGGGCCAAGCAGCCAGAAGGCGCGGTCGGCGGGGCTCAGGCGAACGAAGGGCAACACCGCACTGCCGCGCGTCGCGTGCTGTTGATAGCGCTGGCCAGTTGGACTGTCGGCTCGGGTTGTCGATTGGCTTTCCCAGTGCAACAGGGTCTCGCTGATGGCGTAGTCACGGTAACGGGTGGTGGGCGAGAAGTTGCCGCTGGACTTGTCCAGTGTGATCACGAACATATCGACCTGCGCATCGGGCAACCAGCGTGCGCCTTCGCGCCATTCGAGCAGGCCGAAGACGTCTCCATCGGCGAAGGCCGCCAGAATCTCGCTCCGACTGTAGCGCGCGTGCACGCACAGCGGCACATCCGGGAAGTTCGGCAGTTCGCCTGGCAGGTGTTCGATGCGGTTGGCGATGACGGCCAGCAGTTCGGCCAGCTCGGCCAGCACCTGTGGATGCTGCCAGAGAACATCGGCGGCATCCTGCAGACTGGCTTCGCGCATCCCGAGGCTCTCGCACAACACGGCGGCCAGCATGTGGAACACGCGGCGCTGGCGCAGGCCCAGGGTGGCGAGTGCCGGCGGTTTGGATGAGGCCAACCATGTCCGCCAGGTTTCGATGCGCTCAGGATCGTCCACGTGCAGGAGGCGACCGATGGCGCGGCGAAGAATGGCTTCCCGTGGTCCAGGCGGCAGGATCGGGAGACGCCCTTCTTCCAACAGGTCCGACCAGCAGCGCGTGTTGGAATACAGGTCTTCCAGTTCAAGGCCGGATTGATCGAGAAAGCGTTGCAGTGAAACCTGCCCCATGGTTTCAGCCACGTGGCGCAGTTCCGCGGCTTTCGCTCGCCAGGTCCTCGGCACGCTCTGGCGGATGTTCTCCAGCACGAGCTGGCTGGCCACGGGGTCCAACTCCATCTGGCAGCCGCTGGGGAGATAGGGGAAACCGTGTTCGATGTGTCTTTCCAGTTGTTTGCGGGTGCCACCCAGAAGCGCGGCAAAGCGCCGATCAAAGCGGAATTCCTTGCGATGGCGCCCGACGAAATCGAGCACCGTGCACACGCGCTTGCCTTCTTCGCGGCGCAGCCCTCGTCCAAGCTGTTGCAGGAACAGGGTTGGGCTGTCGGTCGGCCGCAGCAACAACAAGGTGTCGACAGCGGGAAGGTCCACGCCTTCATTGAACAGGTCCACGGAGAACAGCACCCGCAGACGGCCGTCGGCCAGCGCGGCGAGTGCGGCCTGTCGCGCCTCGGATGACGTGTCGCCCCACACTGCGCCGGCGGCGACGCCGGCAGCCATGAATTGGTCGGCCATGAAACGTGCGTGCGCCACCGAGACGCAGAAGCCCAGCGCCCGCATACTGCCCGGATTGGGCACGATGCGTTGGATGTTGGCGAGGATGCGTCGCGCCAGCACGGTGTCGCCGGTGACGAGATTGCTCAGTGCCGCAGGCTCGTAGCCACGGCCACGCACCCAGGGCAGCTGCGACAAGTCCACGCCATCGGCAATGCCGTACCACGAGAACGGGCACAAACGCTGCTGATCGATCGCGTCCCACAATCGCAGTTCGGCCGCGATGCGGCCATCGAACCAGTGCAGGATCGGCTCGCCATCGCCGCGTTCCGGGGTGGCCGTCAGTCCGAGCAATTCGCGCGGCTTGAGGTGCTTGAGGAGGGCGTCGTAGGTCTTGGCGGCGGCGTGGTGGAACTCGTCGATGATGACGACATCGAAGTGGTCCGGCGCCAGATTGGCAAGGCCGGTCGCGCTCAGGCTCTGGATCGAGGCAAAGACATGTTCGAAGCGTGTCGGCTGGGCGCCATCCACCCACAACTCGCCAAAGGCGGCATCGCGCAGGGCATGACGAAAGGTGGCCAGACTTTGGTCGAGGATTTCCCGGCGGTGCGCGACGAACAACAAACGCGCGCGCGGCAGGCTCTTGCACAGACGTTGGTAGTCGAGCGCCGCCATCACGGTCTTGCCGGTGCCGGTGGCCGATACCAGCAGGTTCCGATGCCGGCCTTGCAGGCGCGCCAGCGCAATCAACTCCAGCATGCGCGACTGGAAAGGCTCGGGGCGAATTTCCACCGGACTCAGGTACACCTGCGGGCCGGCATCGCGCGGCTGCGTCAGTTCACGAAACTCGGCCTCGTCGAAGCGACGGAAGTCACCCGATTCCCAGTAGCTCTCGAACACCGCCGAGAACTTTTCCAGCAGATCCGGGTTGCGCGCGGCAGCCACGCGCACATTCCATTCCAAGCCGGTGACCTGCGCCGAATGGGTGAGGTTGGATGAGCCGATGTAGCCGGTGGAAAAGCCCGAACTGCGGTGAAACAGCCACGCCTTGGCGTGCAGGCGGGTGCTGCGGGTGTCGTAGGAGACGCGGATGTCGGCACCGGCTCGCTCCAGCGCGATCAGTGCCGAAAGTTCGGTCGAGCCGGTATAGGTTGTCGTGAGCAAACGCAGGCGATGGCCGCCTTGAACGTGCCGACGCAGGGGTTCCAACAATGGCCGGATACCGCTCTGGCGCACGAAGGCCATCAGCACGTCGATGCCATCCGCCGAATCGATCTCGGATTTCAGCTGGAAGCCGATGTGCGGCTCGCCGGGTGCGTTGGTCAGGAGCGTGGTGTCGAGCAGGGGCGTGGCCGGCGCTTGGATGCAGGCCGGCGCCCCAGTTGGCAGGTGTGCCAGTACGGCGCGCAACACCTCGCCCGTGCCACTCAGGGCGT
Organism: Chiayiivirga sp.; assembly: GCA_035703435.1. Classification (GTDB taxonomy): domain Bacteria; phylum Pseudomonadota; class Gammaproteobacteria; order Xanthomonadales; family Xanthomonadaceae; genus Denitratimonas. The sequence continues at coordinate 4,215 of DASSYF010000016.1, read as the reverse complement.
CATCGTCATCGACAGCCTTGCTGTGCGCGCCCAGCAAGGCCACGATCTGCGCAATCAACTCGCCGCCGATACGCGTCCGCTGGCGTTCATCCAGGCTGCTGATGGCACGTCGCACCAGACTCGCCAGATAGAGCGCCATGCGATCGGGCAGCTCCGCCGGGCTGGGCGCATCGCGTTCCGCGCTCAGGCCAGGGTCGAGTCTCGCCAAGTCCCGTTCGAGGGCGAGATTGATAAACCGTTCGTAAAGACCTGGGCGCAAGCGGGGCATGGCACCAGGTTAGCAAAGTCGCACCGCTCGGGAATGGGGCAACACCGGCCCGTCGAACGCGATGGCCCGGCCGCGACTCGGGCTCGGCGCCGGTAATCGATGTCGTGTTGCGGATCGAACGCGAGCTTTTCACGCGCCCACGGCAGTGATCGTGATCGTGCGCTGCAACACCATTGCCCGGTTTACCGCAGGGCGCGTTACAGATTGCAACGGCGAAATCCGCGCCACCGCTCGCTTCCCGCCAATCGCGGAAAAATGCAAGCCCTCGAAAGTTGATTCTTGCGTTGACGTGGACCCAAGCGCTGGGTATGGTCACCCCGCTCACACACAACATCTAGTGGTTGGAGTGGGTGGGTACACCCAATGACTTGTGTCGATGGGGCGACGCAAGATCGGACCATCAGGGAGCGCGCGCAGACCAGAACGGTTCCAGGATCCGGATTCCCTGCTGGCGAAGCAGGCGCTTTCCGGGCACGGATACGGCAGGGACCGCGCGGGCATAGCAACGGGAGTTTTGACAGGCAATGAGTACGGCGAGGCTGGAGATGGTGGTCAAGGACGCAGTCACCGAAATCCCGATGCAGGCCGCATCGATGGATATCTGGGACAAGAAATATCGACTCAAGACCAAGTCCGGCGAGGTGCTGGATGCCGACATCGATGGCACCTGGCAGCGCGTGGCGCGCGCCTTGGCGGACGCCGAAACCAGCGACGAACGCCGCAGCTATTGGTACGAGCGCTTCCTGTGGGCCCTGCGTCATGGTGCCATTCCGGCCGGGCGCATCACCTCCAATGCCGGTGCGCGCGAGCACAAGCCCGCCACCTCGACGATCAACTGCACCGTTTCGGGCACGATCACCGATTCCATGGACGGCATTCTGGAAAAAGTGCACGAGGCCGGTCTGACGCTGAAGGCCGGTTGCGGCATCGGCTACGAGTTTTCCACCTTGCGTCCGCGCGGGGCCTTCGTGGCCGGCGCTGGGGCCCACACCTCGGGGCCGATGTCCTTCATGGACATCTTCGACAAGATGTGCTTCACCGTGTCCTCGGCCGGTGGCCGGCGCGGGGCGCAGATGGGTACCTTCGATGTCTCGCACCCGGATGTGAAGGACTTCATCCGTGCCAAGCGCGAGGATGGACGGCTGCGCCAGTTCAACCTGTCACTCCTGATCACCGATGGCTTCATGCAGGCGGTCGAGGACGACGCCGACTGGCCGCTGGTGTTTCCAGTGCACGTCAAGGAAAAAGATGAGGTCGCGCTCGATGACGCCAGCCAAGTGGTTTGGCGCGATTGGCCGGCGCACGACCACTACATCAGCCGCGACGACGGCACCGTGGCGTGCAAAGTCTATGGCCACATCAAGGCGCGCCACCTGTGGGACATGATCATGGTGTCCACCTACGACTACGCCGAGCCGGGCTTCATCCTGATCGACCGGGTCAATGACATGAACAACAACTGGTGGTGCGAGAACATCCGCGCCACCAATCCCTGCGGCGAACAACCCTTGCCGCCCTATGGTGCCTGCCTCTTGGGTTCGATCAACCTCACCCGATTCGTGCGCGAACCCTTCACCGAGCGCGCCCACTTCGATTGGGACGAATACCGCGAAGTGGTGCGGGTCTTTACCCGCATGCTCGACAACGTGGTCGAGGTCAATGGCCTGCCCTTGTCGCAGCAGCGCGAGGAAATCCTGCGCAAGCGTCGCCATGGCATGGGCTTCCTCGGCCTGGGCAGCACCGTGACCATGCTCAAGATGAAGTACGGCAGTGCCGCCAGTTGTGCCTTCACCGAGCAGGTGGCACGCGAAATGGCGATCGCCGGCTGGGAAACCGGCGTGGCCCTGGCGCGCGAAAAAGGCCCGGCGCCCATCATGGACGAAGATTTCAGCGTCACCGCAGAAATGCTGCGCAAGCGTCCGGAAATGGCACGCGATGGCTGGAGCGTCGGTCAAACGATCAAGGGCCGTGAACTGCATGCGCGCTATTCGCGCTACATGCAGCAGGTGGCCACCGTGGCACCGGCGCTGGTCAAGGACATGATCGAAACCGGCTGCCGTTTCACCCACCACAGTTCGATCGCGCCCACCGGCACGATCTCGCTGTCGCTGGCCAACAATGCCTCCAACGGCATCGAGCCGAGCTTCGCCCACCACTACAGCCGCAACATCATCCGGCCGGGCAAGAAGACCAAGGAAAAGGTCGATGTGTATTCCTTCGAACTGCTCGCCTATCGCGAACGGGTGAACCCCCGCGCCATGCCATTTTCCGATGAGCCGGGCACCCAGTTGCCGGATTATTTCATCGCCGCCGACGATGTGAGCCCGAAACAGCACGTGGACGTGCAGGCCGCGGCACAGAAGTGGGTGGATTCCTCGATCTCCAAGACTGCCAATGTCCCGACCGACTACCCCTACGAGGAGTTCAAGGACATTTACCGTTACGCCCACCAGCAAGGCCTCAAGGGCTGCACCACCTTCCGCTTCAATCCGGCCGCCTTCCAGGGCGTGCTGGTGAAGGAAACCGACCTTGAAAACACCACCTACCGCTTCACCCTGGCCGATGGTTCGCTGGTGGAGGTCAAGGGCAATGAGGAAATCGAATACGACGGCGAGCTGCACACCGCCGCCAACCTGTTCGACGCACTGAAAGAAGGCTATTACGGCAAGTTCTGAATCCCCGACGCGGCTCCCACGCGGGGCCGCGCCCATGCGCCCGCACCACCCACAAGAAAAACCATGTCCATCAAGATCGATCAGAAAATCACCGGCTATTCCGTCATCACCCCGGAAGACAAGGCCAAGCAGGTCGCCGAGGCCGAACTGGCTCGCGTGCAAGCGGACGACGTGCAGTCCGACACCCAGGACAATGTCATCCAGATGCACGAGCGCATTCGTCGCCCGGAAGTGCTGGTCGGCAGCACCTACAAGATCAAATCACCCTTGGTCGAGCACGCCTTCTACGTCACCATCAACGACATCGTGCTCAATCGCGGTACCGAGCACGAGCTTCGACGTCCGTTCGAGATCTTCATCAACTCCAAGTCGATGGAGCACTTCCAGTGGATCGTGGCCCTGACCCGCATCATGTCGGCGGTGTTCCGCAAGGGCGGCGATGTGGCCTTCCTGGTGGACGAAATGAAGGCCGTGTTCGATCCCAAGGGCGGCTACTTCAAGGGTGGCGGCGTCTACATGCCCTCCCTGGTGGCCGAGCTCGGCTTCATCGTGGAAGAACACCTCAAGAGCATTGGCCTGTTGCGTGATCCGGACATGAGCGAAGCGCAACGCGCCCTGATCGCCGACAAGCGTCGCGCCTACGAAGACCGCTCAAAAAAAAGCGCTGAGGCCCGCCCTGCCGCTCCACTGACACCGGCGCAGGACGAGGATGAGGACAGCTTCGAACTTGCCGCGTCGTTTCCGCCGTCAGCCTCGATGTGCGACAAATGCCACACCAAGGCGGTGATCCTGATGGATGGCTGCATGACCTGCCTCAATTGCGGCTACAGCAAGTGCGGCTGAGGGCCGACGCCGCATCATCCACGGGAACATTGACATGAAACTGGGCTTCATCGGACTGGGCGCCATGGGTGCGCCCATGGCAGGACATCTGGCGGCCAAGGGTTTGCTCGCGGTCGTTGGCAATCGCAGCGTCGCCAAGGCTGAGGCATTGGCGGCTCAACTTCAGGTGAAAGCGGCTCGCAGCGCGCAGGACTATTCCGATTGCGCGGCCGTGATGTTGTGCGTCTCGGCCGATGCCGATGTGCTGGAAAACGTCGCGGCGCTGGCCCCGGTTCTGGCACCGGGCGCGGTGGTGGTCGATCATTCCACCGTGGCGCGTGACACCGCACTGGAAGCCGCCCGCATCCTGTCCGCGCACGGCATCGGCTTCATCGATGCGCCGGTTTCCGGCGGTGTCGAAGGCGCCCGCAATGGTCGGCTGTCGGTGAT
>DASSYF010000068.1:0-150761 GCA_035703435.1 Chiayiivirga sp. | reverse complement strand
CTTGGTCCGCACCGACCACCGACTGATGCGGGCGAGACCGGTGTCGATCACCCCACTGATGCCGGGCACGGTCAGCGACGTCTCCGCGACGTTGGTGGCGAGCACGACGCGTCGCCGGGTGTGCCGCTCGAAGACCCGGTGCTGCTCGGCGGCGGAGAGCCGGGAGTAGAGGGGCACGATCTCGGTGCGCGGCAGGTCGGCCAGTGCGTCCGCGGTGTCCCGGATCTCCCGCTCCCCCGGCAGGAACACCAGGATGTCTCCGGTCGTGTCACCCAGGAGCTCGTCGACCGCTGCCTCGACGGCCTCGGTCTGGTCGCGTTGGACCGGCTCGCCCTCGTCGTCGTCGTACGACTCCTCGAGCAGCGGCCGGTAGCGCACCTCGACCGGGTAGGTCCGGCCCGACACCTCGATGATCGGTGCGGGACGGCCGCGGGAGTCGGCGAAGTGCTGGGCGAACCGCTCCGGGTCGATGGTCGCGGAGGTGATCACGACCTTGAGGTCGGGCCGGCGGGGCAGCAGCCGTTTGAGGTACCCGAGAATGAAGTCGATGTTGAGACTGCGCTCGTGCGCCTCGTCGATGATGAGGGTGTCGTAGGCCGACAGATACCGATCCGATTGGATCTCGGCCAAGAGGATGCCGTCAGTCATGAACTTGATGAAACCGTCTTCCGAAGCACGCTCGGTGAAGCGCACCTGGTAGCCGACCGCGCTACCCAGTTCGACATCCAATTCCTGCGCCACGCGCGTGGCCACGGCGCGTGCCGCGATGCGGCGCGGCTGAGTGCAGCCGATGAGCCCGCGCACACCGCGTCCGGCAGCCAGACACATCTTCGGCAGCTGGGTGGTCTTGCCCGAGCCGGTTTCGCCCGCCACCACGATCACCTGGTGCTGACCGATCAGTTCGATCAAGCGTTCGGTGTGCTGCGTGATCGGCAAGGATTCATCCAGTTGCACACGCGGCACGGCCTCGGCCCGCGCCTGACATGCCGCCAATGAGGCTTCCACTTCGTCGCGATAACGCGCGCAGGCCGCGGCATCGTCGGCCTTGAGTTTGGCGCGCAGTCCGCGCAGGCGGCCTTGGTCGCGGCTGCGTGCCGTAGCGGGGTCGGGAATGGTCGGGGCGTGCATTGGGTCCGGGAGTCTTGATCGTGCGGCCATTGGCCCCATCTATCGGAAGCAACGAAAGAATGCATTTCCTTCGATGCGACAAAACGCGTAGGTTAATGCCACCCACCCGAAAAGGAGCTGACGATGAAAGCCGACACCGGAATCAAGGACGCCCAAGGCGCAAAAGTTGCGGACGGTTTGTCGCATTTTCTCGCCGACGCCTACACTCTCTACCTCAAGACCCACGGTTTCCACTGGAACGTGACCGGGCCGATGTTCAACTCCCTGCACACCATGTTCGAAGGCCAGTACACCGAGCAGTGGACCGCACTGGACGAAGTCGCCGAGCGCATCCGCGCCCTCGGTTTCTACGCACCCGGCTCCTATGCCGAGTTCGCGAAGCTGGCCTCGATCAAGGAAGAATCCACCGCAAATGCGGTGCCCGACTGGAAGGGCATGGTGACGCAGCTTCTGGCCGGCAACGAGGCGCTCTGCAAGGCCGCGCGCAAGGTGCTCAAGACGGCAGCCGACGCCGGTGATGATCCAACCGCCGACTTGATGACGGGCCGCTTGCAGGTGCACGAGAAGAACGCCTGGATGTTGCGTTCACTGCTGGAGTGAAATCCGTCCGCGCCGACTTGCACGCACGCGCGTCGGCGCGGTCGATTCGGCCTGTGTGATCGCGGGTGCAGCCACTACACTGTGCGCCCGCTTGCTCACCCTCGGAATGGCCTTGTTGCGTTATCTGCGCACCGCGTTCGCTGCCTGTCTGGTCTGCCTGAACACCTTGGTCCACGTGCCGCTGTTGCTGGTGGCGACACTGTTCAAACTGGTGTTACCCATCGCATCCAGCCGTCGAATGTTGACGTCGTTGCTGACCGCCATCGCCGAATCCTGGGTGAGCGTCAACAGCGCCTTGATCCGGGCACTCACGCCAACCCGCATCCAGGTGCACGGTGATTCCGACCTGCGTCGCGATGGGCGCTATCTGGTGCTCTGCAACCACCGCAGTTGGTGCGATATCCCGATGCTGCAATCGGTGTTCAACCGTCGCATCCCACTGTTGCGCTTTTTTCTCAAACAGGAGCTGATCTGGGTGCCGTTTCTTGGCGCGGCCTGGTGGGCGCTGGATTTTCCTTTCATGAAGCGCCACTCGCAGGCCACCTTGCGCCGTCATCCGGAATTGCGCACGCAGGACCTCGACGCCACCCGCGCCGCCTGCGCCAAGTTCGCAACCATTCCGGTTTCGATCATGAACTTCGTCGAAGGCACGCGCTTCACCTCAGCCAAGCATGCGCGCCAATCGCCGCCATTCCAACACCTGCTGCGCCCGCGTGCAGGCGGGGTCGCAGCCGTTCTGGACGCCATGGCCGGCAAGCTGCAATCGGTGCTCGATGTCACCGTGATTTATCGCGACCCAGAACCCTCGATGGCTGCCTTGCTGGCAGGCCGCTTGCGCGAGGTCGAAGTGCACATGCGGGAACGCGAGATCCCGCCCGAGCTGAAGGGCGGTGGCGACTATCAGGCCGATGCCCATTACCGCCAACGCTGTCAGCGCTGGATCAATGCCTTGTGGGAAGAAAAGGATGCGCTGATCGCAGCGCGCTTGGTCACCGCCGACGCAGGCGCGGACAGCAGTCAGCGCTCGCCTTAGCGCCGCGCATCCACGCAAGTCCAGTCCTCAGAAACGCCACCACGGCCAGGACATCAGCGCCAACAGCGCCACGATTACGATCACGGAAAAGATCACACCGACGGGGTTGCTGCGCAGGTTGTCGGCTACCGTTGGCAATTCACCGCGCTCACGCGCTTGCGCATGTTCGCTGCGGATCCGTTCGCCACGCGCGCGCTGGTAGGCATCGAAGTGCTCGCGAGCGCGGGCGAAGTCGGCATCGTTCTGCACCCAGATGCCCGACAGCGACATTCGCCAGCGCCCGGCCTGGGTTTCGTAGAACTCGATGCCCTGATCTTGCAGCAAGGCGCGCACCTCGTCGGCCTCGTCATCGGGCACATGGCGCAGGTTGAGCAGTAGCTTGCTCATGCGCGAACCTGTTGCCGTGATCCAGCATCACGGCGTGAGTGCGTCGGAACCTCAATCACGCTCGGGTCGCTTCTTGCCACCCGGCTTGCCGAAACCGGGTCCTTGTTTGAAACCGCCCTTGCGCGGGGCGCTGCTGCCATCGCGCTCGGGCGCCGAATTGCGGAAAAAGCCCTTGCGACCGGGAGCATCACTGGCGTGCGATCCGGGCCGCGCAGGTGCGCCCTTGGCGCGTGGCTGGTGGCCCGAATCACCGCGATCATGCGCGCTCTGGCGTCCCTGCGGGCGATCATCACCGTGCGCGAAACCCGAACGCGGCCGTGGCGCACGCGTGCCACGATCACCCTCAAAACCGTCGTCAGAAAACGGGCGACGAATGCGCGGTGCCAAGGGAATCTCACCCTCGTGACGCTGCAGCTTCAATCGCTGCCCGGCCACCCACACGGTCTGCAGGTGCTGCAGGAGTTCCGGCGGCATGCCCGGTGGCAGATCGACATAGCTGTGATCGTCGCGAATATCGATGCGCCCGATGTAGCGCGACTCCAAGCCGGCTTCGTTGGCGATGGCACCGACGATATTGCCCGGCTTGACCTGATGCACCCGGCCCACCGCGATGCGGTAGGTCTCGAAACCTTCTTCCCGCGCCGGCGTGCGCCCAGGGCCACGCGCCGCGGTCGAATCAAAACCCGCGTCCGCTTGATGACGACGTGCCGGTCGTTCGCGTTCCTCGTGATGCTCGTGTCGATGCGGCCGTTCACCGCGCTCGGGGCGCGACTCACGCTGCGGCCGTTCATGGCGATCACGCTCATGCCGCACCACCGGATCCGGCTCCAGCAACAAGGGCGAGCCGCCCTGCAGCAAATGCGCCAGCGCGGCCGCCACATCCAGCAAGGATGCATCGTGTTCGCGTTCGTAATCGGCAATCAGACTGCGGAACAGATCGAGCTGCGCGCCTTCGGCCGACAAGGCTTGGTCGATCTTGTTCTTGAAGCGCTCGATGCGCTGATCGTTGACCTGGCCCGACGATGGAATCGCCATGGACTCGATCGGCTGGCGCGTGACGCGCTCGATCGTGCGCAGCATGCCGCGCTCACGCGCCGTGACGAACAGGATCGCCTCGCCCGCACGCCCGGCGCGCCCCGTGCGTCCGATGCGGTGCACGTAGCTGTCCACGTCGTAGGGAATGTCGTAGTTGAGCACATGACTGATGCGTTCCACATCCAAGCCACGCGCCGCCACATCGGTGGCCACGAGGATATCGAGCTGACCATCCTTGAGCTTTTGCACCGCACGCTCGCGCAAGGGCTGCGGAATGTCGCCATTGATCGCGGCGGTGGCAAAACCACGCGCCTGCAGACGATCGGCCAGCTCTTCGGTGGCCTGCTTGGTGCGGGTGAAGACGATCATGCCATCGACCGGCTCCACTTCCAGCACGCGGGTGATGGCGTCGAGCTTCTGGTTGGCCTGCACCAGGCAATAGCGCTGGCGGATGTTGGTGGCAGTGCGGGTTTTGGCGGCAATGGAAACATCCACCGGTTCGCGCAGATAGGTTTGCGCGATGCGCCGGATCGCCGGCGGCATGGTGGCCGAGAACAGCGCCGTTTGGCGGGTTTCCGGGGTCTTTTTCAGGATGGATTCGACATCATCGATGAAGCCCATGCGCAGCATTTCATCGGCTTCGTCCAGCACCATCACCTTGAGCTGGGACAGATCGATCGAGCCACGCTCGATGTGGTCGATCAAACGCCCCGGTGTGGCCACCACCACATGCGCGCCGCGCTTGAGGCCGTGCAACTGCGCGCCATAACCCTGACCGCCATAGATCGGCAACACCTGGAAGCCGGGTATGTGTGCGGCATAGGTCTGGAAGGCCTCGGCGACCTGGATGGCCAATTCACGCGTGGGCGCCAACACCAGCGCCTGTGTGCGTGGCTGAGTGGCGTCGATGCGCTCCAGAATCGGCAAGGCGAAGGCGGCGGTCTTGCCGGTGCCGGTTTGGGCTTGGCCCACCAGATCACGGCCTTCGAGCAAGGGTGGAATCGTCGCCGCCTGAATCGGCGAAGGCGCCTCGTAGCCGACATCGACAAGGGCCTGCAAAATGGGCGCAGACAACGAAAGTGCAGCAAAACCTGCCGCAACGGAAGAGGAAGTAGTCATGCCGGCATTATCCCACGTACACCGCGTCCAGCGGGGTGATCGGTTCAACGCCAGCAGGACGCAATTCAGCCCTGCGGCTTGGATCGCACGTACAAGACCAGCGAATGATCCTCGATGATATAGCCGTGCTTGGCCGCAATCTCGTGCTGCAGACGCTCGATTTCCGGGCTGCTGAACTCGATCACCTTGCCGGTATCGATATCGACCATGTGGTCGTGATGCTCGCCGCGATCCATCTCGAACACCGCCTGCCCGCCTTCGAAATTGTGCTTGAGCACGAGCCCGGCCGCCTCGAATTGGGTCAGCACCCGATACACCGTGGCCAGACCGATGTCTTCGTCCAGATCCTTGAGCTGGCGGTAGATGTCCTCGGCCGTCATGTGCCTGGGACGCGCGGTATCGAGGATCGAGAAGATCCGCAAGCGCGGATGGGTGACCTTCAAGCCAACCTTGCGAAGCTCCTGTGACTCCATCGACGATCTCCCTCGTTCATACCGGTGCGCTCGACCGTCTTGGTGGCCTTGCCGAACGCGGCGATGTTCATGCGGCATTGCCGGCCTAGTGTATCATCCACGGGCTTTCGCCCTTCGGATTTGCCCATGTACAAGCTTCTGCTCGCTTGCCTGTTTGCCATCAGCCTGGTGGGCTGCGGCCTGGTCTACAAGGTCGATGTCTATCAAGGCAACCTGCTCGATCCGGAAGCCGTGGCGCAGATCAAGCCCGGACTCACCAAGCATCAGGTGCACAGCCTGCTGGGCAGTCCGTCGGTGGCCGACCCTTTTCATGCCTCGCGTTGGGACTACCTTTCCACCGTCAGCCGCCGTGGTGCACCGACCACGATCAAGAATCTCACCCTGACCTTCGATGGCGATGTTTTGGCCAGCATGGAGGGCGATTATCTGGACCAGGACAATCTGGCCCTGTACCGACAAGTCGCGCGTTACGGCAACCTGCCGCGCGACAAGAAGAAAAAGCAGCGTTGATTCAAGGCCGCCGGCGTGGCGTAGTCGCACGCTCGCGGCGTGCAGCCTTGGGATCGATCAACAACGGCCGGTAGAGTTCGATCCGATCGCCATCACGCAATCGCCGCAACGGACCGCAGACGTTACCGAAGACACCAAACGTCCGCGTCAACGCATCCGGGAAACACGCCTGCACCTGTTCCGAAGCCAGGGCCTGACGCACCGGGCTGTCCGCTGGCACACGAAGGCGCACGCAACGCGCATGGCTCGACCATGCCTCCACCACTTCAACCGTGATTGACGCCGGTTCCATCGAAACAGATCACCCCATGACGCCTGACCGGATCACCCCGCACACGCGGATTGGCGATAATGCCGGGCACGAAAGGAAGCCACATGGCCACCAAGAAAGCCAAGGATAGTGGAACCGGCACCATTGCCCAGAACAAGCGTGCCCGCCACGACTACAGCATCGAAGAGCGCGTCGAAGCCGGTCTCGCCCTGCAAGGCTGGGAAGTCAAAGCCCTGCGCGCCGGCCGCATCTCGCTCACCGAGAGCTATGCCATCGTGCGCCACGGCGAAATCTTCCTGTTCGGGGCCCAGATCACCCCGCTCATTTCCACCTCCACCCACGTCGTGGCCGATGATCGACGCACCCGCAAGCTCCTGCTGCACCGGGCCGAGATCGACCGATTGGTCGGCAAAGTCGAGCGCGATGGCTACACCCTCATTCCACTGGCACTGTATTGGAAGAGCGGCAAGGTCAAGCTCGACTTGGCACTGGCCAAAGGCAAGCAGGCCCACGACAAACGCGAGGCCGCCAAGGAGCGTGATTGGGCGCGAGAGAAACAGCGCGTGATGCGCCATCACAACCGCACTGGCTGATGAACTCATCAACCCCGTGACCTTGTGACGCACGTGTGCGACCCCATACACTGCGCAGACTGTTCCCGGGGGTGTACTGGCTTCGACGGGGGTAGTGAGATGGCTTGGTGCATGCCGAGGGGGTGACTTTCCTCGTTAATCCAGTCGCAAACTTTTAGTTGCCAACGACGACAACTACGCTCTGGCCGCTTAAGGCCTAGCCCCGAACCCACTTGTGCTCGTGCTCGTCGGTGTAGGGTCACTATCACGGGATCGCCCAAAGCCGCCGCCTGTCGGCCAGGGTCAAATCAAGCAGGCTGGTTCATCGGTGCGCTTGGCGCAGTGTGCTGCCGATGGACGAGACCCAACACTGAGCTAAGCATGTAGTACCGGGCGTCAAGCGCCTTCGGACGCGGGTTCAACTCCCGCCACCTCCACCAATACTTGAAATCCCAACCCTTCTCGGTTGGGATTTTTTTGCCCGTTCCCCGCGTGGTTGCTGGGTTTGCGGGCATCGTCTCTCAGACACGCGCGCGGCCCGCGCGCAGCGCCAGCCTCTCCGGCGTCTCTCTCTTCTCTGTTTTTCTCTGGCGTCCGTGGAGTGCTCCAAGGGTGGCTTTCGGCGTTTGGGCGTCGTCGCCGTCAGCCTTCGGCGGGTGCGTCACGACGCGCGGGACGCGCTCGCGCTCACCGAGAATCGCCTGCCAGTGCTGCGCGTCCTGGCGTTCGAACTCCAGGATGTCCGCCTCGTGGTAGCGGACGTGGTGGAACAGCTTGTGCCAGACCGGCCCTTCGCCGTCCTGCCGCCAGCGGCGTACCGCTTTCAGGCTTATCTTCCATCGGGCGGCATTTGCCGCTCGGTCATCACGGGGTAGTGCATCTTTTTCTCCAAGTAAGATGACCCCATGACAACGCTGTTCGCGGTGGAAGCCAAGCGCGACGCCAACTTCAACTCGGCACGCCAGCGAGGCGTCGCGCATCCTTGAGCAGGAGAATCAGCTGTCGTTCGTTCTCCGGTGTCGGCTCAAAGCCGAAGCGTCGGTAGAAGGCCTCTGCCTCGGCATCGAAGGGGTGGGTCAGCATCGCCCGGATGCCTGCATTCTCGGCAACGGCGATGGCGCGCCGGATGGCATCCTGCAAGAGACTGAAACCCAGCCCGCGCTTCTGGAAATCGAGGTCAACGGCCAGCCTCGCCAGGATGATCAACGGGATTGGGTACTGGCCCATCCCGCGACGAACCCGCTCGGGGGCCTCGAGGGTGTCGATCTGGCCGACGGTCAGACTGTAGTAGCCCGCGACACGCTCACCCTCACAGGACACAAAGGTTCTTGCCGAGCCACTGCCCTGGGCTTGGCGCGCGTGGCGTAGCAGCCATTCGGTGAGTGCCGGCTTTCCACAGTCGAACTCTTCCAGCCGATGACTCGCAACCAGCGGTTGTGGTGCCGACAGACTCACTTCTTGGCCCAGACCGGACGGCGGGAAAACAGATCGGCCAAGCCGGGGTTGTCGGATTCCGGCCGATCCAGCATCTCCAGCAGCGCCTGGTACTGGCTGCCGGACACCATGAACAGCCGCTGATCGAGCAAGGTCTGCTCGGCGGCCCGGTAAGCCGCATCCAGGATGAAATCGGTCAAGGATTTGTGCGCCACTTCGGCGGCCCGGCGCAGCACCGTCTCTTGCTGGGATGTCGCGCGCAGCCCAAGCCGGGCGGAGCGCGCAGGTGTGGATACGGTGGACATGTTGATCTCCGATGAATGTACGTCAGACTCAATGTTAGTACAAATGACGCACATCATCCAGATCGAGATCGTCAACCAGCGCCGCCAACGCCGGATCGGAAAATGGCCGATTAGTACAGGTGGGCACCCTCAAGGCGGTTGCTTTCGCATCCGTATTGGAGTGCGGACGCGGGTTCCGTTCCGGAGCACGCCACCCAATGAAAGGCCACCTTCGGGTGGTCCTTTTTTTGGTCGTGGCAATGAGAATGACACCCGCGTCCACGCGGGGCTGAGCCGGAGTTCGCCAAACGTCCCAATGGACGTTTTGCCCTGGGCACGCCAGGTAACGCGCGCCCAGGGCATCTGAAACGGCTGATGGAGCCGATGCTTTTGTTGATCGCCGACGACGCGCCGCTGGGCCCCGAGTGGCTGGAACATCCCTTCAAGGGCGACGGGGCTGACCACCGTGAATGCCACATCGGCGGCGACTTATTGCTGATCTATCGGTTGGAGGGCAACACCCTCGTATTCGTGCGTGCGGGTACGCATTCGGAATTGTTTGAAGAGTAGCCTTCACGCATCAAACCCTGCCACTGCTACCCGCTGCGCAGTCCAGTCGGTCGGCAGCGGATGGCGCTGGAACCACAGCACGCGCATGCACCGGGGCTGCTGGGCTTCAACCCGACAGGAACCTGCCGCGCCGCGTCACAAACTGACACTAATCGCCAATATATTGAACAGAAGCTGTATCCATCGGTCCGCCAAGCCCGTCACAGGCGCGGTTTTCGGGTTTCCGGCCCGCACTCCCGAAGTCCAAACCCATCACGATTTCGAGCCACCTAAAGCCACTTGGCACGCTTCCTGCTACAGTCACTACGCCGGTGCAACGTCTGGCCATTCGGCCAAGGACAGGGCGCAAAGGCCAGTCCGCGCACCCCGGCAGTTAGCTAACCTTCAACACCCTCACAAGGAAATTTCCCATGAAGACGCAAAAAGGCTTCACCCTGATTGAATTGATGATCGTCGTCGCCATCATCGGCATCTTGGCCGCCATCGCGCTGCCGGCTTACCGTGACTACATGCAGCGCTCGGCCAATTCGGCCTGCATGGCCGAGGCCAAGGCCTACGTCAACACCGCCGTGGCTGATGCTGCGGATGGTCGCGACCCTACCGCTCCGCAGAATATTGCCTGCGCCTCCGGCTCCACGATGACCACAGGTGACTACACTGCTGGTAGCCCGCTGACCTTCACCCCGCAGGCCCGCGGCACCACGAGCCTGCTCAAGAACACCACTTGCGACGCCGGCTCCGGCACGTGCAGCTTGGCCAATTAAGTCACACAATCTCGGCCTTGCCGAAGCTTTACCCGAAAGGCGCCGCAAGGCGCCTTTCGTTTTTTGGCGCCTGAGTGGCCGTGGGGCAGCGATCTCCTCACCCCTTCCCCCGCCTGCGGGGGAAGGTTGGGATGGGGGCAGAATCCCCTCACCCCCATCCGCCCTTCGGGCACCTTCCCCCGCAAGCAGGGGAAGGCTTGAGCACCACGCCTTACCCAACCCGTATCCGCTCACTCCCCACCCACGACCACTCACCCCCGGCCCACAACTACTCGCCCCTTCCCCCGCCTGCGGGGGAAGGTTGGGATGGGGGTAAGCTTGCCACCCGAGCCACCACACAACCCATAGCCCCCATGCGCACCGGCACCAAGCTCTCAATGGCACGAAGCCTGCGCAAAACAATGACCGAGGCCGAGCGCAAACTCTGGCACCGCCTGCGCCTCCAGCAATTGGGCGTGAAATTCCGACGCCAACACCCAGTCGGTCCATTCATCGCCGATTTCGCCTGCCTTGAGCCGCGCCTCATCGTCGAAGTCGACGGCAGCCAGCACCTCGATTCCGCCACGGATGCCCAACGCGACGCCTACCTGCAAGCACAAGGATTCCTCGTTCGCCGCTATTGGAACCACGACGTGCTAATGGCAACCGACGCCGTGGTAGAGGACATTCTTGGGGCATTGGCTGAGGCGGGGCACTTGAACTGCTGAGCCCCCATCCGCCCTTCGGGCACCTTCCCCCGCAAGCGGGGGAAGGCTTGAGCTGTGCCCCTTTCCACGCACGCGCCCACCACCCACGCATCACCCACCCACAACCCACTCACCCCTTCCCCGCCTGCGGCCACCTACTCCTTCCCCCGCGTGCGGGGGAAGGCTGGGATGGGGGAAAATTCCCCAACCACACAACACAGCACCCAACACCTCGTCATACTGCCCCTTCTCCATCCATCCTGCTCGCCATGCCAAAACCCATCACCGTGCGCGCTTTCTTGCTGCTCAGTCTGGGCCTCGCCTTGCTCTCGGGTCTGCTGTTCACGCCAAGTCTGCCCGGCAGCTTTGTGTTCGACGACATCCCCAACATCGTCAACAACGAAAGCATCCATCTGCACGAACTGAACGCGGCCGCGATCGTGGACCTCCTCGCCACCCCGCAGGTCTCGGGCACGATGCGCAGCCTGCCGACACTCAGTTTTGCCTTGGACTACTGGCGCGCGGGCGGTGTGGCCGACCCGGCGACGTTCAAAGTCACCAATATCCTGATCCACGCGTTGACAGCCTTTGCGCTGGCGTGGCTCTTCCGTCGCGTGCTGTTGCTCGCAAAGGTTTCGGACCAACGCGCGCCGTGGCTCGCCGCTGCGCTGGCCTTGGCTTGGGCCGCACACCCGTTACTGGTGTCCTCGGTGTTGTACGCCGTTCAGCGTCTGCAAACCATGGGCACTTTGTTCCTGGTATTGGCCCTGTTGGCCTACCTAGAGGCACGACGTGCCCAGATCGACGGGCAATCCGGTCGATCGGGCTTGCTCTTGGCGGGATTGATGTGGGCGCTTGCGCTGGGCTGCAAGGAAGACTCCACCTTGCTGCCAGCCTACACGTTGGCACTGGAGCTGACCGTGCTGCGCTTCGCTGCCGCCGACGCGGCCGTCACCCGAACGTTCAAGCGTGGCTATGCCCTGTTGGCCATCGCCGGCGTGTTGACTTACTTGCTTTGGGTGGTTCCTCACTATTGGAACTGGAATGCCTATGCCGGGCGGGATTACTCCACCGCCGAGCGTCTGCTCACCCAACCCCGGATGCTGTGCCTCTACCTATGGCAAATCCTCTGGCCACTGCCTTCCCACATGCCCTTCTATTACGACTGGGTCGAGCCTTCACGCGGCCTGTGGCGGCCGTGGACCACGGTGCCAGCGATGGCGTTGGTACTTGGGATGCTCTGCCTGGCTTGGCGCGTTCGCCACCTTCGTCCGCTGCTGGCCTTGGGTATCTTCTGGTTCTTTGCTGCCCACGCCATCACCAGCAATGTGATCGGCTTGGAACTGGCCTTCGAACACCGCAACCACTTTGCTCTAATTGGCGCGGTACTCGCCGCAGGGAGCCTTCTGGCTGACATCGCCCGACGCCTGACGTTGTCGATGCGCGCCCAAACGGGCGCGTGCGCGGTCTTGTTGCTGGGCTTGGGCGGGGCCACGATGCTGCGCGCCCACCACTGGAGCGATCCCCTCTTGCTGGCCGAAGCCGGCACGGTGGCCGCCCCCTCCTCAGCGCGCGCGTGGATCGACCTGTGCTCGGCCCGTCTGGATGCCGGCGGTGGCGTGCAATCGGCGCACAATCCGCAGTTGGATGCTGCCATCAATGCCTGCCAAGCCGGCACCGACGCCGCCCCGGACAGCCTGAACAATCCCGCCAAGCTGATCGTGCTGAAAACCCTGCGAGGCGACGATGTGACATCCGATTGGGCCCGGTTCCAACAGCGACTCCAGACCGTTCGCATGAGCTGGGACAACGCCCGTGCACCCATGATCCTCACGTATTACGCCAGCCTCGGGGTGAAGCTGGACACGGCGCAAGTGCTTCAATCGTTGGCGACCCTGACCCAACGCGCCCGACTCAAACCCATCACCCTCGCGCGGATCGGTCTGGCGACCCTCGATGATCTCGATTCCCCACACGCGGCGAAAACCTACCTGCTCCGCGCCGTGGAGGCCTCCGAGCCCGGCGATCCACTTGCCTCACAGATCGCCGAAGAATTGCGTGCGCAAGGCCACCACGAAATGGCGCTCAGCATCGAACGTGCCGGCCTGTTGCATGCCCAGTCTCAAGCCAACACCCCGTAGCGCGGCCCATCGAACCGACCCCTGTTTTGTAGCAATGGAGCTTGCTCCGTTGACTGCCGATGCTCTGTAGCAATGAAGCTTGCTCCATTGATTACCGATGCTCTGTAGCAATGGAGCTTGCTCCATTGACTGCCGAGCAAGCTCGGCAGCTACATCAGGCTTGGACAATTTGAGGACCGGGTCTATAGCAACGCGGTAACGTGCACTACCATCCCACCGACGACCAGCCATGCCCAACGCATTCATGACCTTGCCGAACGTGACCCCAAGAGTGTTCTTCCTGTTGACGTTGGCGACAAGCCTGCTGGCGATGCTCGTCTTCAGCCCGGGCTTGGGCGGTGGCTTTCTGCTCGATGATGCCCATACGATCGTCAACAACGCCTTCATCCAGATTCAAACGCTCGATCCGAACGCATGGCTCGATGCGGCAGCCAGTTTTCACGCCGGGCATGGCTCGCGGCCACTCGCCATGCTCAGCTTCGCGTTTGACTTCTGGCGCCACGGCAGCCTGGATCCAGCGACCTTCAAGGCCACCAACCTGTTCCTTCACGGCCTGACCACATTCTTCCTGGCGCTGTTCCTGCGCCGACTGCTGGAGCTGGCGCAGTGGCCAGCCCAGCGCGCGGCAATCGGCGCACTGGTGCTGGCACTGGCCTGGGCGGTACATCCGATCCAGGTGTCGGCTGTTTTGTATGTCGTGCAACGCATGCAGACCTTGGTGACCTTGTTCATGGTGCTGGCGCTATGGGCTTATCTGGGCCTGCGTCGCGCGCAGATCGAAGGCCGACGCGGCTGGCCACACGGGCTGGCCGCAGCGCTGTTTTGGCTACTGGCCTTGGCCAGCAAGGAGGATGCCGTGCTGTTGCCGGCCTATACGCTGGCACTGGAGCTGACCGTACTGCGCTTTTCCGCGGCCGAACCGTGGCGAGCGCACTCTCTGCGTCGCGCCTATGCAGTTCTGACCCTGCTCGGGACCGCGTTGTACGTGTTCTGGGTACTCCCGACCTACTGGAGTTGGGACACCTACTCGGGACGCGACTTCAGCAGCGTGGAACGCCTGCTCACTCAATGCCGAGTACTGGTGATGTATCTCGGACAGATCCTCTGGCCATGGCCGTCGCACATCCCGTTCAACTACGACACCTTCGTGGTGTCGCGTGGACTGCTGCAGCCGCCCACCACCCTGCTGTCGTTATTGCTGTTGCTGGTCCTTTGCGGTTGGGCATGGCGCTGGCGCCACCGCCGGCCACTGTTCGCCTTCGGCGTGCTGTTGTTCTTCGCCGGTCACATCATCACCAGCAATGTCATTGCGCTGGAACTGGTGTTCGAGCACCGAAACCACTTGCCCTCGATCGGCGTGGTGTTGGCGGTGGGTGACCTACTGTTGATGGCGGCACAACGCTGGCCTCTGCATTCCGTGGCACGCGGTGCTGGCGTGGCCGTGCTACTCGGCACGCTGGCCGTGGCCGGCGGCCTGCGCGCGCATGCCTGGGGCGATCCGATTCGTTTGGCCGAATACAACGTTCGCATCAATCCCGACTCACCGCGAGCTTGGTTGGCTCTGGGCGGTGCGTGGTTCGATCTGGCCGGCCGCAAAGCCGGCAAGGACAGCCCGTATCTCACCCGCGCCATTGAAACCGTCGAAGCCGCCGCAGCCCGTACTGACTCGTCCTCGGCGTACTCCAACATCGTGATCTACAAGTCCATCCAAGGCACGGCCACCCAGTCGGACTGGGATCGCCTGTTGGCGAATCTCGCCACCGCACCGATGACCCCGCCCACCAAGAGCATCCTGTGGACCACGATCCAGAATCTCCAAGCAAAGATCGGTCTGGATGAGGTGCAAGCCCTGCGTCTGATCGATCTCATCGCCGAACGCGCCGCCTTCGGGGCAACTGAGCAATTGCGCATTGGCCTGTTCATCTACACCCAGACGACGCACCCAGATCAGGCCCTGCCTCACTTCCTGCGGGCCGCCGAGGGCCTACCCGCCGGCGATCACAACATCGCGCAGCTGAGTGCCGATCTGCGCAGCCAGAATCGAGGCGATTGGGCGCAACGTATTGAGTCCGCCAACGCCCGTGGTGCCTACGCACCAGACACCCAGGAGTGATCTGAATAGACCCTTCCTCGGCGCTCCCACGAAGGCGGGCATGACGGGCTTGTTCCGACATTCCCTATCGAACCAGCCGATGTCTTGTAGCAATGGAGCCTGTTCCAATGGCCGCCGATGCCTTGTAGCAATGGAGCCTGTTCCAATGGCCGCCGATGCCTTGTAGCAATGGAGCTTGCTCCATTGACTGCCGAGCAAGCTCGGCAGCTACGCCCGGGTTTGGACAATTTGAAGGCCGGATCAACACATGACCATCGCCGCGGCATGGTGACCCGTAGACCGGCGACAAGCCCATCGCAGCAACTTTCTGACCACACTCGTCGCACACGTACAAAGCGCCGCGCATCCACACCTCGCACGCATCCCCCCTGTCTGCCACAAGGAATTGGCCCGCATCTTGCTTTCAAATTAACGACAACCTGAATACATCGGGAATCGGTCGCCGCGAACACCGCGTATCCATCCAAGCCGCCAACAGGCCGCATGTTCACGGCAGCGGCTCTGTGATGACTGCTTCACGTGCTTGCTGGATATGGCGCTCGTCCTGGCGACGCCCGCCTGATCCTGATAGTCGCCACCAAAGAGGACACCGCCATGCACCAGCGCCCCGCCGGCTTCACCCTGATCGAGTTAATGATCGTCGTGGCAATCATCGGCATCTTGGCAGCCATCGCACTACCGGCCTACCGCGACTACATGCAGCGATCCGCCAATGCCGCCTGCCTGCAGGAAGCCAGCGCCTTCATGCACACGGCATCGGCCGATATTTCCGACAACCGCAATAGCACCACCTTTAACGCTCAGGCATGCGCCAGTGGTACGCCCGCGCAATTGACGACGACCGACTGGAACAACGGCACTCTGGTGATCTTCGTTCCCGAAGCCCGTGGCAACCCCTCGGTACTCAAGAACACCACCTGCAGTGCCGGCAACGCCACCTGCTCACTGGCACCGTAATACTTTCACCAAGGCACACCAGTAATCGGCTGACTCTGTTGACCCGGCCCTCAAATGATCCGAACTTGGCGTGCCTGCCGTTTTATAGCCCCTCGCCCTCAGGGAGAGGGGTTGGGGTGAGGGAGTTGGCGCTGGCAACGCCACGGTAAAGGCCCCTCATCCGCCCTTCGGGCACCTTCTCCCAGCGGGAGAAGGGATAAAGCAAGAGCGTTGGCTGAGTGATGAGGCCAGTCAGGACGGAGCAAGTTCCATTGCTACAAAGCAAGAGCTGGATCGACAAGAAATGCCTGACCAAAACTGTCATGCCGACGAAGGCGGTCGTCCAGCGACTTCAATCCATTGAAATCAAAGGCACTGGACTCCGGCCTTCGCGGGAGTGACGAGCAAATGTCGACGTGTTCAGGCACGCCCGCGCGGCTACACTGGCCCACCCAACGCTACTTGCCGCCCCACGCGTGAACGCCCCTCCCCGAAGAACATTCTCCACCCTGCTGATTGGCTGCGTCTGCGTCATGCTGGTCGCGCTGTGCTTTTGGCCAGGCCTGAGCGGCGACTTCCTGCTCGACGATGGGGACAACATCGAGCAGAACACCTCGCTCCACTTGACCAGCCTGGATCTGGCCAGCCTCGAACAAGCGACCTACAGCTTCGTGGCGCGTGGTGGCCTTCGCATTCTTCCGGAACTGACCTTTGCCCTCGACTATTACAACTGGGGCTTGAACCCGTTTGCGTTCAAGGCAAGCAATCTCGCCATACACGTCTTGACGATGCTGGCGCTATGGGGATTCTTTCAGGCCCTGCTGACTGCGAGTGGGTGGCAGTCGCGCACCGCACGATTGGCCGCGGCGGGAATGGCGCTGGCCTGGGCCCTCCATCCCATGCAGGTATCGACCGTGCTGTATGTGGTACAGCGCATGCAGACACTGTGCACCCTCTTCCTTGTATTGGCGCTGTGGGCTTGGCTGCGGATGAGATTGGCACAAGCGGGCGGCAAGCCAAGCCTGCGGCCGGGGCTTCTTGCGCTCTTGTGCTGGCTGCTGGCACTGGCCTCCAAGGAAGACGCAGCATTGTTCCCTCTTTACTTGCTGCTGCTGGAACTGACGATACTCGGCTTTCGCGCCTCCAGCCCCGCGATGCACCGAGCATTGCGCACGGGGTTCATTGCGTTTGCCATCGTTGGTCTGTTGGTTTATCTGTTCTTGGTCGTTCCGCACTACTGGCGATGGGACGCCTATCCGGGCAGGGACTTCTCGACACTGGAACGACTGTTGACCCAAGCGCGGATTCTGGTGATGTACCTAGGACAATTGCTGTGGCCGCTGCCAGTGCGGATGCCCTTCTTCTACGACAACTTCGAGATTTCCCGGAGCCTGTCGCAGCCATGGACGACACTACCCGCACTGCTCATTATTTCCGCATTGCTGACCGCGGCATGGCGACTCCGCACACGCAGACCTCTGTTGGCCTTTGGCATCCTGCTTTACTTCGCCGGCCACTTCATGACCAGCAATGTCATTGGGTTGGAACTGGTTTTCGAACACCGCAATCAACTGCCATTGGTCGGCGTCGTACTGGCCGCAGCAGACTTGATCGCACTCATTTCAGCACATCTGAAACCACGCACACGTGCGACTTGTGCGGTGAGCGCCCTGATTCTCGTCGCATTGGGCGCAGGCACCTGGGCGCGCGCTTCGATTTGGGGTAGCCCGACGCGGTTCGCCGAGCGAGCACCACAGCTGGCACCGGAATCTCCACGCGCCTGGATGGTGCTGTGCCTGCATGAGTACGAACTAAGCAAAGAAGACCCGGCCAGCCCGCACTTCGACAAGGCCATCGCCGCCTGCGAGCAAGGTGGCGCCATCGAAAGTTCGGCCGTGCCGCTCGCTCTGGTGGTGCGGTACAAAACCCGCAACGGCACCGTCACACAAGCCGACTGGGATGCCTACCTGCAGCGACTGGAGCACGTTGTAATGCACATCGAAAATCGCCGCTCGACGTGGACGCTTCTATCCCACACGCTGACCGGTGAGCGACTGGACCCGGGAAATCTCATTCACGCACTGAACATCGTCAGTGCACGACGCGGCTTTACGCCTCACCAGTTCATCGTCATCGGCTACTTCGTCCTCGCCAACCCCACCTATGCCGAGGATGCCTGTCAGTACTTCGAGCAAGCCGTTCGGAACCTCCCGGCAGACGACTCCAGCGTGGTCGATCTCTTGCAGGAACTGCGCGGTCGAGGCCAAGATGCGTGCGCCGACACGCTGGAGTCCATGAGAGCAAGCGGATTGCCAGCAATCCCTTAGCGCCAACGCTATCGCCGTCAAGCACCATGCTGGACCGGAACGTTCATCTTGCCAACGCCACTGAACAGCAATCAATGAAGCAGCAACTACAACAACCCGTCGGGCGCCTTCACTTCCGCTGAAATCGTCGCGCTGATGACTTCGCAATCGTAGAGCCAGTAATTTGCAAGCACGCGACCCGTCGTCGGATGCTTTGGCGACCAACGCCCCGCCTCTGGCATCTTCAGTCGATACGGAAGGATCAGGTAATCAGGATGCGAAACGTCTCCAGACGCACATGTTGCCGCAAGCGCAACACTGGGAACGCCACAATCGTGCTGCAATTCCACGAGGGGTCGCCTGTCGCAAGTGCTGAGCGCATTGAGCAGCGGCTCAAGCTTCCGGATCCTGCTCCGGGCCTCCACGATGGTCCCTCGATGGAATGAAATTCCAGGAAGGTGTGACTCATCGAAATAATCTGCCCGTTGGAGAACAAGCCAGGTGGGCGTAACGTACTCTCCATGCCAGAAAACCTGCGCATCCGCAGGCAATTCGAAACCAAAAACATCTCGATGGTATTCATTGGCCTCGATGGCACGAGCGATCGGGGATCTGGCGTCCCATCGGATTGCACTGACTCCAACAAGTGGAAACAATATCATCAGCAAGATTGCCCATCTTGCGTTGATTTTAGACACCGTCCACAGACGCCAAACAGCAGATGCGGAAGAAAAAACAAGCAGCGGAAATGAAAGCAAATACCAATCCATGGGAAATGCATCCAGCTGATATTGCTCAACGCGGAATTGGAACCATATCTGGCTCGCATGCGAAAAGAACAACACCACTATTCCGATGGCAAACAATCCACAGATTACGCGCCGCACGCGCCCGGCAATACGGCCGAAAACGCTCGGCCAGAACAAATATGAAAGTAATAATGGAATCCAAACCAGACTGAAGTTGCCCCAAACCAGTAATGCAGCCAGTACCAACGATAATGCTCGTACCCGATCGCCCTTAGACCACTCTTTTGTCAACAAAAGCGTGAAGCCAACAATCGCAAACCAGTGGGCCAGCCAATGGACACGCCATAATTGCAAGGCCGCGGGCAGCTCCAAGTGCAAACCATCGACCAGCACAAGGCTGGTCACCAGGCCGAAGCAAAGCCCCATCAGGGCGGCCAAACACCACCTCCGAATCTGGCCGGACAATACATGCGCCGCCCACGCCAACAATCCGGCATCGAACGCCAATGTTTCGTAATTCTTCAAATCCCAATCGGCAACGAACAACTGCCGGGTCCAGCTCTGTATTTCATTCAGCCAGACAGGATCCAATACCCGCACCAACCCATCCAATGGCGGAAGGCCATACAGGGCTGCGATCACGACAGGCACGCCCAGCCACGCCAGATGCAACCATCGTCGGTCAGACATCACAAGCCACGGCCATATGATCAAAGTCGCCCCGATGGCCTGCAGCGGATGCAGCACGAACGCCACCGCCAAACATGCCAATGCCGCGAAGTAATGCTTTCTTCCAAGAAATACCATTGCCATCAGGCAAAATGAATCCGACAAAACTCTTGGCGTAAGATGGCCTTCGAAATTACTGAAAAGCGAAACTTCAACGTACTGCGCCGGCAGACTGAGCACACCAAGCCATGCATAGAATCGCGATGAGCCATTCAACATGGCTCCAATGAAAAACCAACTGGCCGCGGCAAACATCAACATGCCAAGCAAGCCACCCCAGAAGAACAACTCGGAGGGCCTGAACCACTTCAGCAGATTTCCAATCAACCAAGGAAAGATCGTGTAATCCCCTTGACTGCCAAAAGCAAAGAACAAGTCACGAGAATACAAATCCGGCTGCAACCAATGCAGCCCCAATCCCATATAAAGCATTGAATCCTGATATATACCAACGCCTCGATGCGCCAAAAGCAGGGCTGATGCACCAAGCAAAACTCCGGCAACAACAGAAAGCAGGTCTCGCTTACAGATGCCGGCGCCTGGCATCATCCGTAACAGAAACAACCTGTTCTTGTATTGCCAAGATCTCTTCATGGATACATCACGAGCAAACAGCATTAATATCACCAGTGCACATCAGGTCTTCTCTTCGTGATACTCATCGTCCACGTTGATGGCCCAGATCGCTGCCTTGTCAACACGACCAGTCGAAATTTGCAATGCCGCTTCCTTCGCCGTCAGCATTGAGTGGTCCTGATTGTTGTAACGGTGCATGCCGTTGCGCCCAATCAGGAAAAGGTTCTCCACACTGTCCAAAGTTGCCCGCAATACGTCAAAATTTTCGTAAGACTTCCCAAAATAACCTGGGTAGGCCTTTGGTACCTTAAGAACAATTGCGTCCAGCGCGCTTGCGGTGCTCACCAAGCCAATCCGGCATATCTCGTCCTGTGCCAACTTTCTCAACTCGTCATCGGATGAATTCCAAAGCGGATCTGTTTCTCGACAAAAGAACTCCAGTCCGATCCATACCGTATTTTCCGGATCGGCGACCATGTACGGGCTCCAGTTGTTGAAAATCTGAACCCGCCCGACCTGCACTCCGGGCTCCTGAATGTAGATCCAGTTGTCCTCGACTTGCCGAGGTAGTGCGCTGCGCGGATAGAGCAGTCCAACGGTGATGAAGTCGCGATAGGCAAGCGCATCGGCAATTCCACGAATTTCAGCAGGAAAGACATCCCCGGCTGCCGTCATCAAGTCCTTGATCGGCATCGTGGAAAGTAGTTGATCGCACGTGATGTCGTGCTCATCACCATCCGCATCACGATAACGAACGCCCGTGACCCGACCTTCATTGATATGAATGCCGTGCACTTGACTTCGCAACAGCAACCGCCCGCCTTGATCTATGCATCGCCGAGCCGCAATTTCCCACATCTGACCGGGACCAAGCTTCGGATATAGAAAACTCTCGATCAACGAAGTTTGTTTTGTTTCTCCGGCCGCTCCAAATTTTCGCTTAACCCCGTGAACAATCGCCTTGACGATGGAAAGGCTCTTGATGCGCTGCGCACCCCAAGCTGCGCTGATTTCCGCGCAAGGGACTCCCCAGACTTTCTCGGTATACTCCTTGAAGAACTGCAAATACAACCTGCGTCCGAACCGGTTGATCAAGAAGTCCTCGAGCGAAACCTCCGGTGTGCGCGGATTGACCTTTGCCAGTGCATAGCTCAATCCGAACACGATGGTTTTGAGGAAACCCAGCTTCATGATTGTGCCAGGATTCAGTTTTAACGGGTAGTCAAAGAATTGCCGGTTGAAATAGATTCTGGAAAGTCGACTCCGAACCAACATAACGTCATCCTCGCTTTCGGTCGCTTCAGTCACCGGCATGTCGGCGATCAGGCCTTGATAGCGCAGTTCCCGTCCGGTTGCCTCATCCCGCGGAGCAGCAACTGGCATCACGTCGCGCCACCAATTCATGACCCAATCGGATTTGGAAAAAAACCTGTGCCCTCCGATATCAATACGATTACCGTGGTGAGCCACGGTTCGAGATATTCCACCAACCTGATCCCCAGCTTCCAGCACCGTGATATCACGAAGACCGGCCTTCTGCAGCTCCAATGCAGCGGTCAAACCGGCCGGGCCGGCACCAATGATCACGACTTTGGTCTGGCTCATCCGGCATTTCCCATTGTTGCCCGCCCGCCACGAACGGATGCAAATAGCAAAAACTTTCTAACGAGGAAGTTGAACGCAAACGTGCAGGCTGCCGCCGCGAGCTTCACGACCTCTGCCACCATCCCAAGCCTGTTTACCCCAAACCACAGCACAAGTTGGGTGACGCCAAGACCGGCTACCCCGATACCCACAAACACCAGAAATTCAATGATCGGGGACCTTGCCAACTTGCGCTCCGAAAATACCCAAAAAACGCTCAGCACGTAGATGACGGTCGCGCCCAGAACAAACCCAGCCGTCGCCGACCAAGCCAAGTCCAGTTGCAGCACGCGATAGCAGAAAGACAGCCCTCCGGTGTCAACCGCCAAGGCAGCCAGCGAGGCTAAAAAATAGCGAAGTAGCTCCAGTCGAGATTGCTTTTCGACCGTGGCGCCGGCGCCGACGCTGCCACTCGGCACTGCGATTTGGTTGGGGGTGGGCGACTTCAATACACAACTTCCTTGAACCGATTTGGTCGGACTGCCGATCATTGATCGTGGATCAAAACGTGCGGCTTCTGGCAAACCGTCGTGCCGCATTGTAGCGGGCTACTTCGCCCCGGCGCTTGCCACACCATCATGGCTTCCGCTTGCATCACGCCGGTGATGCCAACCATCATCATCCGAGATGCCCTTCCCACGCTCGACACATGATTAACCGATCGGCTGCACGCCTCTGGCTTCTCGCCATCTTCGTGCTCTCCGGCTTTGCCGGGCTGATCTATCAGTCGGTGTGGTCGCACTACCTGGGGCTTTTTCTCGGCCACGCGGCCTATGCGCAAGCACTGGTGCTGGCGCTGTTCATGGGTGGGATGGCGATGGGTTCGGCGTGGATTGCGCGGATTGGCATGCGCTGGCGCAATCTGCTGCGCGGCTACGCCGTGGTGGAGATGGTGATCGGCACGCTTGGGCTGGCCTTCCACTGGATCTTCACCCACGCCACCGCCTTCGGCTACGACACCTTGATCCCGATGCTGGATTCGGCGCAGTCCGTCACGATCATCAAATGGGGCTTGGCCAGCCTTCTGATCCTGCCGCAAACGATTCTGCTGGGCATGACCTTCCCGTTGATGAGCGGCGGGCTGATTCGCCGCTTTCCGGGGCAAGACGGCGACACGCTGGGTGGCCTCTATTTCACCAACAGCATCGGTGCTGCGATCGGCGCCTTGGTGAGCGTATTCGTGCTGATCCCGACAGTCGGGCTGCCGGGCACCACGATCACGGCGGGCCTGCTCAATTTCGTCGTGGCGGCTCTGGCCTGGCGATTGGGTCATGATCCCGAACCGCTGCCAGCGCCCACTACCGCTCAAGGCTCGGGACAGGATCTCCGGCAAAAGCTTCTTTACGGCGTGTTGTTGGCAACGGCGATTTCGGGCGCCGCGTCATTCGTTTACGAAATCACCTGGATTCGAATGCTGAGTCTGGCGGTTGGGAGTACCCAGCATGCGTTCGAATTGATGCTGGCTTCTTTCATTGCAGGCATTGCCTTCGGTGGACTGTGGATTCGCAAGCGAGCCGATCGTGCGTCAACGCCGCTTCGTCTGGCCGGATGGATGCAGGTAGCGATGGGCTTGGCGGCATTGGCATCACTGGTGTTGTATGCCAATTCGTTTGAATGGGTGGGATGGTTGGTCAAGGCCCTGCCGCGGACCGATGGCGGCTACACGCTATTCAACTTCGGCACGGCGGCGGTCGCCATCGCCATCATGCTTCCGGCGGCTTTTTTTGCTGGAACGACCCTGCCTCTGTTCACCGTGGCGCTTCTGCGCGCAGGCTTTGGCGAGCGGTCCATCGGTCGGGTGTATGCCTGGAACACGATGGGGGCGATCGTCGGGGTGTTCCTCGCCATCCACTTCCTGATCCCTGTGCTGGGCCTGAAGCTGGCCCTGAGCGCCGCGGCCCTTGTCGACATGGCGGTCGGGTTGGCGCTGCTGCGCGCGAGCGTGGATTCCCGCAAGGATATGACGCGATTTGCCGGTGCTGGGCTGGCTGCAGCCTTGGCTCTGGGGTTGGCGGTGACACTGGTTCCATTCGATCCCATGCGTCTGGCTTCGGGCGTATTCCGCTATGGCAACCCAACGCTGGACCCAGCCAATCGCGTGGTGTTTTACCGTGATGGCAAGACTGCAAGCGTCTCGGTGATTGCCTCGCCCGACGGCACGGCTGCCATTGCCACCAATGGCAAAGTGGACGCTGGCCTGTCCCTTTCACCGAACGCACGACCTGCCAGCGATGAACTGACGATGCGGCTTGCCGCTGCGCTGCCGCTGGCCATGCATCAAGCGCCGTACGACATCGGCATTATCGGCTTCGGTTCGGGCATGACCACTCACACCGCCCTGGGCGATCCTCGGGTGCGCAGCGTGGAAACCGTGGAAATCGAGCCGGCGATGGTGCAGGGCGCGATGATCTTTGCTCCACAGGTTGGTCGCGCCTACACCGACCCGCGCTCGCGCATCGTGATCGACGATGCCAAGTCCTGGTTTGCCGGTCGCCGGAACAAGTACGACATCATCATTTCCGAGCCGTCCAATCCTTGGGTCAGCGGCGTGGCCTCGCTGTTTTCCAAGGAGTTCTACCAATTCATCCCACATCAGCTGAAAACCGATGGCCTGTTCGTGCAGTGGGTGCAGCTCTACGAGGTGGATGACCGTCTGATCAGCTCGATCCTCAACGCACTGACGCCTGAATTCGGCGATTACGCGGCTTGGCTGAGCAACGACGTCGATCTGCTCATCATCGCCACGCCGGGCAAACAACTCCCGCCGGCAGATTACAGCCGCCTCCTCACGGGGGTGCTAGGTTCCGAGATGGCTCGACTGGGCATCAGCGCACCTGAGCAATTGGCCTTTCACAAAGTGGCCGATGCGCGCCTGTTGCGTGCCCTCGGACGTCATTACGGCGAACGGGCCAACTCGGATTACTACCCACTGTTGAGCCTGGAAGCTCCGCGCACCCGTTTCATGCATCGCGCCGCCGGTGGCTTCACGGGCCTGACGATCCTCGACCAACCCGTCCTGGAGATGCTGGGCATCCGTCTTGCACTGCCGTCGTCAATCCCGCTGCATTTGAGCGATCTGTTCACCGCCGAACAGCGGACCGTCGAAGCCCGGCAATGGGCAGCGTTCGTGCAAGATCCGCAAATCCCGAACTCACTGGATCAAGCCACCCGATCCAAACTTTCGCACTTCCTCGCG
Source organism: Chiayiivirga sp. (assembly GCA_035703435.1). Classification (GTDB taxonomy): domain Bacteria; phylum Pseudomonadota; class Gammaproteobacteria; order Xanthomonadales; family Xanthomonadaceae; genus Denitratimonas. The sequence goes on along the minus strand of DASSYF010000068.1, from coordinate 125,505 downwards.
CTGGTGACGCAATGCCCGCAAAGCGGGCCAGACTTGGGCGAGTTGCTCACACTGGTCGATGCAGTCGCCGATCACACCATGCCCTACGTTCGCGCCGAGGATCTTCAGCGACTTTGGAGCATTCCCGGCCTGCAAACGTGCAGACAGGCAAACCGCGGCCTCGATGGCGCGCTGGCCGTGATCGAAAGCATCTCGAACCGCAACCCGGAGACCATGCGCGCCGCTGGCGAAGCCTGGTTTTCGCTGCGCGACGGGAACGTGCACCCGGAGGCCAAGGCCATCGACCCGACCGCCTTGCTTGCCATGCTGACGGCCGATGCGACACAGGGCAATTGGGCGTCCGTTTGCAGCATCTACGGCCGATTGGGCGCGCGAATTTCCATGGACGCGAACGATGCACGGGCCCGCAATCTTTTGCTGGCGATGGCAACGGGCGAACTGGCACAGGAGGACGCCAGACCCTGTATTTTGAAGGAGTGACGACCGTCAGTCCTTCATGCACATCTGACAAGCCCGCATGAACCTCATCCGCGACGGATGCTGCCGCAAGCTCCAGCCGAGCAGTTCGGGGACGGCAACGTGTTTGCTTGCAGGTAGCCACCTGGTTAGCCCCATGACTCAGCCAAACCGTGACCGCTTGATCCGTGAAACACCGCAGAACCGGCGCTTTCGTAGAGCGCAGCTTGCTGCGCTGAGCAGAGGCAGCGCAGCAAGCTGCGCTCTACGAAAGCCTGCTTGTCATGCACACACGCCATTGGGCCAGTGCCGGACCGGCGAACCTGAATACTACAATTGGACGTAGAGCAACATTACAATCAGACGCAGCGCTACATTTCACATGGACGCTGCTCATGACTGACTTCCCGCGTAACCTCTCACCCAGTCTCCATACCTCGCTGAGCGACACCCCTGTTGTGTGCGTGCTCGGGTCGCGCCAGTGTGGAAAGACCACGCTGGCGCGTACTCTTGAGCCGGATTTCACGTATCTGAGCCTGGATGATCCTGGGGCGCTGGCACTTGCCAAATCCGACCCTTCCAGCTTTATCGCTGCCCTGCCGCAACGCGCCATCATCGATGAAATTCAACGTGCGCCGGACTTGTTGCAACCGTTGAAGCTGGCCATCGACAACGACCGCAAACCCGGGCGGTTCGTGCTGACTGGCTCGGCGAATCTGCTGCTCTTGCCAACCTTGGGTGACTCGTTGGCCGGGCGCATGGAGGTGCTGCAACTGCATCCGTTGACAGCCGGCGAACAGGCGCGTGCACCGGGGCAATTTCTCACCCGATTCCTGATGGGAAAACTGCAGCCCAAACTCGCCTCCGCCGCCCAGCCAGCGGCTGGCGCAGAGCTTCCGCAACGGGTAGTTGCCGGCGGATTCCCCGAGGCCGTATCTCGCACCGAGCCACGCGCCCGAGCTTGGCATCGAGCCTATCTGCGCACTTTGCTGGAACGTGACGTGCAGGACGTGGCGCGCATTCGTGACACATCGGCCGTCAGCCATCTGCTGCAATTGCTTGCCTTGCGTAACGCCAAGTTGCTGAACGTCACCAGCTTGAGCAACGAGTTGAATACAAGTCGGGAATTGACCGAGAAGTATTTGAGCATTTGCGAACGTCTGTTCCTGATCCGCCGCCTGCAACCTTGGCACCGCAACGAAGCCAAGCGGCTGATCAAAACCCCGAAGGTGCACCTGCTAGACAGCGGCCTGGCGTCCACCTTGGCCGGGGTGGACACGAAGGACTGGATGGATCGTCGAGAAGTCTTCGGGCATTTTCTGGAGAGCTTTGTGGTGCAACAACTGATTGCCCAAGCGGGTTGGACCGACCCGGACCTACACTTCTGGCATTACCGTGACAAGGATCAGGTGGAGGTTGACCTGGTGATCTCCCGTGGCCGCGCCATCTGGGGCGTGGAAGTGAAAGCGTCGGCTACGGTGTCGCCCGCAGACGGCATCGGCCTGCGCCGGCTGGCGGCACAATGCGGCAAAGACTGGCAAGGCGGCATCTTGCTGCATGCGGGCAACAGTGCTTTCAGGCTGGGTGACGAACGCAGTCTGGCAGCTCCGCTGGCATGGCTGTGGGAGATGTAACCCGACGGCGAAGTGCATCATGGCGCGCTCTCCTTTTCAGGGCAGCTTGTCATTGGGAGGCCCCCACGCACCTTCATCCACCGCTGCGCTAGACTGCCCCGACACCAACCGTTGAAACCGGCCATGTCCACCCATCGCGCATCCCGATCCACGATCAGCGTTGATGACTACCTTGCAGGCGAGCTGCAGGCCGAGCAGCGCCACGAGTACATCGACGGACAGGTGTACGCCATGACTGGCGCCAGCGACCGGCACGGATTGATCGTGAACGCCTTGGCCTATGCCATGACCCCGGCGGCGCGGCGCAAGGGCTGCCAACTGTTCACTTCGGACATGAAGCTGCGGCTGGAAATCAGCGGCAAGACCCTCTTCTACTACCCGGACCTGCTGCTGTCCTGCGACCCCCAGGATCGCGCCCGCTATTTCAGACGCTCGCCCTGCATCCTCATCGAAGTGCTGTCCGAGTCCACCGCCCGCATCGACCGCCGCGAAAAGCTTCTGGCCTACCAGACCCTGCCCAGCCTGCAGGCCTACCTGCTGGTGGAACAGGACACGCAACGCATGGAGCTGTACCGCCGCAGCAAGGATTGGCAGGTGGAGTATTTCGAAGACGGCGACGTTCCGCTGGAGTGCCTGGATATGGGTTTGCCGGTTGCGGATGTCTATGTTGATGTGCAGGTACTTGACCCGGGCGATAGCTGATGCCTGTCGTCACTTCGCATGAATATTGTCAAGAATGGCGATGCGCACATGGGGCACCAAGTACGCAACGCCAAGGAATATCGCCCACTCAGCCTTGACCATTCTGCAGAAGCTCCAGAAACGAACAAGTCAATTAAAACGCAAGTCCACCCCATGAATACCCATCAGCCCATCCCTGGAGCAACGCGTTGAAAGCCGTCATCCTCGCCGGTGGCCTGGGCACCCGGATCAGCGAAGAAACCACTGTCCGCCCCAAGCCGATGATCGAGATCGGCGGCATGCCGGTGCTGTGGCATATCCTCAAGACCTACTCGCACCACGGCATCAACGACTTCATCATCTGCCTCGGCTACAAGGGTTACGTGATCAAGGAGTACTTCGCCAACTACTTCCTGAAAAATGGTGTCAGGGACAGTTACAACGGACAGCGCCTGCAAGCATTGCTCCGGCCCAACAAGCCGGATCAATGGGCGCACCTTGCGCCAGTCACCCGCCCGCGGGGGCTTGCTGAAAAAGGCGGACGACAAGCGGTGGATCCAGGTCTGCCCGACATGCGAGCGGCAGGATCTATTTGACGACCATCGGATCGCCCTTCCATTCCAGAGCCCAGATGGCGTGATGCGCACCGTCCAGGACGACGCTACTGGCGCGAAGGGCGTGCTGTCGATGGCGGGCTTCTCATTCACACAACACGCCTTGGGAAGTGCAGTCGCCCTAGCAAACCGCGAGGATGATGACGCAGGATCGGCCCGGAGTACTGCACAGATTGAGGCAGAGGCCCAGCAATGCAGGCTGACGCCGTCGCATCAGTCTGCACTGGAGCTCTCCGACGCCATCTGCCAGTGGGGGCGCGGCAGCCGCGTTTTCGGCAATCTGCATAAACGCCATGGCACTACGCTGGGCGACAAGATGAACCGATGGATGCGGGCGGCGCTAGCGGCAGATACCGATGAAGCGGCCATCGCACCAGTCTCCTCCACCCAGGAGGCCGGTCGACCGGAAGGGCTGGGCGTTTCGTTCGGCAGCAAGCACCTTCGCATGCTGGATCCCGACCGGTTCGCCGTGCTGGACTCCGTGCTCAGCGAAGGGCTAGGCTATGCGCTCAATCCGAAGGGCTATGCTTTGTTCATGCGTCACCTTCGCGACTTCCACCAGCAGCTTTCAGCCTCCGGATGGGGTCACTCCCTGGCGCGGACGGAGAGCGGACTGTTCGTGCTGGTGAGGCAGAATGTACGCGTGGAGGCAGATCAACCGGTTACCCCGAGCGAAGCATGAAAAAAGCCCTCATCACCGGCATCACCGGCCAGGACGGCGCCTATCTGGCGGAGTTCCTGCTGGCCAAGGGCTACGAAGTCCATGGCATCAAGCGGCGGTCGTCTTCCTTCAATACCGAGCGGATCGACCACCTGTACCAGGACCCGCACGAAAAAGACCGCCGCCTCATCCTGCACTACGGCGACCTGACCGACGCCACCAACCTGATCCGCATCGTGCAACAGGTGCAGCCGGACGAGGTCTACAACCTCGGCGCGCAGAGTCATGTGCAGGTTTCCTTCGAAACTCCGGAGTACACCGCGAACGCAGATGGCATCGGCACGCTGCGCCTGCTGGAGGCCATCCGCATCCTGGGCCTCGAGTCGCAGACACGCTTCTACCAGGCCTCCACGTCAGAGCTTTATGGCCTGGTGGCGGAAACGCCGCAGAGCGAGCGCACGCCCTTCCACCCGCGCTCGCCGTATGGCGTGGCCAAGCTGTATGCCTACTGGATCACGGTGAACTACCGCGAGGCCTACGGCATGTATGCCTGCAACGGCATTCTGTTCAACCACGAATCGCCGATCCGCGGCGAGACCTTCGTGACCCGCAAGATCACCCGCGCGCTGGCGCGCATGCATCTGGGGCTGCAGGACTGCCTGTACCTCGGCAACCTGGATGCGCGCCGCGACTGGGGCCATGCCCGTGATTACGTCGAGGCGCAATGGCTGATGCTGCAACAGGAGCACCCGGAGGACTACGTCATCGCCACCGGCGTGCAGCATTCGGTTCGCGATTTCGTCTCGCGCGCCGCGCAGGCGCTGGGCATCGCCATCGAATGGCGCGGCAATGGACCGGAGGCGCACGGGATCGTCTCGGCAGCCCCACCGGAATCCGCCTTGCGGCCGGGCCAGCGCCTCGTCGCCATTGATCCGCGCTATTTCCGTCCCGCGGAGGTCGACACGCTGCTGGGCGATCCCAGCAAGGCACGCGATCGGCTGGGCTGGACGCCACGCACCGGCTTCGACGAGCTTGTGGCCGACATGATGCACGCGGATCTTGCGCACGCGACGCGCGACGCCATGGTCACCCAATCCGGCTACCAGGTAGCGCAGCACCACGAATGACCACCATGCCTCCCGAGTCGAGGGTTTACGTCGCCGGTCATCGCGGCATGGTCGGCTCGGCGATTGTGCGCCGACTGCGGGCGGATGGATTCACCAATCTCGTATTGCGGACGCATGCAGAGCTGGACCTGACCGACCAAGCCGCCGTGGATGCCTTCTTTGCCAGCGAACGGCCCGAATATGTGTTCCTGGCCGCCGCCAAGGTGGGCGGCATCCATGCCAACAGCACCTACCCCGCGGACTTCATCCGCGACAACCTTGCCATCCAGACCAATGTGATCCACTCGGCCTGGAAACACGGCGCCAGGAAGCTGCTGTTCCTCGGCTCCTCCTGCATCTACCCCCGCGACTGCCCGCAGCCGATCAAGGAGGAGTACCTGCTGACCGGCCCGCTGGAGCCGACGAACGAGTGGTACGCGATCGCCAAGATCGCCGGCATCAAGCTGTGCCAGGCGTATCGCAAGCAGTACGGCTTCAACGCGATCTGCGCGATGCCGACCAATCTGTATGGACCGGGCGACAATTACCACCCTGAGAACTCGCACGTGGTGCCGGCACTCATCCGGCGCTTCCACGAGGCTAAGTTGCGGGGCGACAAGAACGTGGTGATCTGGGGCACTGGCACTCCGCTCCGCGAGTTCCTGCACGTAGACGATCTGGCGGAGGCCTGTCTGCTGTTGATGCAGCGCTACGGCGGCGAGCAGATCGTCAACGTGGGCTCGGGCGAAGAGGTCTCCATCGCGCAACTGGCGCAGTTGATCGCGAAGGCCGTCGGTTACCAAGGGCGCTTAGTGTTTGATGCCAGCAAGCCGGATGGAACGCCGAGGAAGTTACTGGACTTATCGCGACTTGCCGCATTTGGTCGGACCCCAAAAACTTCCCTAGCCGATGGAGTAGGCGAAGCCTATGCGTGGTTCGCCAAACATCATGTTGCCGTTTGACCCGTGAGTGGCGACAAGTGCTGAAGCGACTGGCCAGTCCCATCTGGGCCGTGCTTGAGTACGGCTGGTACCCGCTGCTGCTGTTCGCAACCACGCCGTGGTTTCTGCATCGCCTCGGTACCGAACATTACGGCTACTGGATGCTGTTGACCGCTACTGTTGGATTCGGCGGGGCCCTGAATACCGGGACGGGTGCGGCAACAATAAAAGCGGTCTCTTCCGCCATCGGTCGCGGTGAGAGTAGCGAGGTTAGCGTACGCGCGTCGCTAGGCATTGCCATGATCGGTGGCGGAGCCCTTTCATTGATCATCCTGCTGACCTTCTGGTTCGGCGGCAGCTCATTGCTGGGCCGCATGGGAAGCGATACCGAGTTGGTGCGTTTGACCGGTGCGGCAGCCGCGCTTCTGCTTTGGCTGGAGCAACTCGACAACGTCGCAAGTTCGGCCATGAAAGGCGCCGAGCGTTTCGGACACGCGGCGCGACTTGAAATCATCGGTAAGACTGTACAGATCGGGCTGGCCGTTCTGGCGACATGGCGCCAGCCAACGCTAACCGCCCTTTACCTGGCGCTCGTCGCGGGTGCGGCTATCCGACTCGGAGCGAAACTGATCACAGCACGCTGCCTACTCCGCATGAGTCACTTTCGCCCATCTCTGCGTGGCACATCGAACATCCTCCACTTCGCGCGCTGGGGCTGGTTGCAGGGCATCGGCAGTGTATTGTTCGGCGTGGCGGATCGTATGCTCGTAGGATCCCTGCTGGGCGCGACGAGTCTAGCCTACTACTCAATCGCCTCTCAGCTGGCAATGCAAGTGCACGCCATCTCAGCGGCCGGTCTCAGCGTGATTTTTCCGCTCGTCAGTCGCAGGCTTGAAGGCCGCGATCGAGTTCCACTATGGCCCTTGGCTCGAATGACCATGGGTGGAAACCTGTTGCTGAGCACGTTGCTTGCGGTTTCGTTGCTCGTGATCGGGCCATTGATACTCGAACCTTGGTTGGGCCATGACGCAGCCGAGGTCGTAGGCGGCCTACTGCCATGGCTCGTCGGAGTATATTGGCTGCTCGCGATAAACGTCACTCCTTTTTACATTCTGCTAGGTATGAGCCGAATCCGCTTTGTTGGCCTGACTGTGTTGGGAGCGGGTACCGTCGGCATCATCGCCATGTTCTTCGCGATCACTCACTTCGGCCTTACTGGTGCGCCCGCAGGTCGCGGCGTCTATGCGTTGGTGTCCCTCGCACTATTGCTTCCGCTTACCCATCACTTGTGGCATGAGCGACGGGAACACACGTTGATGCGAGCACAGATCGACCCCGTCCTAGACCGCGAGTCGGCGCCATGAGTCTTGCGATTCCCGTTTGCCCATGCTGCGGTACCGCGGAGCCGACACGGCTCGGCAGGTTGCCGGACAGTGAATGGTTCGCGGGCAAACACCTGGCCCGGCCCCTGTCTGGCGGAGCACTTTATCGCTGCGAGGAATGTCGACTGAAGCTCCGCTATCCACTCGCGTCGACTGAAACGTACCTTGCGCTATACGACAACGCCATCACAACAACCTGGGTAGGAACTATCACGCGGCCCGATTGGGATTTGATCATCAGTCAAGTCGATACAATGAAGCCAAACGGTGGTCGGGTGCTAGATTTCGGCTGCTACTCCGGCGGATTACTATCCCAATTGGGCACGCGTTACGAACGATTCGGTATCGAAGTCAATCGCGACGCAGCAAACGTTGCACGGGAAAGGACTGGTGCTCGTGTGTGGCACGCAATCGAAGACGCCCCTGATAATCTTCGATTCGATGTCATCGTAATAGCAGACGTGATTGAGCATCTGCCTAACCCACGTAGCTTGTTCGACCTGCTTGAGACAAGGCTTGCGGAAGGAGGTATCGTAGTCGTCTCCACAGGCGACGCCGAAAACCCGCTATGGGAACGGTTCGGCGCAAACTGGTGGTATTGCTTCTACCCTGAGCACATCGCATTCGTTTCCCAAGCTTGGGTCGAGCGCGCATTATGCTCCCGCGGCTGGTCACTTTTACATTGCCAGCGGTTTCGGTACCGCTCACTCAGTCCTATTTCTCGCTTTATCGAACGCGTGCTCGCGTCTGTGTACGGACGGCTTCCGCGCACTTACTTGTGCACTGTCAGCATCCTCAAACACTGGCTTGGCCGAGGGGCCGTAACCAGCGTAGCAGGCAATGGTGCCAGCGCAGATCACATTCTGTTCGTCGTAAACCGTAGACCATCATTATGAATTTTGACGCGCTCGAGTCCGTAATGCGCCGCGCGGCCAATAATTGCGGCCTCGACATCACTCGCTATCGGCCGGATACAACTGAAGCCGGGCGCGTTGCCAGGATGCTGCGCCACCACCGTATAGACGTGGTGTTGGATATCGGCGCCAATATCGGCCAATTCGCCCTTGGCCTGCGTCGCGGAGGGTTTGTAGGCAAAATTGTGTCGTTCGAGCCCCTGAAGCAAGCCCACGATCAACTCGTGACAGCGGCGCGCAACGATCCAAATTGGAATATTGCTCCGCAAATGGCGATCGGCGAGCGCGAGGGCGAGATCGCCCTGCACGTGTCTGGCAATTCGGTGAGCAGCTCCGTGCTGGGGATGCTCGAAAGCCACAGCGATGCTGCACCTAAGTCCGCATACATTGCAACCCAGCATGTGAGAATGGCTACACTCGACAGCATGGTGCACGACATTATCCAAGCCGACGACTCAATCTTTCTCAAGATTGACACGCAGGGCTATGAGGACAAGGTGTTGAACGGCTCGCCTGAGACACTTGCCAGAGCGAGCGGCCTTCAATTGGAACTGTCGTTCGTGCCGCTGTACGAAGGGCAGCAGCTATTCGATGCACTGATGTCGCGCGTGCGGGCCCTCGGCTTTGCGCCGTGGGCCATCCAGCCCGGGTTTTGCGATCCCGTAAGTGGTCGGATGCTCCAGGTAGACGTGGTGCTTTTTCGCGACTAGAAAATCATGCACGCATCACCCCCAAAGCTTTCCATCATCATTGCCACCTGGAACGCGGCGGAGACGCTTGAGCGTTGCCTTGCGTCCATCGCGGCACAAACGCTCACAGACTGGGAGCTGCTGATCCGTGACGGTGCCTCCACCGACGCCACGGTGTCCATCATCAAGAAATACCAATCCATCGTGACCTGGTGGGAGTCGGCGCCGGACAACGGCATCTACGACGCCTGGAATCTTGCGCTTGAGCACGCAAGGGGAGAATACGTGTGCTTCCTGGGGGCCGACGACGCACTGCATACGCCCGACACCTTGGAGACTATCTTTTCAGCAATCGGCCACGGCAACTATGACATCGTCACCTCGCGCGGGATGCTCAGGGATGATCGCTGGCAGCCCACCCATCCCGTCGGCGCACCTTGGAGTGAAGCCAAGCTTCCCCGACGGATCAGGCTATGCCATCCAGGGTTGCTCCACCATCGCAGCCTTTTCACCCGCTTCGGCAGGTTCAATACCCGCTATCGAATCGCGGCCGACTTCGAGTTCCTGTTGCGCCTGCCTTCGGACATTCGAACCTTCGACGTTCCGTCAATCACCGTGGACATTCAGGACCAAGGTGTCAGTCGCCATCGGTTCTGGCAACGTATTCGAGAGACTCGCGAAATACATGCTGCTTCGCCCCGCGTCGGCCCAGTGAAGGCATGGCTGTATTGGGCTGACAAGGCATGGCGCCGCCCAATCGCCCGCATGCTGGGCCTGCCGCACTAGGGCGCCATGGTGATGCAGGTAACAGTCGTCGTCCCGGTGTATCGCGATGCAGCGCGCGCGCGCGCGGCGGCGCTCGCACTACTTGAGCAGAAGATGCCACCGGGAGCCGTGCTCGACGTGGTTCTTGTAGATGACGGCTCGTCTGATGGAACCGTCGAAGCGTTGAGGGCATTGGAGCCGATGGTCCGTGTGCTGGCCCTGCCCCATAACCAAGGACGCTCGGGTGCGCGCAATGCCGGCGCCGCAGCCGCGGCGGGCGCTATCGTGTTGTTCATTGATTGTGACTGCCTGCCCGCAGATCAGAACCTCCTGCTGGGTCACATCTCAGCCCTCGAATCTGGCGCAGTCGCCAGTTGCGGGCATGTGACAGGTACCGATACCGGTTTCTGGAGCAGATACCAGGAGGACGCGTCCTACCGACGTCGACGGCAACATGCATCAGGAATTGAGTACGCGGGCTCTTCCCAGAACCTCGCGGTGCGGCGATCAGACTTTGAGGCCATAGGGGGCTTCGACACTGCATATCGTCGCTATGGCTTCGAGGATCGGGATCTGTTGATTCGGCTCGGGCAGCGCGGCCGGATTGCCTGGATCACGGCAACCGTTCGACACCAGGATCAGCTTTCCCTTTTCCAGGTGGCTTCAAAGATGGGCGAAGCGGGCCAGCACTCATCCAAACGCTTCGCAGATCATCATCCCGAGGCATATCGCCAGCTGCGGTACTCGGCAATTGATGCACAACGGCACCCGATACTGAGGCCACTGGCACGCCTGGCCTCCCCGTTTGCCATGACCTTGGCCAGTGCATTCGACCGGATACGGTGCGAGCACTGGCTACCTTACGCGCTCACACGCATCGTCGTAAGGTTGACTTGCGCGGCAGCATATTTCGGGGGTACGGCACGACCAAGCTGACGCTCCGCCAAGAGAGATAGCATCCGCCATCTGTTCCCGCGCGGAGATTCAGCGCTGTAAGCGATAGATCAAGGTCGGGATGGCCGGCAGCAAAAGCCGCAACGCGCCGTCGGGAATGCGACGTAGCCAGCGTGTGGCGCGATCCCGCGGGCGCTCGATCTCGATCGTCTGACGCAGCGCATCGATGCACAGGTTGCGATGTCGAAAGTCCTCTGCATTCAGCATCCGCTCCAGCTGGCGCATTTCCAACGGCTCGCAATCGTAGAAGTCGCCCTTGCCCATCAGTTTCAGATATGGCGTGCGCCAACCATGTGGCCACCAGCTGAGGAACTTCAGCCGGTAATGCGGCTCGGTCAGCATCCAGTGGTTGGGTACGGCGAGGTAGCCGACGCCATCTGGCTTCATCACCCGGCGGATTTCGGATAGATGGCGCGCCTGCGCCTGAGCATCACCAACGCGCTCGATGACATGGTTGCTGATCACAACGTCGAAGCTCGCTTCCTCAAACGGAAGATCGACACTTTCGACCTGCTGGAATGCATAGCCTTCGTGCAACTGCCGGTTGTCGCAGACATCCACCGCCACAACCTCGCAACGCAACTGCGGGTGATGGGCAAACCAGTGTGCGATGCCGCCCGATCCGGTGCCGATCTCCAGCAGGCGGATCGGCTGCTTGCGCGATGCCAACTCCAGCAATCTGGCGATTTCTTCCGCCTTCCAACTGCGCGACGGCAGATCGAGGACGGCATGCGGCTGGCGGACTTCATTCTGCATAGCGGATTCCGTTTTCCCACACCGGGCGCAGCAGCGCCAGCAGTTCGGCGGGAATGCGCGGGTCGCTGCCGGCGGTGTGCAGAGTCTCGGCCATGGCCTCGGCGATCCGATCCAGCGGCACCTGCGGGTCACGTACGCCGCAGACGTCGCGACCGAAGCGGCGCAGTTCCTCCGGCAGGGGATAGGCCTTGGAGCGCTGCGCCTTCCCTGCCCACAGGCGTAGGGCCATCGTGTGGTCTTCCAGTTCGGGGCCGCCGGGGGAGCGCTGGTAGCGGTAGATGCGGGTGGTGACGACGTCGAACATGGGGGCCAGGCGAATGCCGTCGGCCATGCCGTGGTAAAGCACGCCGAAGTTCTTCAGATGGGCATCGCCATTGCCGACCATGATGGAGAACGCCAGTTGCTCGTAGAAACGCTGCAGATCGTAGCGATTGCCGGTGATCATGCCTAGCAGCTCAGCCACGCGCTGGTAGCTGCCGTGGTATTTGCGCTCGGACAGGGTGTCGCGCACGCGCAGCCCCATCAGCGAGGCCACATCTTCGAAGCCGAGACGCTGCCCGCTGTCATCCAGGTCGAAGCGCTCCACCAGCAGCAGTTGGCCGTCATCGCTCAGCTCCACTTGCGCAGTGTCGATGCCGGCGCGCGCGGCGGCGGTCATGCACAGGTATTCGTTGGCGGTCAGGCCGGGATAGCCCGCACCGGCGGTTTTGACGATCAGATTGGGAATGGGAATGATGGCGCGATCCGGCACCATGATCTTGGGCTGCATGCCAGCCACGCCGATGCCGGTGGCAATGTAGGCACTGACCAGTTCGTCGAATACCTGCGCTGTGAACGGCATGCGCAGCAGGGTTTGCCGGGTGATCGGCGCGGCCTGGGCAGGCACCAAGCCGCCGGGCACGCGATAGGCCAACCGGCCGATGCCATTGTCGCCGATCAGCGCAAGCAGGCGCATGGCGGTCATCGCCTGCTTGGGGAATTGCTGGCGCAGGCGGTTGAACAAGTCACCTTCCGGCAGATGTTGATCCATCACCGGGAACAGTGCGCCGTCCTGCCAGGTGAGTCGCGTGGGCGGCATCAGCAGGCCCACCACAGGCTGTGCGGGATCGGCCTGTAGATATCGGAACTCGAAGCCGGACTGCTGCAGCAACTGTCCCGAAGGCTGACCCGCCACGTTCACCTGCAACAGCTTGATGCGTTCGCCCATGGCCGCGTCAGTCTTCATCTTCACTGAAACGCTGGCGTACCTCCTCCAGCGTGGGCAGGCCCAACGGTTCAAGGCGCAAGGTGTAGCCCATGCCGCGCAGCACATCAAGCAGTGATCCAGTGGTGACGTCGCCGCCTGTTTCCAGCCGATGCAGCAGATCCCGGCTGCGCCCGGACTTCGCGGCGACCTGGGTCGCCTTCAGGCCTTGTTCGCGCCGCGCCCCGCGCACGGCGTCGCCCAGGTCAGTCAGCGTGCGAATGGGAAGAGTTGTCACCGAAATCGTCCTTTATTCAAGACAATTTGTTTAATATCCAAGATAGTTGTCTTATATGCAAGACATTTCAATGCCAGCCTTAATTCCGCCTTCCGCGCAGCGCCGTCCATACCCCACTACCGAACGCCGGCCAGGCAAAGGTCTTGGCAAAATCGACGCAGGCTGTTCGCAGCGCATCGCGTTGGGCGAGCATTTGGCTGACGGCATCGGCAAAGCCCGGGTAGTCACCACGGGGTACCAGCCGCCCGGAGTGCCCATCCGCTACCGCATCGACAATCCCACCGGTGGCAAACGCGACGGTGGGCAAGCCGTGGGCAGCGGCTTCAACCGCGACCATGCCGAAGCCTTCGGGATCGCCGGGAAGCTCGCGTACCGGGAACACGTGGACGTCAGCCGCGCGGTACGCGGCGCCGAGCTTGGTATAGTCGGTGATGACACCAAGGAAGCGCAGGTTGCCGCCGACGCCTGCTGCCTCAGCGGCGGCCTGGATGCTTTCGGGGGGTTGCGCCTGTGCGTGCAGGGCTTGTTTCGGCGCGTCGCCAATGACCAGCAACAACGCATCGGGGTGCGCGGCAACAATGCGCGGCAGGGCCTGGCTGACGAACTCGCGCAAGCCTTTGCGGGTGGAAAGGCGACCGACTGAAAGCAGCAGCGGGCGCTGGCCAAGGTCGTGCTGTTGGCGGAAGTCAGCGCCCGAACCCTCACCCCTGCCCCTCTCCCCGAGGGAGAGGGGTTCAAGTGGCAGCTCGACGCCGGGATGGACGATGGCGATGCGTTCGACGGCGACGCCGATCTGCCTGCATAGTTCGGCCGTGGGCCGACTGTTGGCGATCACCACACCCATCCTTCGTAGGGCCGGCAACCACAGCATCCGATAAAGCGGGTGCCGAACCGCAACGTCCAGTCCGTGCACATAGACCGCCGACCGGGCCTGGCACGCGCGGGCGGCCAACCAAGCCAGCGGCGCGGTCAGGCCGCTGCCCGCAAGTACGACATCAGGCTTCCAGCTTGCCGCTTCGCGTCGCGCCAGCCGCAGCGCGCGCAACAAGAATCGCCACAAGGGCGCGAGTGGAGCCTCACGAACCGCGACGCCTGCGGGGGCAACGGCCGCGGAACCTTTCGGCCCGACGATCCGCACCTCGGTCACTTTGGCCAATTCCTCGGCCATGTGCCAATTCAATCGTTCCATCCCACCTACTAGCGGCGGCAGGTTGCGGGTGATGAGTAGAACGCGTTTGGGTGATCCGGGTTCAGCCATCGCGCCGATACGTCAGATTGGTGATCTGCTCTGAAACCAGGCCGATCAGGAAGACGATCACCGCCGCGCTGAACAGCAGCATGCTCATGTTGGTGAACTGATGGCGGGTGTAGTAGGTGTAGCCGTACCAACCGATGCCGCAAAGGAAGAAGCTCGCAGCCGTCGGCACAAACAACTTCAACGGCGAATACAGGCTGGCGATCTTGAAGATGATCAGCAAAAACCGGACGCCGTCCTTGAGCGGACGGATGTGGCTGTTGGTGCCGATCCGTTTGGCGACCGGGATCGGCACGTAGGCGACCGGGTAGGCGCTGCGGAAAAACGCCATGGTGCTGGTGGTGGGATAGCTGAAGCCATTGGGCAAGAGGTGCAGGAACTCGCGGAATTTGTCGGCGCGTACGGCGCGGAAACCGGAGGTGAGGTCGTGGATCTTGTGGCCGGTCATCCAACTGGCGAGGCGGTTGTAGAAGCCATTGGCCAAACCACGATGGAGATTGGCCTGGCCGCTGCGGTCACGCGCGCCGACGACCATGTCGTAGCCTTCGTCCAATTTGGCAAGCAATGCGTCCACATGATCTGCCGAATGCTGGCCATCGGCATCCATGAATACCAAAACGTCACCACGCGCGGCGCGTGCACCGCGCTTGATCGCGGCGCCGTTGCCCATGGAATACGGCGAAGACAGCACCTCCGCGCCGGCCTCCCGCGCGATGGCCGCCGTGGCATCGGTCGAACCATCGTCAACCACGATGATCTGTGCGTCGCCAAAGCGCTGTCGCAGTGCGGGCAAGGTGCGAGCCAAACCTTCGGCTTCATTCTTGGCTGGCAGGATGATGCTCAGGTGCACCGGGCGCTCCGTGGTGATGGCTTGCCGGTGCATTGTGCCCGGATGGCGGGGTGATGTGGCAAACGATGCGTGTGCGGGGCCTGTGTTCACGATCAGCGCGCCGTCACCACAGCGGTTTCGCCCCGAGTTGGCGCAGGACACGATCTCGGCTGATCAGCGTCAGCCCCTCGATGTCGGCCTGAGCGACGAGCAGTCGGTCGAAGGGGTCGCGATGGTCGTGTGGCAGCTGGCCGGCCAGCAAGGCATGACGGTCACGGATGGCGAGTGATTGTGCTTGCAAGCCATGGATGGCAGCGTCGTAATCAGCCACCACGGTTGCGGCACCCGGGAGTTTGCCGTGCCGGAACTTGATGGCGATTTCCCAGGCCGAGGCCGTGCTGACGACCACGTGGGTCGATGAGTCTTCAAGTAGGCGACGCACTTTTGCCGACAGCAGGCGTGGCTCCATCAGCGCCCGCAAGAACGCATGGGTATCGAGCAACACCTTCACGGGCTTTCAGTTTCCCATGCAGCGATCTCCGCCTCGGGCAAGGGATCAAAAAACCGGCATCCACATGACCCTGGATGAAGCCCAACGTGCGTTTGGGCGGCGGTTCCAATGGCACCAGGCGTGCATAGGGCTTGCTGGCCTTGCCGATCACGATTTCCTCACCCGCATGCGCCTTGTCGAGCAGTCGCGAGAGCTGCGTTTTGGCTTGGTGGACGTTGATGATTTCGCTCATGAAGTGAAGTTAGTCCATTGAGTGGACTAACTCAATTCGCCCGCGCTGTTTGAAGTGCTTTGGCCAACACCGCGGGCTGACCCGCACCGTGGTCCGAGCGATTGCCCCAAGCAGTCGCTCGACAACATCCCGACCCGCAGCAGCCACCCATTACCGACGGCTTGGCCGGCTAGAATAGGGCGTTTCGTGGATGCCCCGATCCGGGGCGGGAGCTGGGATCGTGAAACTGGATGCCGTCAAGGCGGTAGTAACGGGCGGGGCCTCGGGTTTGGGCTTGGCCACGGCGCGGCGCATCGTGGCCGAGGGTGGCAAGGTGGTGTTGCTCGACCTCAACGATGACAAAAGCCAGGCATCTGCGGTCGAACTGGGGCCGAATGCGGCCTACCTGCATCTGGATGTGAGCGATGAAGCGGCTGCATCGACAGCCATGGCGCGCGCGCAGGAAATCATGGGCGGGCTCAATGCGGCGGTGTCGTGCGCGGGTATCATCGGCGCCGGGCGCACGCTCGGGCGCGAGGGGCCGATGCCCTTGGCCAACTTTGCCAAAACCATCACGATCAACCTGGTGGGCAGCTTCAACATCGCCAAGGCTGCGGCCAACCTGATGCAGCACAACGCGCCCGCTGAGGATGGCGAGCGTGGCGTGATCGTCAACACCGCGTCCATTGCCGCGTTCGAAGGCCAGATCGGACAGGCGGCCTACGCGGCGTCCAAAGGCGGCGTGGTGGGCATGACCTTGCCGTTGGCGCGCGAGTTCACCCGCATCGGAGTGCGCGTGATGACGGTGGCACCAGGGGTGTTCCACACGCCGATGGTGGATGGCATGCCGGAAGCGGTGTACCAATCCTTGTGTGCGCAGGTACCCTACCCGTCACGCTTGGGTGATCCGGCCGAGTTTGCGGACACCGTGGCCTTCATTCTCGGAAATCGGTATATGAATGGCGGCGTGATCCGCATCGATGGTGCGATCCGCATGCAGGCCAAGTGACAAAACCCTGCGCAGAACCGTGATTACGCCCGTTGGAGTGTGACCCACTTCGCGGTACATTCGAAACTTACGCCACGCCAGCAGGCCATGCCATGAGTGCAACCAGTCCCAGCAGCAATTTGATCGGCATCACCGGCATCGCCCGTCGACTGGTGCTCGATGGCGCGTTGACCGAGGCCGATGCCCGCCGCGCTCAGGACGAGGCGACCAAGGCGCGCAAGACGGTCCCGAACTGGTTGCTGGAAAAAAAGCTCGTAACCTCCTCGCAGGTGGCGATGGCGAATGCCGCCGAATTCGGCATGGCACTGATGGATCTGGGCGCCTTGGACCTGAAGCAGGCGCCGAACAAGCTGGTGACCGAACAGACCATGACGACCCACCAGGCCTTGCCGCTGTTCAAGCGCGGCAATCGCCTGTACGTGGGTATCTCCGATCCCACCAACATCAAGGGTCTGGATGAAATCAAGTTCCAGACCAACCTCTCGACCGAGGCCATCCTGATCGACGCCGATCAATTGCGACGCGGCATCGAAACCGCCTTGGCGGCGGCCGAAGACTTCAGCATGAACGACGAGGACGATGCCGGTCTGGAAGATCTGGAGTCTTCCGCCGGCGACGACGAGGAGGCTGCGGGCAGTGGCGGGGGCGTGGATGCCAAGGGCGATGACACGCCGGTGGTGAAGTTCGTCAACAAGATGCTGCTGGATGCGATCAAGCGCGGCGCCTCGGACATCCATTTCGAGCCTTACGAAACCGAATACCGCGTGCGTTACCGAACCGACGGCATCCTGCGCACCGTGTCCAAGCCGCCGCTCAAGCTCAATCCGCGCATTTCTTCGCGTGTGAAGGTGATGAGCGGGCTGGACATTGCCGAACGACGCATCCCGCAGGATGGGCGCATCAAGCTCAACATCTCCAAGACCAAGGCGATGGACTTCCGCGTCAGCATCTGTCCCACCTTGTTTGGTGAAAAGATCGTGCTGCGCGTGCTGGACGGCAGCGCCGCCAAGCTCGGCATCGACATGCTGGGCTACGAGGACGAACAGAAAAAACTCTTCCTGGAGGCCATCGAAAAGCCCTACGGCATGGTGCTGGTGACCGGCCCCACCGGCTCGGGCAAGACGGTGTCGCTCTACACCGCGCTCAATATCCTCAACACCGATGCGCGCAACATCTCGACCGTGGAAGATCCGGTGGAAATCCGAGTTCCGGGCATCAATCAGGTGCAGCAGAGCGAAAAGAAAGGCATGACCTTCGCCGCGGCCCTGCGCAGCTTCCTGCGTCAGGACCCGGACGTGGTGATGGTGGGCGAAATCCGCGACCTGGAAACGGCGGAAATCGCGGTCAAGGCGGCACAGACCGGCCACATGGTGCTGTCCACCCTGCACACCAACGACGCCCCGCAAACCATTTCGCGCTTGATGAACATGGGCATCGCCCCGTTCAACATCACCTCATCGGTCACCTTGGTGATCGCGCAGCGTCTGGCGCGTCGCTTGTGCACCCACTGCAAGAAACCCATGACCCTGCCCGATCATGCCTTGCTGGCGGAAGGCTTTTCACAGGCACAGATCGATGCGGGCGTGCAGTTGTTCGAGGCCGCGGGCTGTGACCAATGCACGGAAGGCTACAAGGGCCGCACCGGCATTTATCAGGTGATGCCGATGTCGGAGCAGATCCAGAAAATCATCCTGGAAGGCGGCAACGCCCTGCAGATCGCCGAGGCTGCACGTGCCAGTGGCGTCTACGATCTGCGCCGGTCCGCGATCCGCAAGTGCGCGGCTGGGGTGACCAGCTTGGCCGAGATCAACCGCGTCACAAAAGACTAAGGAACATCTGAATACGTCGAAATGTCGTCATTGCGAGCGTAGCGAAGCAATCCATGCTTTTGATTCATCGAGTATCCATGGATGACAGGCCGCCTCCTGCAGCCTGCCCTGCGGGCCATTCGCTGCGCGATTGTTCGCTCCGGCATCCATGCCTGCGCAGTGCCGCGTCGCTGCGCTCCTCTCCATGAACCCATGCGATAAGTTATTGATTCGTCATTGCGAGCGCAGCGAAGCGATCCAGCACCTTGGCTCCGAATTTCTGGATTACAGACTGCCTCCTGCAGTCTGCCCTCCGGGCCATTCGCTGCGCGAATGTTCGCTTCGGCATCCATGCCTGCGCAGTGCCACGGCCCTTCGGGCCTCGCCATGACGGTTGGGTGTCAGGTTCATGGCTCGTGGGCATTTTCGGAACGGAAAAGGGATCTCGCAATGACGGCTTATTCAGACACCCCCTAACGCTACATCACTGCAAACCGCGCGCCCGGCAGCCAGTGATCCACCAGCAGGAAGCCGAACAGCAGCATCAGATAGACGATGGAATAGCCGAACACCACCATCGCAAAGCGCTCGGAGGGTGGATTCAGCAGGCGCACGGCGTAGTAGATGAACACCGCACCCAGCACCGTGGCACCACCCAGATAGAACATGCCGCTCATGCCGGTGAGCCAAGGCAACATCGTCACGGCGAACAACAGCAGGGTGTAGAACAAGACGTGCCAGCGGGTGTAGGTGACGCCGTGGGTCACCGGCAACATCGGAATCATGGCGCGGGCATAGTCCTCGCGCCGGAAAATCGCCAAGGCCCAGAAATGTGGCGGCGTCCAGATGAACACGATCAGGAACAGCAACAGCGCGTAGGCATGCACTTCGCCGGTCATCGCCGTCCACCCCAGCACCGGCGGCACCGCACCGGCTGCGCCACCGATCACGATGTTCTGTGGCGTGGCGCGTTTGAGCCAGGCGGTGTAGACGATGGCGTAACCGATCAGGCCGGCGAAACTCAACACGGCGGTCAAGGCATTGGTCCAGGCCAGCAGGATCGCCATCGACAGCACGGCCAGCAGCAGGGCGAACATCAACACCTGCCGTGAGCTCAGTTGTCCCGTTGGCAAAGGACGGTGTGCGGTCCGCGCCATCACCCGATCGATGCGCTGGTCGATGAGGTGATTGATGGCCGCAGCCGATGCCGAGGCCAGCCAAATGCCGGCCAGGCCCGCGATCATCGGCAGCAGCGGCGGAACGGCCGGCACCGCCATCAGCATGCCGATCAGGGCGGTGAATACGATCAGGGCGACGATGCGCGGCTTGGTCAGCGCCCAGTACTGGCGAGCATGCAGGATCATTCGTTCGCGCCTTCGCGCGGTTTGCGCAGGCGCGCCAGCATCAACACCACGGCAAACAGCAACAGGGCTGCGACCGCGTTGTGGGCGGTGGCGACTTTCAATGGCAGGCCGGTGACGACATTGAGAATGCCGAGGCCAAACTGCACGCACACCAGCACGATCAAGAACGTGCCCCAGCCGGAGATTTCACTCACCGCTCGCGCACGCCGCCCCAACCACAGGACGGTCCCGAGCGCCACCAGCGCGAACAGTCGGTGCACCATCTGGATCGCGACACGCGCCGGGTTGTCGAGCACGCCGCCTTCGTAATCGATGCCAATGCCGCGCCAGAGCACGAAACCTTCGGCAAAATCATGCCGCGGCCACCATTGCCCCAAGCATTTGGGATAGTCCACGCCACAGGCCAAGGCCGCGTAGTTGGCCGACACCCAGCCACCCAGCGCGATCTGGATCAAGACCACGACCAGCGTGGCGATAAGCAAGGGGCGCAGCCGCCACGCGCCGGCCGAGTACAGCGCCGCATTGGGTGCCGCGCGTGTAGCGAGGTAGGTGAGCAAGGCAAACGTGGTCATGCCGCCCACCAGGTGTCCCATCACCACGATGGGCTTGAGCAACCACGTCACCGTCCACATGCCGAGCAGGGCCTGAAACACGATCACCGCCAACAGCAGGGCCGACAGTCGAGAAAAATCGCCACGCGGGGAAATCACGTCGTCCGGTCGCAGTGCCCAAGCCAGGAGCGCGAGTTCGCCGCCCAAGGCCAGCGCACCGGCCAAGCCATGTTCGCCGCGCATGTACAGGGGAATGGAAATGGCCACCAGCGCGCTGGCACCGATCACCAGCAGCTTGCCGCCACGAAGTCGGCGCGAGCCGAGGAAAGCGAGCGTGAACACCAGGAGTCCCAAGGTCGCCGCCAGATGACGATGCACCTGCTCGCGCCAGGCCTTGTGTGACTCGACCGGTCGCGTGAAGACATCGTTGGCTTGGGCAATCTCGTGCGCATGCGTGGGCCAGGTGATGCTGCCATAACAGGTCGGCCAGTCCGGGCAGGACAGGCCCGCATTGGACAGACGCACGAAGGCGCCGAACACGATCACGACGAGCGCCAGGAGGACCGCGATCCACGCGATGCGATGGTAATGACGATGGGGCATGGGGATCACTTCAACAGTTTGGCGATGTCGGCGCGCAGGTCGGCAACGTCGACGCCCGGTGGATAGCGCATGGCCAGAAAACCAAAGGAATCGATCAGGTAGACCGATGGTGGGCCGCTCCGCGCCAGCTCCGGCAGGCGATCCAGCACGGCCGGATCCGGTCGCATCGGGATCAGGTTGCGAAATGGCGTGGCGCCTTCCGGCAGCGCACCGAACCAGAGTACGTGCAAGCGCTCGGCGCGCCGTCCCTGCAAGCGCCAGACTTTCTCGATGCCATGGATCAGATCGACACACTGCGCGGCGCAATCGGCCGTGGGCACGACCACGATGTGCCAGCGCCGCTCCTGCGGTGCGTAGGGATAATCGCTACCGTCGGCGCGGTGCAGCGACACGCCGGTCAGGTCGAGCGGCGGCTGCAGCAAGATGCCGTGCTGAATGGTGTGCGCGGGCCGCCAACCGATGAGGTTCAACACACCCGCGCCCAAGAAGGGCAGTACGAATATCAGTACCAGCGCCACCAGCGCGATGCGATTGCGACGTCGTACGGCAGGGTCGACGGGCGTTGTCTCGGTCATTTCGCCCTCCGGCGCCAAAACAGAATCAAGAAGGCCACCACCGTGGTGAGCGAAAGCGCCCACCATTGCACGGCGTAACCACGATGTTGCGCGGGCGGCAAGGTGTTGGGCAGGGCCACCGCATCGCGTTGCGCACCCAGGTCCAGCTCCGGATCCGGTCGCAACACGCCATCATAAAGGCGCAGGCCGGTAGCACGCTCGATTTCCTTGCGATCCAGATAGGCCAGCAGTTGTGTCTGAGGTGCCTCATCCCAGCGATTTTCGCCCAGGCGCAAGCCTTGCGCGGGCCAAGGCAACAGCAGGCCGGAAAGGGTTTGCACGCCGCCGGGAATCTCGATCGTTGGCAGGGCGCGCGCCGGCCCGAAGGGCGACCAGCCCAGTTCCACCAGCAGTGATCGCCCATCGCCCAGTGGTTCGCTCACGGCGTAGGCACGAACCCCGACCTGCGCCTCATGCTGTTGACCATCGAGCAACAGCAGCGGCCGTTCCCGCAGCTGCACGCGACCTGTGACGCGGCTCGGCAGGCTCACGGGCGTTTGCGACAGCGCCGCTTCCATGGGTTGCGCTTGCGCGACCAGCGCGGCTGCCCACGCATCGAGCCAAGCCTGTTTCTGTTGTGCGCGGCCAGACTGCCAAAAGCCCAGCGCCGCAAACCCGATGCTCAGCGCCAGTGCCAGCATTGCCCAGATCACGGTGGACGTTCGCATCACGCGCAACGCTCGGGCGACGTGCGACAATCCAGCTTCATGCGACGGTCGCGCTGTGCGTCACCGCCTGCAATCCATCCCTCAGCACGAAGCCGAACCGCCATGTGGCCGAAAGTCGTTGTTGCCATCTTTGTCGTACTGATTCTCTACAACCTCGGCGCCGGGTTGTAT
Source organism: Chiayiivirga sp. (assembly GCA_035703435.1). Lineage (GTDB taxonomy): Bacteria > Pseudomonadota > Gammaproteobacteria > Xanthomonadales > Xanthomonadaceae > Denitratimonas. Next base: position 102,877 of record DASSYF010000068.1, on the reverse strand, counting down.
TACATGATCGTGGACAAGGGTCAAACCAAGCGTACCGTCAACGCATTGACGTGGCGCGTGGGCCTGAGCGCTGCGCTCATCGTGTTCCTGATCGTCGCGATCTGGACCGGAATCATCACCCCGCATGGTGTGGGGGGATGAGTCCATCGGGAATCGGGAGTAGGGAATCGGGAATGGTCAAGGGCTGTGGCGCATGGCGTCATCACTGGACTCGCGACAGCCTTTCAGGCTCTTCCGATTCTCCATTCCCCATTCTCCATTCCCGGCTCTTACATCACATACACAAACAAGAACAGCAGCAGCCACACCACGTCCACGAAGTGCCAGTACCACGCCACGGCTTCAAAGCCGAAGTGGTTGTCGCGGCTGAAGTGACCCTTGAGTACGCGGAACCAGATCACCGTCAACATGATCGCGCCCAAGGTGACGTGCGCGCCGTGAAAACCGGTGAGCATGAAGAAGGTGCTGCCGTAGATGCCTGAACCCAGCGTCAGGTTCAACTCGGTGTAGGCGTGGATGTATTCCTCAGCCTGGAAGCCCAGGAACACCGCGCCCAACAGGATGGTGAAGCCCAGCCACACCAGCAGCGTGCCGCGATGGCCGGCCTTGAGCGCGTGATGGGCGATGGTGATGGTGACGCCCGACGAAACCAGCAGCAGGGTATTGATCAGCGGCAGACCCCAGGCGCTCATGGTCTGGAACGCACCGCCCACGGCCGCTGGGCCATTGCTTGGCCAGGCCGGGTCGAAACCACTCCAGAGCAGCGCATGCGTCATCACGCCATCGCCCGAGCCACCCAACCACGGCAGCGAGAAATTGCGGGCGTAAAACAATGCGCCGAAGAAGGCGGCGAAGAAGAACACTTCCGACAGGATGAACCAGATCATGCCCTGCCGAAACGAGGCATCCACCTGACGGTTGTAGGAGCCACTGACCGACTCGCGGATCACCGTGCCGAACCAACCAAAGAGCATCACCAGCATGACCGCGATGCCAACGAAGAACAGCGATTTGCCCCAGGCGTGGCCGTTGAACCAGTTCGCCACGCCGATGGCCATGGTGAACAAGCCGACCGAGCCGACCAACGGCCAATGGCTGTGCTTGGGGACGAAGTAGATGTCAGCGTCTTGGAGGGTGTGAGCCATGGCGATTCCCGCGGTTTGTCTGGTTCGATCAAGGAGAGATATGCGCGACAAGCTGATCGGCAAGTCGCTGAGTGGCTTCGTCGTTCTTGTAGAAGGTGTAGGACAGCGTGAGCCGGGTGACATCGGCCGGCAGGGCCGGATCGACGATGAAGCGCACCGGCATCGGGCGCTCCTCGCCGGCTTGAAGCAATTGTTCGGTGAAACAGAAGCATTCGGTCTTGTTGAAGAATGCGGACGCGCGCGCCGGCGCCACCGATGGCACGGCTTGGCCGACCAAGGCCAGTGCGGATTCGTTGCGGGCGTAGTACAGCGCATCGACCGCTTCGCCCGGATGCACCTTCAACTCGGCTTGCGCTGGATGAAAGGCCCAGGGCAAACCCGAATTGACGCCGGCGTCAAACTCGACCGTGACCCAACGCGAGGTATCGACCGTCATGGCCGCCGCCTGCGCCGGACCGCCTTCGAGCTTGGTGCCGAACAACTGCACGCAGGCCGCGCGATACAGCGGCACCAGAGAAAAACAGAACACGAACGCAATCCCCGCCACCCACAGTGCACGACGCAAAACGGTGCGGCTGGACGCGGCGGAGGTATCGGTCGGGGATTCGCTCATCGCCCCATCACTCCGCTGATGACGCCGACATAGATCAGCAAAGCCACGGTCACGACCACAGCCACGGTGACTCGCACGCCACGCTTGCGGCGGGCTTCCAGAACGGCATCGTTGGTCGGTGACTGAGGCATGGTCGATGGCTGCGAGCGGGCAAACTCAGTGCTCGCCCTCGTGCACCAGATCACCCGGACGAATCACCGGTGGGCGGGTGAAGGTGTGGTGAGGCGCCGGTGACGGCACGGTCCATTCCAGACCGCGTGCCCCTTCCCAGGCGCGTGCGGCGGCTTTCTCGCCGTGCTTGAGCGAATGCCACAGGGTGAAGGCCATCATCGCCGGGGTCAGGAACATGCCGAAGGCACCAATCGTGCTGATGAGGTTCCAATCGGCAAACGCCACGTTGTAATCCGGAATGCGGCGCGGCATGCCAGCCAGACCCAGGAAGTGCTGCGGGAAGAAGGTGAGATTGACGAACACCACGCTCCACCAGAAGTGGAACTTGCCGAAGCGCTCGTTGATCATGCGGCCACTCCACTTCGGCCACCAGTAGTAGATTGCGGCAATGATCGCGAACAGCGCGCCGGTCACCAGCACGTAGTGGAAGTGCGCCACCACGAAGTAGGTGTCGTGGTACTGAAAATCCGCCGGCACCACGGCCGTCATCACGCCCGAGAAACCGCCGATGGCAAACAGCACGATGAAGGCGATGGCCCAGAGCATCGGGGTTTCGAAGCTGATGGAGCCATCCCACATCGTGGTGACCCAGTTGAATACCTTCACGCCCGTGGGAATCGCAATCAGCATGGTGGCGTACATGAAGAACAATTCACCACCCAGCGGCATGCCCACGGTGAACATGTGGTGCGCCCAGACGATGAACGACAAGAAGGCGATGGAGGCCGTGGCGTAGACCATCGCGGTGTAACCGAACAGCGGCTTGCGCGAGAAGGTCGGCACGATCTCGCTGATGATGCCGAAGGCCGGCAGGATCATGATGTAGACCTCGGGGTGCCCGAAGAACCAGAAGATGTGCTGATAGAGCACCGGATCGCCGCCACCGGCAGCCGAGAAGAAGGTGGTGTGGAAGAACTTGTCGGTCAGCAGCATGGTGACGGCGCCCGCCAGCACCGGCATCACCGCGATGATGAGGAAGGCGGTGATCAGCCAGGTCCACACGAAGATCGGCATCTTCAGCAGATCGACACCCGGCGCGCGCATGTTGATCACGGTCGCGATGATGTTGATCGCACCCATGATCGAGCTGATGCCCATCATGTGGATGGCAAAGATGGCAAAGGCCACGTTGCTGCCGCCTTGCAGCGACAGCGGCGGGTACATGGTCCAACCACCGGCCGGGGCACCGCCGGGCAGGAACAGGGTCAGCAGCAGGACGGTGAAGGCAAAGGGCAGGATCCAGAACGACCAGTTGTTCATGCGCGGCAGCGCCATGTCGGGCGCACCGATCTGCAAGGGAATCATCCAGTTCGCCAAACCCACGAAGGCCGGCATGATCGCGCCGAAGATCATCACCAGCGCGTGCATCGCCGTCATCTGGTTGAAGAAAAGCGGATCGACGAATTGCAGGCCCGGCATCGCCAGCTCCGCGCGCAGGACGCCGGAAAAGCCGCCGCCCACGCAGGCCATGACGAAGGCGAACACGAGGTACAGGGTGCCAATGTCCTTGTGGTTGGTGGACATGAACCAGCGCCGGAAAAAGCCCGCGTGCTCCTCGTGCGCGTGGTCATCGTGCTGGGCGTGGTGCGCAGTGTCGGTGTCGCTGTGAATGCTTGCCATGATGATGTTCTCTATTGCGGGCGCGGCAGGGCGCTCAGCCCTGACTCGGGGTGACGGATGCGACCTGCGCCACGCGCTCGGCCTGCTTGAACGTGGAATTGGGTTGCGCGACCAACCAGCCTTCGAACTCGGCCGGTGTCACGGCGCGAACCACGATGGGCATGAAGCCATGGTCCTTGCCGCACAATTCTGCGCATTGCCCACGGAAGGTGCCCGGCTCGTTGATTCGGGTCCACGATTCATTGATCACACCCGGGATGGCGTCCTGCTTCCAACCCAGAGCCGGTACCCACCACGAATGAATCACGTCATCGGCCGTGACCACGAAACGAATCTTGGTGTTGGTCGGCAGCAGCAAGGGTTTGTCGACGTTGAGCAGGTAGCTGGCGAAGTCGCCGTCGCGTACCGAGGCCGGATCGATGCCCGAATCGCTGTGGCGCGCGGCACTGCTGTCCTTGTCCAAGCGGCTGATGAAACTGACACCCGTGGTTTCACCGCGATAGTTGAGGATTTCGTACTTCCACATCCACTGGTAGGCCGTGACCTTGACTGTCATTTCCGACGCGCTGGTGTCGTACATCTTGTACAGCACCTTGGTCGAAGGCCACGCCACTGAAATGAGGATCAGGATCGGGACCAGGGTCCAGATCGTTTCCAGCTTGAGGTTGTGGGTGAAGCCGGTGTTGGGGACGGCGCCCTTGGACTTGCGGAACTTCACCAGCGCATAGCCCATGGCGCTGAACACCACGATACCGATCACCGTGCAGATGATCATCACCAGGTTGTGCAGCCAATACACCTCGCGCGACACATCCGTGGCACCGGGCGCCAGATTGAGCTGCCAGGGTTCCGGATTGGCACCCAGACAGGCGCCGGCAAACAGCAGCGCCGATACGCCCAGGCACGTGCGAAGCAGTGAAACAAGGTGGCTCATGATCTACCTCGGAGATGAACCCCGGCACGGGGCTGAAGCAGACGAGAACCATTCCGATACTCGTCCAAACATGATGGCCGTAGCGCACCACTGGCCATTGTGATGACCAGAATAGGTGAACGAACAACGAACCGTAAACGATTCTAGCGACCTTGCGGGTTTGACGGCAAGGCGACTTGTGTTAGGGAATATCTGATCGAGCCGGAATGCTGTCGTTGCGAGCAAAGCGAAGCAATCCATGTCATTGATTCGTCAACGGTTCACGGATGACAGACGACCTCCTGCAACGCACCTTCAAATGACCTGATCACGGCGTAGCTGCCGAGCTTGCTCGGCAGACCATGGAGCAAGCTCCATGGCTACAGAACATGGGCGGAACAATCCATGTCTTTGTCGAATGCCCGTGGGTGACAGGCCGCCGCCTGAAGCCGGCCCTCAAATGATCCGAACCTGCCGTAGCTGCCGAGCTTGCTCGGCAGACCATGGAGCAAGCTCCATGGCTACAAAACAAGGGCGGCGCAATGGATTGCGCACGCGCCGATGCCGCAGGCGCGGACGCGGCACGATGCGGCACGCACGCGCCCAAGGGCAAGGTTGAATTCAGCATTGACGCTGGCGAAACGCCAATGGTTGGCGGCCAGAAGGCAGGCGACGCGTGCCGCCTGCCTCGAAGCAGACTTCAGCGTTGCGCCGAAGCCAAGGTGTACAGGGATTGTGCGCGGGCATAGAGGGCGGCGGGATCGACACCGCTGTCGGTAGGCTCGTCGAGCACCAGGTCGCCGGTCTCGTTCCAGCCGACCATCACGGTCTTGCCGCCCTGCACGCGCGCCACGACCCAAGGCTTGCCACCCTTGTAGGCGTAGCGGAATTGCGCCGAACCGGCATCGACATAATCGACCTGCTCACGCGCCATGCGGATCTGGCCACTGTCCTCGACGAAGGCATCCCAGCCCACGGCAATCTGTTCTTCCAAACGCTCGCCGTGCAGGCGACGCATGGCACCGATATGAGCTTCCAGGTCCGCGAATTCTTTCTTGGCCAATTCACCCGGGGGCACGTTCACCGCAGGCTGGCCTCCCCGCACGAGATTGATCTGCAGACCCTTGTTCGGCGCGCCGTTGGTCAACACCGGAACCGGATGATCGGTGCCGTAGAGCACCAGCGTTTCAGCCTGCAGCGCCACTTGGAGTCCGTACTGGTGGCTGGGGTCGATCTTGGCCGGGTCATAGGCCTGCGCCAGGTTGAGCGGCAGGATCTGCGACGCGGTCTGGGTGGACTGTGCCACCACCACCGGCACGCTCGCCGGATCGGTCGTGTCCACCAACTTGATGACCAGTGACAGACCGCGCGGCAGCGTCGTGAGCTTGTCGATCGTGGCGGTACCGGTCACGGCAGGGCCTGCAGGTTGGGCATTGGCCTGCGCCTCGCTGGAGACATGCGTGGCCTCGGTTTTTGCCGGCACGGCATCCTGACCACCACAGGCTGCCATCATCAAGGCAGCCGACACAGACAGCACGAGTACGTTGAACTTCATAACTTCACTCTGTTGGTTCATCAAATTCGAGACGGTTGCCAACCACGCTCCATCACACCACGCGGTGAAACCACGACACCCACACACAACGCTCGGGCCATCGTTTGCACCGGTCGATTACACGGCACGCGTCATTCAGAGCAGGCGGGGACGATGGCAAACGCGAAGCTTAGTGCAAAATCCACCAGCGGGTCATGTGTCGATCTTCACACATCTTCAACACGTTGCGCTGGATTCAAGGCAGGCTCGACACCTCGCATTGACGCCATGTCGGGATCACACTCACCATCGCGTCCGCCCATACGCTGGCGTGTGCATTCCTCGAAACAGCACACGATGTGGCCATGGCGCTCGCGACACGTCGGCATGCTCAAGGCAATCAGCGCGTTGAACACCTGCCCGTTGCTCACGATTTCAAAACAGAACAAAACTGGTACCATTTCCACCCCCGATCCAAAGGAACACCTCGATGCGCATGAGCACATGCCTGAGCCTCATGGCAGTTTCGCTGCTGAGTCAAACCGCCCTCGCCACCGATCTCCCTGCCGATCCGCAGGCGTGTTTTGCCTCGATCACCTCGGTACTGGCCGATGATGCGATGGAAGGGCGTGGCACCGGCACGGCCGGCGGTGACAAGGCGGCACACGCCATCGCGCATTGGATGGATGAACTCGGCCTGGCCGCACCCACATCTGGACGCATGCAAGCATTCGCGGCCAACATCGGCATCCGCGCCGGCGAAGGCAATCGCCTGGATGGCGCGCGCTACGGTGAAGACTGGATGCCGCTGGGCTTTTCCAAGGCCGGCGACTTCTCCGGCGAGCTCGTGTTTGCAGGCTACGGCATCCGTGCCAAGGATCTGAACTACGACGACTACGCCGGTCTGGACGTGAAGGGCAAGGTGGTGCTGGCCATGCGCTTCGAGCCGGGTGAGGCCGATGCCCATTCGCCCTTCGATGGCAAGAGAGCCACGCGCTATTCCGATTTGCGCAGCAAGGCGATCCAGGCACGCGAGGCAGGCGCGGTGGCGCTGATCCTGGTGGCACCACCGCAATCGGCCGATGAGCCGGACAAATTGCCACCGCTCAAGACCATGGGCCCCTTGTCCGATGCCGGCATTCCGGTGCTGCAAGTGAGTCGCGCCCAGGCCGATCGCTGGCTGGCGGCGCACGACACCACGCTGGCCGCGGCGCAGGCGGCCATCGATGCCAAGTACCAGCCGGCGTCGTTCGCGCTGGCGGGCGTGACGGCCTCCGGCACGGTCGATGTTCACCCGGTCCTGGCGCAAACCGGCAACGTGGTCGGCCTGATGCCTGGCGCCGGTGCACTCAAGGATGAGTACGTCGTCGTCGGCGCGCACTACGATCATTTGGGCTGGGGCGGACAGGGCAGTTTCAAGCCCGACCTGCACGCGATCCACAACGGCGCCGATGACAATGCCTCGGGCGTAGCCGGCATGCTGTGTGCCGCCAGTCTTCTGAAAAATTCCGAGCCGGCCGGCACGGATCGCCGCAGCACGATGTTCGTGGCGTTTTCCGCCGAGGAGATTGGCTTGGGCGGTAGCGCCTACATGGTCGAGCACCTGCCTCTGGGCAAGACCTCGGCTATCAACGCCATGATCAACCTCGACATGGTTGGGCGCATGGTCGACCACAAGCTCAACGTGCTGGGCGCCGACAGCTCCAAGGCCTGGCCTGCGCTCGTGGAAAAAGCCAACGCCGCCGCAGCCGAAGTCAAGATCAGCGCCGGCGGTGATGGTTACGGCCCCAGCGATCACTCCAGCTTTTACGCCGCTGGCGTACCGGTGGTTCACCTCTTCACCGGCGCGCACGATCAGTACCACTCACCCGAGGATGACGCGAGCCTGCTGAATTTCGAAGGCGGTGCCGAGGTAACTCGAATCACCGCAGCACTCGCCTCGCAACTGCAAACAGGGGCGCGTCTGGATTACGTTCGCACCAGCGCATCGGCACCGATGGCCGGCGACTCGCGCGGCTACGGCGCCTACTTCGGCTCGGTGCCTGATTACTCCACCATGGAAGCGGCCACCGGCGGGGTGAAACTGGCCGACGTACGCGCCGGCAGTCCGGCGGAAAAGGGCGGCATCCGCAAAGGCGACATCATCGTGTCGATGGCTGGAGTCACCATCAACAACCTCTACGACATGACCTTCGTGCTGCGCGAGCACAAGCCCGGTGAAACCATCAAGGTCACCGTGATGCGCGACAACCACCCCGTCACCCGCAAGGTGACGCTGGCGCGGCGCGGCGAGGGCGCGCCGGGCGCAGCCCATGGCGCCATCACGACACCCCACGCCAGCTTCGAGGTGGGCGCCGAAACACCAAACACGCACGGCGCATGGACGCCACGCGCCGGCAAGGCCGTGCCGGAGTTGATGCGCGCCGATGAAACCCACCTCGCCGACCTGCGCCGGCTCACCTTCGGTGGTGAAAACGCCGAAGCCTACTGGTCGCCCGATGGCCGCAAGCTCAGTTTCCAGCGCAAGCCACGCGGCGGCGGTTGCGATGCGCAATACGTGCTGGATCTGGATACCGGCGCGGTGGAACTGGTGTCCAGCGGCAAGGGCCGCACCACCTGTGGTTACTTCGATTACCCGCAGGGTGGCTCCTTGATCTATGCCACCACCGAAGCCGCCGATGCCGCCTGCCCCGCCGAACCGGATCGCGCCAGCGGTTATGTCTGGGCCACCTATCCCAGCTTCGACATCGTGCGTCGCGACGCCAATGGCAACACCCATCCGCTCATCACCGGCCCCGGCTACGACGCCGAAGCCACCGAGTGTTTCGTCGATGGCCGCATCCTGTTCACCAGCAAGCGCCATGGCGATCTCGACCTCTACATCGCCGACAATGACGGCAGCAACATCCGTCAGATCACCGACACGATGGGCTACGACGGCGGCGCCTTCTTCAATCCGGATTGCTCGAAGATCATCTGGCGCGCCTCGCGCCCGCACGAAGAAAAAGAAGTCGCTGACTACCAGCGCCTGCTGTCGATGGACCAGGTCGGCCCGAACAAGCTCGAAATCTACGTGATGGATGCCGATGGCTCGAACGTGAAGCAACTGACCCATCACGGCGCCGGCAGTTTCGCGCCCTACCCCACACCCGATGGCAAGGGCGTGCTGTATTCGACCAACGTCGGTGACAGCCCGCGCGAGTTCGACATCCGCTACGTGAGCTGGGATGGCAAGGAAGATCGCATCACCTTCGCCCCCGGTTTCGATGGCTTCCCGATGTTCTCACCCGATGGCAAGTGGTTGGTGTTTGCCAGCAACCGCGCCAATGCCGAGGGAAGCCACGACACCGACCTCTACCTTGCGCGTTGGGTGCCTTGATGACCCTCTGAACAGGTCGTGTTGCCATCACAATTGATCCGGCCCTCAAATGATCCGAACCCAGGGAACATCTGAATACGCCGTCATTGCGAGATCCCTTTTCCGTTACGAAAATGCCCACGGGCCATGAACCTACCCCCAGTCGTCATGGCGAGGCCCGAAGGGCCGTGGCACTGCGCAGGCATGGATGCCGAAGCGAACATTCGCGCAGCGAATGGCCCGGAGGGCAGACTGCAGGAGGCAGTCTGTAATCCAGAAATTCGGAGCCAAACCGCTGGATCGCTTCGCTGCGCTCGCGATGACGAATCAATAACTTATCGCATGGGTTCATGGAGAGGAGCGCAGCGACGTGGCACTGCGCAGGCATGGATGCCAAAGCGAACATTCGCGCAGCGAATGGCCCGAAGGGCAGACTGCAGGTGGCAGTCTGTCATCCATGGATACTCGACAAATCAAAAGCATGGATTGCTTCGCTTCGCTCGCAATGACAACGTAGCGACTTGATCAGATGTTCCCTGGTGTAGCTGCCGAGCTTGCTCGGCAGACAATGGAGCAAGCTCCATTGCTACAAAGTACGGGCCGGTTCGATAGTGGCGGCATCCCTGCCTTGGCAGTGCCACGTCACTACGCGTCTCGCATTGACGGCGAAGCCATCCACGCACGGGAAGGCGATCACTTCTTGCCGCCACGCTCACGCACGTACAGGGCCTTGCCGGCACCGATCTGGCGTTCCTCCAGGTCGAACAGGCCAATGGCCTTGATCAGGCCGCTGAGCTTGGCATAGCCCCAGGTGCGGGCGTCGAAGTCGGGGGATTGCTTGTCGATGATCGAACCCACCGCACCCAGACCGGCCCAACCGCTGTCGTCGGAAGCCGCTTCGATCGCGCCGCGCAGCAGGTTCATCAGGCGGGTGTCGCCACGCAGTTCCTTGGCGGGGCGCGGTTTGTCCTGTGGCGCGGACACGCCTTCGCTGCTCTCCAAACGCAGCAGATCGGCGTAGATGAACTTGTCGCAGGCGGTGCGGAAGGGCTCGGGCGTTTTGCGTTCGCCAAAGCCGTAAACGGTCAGTCCCGATTCGCGGATGCGCGAGGCCAGACGGGTGAAATCGCTGTCGCTGGAGACGATGCAGAAACCATCGAAACGACCGCTGTAAAGCAGGTCCATGGCATCGATGATCATCGCTGAGTCGGTCGCGTTCTTGCCGACGGTGTAACCGAACTGCTGGATCGGCTGAATCGAATGGCGCAGCAAGACTTCCTTCCAACCGCCCAGATTCGGGCGCGTCCAGTCGCCATAAATGCGTTTGACGTGGGCGGTGCCGTATTTGGCCACCTCCGCCAGCAAGCCTTCGATGATGCCGGGACTGGCGTTGTCGGCGTCGATCAGCACGACGAGGCGCGAGATGCTTTCGTTGGGCACGGTGACGCTCCGATTCGGATCCTGCAGACTCCACGATAACCCGAATGCAGCGTCCGGTGACGCATCGGTCCAGCCTCGACCCAGGATGGCAACGCGGGCGTGGCCCGCACCGTGCCCGTCATTTTTCAAGCCGGTAGTTGAGCGCAACGCGATCCTCGGTGCCCGAATCGAGCTGGATGTTCCACAGCCGATTGAGCAGGTACTTGAAGGTGATGACCTGACCGGTGCCGAACAGCGCCACGCCGTAGCTGACATGCAGGCGCGGCGAGAGGTACATGCCGACGGTCAATGCCGCACCGCCCAAGGCGCGGTTGTCGGCCACTTCGACTTCATCCAGACCCATGCGTGCACCCAAACTCTTGGCCAGCAGATTGCCGCCCAAGGCCGCCGCGGCCTGACTCAACTGCGAGCCTTCCGCTTGGGTGGCCGAACGCAAGGGTCGGCCCAACACCAGATACGACACCTGCTCGGCCTGCTCCATCGCCGGCTTCGACCACAGGCTCAGTTCTGGCATGGCCGACGTGCCGCGCACCTGCACGCCGACGGTGATGGCGTCGATCTTTCGCTCGGCGCGGATGTCCAGGGATGGTGTATCCAACGGTGTGGCGGCCCAGGCGATCTGACCACGGGTGATGGTCAAGTCTTGCCCGTAGGCTTTGTACTTGCCGCCCACTTCGATCGAACCGCGTGCCGTGGAGGCGCGCCCAGGCCGATCGCGTACCCGCAGTTGCCCGGCGAGCGTGCCCTTGAGGCCAAAGCCACTCAAGCGCACGTCCTCGCCCAAATGCACGGTGATATCGCTGTCGAGCGCCATGCCGGACGCCGCGTCCGCCCCATCGACCACGACCACATCCGAGGACGGCGCGATCACGCTCTCCATGCGTTCCAGATCAATGCGCGCGAACGGCACGGCCACCGTACCGCGCAGCTTGAGCTTCTGTGGAGTCAGCTCCAGCGTCAGGTCGGGTGACGCGGTGAGCTTGGCTTCGGGGATCGCAACCACGCCCAGGTTGTCACCCTTGATGCCGATACGTCCGCCCAAACCGCCATCCTCAGCGCGGTCGAGCTGGCCATCCAGACGCACGATGCCTTCACCCAGACGCACGGTGCCGGACACATCCAGATGCCCGGCCTCGGCGCTACGCAGCACGAGATGGCCTTCACGCGGATGAATGCCCAACGCCGGCACTTCGGCGGCCACATCGACCAGTTCCAATGCACCATCGATATCGGGCTGATTGCGCGTGCCGCCCAGCGCAAAGCGCGCCTCGATGCGCCCACTCGGGTTGACCACGTCTTCGGTGAAAAGTCCGGCCGCCGCCAGATCCGGCCACAGCAGTTCCAACTCGCCCGACAACGCGCCGTCATCGGCAAACGGCGTGGCGGTCTGCAGACGCGCGTGCAGATGCCCCTCCACACCGGGCTTGGCCTCGGCGGTGAGGGTGGCGGCCTCAGGATCAAACTGCGCCGCGAGCATGAGATCGGTGAGCTCAACCGTGGTGTTTTGACCATTGTCGTCGGCCGTCAATGCCACAGTCGGGATACGCAGCTCGGCGCGTCCGGCCCAGCCTTCACCACGCGATTCAATCTGTGCCGAGGCGGCCAAAGTGCCGCGCACGGAAGCCGGCCGCGCCAGTGCTTCTCGCAGCTGCGCGTCCAATTGACCCAGTTCGAAGCCTTCGAGTTCGAGATCCGCATGCAGGGTCGATCCGGTCTGTTCGACCGTGGCGCAGGCAAACGCCGGTGCGGCATCCAGACAGGTGTGCTGCAACGCGAAGGCACCGGCGTTCAAATCCACCGCGAACGGGGTCGGCTCGCGCAAGTGCCATGGCGTGTAGCCCGCAGGTTCGATCTGGATATCGTCGAGCCAGCCTTGCCAGTGCCCATGCTTGGCATCGAGGCCACCTCGGAGTGCCACGCGGGCTGACCCCGGCGCGCCGTCGAGTGTCAGCGTCACGCTGTGCGCACCGCGCTCTCCGCGGCCTTCCAGCTGCACCTGTTTGAACGCGTGACCCGCCAGCGACAGGCTTTGCGCGGCGAGGTCGAGGCGCAATTGCTCGTTCGCATCCAGACGCGCCTCCAGTTGCATGGCTGCGATGCGATGGGCATCGATCGCCAGATCTCGGCCCGTCACCTGCGCCTCCAACTCCGGCGCCTTGCGTGTGCCGCGCAACGCGATGTGGCCTTCGAGCTGGCCATCGGCATCGGGCAAGAGGCTGGACAAGGCCAGCGGTTGCAACTGCGCGTCCAGCTCCAACGCATCGCCCCAGCGCCCTTGCGCTGCGAGCTGCGAATCGCCCCAGCTCAGTTCCACCCGGCCCTCGCCGTCGCCGCGTGGGGTGGCCCGCGCCTGCGCTCGGCCAGCCAGATTCAAGCCGCGCAACTGACCGGAAAGTCCTTCGAGTGTGGCCTCGCCCGACATCACGCCGGCCTCATCCATCGCGCCATCCACGTCCACACGCGCATCGATCTTGCCGGGGAAATCGGGCAGGAAGTAAGACGGATCGAAACCTTCGAGTTGCGCGTTCAATCGCGTTGCAAGTTGTGGTTGCCACGCGATCTCACCGTGCGCCCGCAAGCCGCCGTTGGGCAAGGCCACCTGCATCGATTCCAATTGCAGGGCCTGGGTGGAGCCGCGCCCGCGCAGGTCCACCGTGGCCTCATCCTTGGCACGGACAAAGCGGCTGCTCGCGCTGAGGGCATAGTCCTCCACGCTGCCATCGATGCGCGCCTTGCCTTGGGTTTGCACGCGCATGGTCTTGTCGCTGGCGGGCAAGGTCAGCGCCGACCAGGCAAGGTCGATCGCCAACACCGGCACCTCACCCGCGCCTTGGATCGTGCCATGGGCCATCACTTCACCGCCAAGCAGCGACACGGCCAGCGGTGCCAGGGTCAAGGTGGCGTCGCGATAGCTCAACTGCGAGGGCGCGATGGCAAGCTCGGTGTCGCCTTGCTTGAGCCGGCCTTCGAGTTGTGCGGTGGCAAGATCACCCTGCGCATGGAGCGTGAGCGCCAAGGCCTCGCCCTGCCCGCCCCAATGCGCAGGCTCGATGCGCGGCGCATCCAGATCCAGATTCCATGTAGGTGTTTGCAATCCACCCCGCGCGCGCAGTTTCAGCGTTGCGGGCGCGCCCAGATCGGCCTTCGCATCAAGACGAAGGTCCTTGAGCGGCCCGTTCAAACGCAGCGTGATCGGCATCGGCTGGGCATCGGGGATCGGCACGGCGAGTTCGGCCGTGAGTGCGCCGCGCCAATCACGGGCGGTGTTGAAATTGGCCTCGGCATCGAGCCCGATGCGATCGCTGTCCAGCGTCAGACCCTTCAGCCGCAGACGGCCATCGACCAAGGAGGCCGTCGCTGCCAAGTGCCGAACATTCAAAGCCTCGACCTCCCCCTGCACGATGCGCAGGTCGTCCATCACGAGGCTGTCCACGCGCACAGCCACTGGCAAGGCAAGGCTGGGCAGGCTCGATGGCAATTCGATGCGCTCAGGCCACGGCACTGGCGCATCCGATGCGGCCGGAAGCCGCAGCCGCACCGACTTCAGCTTCACCGCGTCGATGTCGATGTCGCCCACCAACAAGGCCCGCGCCGATACGTCCAGCTCCAGCCGTTGCGCCGTCAGTTCGATGCCATCACCCCGCCAGCGCACGCCTTCCAGCACCAGCCCGCCGGTGAGCGCGCCCTCGGCCGATCGCCATTGCAAGGCATCGGGTCCGAGCGCCGATTGCAACTGCGCCAAGGCCAGATCGCGTGCAGTGCCGCTGCGCAGCAACCACGCGGCCAATACCGTGCACAGCACGGGCACGATCAACAGCGCAAGCCAAAGCGCACGGCGCCAAGGGCGTTTGGCCGCAGTCGTTGCGGTGCTCATCACAGATCTGGCCCGATGTTGATGTGAATCTGGAAGGCGCTGTCGGCCTCATCGAAACCGTGCGCCAGATCGAGGCGCACCATGCCCACCGGCGAGCGCCAACGCAGGCCGATGCCCGCGCCCACGGCTGCGCCACCGTTGATCTCGTTGAAGGCATTGCCGGCATCGACGAAGGCCGCCGCGCCCCAGCTCGCCGTGAACATGCGCTCGAACTCGGCGCTGCCGACCAGAAGGTTCTTGCCGCCGGTGGGAAGATCATTCACCCGCGGCCCGACCTCCTGATAACCGTACCCTCGGATGCTGCGATCGCCACCCGCAAAAAACCGCAGCGAGGGTGGCAAGCGCTCGAAACTGTTGGTGACGGTGCGCCCCAACTGTCCACGCAGCAACAGACGATTGCGCTCACCGAAACTGCGAATCAGCTTGGCATCAACCAGGATCTGGGCAAAGCTCACATCGGAAGCCAACGCCTGCGCACCGATCTTGAACTCCCCGCGCAATGAAAATCCGTGCGTGGGATACATCGGATCATCCGACACCACGCGCTGTGCCGACAGTTCCGGATACACCAGTCGGGTGCTGCCGCGCACCGCACGCCCCTCACGGCGGTCGGATTCGGAACCGAGTTGGAATTCCTCGTTGCGCACATGCGCGCCCAGCGCCAGCGTCCAGCCGCGCCAGGCACCGCTGCGTGTGGCCACCAGTTCGGTGATGCGGGTCTTGAGCACATCGCTTTCTTCATCACGACGATTGGCGCCCAGCGAATACCAGCCTTCACTCCAGGCAAAGGCCGGAATGCGGTACTGCGCGCCCAGGCTCTTGCGACGCTGCGCCCAATCCAACTGGGTGGAGAACTTGTGGCCGCGATCGTTCACCCAGCGTCGTTCCATGCCAAGTTGCAGACCAGCGCCCGAATCGGTGCCGAAACTGAGACCTGCGGTGTACACCGTGCGCTTGCCGGGCGCGAGCGAAATCAGGATCGGCACCTCCTCGCCTTCCGGATGCTCGGTATCGGGGCGCACATCGATCATGCCGAAATAGTCCAACGCTGTCAGGCGTTGATGCAAGCCCAACAACTGGTCCTGTTCGTAGGGCTCACCGCGCTGGTAGGGCACGGCCTTTTCCAGCAGGTTCTGGCGAATGTGCGAGCCTTCGAAGCGCGTTTCACCAAAGCGATACCGCAATCCACTCGACCACGCCAGGTCGATGCTGGCACTGGCTTGGCCGCGAGTGACTTCCACCCGATGGGTGTCCATCTGCGCATCGAAATAGCCGCGGGCCAGAAGCGCATGCTGTACCGCCGACTTGCCGGCTTCGTAGCGCGCATGGTTCAGCACCTCGCCCTCACGCGGATGGAAGGCGCGCGCGGCGGCGGTCACGGCCTCGTCATCACGCGCAAAGCCCGTCACGGCCAAGCGCAATTGCGTCACCGTGACCGGTTGGCCCGGCTCGATCTCCAGCACGATGTCGGCCTTGCCGTTTTTGCGCGTAATCTGCGACTGCACCTGGCTGTCGTAATACCCGAAGGGTTCCAGCGCACGCGCCACCTCGGCCGGCGCCTTGCGCAGGAGGTAGGCCAAACGCGCTTCGCTCAGGGCATCGCGCTCGGCCTCGGGCAGGTTCATCACGGTGAGTGACTTGCGCACGTTGTCGGCCATCTCGCCCTCGATGCCCTTCACCCGCACCTTGCCCAAGGTCTGGCCAAAGGCCAACCCGGGCAGCAGCAGGATCAGGAACAGCACTACGCGCATACCGCAGAACACGATCAATCGGAGGCCGCCAAGCATACCTGCCCCACGGCCACGCTCCGGCAGGTCGAAACTGAACCCTCGGCAATCACCATCGCGGCATCAACCCCACATGGCACAGCGCGGCGTTGACAGCCACACCTTCCACGGAGTGCGTGTCATGTTCCGAGTCATTGCGATGCTGTTGATGAGTTTGTCCTGCCTGCTGCTGACTGCCGCGTGCAGCCAGGCACAGGTGCCCGGCGCACAGGGAAACCTGATCGAAGTGTCGGTGGTGGACCGCAACACGGGTGCGAGCCTGCCACTCCTGCGCGGGGCCGGTGATGTGTGGGTCGAGGGCCGGCCCGGACAACGTTACGCCATCCGTTTGACCAATCGCAGCGGCGCACGGCTGCTCGCGGTGTTGAGTGTGGACGGCATCAATGCCGTCACCGGCCAGACCGCCTCGCCCGAGCAAGGCGGTTATGTGCTCGGCCCCTATGAATCCACGGACATCACCGGCTGGCGCAAGAGTCTGTCGCAGGTCGCCGCGTTCGAATTTGCCGCATTGGGCGACAGCTATGCGGCACGGACCGGGCGGCCCGACAATGTGGGTGTGCTGGGCGTGGCGGTGTTTCGCGAACGACCGATCCCACCGCGCAAGGTGGTTGCACTGGAAGAGCGCACCCGGCAACTGCACGATGCGGCCGACGCTGGCATCGCGCCACCGGCACCGGCTTCGGCGCCGCGCCAGGCCATCGGCACCGCGCACGGCCAACGTGAGTATTCAGAGGTGGCAACGACCCAGTTCGAGCGTGCCAGCCTGCGACCGGATGAAGTCCTCAGCGTGCGCTATGACAACCGCGAAAACTTGATCGCGCTGGGCGTGTTGCCGGGTACGTGGCCAGACTCGCGTCGTCCCGCTCCGTTTCCGATGGGCTTCGTGCCCGATCCTTGAGGGGAACCTTGGGTCACGGCGCCCGATCGCACGCGCCGTGACCCGCTGTTACTTGGCCGCGTCCTCGATTTTCTGACCGACCTTCTTGATGTCCTTGCCCGCGCCTTCGATGGTGTTGCAGCCGCCCAGCACCATCGCGGCCGCGACGGCCAGAAACAACAGGTACAGATTTCGCCTCATGTAGATCAATCCCTTGCGTGCGGTACACGCGATTCTAGACAGGTCACCACACGCCGGCGCAAGGGGCCGGCGATTTCGTGAAGCCGCTCGCAGCTTGCACCGGGTTCACGATCGCATCAAGGTGGACTTGCCGAACAGACTTTCGACCAGATCCACCGCCAGTTGCGCAGTCATGTTGTGCTGGTCGAAGGCCGGATTGAGTTCGACGATGTCGAGCGAACCCAGGCGTCCAGTGTCGGCGATCATCTCCATCACCAATTGCGCTTCGCGATAGTTCGGCCCGCCGGGCACCGTGGTACCCACGCCCGGTGCGATGGATGGATCGAGGAAATCGACATCGAAACTCACGTGCAGATGGGTGTTCTCGTCCAGCCCGTACAAGGCCTGGGTCATCACCTGACGCATGCCGATCTCGTCGATGTAGCGCATGTCGTAAATGTCCAAACCCACTTCGCGCACCAAGCGACGCTCGCCCTCATCCACCGAGCGAACCCCGATCTGGCGGATTTCATCGGGCCGGAGCATGGGCGAGACACCGGACAGTTCGGTCAACGCCTTCGGTCCGATGCCGCACAGGCAGGCCACCGGCATGCCGTGGACATTGCCGCTGGGTGTCAGTTCGCTGGTGTTGAAATCGGCATGGGCGTCGATCCAGAGCACCCGCAGGTTCTTGCCTTGCTGGCGGCAATGACGCGCCACCGCGGTGATCGAACCCAAACCCAGGCAATGATCGCCGCCCAGCAGGATCGGCAACTGGTCGGCCTCCAGCGCCGCACCCACGGCATCCATCACCACGCGATTCCAAGCCACCACTTCATCCAGATGTCGATAGCCATCGACCGGCGGCAGCCACGGGTTGAGCGGGCCACTCAAGTTGCCCTGATCCACCACATTCAATCCGCGCCGACGCACCGCCTCGGCGATACCGGCCACGCGCAGGGCTTCCGGCCCCATCGAGGCGCCACGATGGCCGGCGCCGATGTCGGTGGGTGCACCGATCAGGCGCACGCTGCGCACCGCACCGTTCATGCGAGCCTCCCGACGGGCCCGAGGGTTCGAGGGTGAAAACGGTTCATGGCAAGACTCCAAGCATTCGATGGCCACAAGCATACCGGTTGCGGCGAGTGGCGCGATCGCAAGGCCACGGTCACCACGTCGCCGCGACGTGGTTAGGATGACGCACACACCGACCATCGGAAATCCCCATGCGCATCGCTTGCTCCACCTCCACCGGCCCACGCGGATCGTCGTGACAATGACCCCGGCCAAGGAGTTCGACCACGGCAGGCCGGTGGATGCCGGCCGTTTCTCGCTCGCCGATGCCATGACCGCAGCGCAACCCTTGGTACTGCGCGGGCTGTGTCGGGATTGGCCCTTGGTGCAGGCGGCGAAACGTTCGCCCAACGAGTTCGCGCAGGCCTTGGCAGCGATGGACAACGGCGCCACGGTGAACGTATTGCACATGCCCGCCGAGGCCGAGGGCGTGGTCGGCTTCAATGCTGCGCTCGACGGATTCAACTACAAGCACTTCAAGGTGACGACCACCGACGTGCTGCAGCGACTGGCCGCCTACAGCCGCATCGATGGCCCGACGCCCGGTGTCGCGCTGCAAAGTGCGCGCCTTGCCGAATGCATGCCGCGCTTCTTCGAGGCGCACACCCTGCCGTGCCTGCCGACCACGGTGCAACCGCGTTTATGGCTCGGCAACACCGTCACCACGCCGGCGCATGTGGATGCCTCGCACAACATTGCCGTGGTGGCCTGTGGCCGGCGGCGTTTCACCCTGTTTCCGGTGGAACAGGTGGCCAATCTCTACATCGGTCCGCTGGAATTTGCGCCGACCGAAATGCCGATCACGATGGCGCGCCCCGATGCGCCGGATTTCGATCGCCATCCGAAGCTGCGCGACGCGCTGGAACACGCGCTGGTTGCCGATCTTTTGCCCGGTGATGCCCTGTATTTGCCGCCGCTGTGGTGGCACCACGTGCAATCGATCGGCCCCTTGAATGCCTTGGTGAACTATTGGTGGTCGGCCGCGCCCACAAGTGAGTTGCCCGAATTGCCACCCATCGGCGCGCTGTTGCATGCGGTGCTGGCCTTCGGACAGTTGCCACAGGCCGAGCGCAGCCGTTGGGGCGCGCTATTCCAGCATTATGTTTTCGGCGATGGCGATCCGGCTGCACACCTTCCCGAAGATCGTCGCGGTGTTCTGGGATCCTTGTCCGCCGAGGCCGAAACCCGACTGCGCGAGCGCATCAAAGGCGGATTCTGAAAGCCAGTTCACATTAGTTTGCAGGCCGATGCAATGGGCCTGTCACCGTGCAACGGCTATCATGGGCACAGGTTGATCTGGGGGGCTCGGCATCAGCCTGACCATGCGCTCTGACTCGTTCACGTCGAACCCGCTCCGAGCGCCATGACAACGCATAGGGACGAATGATGAAAGTGAAAATCTTGTGCGGCCTGTTGGCCGCAGCGGGCATGGCTTTTTCGACCATCGCCGCCGCGCAGGCCGTCGGTAGTGGTGTGGTGTCGCTCACCAACAGTGGCGCTACCGAGAACTTCGACACGCTGGCCAATGACGGAACCAGCAGTACGCTGCCGGTGGGCTGGTATTTTTACGAAACGGGCGGCAGTCACACCGGCACGTACGCTGCCGACAACGGCGCTACCAACTCCGGCAACTCATACAGTTACGGCACCTCGAGCAGCAACGAGCGCGCCTTCGGTTCGATTGCTTCCAACAGCAATCAACCACGCATCGGCGCCAAGCTCCAGAACGACACCGGCGCGGTGATGACAAGTCTCGCCATCAGTTTCACCACCGAACAATGGCGACACGGCACTTCAACCACGCCCGACCGTCTCGAGTTTTCCTTCAGCAGCACGGCGGGAGGAATCAATGAAGACACTGGCTGGACCGCTCTGGCAAGCCTGAATGCCGTATCCGTCATTTCAAGCCCGCCCACCGACGCGGCCCTCGATGGCAATGCCAGTGTGAATCGCGCGCAGGTCACCGCGACGCTTTCTGGCCTCAATGTCCCGGCCGGCGGCAGCTTCTGGATTCGTTGGTCCGATATCAACATCAGTGGCGCCGACGACGGCCTCGCCATCGACGACGTGGTCTTCGGCACCCCGATCGACGTGCCGCCCACGCTGGCGTCGAGCTTCCCCGCCGATGGCGACACGGATTTCCCATCCAACGGCAGCCTGATCTTCACCTTTTCCGAAGCCGTGAATGTCAGTGGCAACTGGTTTTCGCTCGCTTGCGGCACGTCGGGCTCGCTCGGCCCGTCCGATGCCAACATCACGGGCGGCCCCACCACGTGGTACGTGGACCTGAGCAATGATCTGAGCATTGGCGAGAGCTGCGCGCTGAACTTTGTTTCGGCTTCGATTCTCGATCAAGACGGTACCGCCGACGCACTGACCGATCCGGGCACGATTGATTTCTCTGTCATCGCCCCACCACCCAACGAAGCCCCGACCCTGGTTTCCACCGTGCCAACCCAAGCGGCCATCAACTTCCCCTCGGCGGGTGATTTGAAGGCGGTGTTCTCCGAACCAGTGACGGTTGATGCCGGTGCCTTCGCGCTCAGTTGCACAGCGTCCAGCGGCATCGTGTTGACACCCAGCAGCAGCGATGGCGGCACCACCTGGGTAATCGATACCGGCACCGCCTTGGTCGCGGGCGACAGCTGCCAATTCAGCCTTCTGGCTACGGCCATTCATGACCTCGAAGGCGCCGAACTCGTTGCCGGCGCCGTGATTTCCTTCAACGTGCTGGATGCCGGCAACGTCGGTGCCTACTACCAGAACGTCAACCTGTCCTCGCCCGAGCAACTGCGCTGCAGCCTGCACGCGATCATCAAGGGCCACACCGTGTACCCCTACAGCGGCTCGGGCACAAGTTCGTGGTCGATCCTGGAAATCGCGCAGGAAGACCCGAACAACTCCAGCCGCATCATCGACGTGTATCACAACCGCTCCTACGCCAAGGGCAGCGATCGCGCGGGTCAAGGGGGTGGCATCACCTACAACCGCGAACACACCTGGCCCAACTCGCTCGGCTTTGCCAGCAGTGGCCTGGCGGCCTACACCGATACCCACATGCTGTGGCTGTCGGACACCCAGCAGAACTCCGATCGCGGCAACAAGCCCTATGCCAACTGCCCTCAGGCCAATGGCTGCAGCGAGCTTCAGACCGAGGTCAACGGCGGGGTCGGTGGCACGGGCCAATCCAACTGGGTGAAAACCCCGGACGGCAGCAACGGCTCGTTCGAAGTGTGGAATCACCGCAAGGGCGAAATGGCGCGCGCGATGTTCTACATGGCGATCCGCTACGAGGGCATTTCTGCCGAAGATGGGCACGATGGCGATGTCCCCGATCTGGAACTCACCGACACCCGCAGCCTGATCACCAACACATCCAATACCGCCGCCAAGGCCTACATGGGCCTGCTCAGCGATCTATTGGCCTGGCACGCGGGCGATGCACCGGATTCGGAAGAACTGGATCGCAACACTTATATCCAGAGCTTCCAGAACAACCGCAATCCCTTTGTCGATCACCCCGAGTGGGTGTCGCAGGCGCTGTTCACATCGTCCCAACCGGCCAGCTGCACGCTCAATACCCAGGCACCCACGGCCACGGCCGATGCCTATGCCACGGCGGTGGATGCGCCCCTGACCGTGACTGCGCCTGGCGTTCTGGGCAACGACAACGACCCGGAAGGCGCGCCGATGACGGCATCGATCGTGAGTGCAGCCAGCCACGGCAGCGTGATGTTGGCTGGCAGCGGCGGCTTCACCTACACCCCGGCCAGCGGCTACTGCGGCACCGACAGCTTCAGCTACAAGGCATCCGATGGCATACGCGATTCGACACCGGCGACGGTGACGATCGAGGTCGGCAGCAATTGCGGCACACCGGTGTGGAACGGTTTCAGCGACGGATTTGAAGGCCCGTAACGCCCCACGCACCGCATCGCTACACTATTCGGCCAGTCACTCCGCGTGACTGGCCGTTTTCTTTGGAGGCGTCGATGCCAGCCCATCTCGTGCTTTGTACCTGCCCGAACACCGAGGTGGCACACACCTTGGCGCGTACGCTGGTGGACGAGCGTCTGGCGGCCTGCGTGAACGTGGTGCCGGCGGTGCAATCGGTGTATCGCTGGCAGGGCGCGGTGCAGGTCGATGACGAAGTACTGCTGCTGATCAAGACCGTGAGCGCGCAATTGAAATCCCTGCAAGAACGCATCCAAAGCCTTCACCCTTACGAACTTCCCGAAGTCGTGGCGGTCGATATCGATTCCGGCTTGCCCGCCTATCTCGATTGGCTGGCGCGCGAGACCGCCCCGGACACCCATCCTTCACGCGAGAAGTCCTGATGTTGCGTTGTTTCCGCACCTTTGCGGCGCTGTTGGCGCTGGCCAGCACGGCGCCTGCCGTGGCCGTCGATGAGTCCGATCTGCTGCCGGTGGATGAGGCTTTTGCGGTGCAGGCCACGGCCCCCAGCGCCAATCGCATCCAGTTCGACATCACGATCGCCGATGGCTACTACCTCTACCGGCATCGGACGTCGGCCAAGGTGCTGGACGCGGATATTCGCACCGGAGCACTGGATCTGCCGCACGGCACGCCCAAGCACGACGAGTTTTTCGGCGATGTGGAAACCTGGCGCAACGCAGTGACGATGGCCTTGCCCGGCGTGGAGGCTGCTGGTGCGACCCAAGCGCAGGTCGAACTGCGCTATCAGGGCTGCGCCGACATCGGCATTTGCTATCCGCCGCAGAAGCGCGTCATCACCGTGGCTCTGCCGGCGCTGGCGGCAAGTTCCTTGGTGTCGGTTTCCGGTTTGCCCGTCGCCGCACCACTAGCCGGTTTGAGCATCGGCACACCCACCGCATCGGCAGTCGTGGATGAAGGCTTGCCGTTGCCGGAGGACGAAGCCTTCAAGTTCGAGGCCATCGCGGTATCACCGGTGGAAGTGCTGATGCGCTTCACTCCGGCGCCGGGCTATTACCTCTATCAAGATCGCAACCAGTTCCGCCTTCTGGATGCCAAGGGTGCGACGCTGGCCGCGCCGCAATGGCCCAAGGGCAAGGCCCACACCGACGAGCACTTCGGCAACGTGATCGTGTACTTCGATCAGATCGAAGTGCCCTTGGGCCTGCGCCGCACCGACGGCAAGGCCGGGCCGGTGACGCTGGAAGCCACCTTCCAAGGCTGCCAGAACAATGGCATCTGCTATCCACCCATGACCCGCCAAGTCCAAATCTCACTGCCGGCGGCAAGTGCGGATCAGTTGGTGTCCGTGGCCGAGGCGGCCAGCTTCGAGGCAAGGCGCTCTGGCGACTCGACGCCGTTCGTGCTGATTCTGCTGGCGGCCTTGGGCGGCGGCCTGATCCTGAACCTGATGCCCTGCGTGCTGCCGGTGCTTTCACTCAAAGCCTTGGGCCTGGCGCAAAGCGGGGAAAGCCCCGCCAAGGCCCGCGCCCACGCGCTGTGGTACACGGCCGGCGTATTGGTGAGTTTCGCCGCCTTGGGCGGCTTGGCCTTGGCATTGCGCCAAGCAGGCCTGGCCTTGGGTTGGGGTTTTCAATTGCAGCAACCGTGGGTGGTTGCGGCGCTGGCCTATCTGATGGCGGCCGTGGGTTTCAGTTTGTCGGGCGTGTTCTCGATCGGCGCAGGCTGGGCCGGCGCTGGCCAAGGTCTGGCTTCGCGCTCGGGTGCGTCGGGTGATTTCTTCACCGGCGTGCTGGCGGTGGTCGTTGCCAGCCCATGCACGGCGCCTTTCATGGGCTCGGCGCTGGCCTTTGCCTTCGGTGCACCAACCGTGTTGGCGATTGCCGTGTTTCTGGCGCTCGGCTTGGGCCTCGCCCTACCCTTCCTCTTGATCGGCTTCGTGCCGGCGCTGGCTCGGGTGCTGCCGAAGCCGGGTGCGTGGATGGAAACCTTCAAGCAGGTGTTGGCCTTCCCGATGTACCTGACCGCCATCTGGTTGCTGTGGGTGTTGGGCCAGCAACGCGGCGTGGATGCCATGGCCTATGCGCTGGCCGGCATCGCGGTGCTGGCGCTGGCGCTCTGGCGTTGGGAAAAGGCACGCCTTGGCGGCGTTCTGGCGCGGGTGGTGGCGGTGGCACTGGTGCTGCTCGCCCTCATCCCGCTATGGCGCATTCCTTCGCTGGCCAAGCCCGCCTCGGCGGAGGCGGCCAGCGCCAATGGCTCGATCGCCTACTCGGCCGAACGACTGGATGCATTGCGTGCGGAAGGCCGCACCGTGTTCGTCAACATGACCGCCGACTGGTGCGTCACCTGCAAAGCCAATGAAAAGCGCGTGCTCGATACCGACGACTTCCGCGCCCTGCTGAAGCAGCACGATGCGGTCTACATGAAAGGCGACTGGACCAATGTCGATCCGGCCATCACCGCCTTTCTGGAAAAACACCATGCCGTCGGCGTGCCGCTGTACGTGGTGATCCAGCCCCAACGCGACGATGCCGTATTGCCCACGGTGCTGACCCTTGGTGCGGTCGAGAACGCCTTGGGCCCACCCTTGTGAAGCCGTGGGCACAGTGGTTGCTGATCGGTGGCCTGGGCTTGGTCGGCGGCGCGGCGGGGTTGTTGGGCGCGATCCTCTTCGTCAGCCCCGGTGCACTGCTGGATGCGCCGGGCGGGCAATGGATGGTGCGACACGTCCTGGGCGGCAAGGCCACGCTGCCGGACGGGCGCACCGTGCTGGCGATCGGCGACGAGGCACCGACCTTGGCGGTGCACGACCTGGATGGCGTCGCCGTGCCCCTGCGCTTTGGCGATCGGCCGGTCTTGATCAACTACTGGGCCAGTTGGTGCCCGCCGTGCGTGGAAGAAATGCCACTGCTGGATAACTTCGCCCGCAGCCAAGGCCCGGACGGCGTGGCAGTGGTCGGCATCGCACTCGACGAAGCACGCCCGGTGCGCCGATTCCTCGACGAGCGCCCGGTCGGCTTCCCGATCTTCATCGAAGAAAGTGGCCCCAGCGACAGCTCGATGCTCTTGGGCAATGCCCGCGGCATCCTGCCCTATTCGGTCCTCATCGACCGTGATGGACGGCTGCAGAAGACCCGCCTGGGCGCATTCGGCAAGGGCGATCTGGAAGACTGGACCGCTTCGCACTGAACCACGATGGCGACGGGGCTCGATCGAACCGGCCCTGGTTTTGTAGCAATGGAGCTTGCTCCATTGCCTGCCGAGCAAGCTCGGCAGCTACGTCAAGTTTGGACAATTTGAGGGCCGGATCAATCATCATCGATCGGCCTGCCACGCGTTTCCGGCAGCATCACCGTGCCCACCACCACGGTGAGGATGGCGAAGAACAGGGGATACCACAGCCCGGCGTCGATGTTGCCGGTGGCGGCCACCAAGGCAAAGGCCATCGGTGGCAACAGCCCCCCGATCCAGCCATTGGCGGCGTGATAGGGAATCGACATCGCGGTGTAGCGAATGCGCGCCGGGAACAGTTCCACCATCGCCGCCGCGACCGGCGCGTAGGTCATCGCCGCAAGCAAGCACAGCACGAACAACAAGGCCACGATCATGGGCCGGTTCATCGCGGCCGGATCAGCCTTTTCCGGGTAACCTGCGGCGCGAATGGCGGCGAGCACCTGCGCATCGAGTTCCGCCATGCGCGCGGCGCGATCGGAGCGCGCCATGCCCGCACCCTCGAATGCCTCGATGCTTACCTCCCCCACCACGATCCGCGCCATCGCGCCGGCGGTGGCCGCATGGTTCTCGTAACTGACGTGGTGCTTGGCGAGGATCGACTTGGCGATGTCGCACGAATGGGTGAAGTCGGCCGCACCCACCGGGTTGAATTGGAACGAACACCGTGCCGGATCGGCCTCCACCTGCACCGGCGTGGCACGGCGCGCCGCATCGAGCGCCGGATTGGAATACGCCGAAAGCCCGTGGAAGATCGGGAAATACAGGATCGCCGCCAACAGGCAGCCGATCACGAAGAAGGGTTTGCGCCCGAGCTTGTCGGACCAAGCCCCGAACAGCACGTTGAACGGCACCGCCAAGGCCACGGCCACGCCCAGCATCAAGGTGGCATCGAGGCTGTCGACCTGCATGGTCTGGGTGAGGAAGTAGAGCGAATAGAAATTGGCGGTGTACCAGAGTGTCGCCTGGCCGGCGATGATGCCGAACATCGCGGCGATGCCGAGCTTGATGTAGCGCCACTGGCCATAGGCTTCACGCAACGGCGCTTTGGAAATGCGGCCCTCGTCCTTCATCCGCTGGAACACGGGCGACTCGTGCAGCGACATCCGGATCCAGACCGAGATCACCAGCAGGATGGCCGACAGCAGGAATGGCACGCGCCAGCCCCAGTCGGCAAACGCCGCTTCGCCCAGCAGCCAACGCACCGTCGCGATCACCGCCAATGACAGCAGCAGGCCGACCCCGGCCATGGTCTGTATCCAGCTGGTGAAATAGCCACGCCGCGCATCGGGCGCGTGTTCGGCGACATAGATCGCAGCACCACCGTATTCGCCACCCAAGGCCAGGCCTTGCAGCAAACGCAGGCCAATCAACAGGATCGGCGCGGCCATGCCAATGCTGGAATAGGACGGCAGACAGCCCACCAGCACGGTCGAAAGACCCATCACCACGATGGTGATGAGGAAGGTGTACTTGCGCCCGCTGCGATCACCCAAACGACCAAACACCAGGGCCCCGAAGGGCCGCGCGGCAAACCCGACGGAAAAGGTCAGCAAGGCGAAGATGAAGGCCGCGGTTTCATTGACCGCGGAGAAGAAGTGCTTGCTGGTGATCGCCGCCAATGCGCCGTAGAGGAAGAAGTCATACCACTCGAACAAGGTACCCAGCGAGGATGCCACCACCACCTTGCGCTGACTCGCCTTGCCGGCCACAGACTGCGTCATCTTCTCGACCCCCTTGCCGCTCGATGTGCGGCAAGGGTACTACCGCGGCCGCGCGACGTCCGAGCAAGGGTTTGGTCTGTTTCGGTCACGCGCATGTTCACCCACACATGGGACGCTCGATGGCCAACCAGAAGGTTTCACGCCTCGGAGTTTGGCGATACCATCGGACCGGGCTGCGCGATTCGCCTTCAACACGAAACCGTGGACGTGTCCGGCTCATACCACCTTTAACGAAGGAGTATCTGCATGTTGAGAAAACACCTTGCACGTCGGACTGGCCTGCTCGCCGCGGCCGTCGCCGTCTCGCTGATGGCCGGTTGCAGCAACTATGTGAAGAAAACCGACTTCGACGCCGCGATGGCCGAATTGCGTGCCGCCGACCAACAGATTCAGAACCAGGTCACCACCCAAGTAAATGGCCTGAAGGCCGAGATGGAGCAGCATTTTGCCCAGTACGACGCCCGCCTAACGGTTCTCGAAGGCCGCATCACGGTCGACAACATTGCCTACTTCGACTTCGACCAGAGCACCTTGGGGGACCAATACAAGCCCATGCTGGATGAGTTCGCCAAGGTCATGCGCACCCACCATCCCGAGGCCGTGGTGACCGTGGAAGGCTTTGCCGACCCGTCCGGATCCAAGGCGTACAACCAGCGCCTCGCCATGAAGCGTGCCGAAGCCGTGCGCGACTATCTGGTCGGCCAAGGCGGACTGGTGGCCGAAAAGGTGCGTGCGGTCAGCTACGGCAAGGATGCCAATCGCCAGATCGACGCCGGCGCCACCCACGATGCCGGTCGCCACAACCGCCGCGCCACCTTGGTGATCGACTTCGCCAGCTGATCCAACACCTTGCGTGTGTCTGGGCGACCGGCTTCGGCCGGTCGCCATGTTTTCAAACAACGACTTAAATCACGCAAATTCGCCGAACGTCGCCAATTTCTGGACATCGCAACCGCAGCCGAGCACACTTCGCGCTTTCACTACGGACGGCGACACCGGCATGGCGTGCATTCTGCTGCTGCATGGCCCCAACCTCAACCTGCTCGGCACGCGCGAGCCGGGAATCTATGGCCATGCCACGCTGGAAACCATCAATGCCGATCTCAGCGCCCGTGCTTCGGCCAGTGGCCACCAGCTCGTCGCATTCCAATCCAATGCCGAGCACGCGTTGGTTGATCGCATCCAGGCCACACGCACGGATGGCACCGCGTTCATCCTGATCAACCCGGCCGCTTTCACCCATACCAGTGTCGCCCTCCGCGACGCGCTGGCGGCGGTTGCCTTGCCCTTCATCGAAATCCATCTCTCCAACCCACACCGGCGCGAGCCCTTCCGCCACACCAGTTACTTCAGCGACCTCGCCGTGGGCGTGATCGCCGGCTTCGGCCCGCACAGCTACCAGTTCGCACTGGAGGCCTGCGTGCAGCGCTTGGCCACAACCCCTTGACCCTGGATCCGTCCCTGCGACGGGCATGCAATGGAAAAACCATGGACCTTAGAAAAATCAAAAAACTCATCGACCTTCTGGAAGAATCAAACCTCACCGAGATCGAAATCCGCGAAGGCGAAGAATCGGTGCGCCTGTCGCGCGCGAGCACCACGCCGGCCACGGTGATTCAAGCCGCACCACAGCCCGTGGCTGCACCCGTCGCTGCGGCACCCACACCCGCCGCCGTGGCTGCACCCGTGGCCGCTGTGGCCGCCAGCCCGCAAATCCCGGCCGGCACCACCGTGCGCTCGCCGATGGTGGGCACGTTCTACACCTCCGCCAACCCCGATTCGCCGCCCTTCGTGACGGTCGGCCAGACGGTCAAGGCCGGCGACACCCTCGCCATCATCGAAGCGATGAAGATGTTCAACCCGATCGAAGCCGAAATCGCCGGCACCATTACCGCCGTCCTCGCCACCAGCGGCCAGCCGGTCGAGTTCGACGAACCCTTGTTTGTGATCAGCTAGAGAGCCGGGAATCGGCAATGGGGAATCGGGAATCGGGAAAGCGGCCGCACGAGCACCTTGAAGTTTGGAAGGATGCGATGCACTTGGTCGAGGCGGTCTACAAACACTCCGCCCACTTTCCCGATGCCGAGCGCTACGCACTCTTGCAACAGGTTCGCCGCAGTGCCATCAGCGTTCCATCCAACATCGCCGAGGGTGCCGCGCGTCGCTCACGCGCAGAGTACCTGCGCTTCCTGTCGATTGCCCGTGGCTCCTTGGCCGAACCGGGTACCCAACTGCAAATCGCCGAACGACTCGACTACGCCCCCCATGACCCCGAGTTGGCCCACCACGTCGATCGCACCTTCGCCCGATTGACCGCCCTGATGAACTCGCTCTCACGCACCCCACCACATGCCGCGGCCGCATACTCGACCGTCACCCGCTCTTCCGATTCCCCACTCCCCATTCCCAATTCCTACCCAATCCCATGATCGATAAAGTCGTCATCGCCAACCGTGGCGAAATTGCGCTGCGCATCCTGCGCGCCTGCCACACGCTCGGCCTCAAGACCGTGGCGGTGCATTCCACCGTGGACCGCAACCTCAAGCATGTGGCGATGGCCGATGAGTCGGTGTGCATCGGCCCTGCGCCCTCGCTGGAGAGCTACCTCAACATTCCGGCCATCATCGCGGCGGCCGAAGTCACCGATGCCCAGGCCATCCATCCCGGCTACGGATTTCTGTCGGAGAACGCGGATTTTGCCGAGCGGGTGGAGAGTTCGGGTTTCATCTTCGTCGGCCCCAAGGCCGACACCATCCGCATGATGGGCGACAAGGTCGCGGCCATCCACGCGATGAAGGAAGCCGGCGTGCCCTGCGTGCCGGGATCGGGCGGCCCCTTGGGTGATGACCCACTCAAGAACACCATGATCGCGCGCCAAATCGGCCTGCCGGTCATCATCAAGGCCGCCGGCGGTGGCGGCGGACGCGGGATGCGCGTGGTGCATGTCGAAGGCTCGTTGCACAGCGCCATTGCCACCACCAAGTCCGAAGCCAAGGCCGCCTTCGGCAACGACATCGTATACATGGAAAAGTATCTGGAAAATCCACGCCACGTGGAGATCCAGGTATTGGCCGATGGCCAGGGCCACGCCATCCACCTGTGCGAACGCGATTGCTCGATGCAGCGCCGCCACCAGAAGGTGGTCGAAGAAGCGCCGGCACCGGGCATCACCGCCGAACAACGCGCCGAGATCGGCAAGGTTTGCGTGGAAGCCTGCATCCGCATCGGTTATCGCGGCGCCGGCACCTTCGAATTCCTGTTCGAGAACGGGCGCTTTTATTTCATCGAGATGAATACCCGCATCCAGGTCGAGCACCCCGTGACCGAGCTCATCACCGGCATCGACCTGGTGGCCGAGCAGTTGCGCATCGCCGCCGGCCATCCCTTGTCGATCCGGCAGGAAGATGTCGAAGTTCGCGGCCACGCCATCGAGTGCCGCATCAATGCCGAGGACCCCGACACCTTCATGCCCTGCCCCGGCCTGATTCGCGCCTTCCATCCGCCCGGTGGCCCCGGCGTGCGTGTGGACAGCCATATTTATGAAGGCTACAAGGTACCCTCCAACTACGACTCGATGATCGGCAAGTTGATCGTGCATGGCGCGACCCGCGAGCAGGCCATCGCACGCATGCGTGTTGCCCTGTCGGAAACCGTGGTCGATGGCATCAAGACCAATATCCCGCTGCAACAACGCATCATGGCCGACCCCGGTTTCCAGGCCGGCGGCATGAACATCCACTACCTCGAAAAGCGCCTGAAGGAACAGCGCGATACCGGCATGGGCTTGGGTTGAGGCCGCACCGATGGCTTGGCTCGAACTCAGCATCCCCTGCACCGCGGCATTGGAAGCCCGCTTCCAGAGCGCCCTCGACGACGTCGGCGCGCTGTCGGTGACCTTGATGGACGCGCATCTGGATGCGCCCGACGAGGAAGCCATCTTCGAACCCGGCGTGGGTGAAACCCCGCTGTGGCAGGAAATGACCTTGACCGCGCTGTTTCCGGCCGACGCCAATCCCGGGTTATTGCTGACGGCGCTGGAGAGCTTCGACCCCGAACTGGATTTTTCCTCGGCGCAGTTCCGCACCGTGGCCGATCAGGATTGGGAACGGGTCTGGATGGACCAGTTCAAGCCGATGCAATTTGGCCGTCGCACGTTCATCGTGCCGTGGAATCAGGACATCCCGCCGCACGCACAGCAATCGGATGCGGCAATCGTGCGACTGGATCCGGGCCTCGCCTTCGGCACCGGCACCCATCCCACCACGGCGCTGTGCCTGCAATGGCTCGATGGACTGGATCTTGCCGGCAAGCGCGTGCTGGATTTCGGCTGCGGCTCCGGCATTCTGGCGCTCGCTGCACTCAAGCTCGGTGCCGCCCATGCGGTGGGTGTGGACAACGATCCACAAGCGCTGTTGGCCACCGCCGACAATGCGCAGCGCAATGGTGTCGCCGAGCACCTTTCGGTGCATGTGCCCGCCGACGAACCGGCCAACACCTATCCCGTGGTGGTGGCCAATATCCTTGCCAGCGCGCTCGATGCACTCGCGCCCTTGCTCGCCAGCCGCGTTGCGGCAGGTGGCTGCATCGCGCTCTCCGGCATCCTGCGCGGACAAGAGCCGGAACTGCTGCAACGCTACACCGAATGGTTCGACGACCTGTCGGTCAGCACCCAGGAGGACTGGGTGCGGATCGATGGCGTGCGTCGTTGAGGCTTGTTGCGACCCCAGATTGACTCAGTCTTCCTCCAGGTCATCGCGGAAGATGCGTGCGGTAGGCAGCAGGTTGCTGGTGCCGCCGATGACAACACTGGCACCGGAACTGGCGGAGATGCCCACCGGCTGTCCGGCGCCACCGACCATGTAGGCCTCGTACGCCGGTGAACCCGTGACCGCCGAGACGCTGGCGGTGCCGGACGCAATCAGGCGGTACTGTGAGCTGTAGGCATCGGTGGAGCCGGCCTGACCCGAGATCAAAAGGAGCGGCGCGATCGTCATCCAGCAGGCCGCTGTGTTGAAGGTTCTCATGGCCACCTCACGGGCACGCATTGGCAAGGAAGCCGACGCCGCGCACGGTGTTGCCGGCGCAGGTCAGGGTGGCGCTGTCACAGCGCGTGCCTTGAAGATGGTTGCCGAACCATTCACCGCTGCTG
Organism: Chiayiivirga sp.; assembly: GCA_035703435.1. Taxonomy (GTDB): domain Bacteria; phylum Pseudomonadota; class Gammaproteobacteria; order Xanthomonadales; family Xanthomonadaceae; genus Denitratimonas. The sequence continues at coordinate 70,269 of DASSYF010000068.1, read as the reverse complement.
CCAGGCGCTGCGCCGAGAAAGCAGGCCGAATTGGAGTTGGCCGCATCGGTTGCGATCAGGGTGGAATCGGTCAGATTCACCGCGATTGGGGCATGGATGCTGATCGTCGCGGTGATGCCCGACTGGGCGGCACGGAACACCTCAAGATGGGTGTTGCGGACGCGGCTCGGACCCATCGCCCAGAGGGCGGCGCTGTGCGAGGCGCCGTTGCCGGGAACGCCCGCGTGGGTGACCCGGACTCGGCTGTCATCCAGGATCAGTTCACCGCTCTGAGGCGTCCAACTGTAGTAGTTCTGCATGACGCCGACGCAAAGGCTTAGGCTGTCGGCCGCACAATCGATCTTGATGTTGGCGCGGGTGAGCTCGGGCGGATAGCCATCGATGCGCAGGCCGGTGATTCCGCCAACAGTATCGCTGTCGTTCATGCCGCTGATACTGAAGTCCAGATCGACCAAGCGCGTTCCGATCGAACTTGCGCTTGCCCGGTCGAGCAGGCGCAAGCCATCGAAGCGCAGCGCACGCAGCGCCTCGACCTGCACGCGCACGCGCTCGATCAAGGCCAGTTGCGCGTCATTTTCAAGGCGGATGCCAGCGGCACCGTACATTTGCGTGGGCGTTGCCAGGCCGCTGCCACGGATCACGATCGAGCTGTCACTCAGCACGCCTTGTGGCCCGTTGGCATGAAAGCTGCCAGGCGCCAGGAAACGCAGGCCCCAGACCGATTCAATCGACGGGCTGACGGTGATTTCTACACGCAGCCGCCGCCAGGCATTGCCGTAGCCGCTGGTGAGGAAGGCGCCACGCAGACCGAGGCTGGCGTTGGCAGCGTACAGCTCGGCGCCATCCAACACGAAGTTTATGCTTGGACAGTCGGCGCGCAGGCCCATGGCGTATTGGCCTCCATCGCTCACTGCCACCACGTCGGTGGCACGACTGTTGGAGGCGCACAGGTAGATGCCGGCGCGTTGGCCGAGACTGCCGGTGGGAGTGATCGTCTGCCCACTGACCCGCTCGAGGCGAAAGTTGGTGACCGGTTGCTGGAAAACCGCCGGATCATAGGCCGCGATGCCGACGACCGCATCATTCGCACCAGTGGGAACACCCGAATTGGTCGCGGTCAGATCGCGCACCGTGGTGTTGGATCGCAACAGGATGGTTTCTCCGATCATCAGAGATCCAACCGGCGTCGTGGTGCTGGAAACGATCCGAGTGGCCTCCTGACCGCGCCCGGACAGGGTGGTGTATTCGGGCGGGTAGAGCCTGCCTTGGCCCAGATCGAAGGTGCCGGCATCGATTTCCACCACCACGGGGCTGGTTGCGCTGGCGTCGGTGATGCTGGCAATGGCCGCGAGCAGGGCCGCGCCATTCTCGACGGGTGTGCCATCGGCGGACACGAAGAGTGTGCGCTGCATGGTCGTGGCGGCACGCAGGGCGAAGGGCGCAGCGGTCAGGGCCGGACGTGGCAGCATCTCGCTGTCACCGGAAATCTGGACGCCGAGGTAGAGCTGCTGGCCCCAAATGGACTTGGGCAGGGCGGTCACCGTGCCCAGTTCCACCGCAAGATTGCCGCCATCCACGTCCACGTTGGATTGAACCTCGCTCCACAGCGGGCTGCCGCCGGTGGGCACGGCGTAAAGGCGGAAGGTGATGTTGAGGGTGCCGCTGACCGGCAAGCCGCCAGCGGTGGCCAGCCGGCCTTGATAGCCCAGCGTGGCTGGTGGCGCAGCGCTGACCGCGAAGGATGGCAGCAGCAGCAGTAGCAGAATACGCAGGTAATTCCAGTGACGGGACATGGCGAGTCTCCATTTCGTTGAGGGACGCGATACTGCGATCGCGCTGCGCCACGAAGATCGTTCGCCACACGGCCGGTGTCCAAGGAAATCCTGTGAAAGGTTCTGAAATTCCGTGAATTGCAGTGCCGACAATCACTTGCGCGGCGCTCGATCCAGCCGAAACATCGACAATGCGAACCTCGAAGGACCGTTGCACCCCTAAAAACGCGCATCGGACCGGTGACTTCTGATAGCGTGCGCCCACATTCGATACGGGAATATGTGGCCGTATGCTGATTGCGCAGGGGAGCTCGAACCACGAGGGCGTAGCCGGGATCAATCGCATCGGCTGGCGACTGGGCGAGATCGAAATCGACACCGTGCAGGGCCATGCCCGCCTCGGGCGCGAGGTGCTGGTGCTCGATCGCAGCGGCTACGCCCTGCTGGTGCATCTGGTCGAGCACGCCGGGGACTTGGTCGGCAAGGCTGACTTGCTGCACGTCGGCTGGCCGGGAAGGGTGGTTTCGGAAAACTCACTGACCAAGGCCATCAGCAAGTTGCGCAAGGCGCTGGGCGACGAGGGTGCGGAGCGGATCCAGGTCGTGCACGGCTATGGCTATCGGCTGATCGGGGACGTCGAGCCACTCATGGCGACACCGCTGCCCGCTCCACCGATACCCGCCCCACCGATGCCGACCACGACATCGCATCCGAGGCGCGTGCCGAGACCGCGAAGACGGTTCATTCAATGGCTGGGTGCACTCATTCTGTTGGTGCTGGCATTGGCGCTGGCATGGTGGACGCCGTGGCGAGAGGCGACGGATGAGACGCCGACACCGCCTGAAGTCGCTTCCTCGATCGCTGCAGGCATCGATGTCATCGCGGTTCTGCCCTTTCGCGATCTGAGTCAGGACGGCGCACTCGGGGTGCTGGCCGAAGGTCTCGCCAATCATCTACGTGGGGAGTTACAGCGCATGCCTGCGGCCCGCTTGGTGAATCGTGTCGAATCGACGGCCTTTCGCGACGATCCACGCCCACTTGGCGCGATTGCCCGCGATCTGGGTGCGAACCTGATCGTCAGCGGCCGTGTTTCGAAGACTGATGAGCACGTTCGGGTGCACTTGGACTTGCTCGACACATCGGGGCGCATTCCCTCCATGAGTCGAACCATCGAGCGCTTGCCCACCGAGCAGGCCAGCTTGCTCAAGGACCTCACCGCAGCACTGATGGCCGGCATCAGCCAGCGACCGGGCGGTTTCGATCCCGCCCGCGCCGGCACGCGCAATCCCGAGGCCCATCAAGTGTTCATGCGTGCAGCCACCCTGTTTGATGGCAACAACGACCCCAACAGCCAACGGCGCACGCTGGCCATCCTCGAACAAGCCCTGCAGCTGGATCCGAACTATGCCGACGCCTGGTACATGTACGCCGGCATCCTCGGTGGCGGCGGTTACTGGGCCGACAGTGTGGAGGAATTGGTTGCAGGACGTCGCCGTGCCCTGGTGGCGATGGATCGCAGTATCGAACTGGCGCCGAGCAACCCGGAGGGCTATCAGGTACGTTCGGAAATGAAGCTGCTGTACTTCTACGATTGGGAAGGTGCCTGGGCCGACATCGAGCTCGCCGAGCGCTTCGCCCAACCCGACGAATCGGCTGCGGTGCTCGTATGGAAGGCGCGCTATCTGGCGTCGGCGGGGCTGATCGATGAGGCCATCACAACCGATGCGCGTTCGATTGCGATCGACCCACAAGCGGGCGCGCGGCGCAACATCGGCTGGCACTATCTGGCCAAACGCGACACCCGCAATGCGCGAGCACATTTGCTGGTGGCACTGCAGGATATTCCTGTGAATCCGCACATCAATTTCTACCTGGCGCTGTGCGACATCTTCGAGGGCCATCCCGAAGCCGCACTACGCCAGTTGGAGCATTCGTCCACGCTGTTTCGATTGGTCGGTACGGCGATCGCGCAGCACGAGTTGGGCAATCGTGTCGAATCCGACATTGCGCTCAAGAAGCTGACCGACCAGTTCTCGATTCCAGACGGCTACTGGATCGGCGCCGTGCACGCCTGGCGCGGCGAGATCGACGAGGCCTTTCATTGGCTCGAACGCGGCATGCACAACGGCGACAACAACGTGATGTACATCCCGTTCGATCCGCTGATCGAAAACCTGCGCGGCGATCCACGCTATCGGAAGTTGTTGTCGGCGCTTGGCATCCCGGAAATGGTCGAGACAACGCTCAGACCGCGCTCATCGCCTGCTCGATAGATGGGCCATGTTCTTCATTCACCCCCTCGGCACGTACAACGACCTCGCGCACACGGATGAGGCATCATGAGCACCATCTCGCCTGCGACTTAGAGCAATGTTTACCCGCTGCAACCATTGCCTGACCACCACACCCGTCACCGCCGCGCAACTGGCGCTGACCCACGGTGTGATGCGCTGCTTGCAGTGCGGACAGCAGTTTGATCCGTGGGCCAATCTCCAGCGCGAATCGACAGCAGACAACATCGCGGCGATTCCGACGACCACACCAAGCGACACGTTCGAACAAACCTCGTTGGACCTGGACTTCGTCCAGCCAATCGCACCCGACGTTGCGCCAGCCTCGGATGTCACCGTCGATGTGATCGATCTCATCAAGGCGGACGAGCCGCTCACCGCACTGGCCGTCGCGCCTCTCGCAAACGCAGGCATCGTCGTTTCATCCGACGCACTCGATCCCGCACCTCACCTCATCGCCCCGACACCGGCGCAGGACGATGTCGCGGCACTCATCGACGCACCATCGCCCGTTGTTGATGTGCCGGCGCAGGATCTCGAACACGCCGCCCACGCCATCGATGCAGCGCCGGTGCCAGCGAGCACGAAGGCGGTAATTCCCAGCTTCGCCCGCGCGCCGGTGGGTGCAGCCACTCATGCGACCGTCGAGAACATTACTGCACCACGGTTTGTTCCCTCACCCGTCACGACGTGTGAAGAAGCGCCGGCGCGCGACCGATCGTGGCCGCGCTGGCTGACCGTGCTGGCACTCGCCATCCTGCTGCTGGCCCAGAGCTTCTTCGCCGAACGCGAGCGCCTGGCAGCCAGCCCGCAGTGGCGACCTTGGTTGAGCACGCTGTGCGCGGGCTTGGGCTGCTCCCTGCCTGCGTGGCACGAGCCTGCCGCCCTGCACGTCCTCAGCCGTGATGTGCGCCCGCACCCATCGGTGGCCGATGCGCTCCTCATCAGCGCCAGTTTTCGCAACGACGCGGCTTGGGCACAGGCCTGGCCGGCGCTTCAACTCACCTTGTCCAACCTCGATGGCCAGACCATCGCCAAGCGTCGCTTTGCGCCATCCGAATACCTCGGATTGAGTCTGCCGGGGCAGCGCATCGAACCGGGCCAAACCGCCAGCATCAGCCTCGAAGTGCGTGATCCGGGCAAGCAAGCGGTGGCATTCGAGTTCGAGTTTCTTTGAGGCGTATCGCACGCGACCTGTTAGAATCCAGCATCCGTGTTGCGCACCCTCGCCAGCACTGCGATCTCGCGGAGTTCTGTGTTTGTGAATACCCTGCCTTCGACCCAAACGGCTGCCGAGCCCGGCGCGTCGGCACCGAGCGGTTTGCGTGACGTGGTCGCACGCGCCGTGCGACGTTACTTGCATGATCTGGATGATTGCCCAGCGGGCGATCTCTACGACGTGTTGCTGGCCGAAGTCGAGCCACCGCTCTTGCGCGAAGTCCTGCGCCACCACGACGGCAATCAAAGCCGCGCCGCTGCCACCTTGGGTTTGAGCCGTGCCACCTTGCGCAAGAAGCTGCGCACCCACGGCATCGCCTGATCCGGCGCAGATCCCGAAACCCGAATCCCCGCTCGCCCCAAGGTAATCCCATGACGCCGATCCAAGGCCCGTCCATCCCCGTGCGCCGCGCGCTGCTGTCGGTGTCCGACAAAACCGGCCTTATCGAACTGGCGCGTACGCTGGTCGCGCACGACATCGAACTGATCTCGACGGGCGGCACCGCACGCGCCCTGCGCGAAGCCGGTTTGACGGTACGGGACGTGTCCGAACTCACCGGCTTCCCCGAAATGATGGATGGCCGCGTCAAGACCCTGCACCCGATCGTGCACGGTGGGCTTCTCGGACGCACCGACATCGACGATGCGGTGATGGCCGAACACAACATCGGCCGCATCGATCTCTTGGTGTTGAACCTCTATCCGTTCGAAAAAGTCACTGCCAATCCCGAATGCCCCTTGGCGGATGCGGTGGAGAACATCGACATCGGCGGCCCGGCGATGTTGCGCTCGGCGGCCAAGAACTTCGCGCGGGTGGCGGTCGTCACCGACTCATCCCAATACCCCGATCTCGTGGCCGAACTGGAGACCAGTGCCGGAGCGCTCTCGGCCGCGACCCGCTTCGCGCTGTCGGTGGCGGCTTTCAACCGCGTTGCCCAATACGATGCGGCCATCAGCAGTTATCTATCGGCCATCACCGATGCCAGCGCCACCGTGCCGGTGCGCGCCACGTTCCCGGCGCAATCCAACGGCAGTTTCATCAAGATGATGGACCTGCGCTACGGCGAAAACCCGCACCAACAGGCGGCCTTCTATCGCGACCTCCACCCGGCACCGGGTTCGCTCGCCACCTTCACCCAATTGCAGGGCAAGGAACTGAGCTACAACAACATCGCCGACGCCGATTCCGCGTGGGAATGCGTGCGCCAGTTCGACGCGCCGGCCTGTGTCATCGTCAAGCACGCCAATCCCTGCGGCGTGGCGGTGGGCAACGGCTGTGACGATACCTATGAAGCTGCCTATGCCACCGATCCCACCAGCGCATTCGGAGGCATCATCGCCTTCAACACGCGCCTGGATGGCGCGACCTGCAAGACCCTCCTCGATCGCCAGTTTGTCGAGGTGCTGATCGCGCCGGACTACGACGCCGATGCACTCGACTACGCCAAGAAGAAAGCCAATGTGCGCGTGCTGCGCATTCCGCTGGCACCCGCCGCACGCGGCTTCATCGATGCCAAGCGGGTCAATTCCGGCCTGCTGCTGCAGACGGCCGATGATCGCGTGGTGGCCCGCGTCGAGCTCAAGGTGGTGAGCAGGCTCGCACCCACCGAGGCACAGTTTGCCGATCTGCTGTTTGCCTGGAAGGTGGCCAAGTTCGTCAAATCCAACGCCATCGTCTATGCCAAGGACACGCGCACCATCGGCGTGGGCGCGGGGCAGATGAGTCGGGTCTATTCGGCACGCATCGCCGGCATCAAGGCCGTCGATGCCGGGCTGGTGGTGGACGGCTCGGTGATGGCGTCCGATGCGTTCTTCCCCTTCCGCGACGGTATCGATGCCGCAGCCGAGGCCGGCATCAAGGCCGTGATTCAACCCGGCGGTTCGATGCGCGATGCCGAGGTGATTGCCGCGGCCGATGAGCACGGCATCGCCATGGTCTTCACCGGCGTGCGCCACTTCCGACACTGAGGCCACCGCGCAACAGTTGCCGGTATTGACCGGGCGTCAAACCGGTGACGTGGCGAAACTGGCGGGTGAAGGCACTCTGATCCGAGAATCCGCAGTGCTGTGCAATCTCGGCGATGGCCGTGTCACCGGCCGCCAGCAGGCGCGTGGCCTGATCGATTCGCGCCTTGATGACGTAGTGCCCGGCCGAGACCTGAAAGATCTTCTTCATGCGTCGATCGAACTTTGCCTGCGACAAACCGGCACGTTGCGCCAAAGCCTCGATCCGCAAAGGCTCGTCCAGATGCGCCAGCACGTGGTCGATGGTGTCGGCCAAGGCGGCGTCGATCAAACCGGCGCGACTGGGCTCGGTCAGGTCCTTGGAAATGCACGCCAAACCGACGATGCCGCCATTCGCGTCCCGCAAGGGCTCCTTGGTGCTGAGGCACCAACCGGCACTGCCGTCGCGATAGACCGTCAAATCCAGATTGTCGATGATCGGTTTGCCGGTACGAAACAGGCGTTCGTCCTGCCGCGTGTAGCGGTCGGCCATGGGCTTGGGGAACAGGTCATACGCGGTCGTGCCGATGGCATCGGTCCGATGTTTGAGCCCACAGCGCACCGCCGCCGTCTCGCTGATCGAAACATAGCGTCCCTGCCGATCCTTGATCGAAAACACGATGTCCGGCAAGCGATCGAACAAACGCTCGACGTACCACGGCGAGGCCACGCTCGCCATGAACTGGTCACGCCATTCGTGCTTGCTCGCCTCCGCCATGCCCGCGCCTCCCGTCGACACGATGCTTCACGACCTGTGGCGAGTCTAACGAGGCGTTCGACGCGCTTCTGTACCCTTATCGTCATCTCAACGCAGATTCCGGCCAACCGCGCAGGTGCTGGCGCGATCGAGGACCGCGATGGATCACGTCTTACATCGATGCGCCATCGATCACGAAGCGGTACTTCACATCGCTCGCCAGCATGCGGGCGTAGGCCGAATCGATTTCCTGCGCACGTACCATCTCGATCTTGGCCACGATGCCGTGGCGTGCGCAGAAATCCAGCATGTCCTGCGTCTCGGCGATGCCACCGATGAGTGAGCCGGCGATGGCCTTGCGGCCGAAAATCAGCGGCATCACGCTCGGGCTGGGATGCGGACTGGCCGGCACGCCGACCAGACACAAGGTGGCATCGCGTTTGAGCAACACGGTGTAGGCATCGAGCACATGCGGTGCCGCGACCGTGTTGAGGATGAAATCAAAGCTGCCTGCATGCGCCCGCATCTGCGCCGAATCACGCGAATTCAGCACCTCGTCCGCGCCCAGCGATCGCGCCTCGGCCAGCTTGGAATCGCTGGTGGTGAAGGCCACCACGTGCGCGCCCATAGCATGGGCGATCTGGATCCCCATGTGACCGAGGCCGCCAACGCCGACGATGCCGACCTTCTTGCCCGGCCCGACACCCCAATGCCGCAGTGGCGAATAGGTGGTAATGCCCGCGCACAGCAACGGCGCCACCGCCGCCAACTGTTCGCGCGGATGCCGAATGTGCAGCACGAAACCTTCGTCGACGACGATGCGCTGCGAATAGCCACCCAGCGTATGCCCGGGCGCATCCGCCATCGGACTGTTGTAAGTGCCCGTCCAACCGCGCTCGCAGTATTGCTCCAGACCTTCGCCACAGGAGCCGCACTGCCCGCAACTGTCCACCAGACAGCCGACACCCACCGTGTCGCCCAGCTTGAATCCCGCCACATCCCGACCAACCGCCGTCACATGGCCGACGATCTCGTGCCCCGGCACGCAGGGATACACCGTCCCGGGCCACTCGCCGCGCGCCGTGTGCAGGTCCGAATGGCAGATGCCGCAATAGGCGATGTCGATCTGCACGTCCCGCGGCCCGGGCGTTCGACGTGTGATGTCCATCGCAGCAAATGATTGATCCGCAGCGCTGACGCCGTAGGCACGCGTGGTCATGGTTCGATCTCCGTTGAGTGTAATCAGCATACACAGTATTGTGCGTTGGACGCCCGCTGCGTCGCCAACGTCAACCGTAATCACCTGGGGAGAACGAAAATGAAGATCACATCGATTTACCTTGCTTGTACGATAGCGCTTGCCGCAGGCGCTGCGCCCAGTTTCGCTGCCAATTGGAACGCGCCAGCCCGGCCCGCAGCGCCCAATGCATCGGATGCATGTGCCGGGTTCGACTTGATTTCCGGGGACTACCCTGCTGCGGCGGGGCTAACCAATGGGATGACTGGGACGCCGGAAGCCGGTGAAACCTACTCCATCACCGTCTCGGGACCGGGTACCGGGTCATTCCGTTTGGTCGGTGATTCAGCGGGGCTGATCACCTTTGCCGGCCCCACCAATGTGCCGGCTACGTTGACCTACACCATCCCGTCAGGTCCACTTCCAGTCGGTTTGCAAGGGGTCGGGTTCTTCTTTGATTCGGGTGCGGGCGATGTTACGGTCTCCGCCACCTGTTCGACACCCGCGATCACCGTTCCCGCCAGTAGCTTCACCACCCAATGGCTGTTGGGTGCGTTTTTGCTGGTCGGAGGCGGCTTCTGGCTGGCACGTATGCGTGGTTCGGCAGCCTGAACCACACCCCCTTCGTGCGGACACCAATGGGCGCAGCGCAGACCCTCTCTGGCTGCACCCTTCGCTTCGTGCTTGAAGCATTTGCTCCCAACCACGGCTTCGGCTACTTTGCAGCGCGCTAGATTCAGTGCGATTCCGCCCTGCGCGGCCACGCGTCACGGATCCTTCGCCCTCTCTCACGCTTGCGAGTCAATCCATGAAAATCCTCGTCATCGGTTCCGGCGGACGCGAGCACGCGTTGGCCTGGAAGTTGGCTCAATCGCCGCGAGTCTCCGAAGTGCTGGTCGCGCCGGGCAATGCCGGCACCGCCAGCGAACCACGTTGTCGCAATGTGGCCATTGCGGTGAACGATCTCGACGCATTGCTGGCACTCGCACGCACCGAAGCGGTGGAACTGACCGTGGTCGGTCCCGAGGTGCCGCTGGTGGCAGGGCTCGTCGACCGCTTTCACGCCGCCGGCTTGCGCGTGTTCGGCCCCACGGCGGCGGCGGCACAACTGGAAGGCAGCAAGGCCTTCGCCAAGGATTTCCTGCGCCGCCACGCCATCCCCACCGCCTATTACGAGGTGCACTCAAACCTCGACGCAGCCCTGGCCTGCGTGCGCGAGAAGGGTGCGCCGATCGTGATCAAGGCCGATGGCCTGGCCGCCGGCAAGGGCGTGGTGGTGGCGATGAGTCTGGCCGAAGCCGAGGCCGCGCTGCGTGACATGCTTTCAGGCGAAGCCTTTGGTGAGGCCGGTGCCTGCGTGGTGATCGAGGAATTTCTCGACGGCGAGGAAGCCAGCTTCATTTCGATGGTCGATGGCCGCACGGCCCTGCCGCTGGCCACCAGTCAGGATCACAAGCGCGTGGGCGATGGCGATACCGGCCCCAACACCGGCGGCATGGGCGCGTATTCACCGGCGCCCGTGGTCAGCGATGCGGTGCACGCGCGCATCATGCAGGAGGTGGTCAATCCCACCGTGCGCGGCATGATCGCCGACGGCATGCCGTTCACCGGCTTTCTCTACGCCGGTTTGATGATCGATGCAGCCGGCGCGCCCAAGGTGATCGAGTTCAACGTGCGCTTTGGTGATCCGGAAACCCAGCCGATCCTGATGCGCCTGCAAACCGATTTGGTGGATCTCCTCGAAGCCGGCATCGATGGGCGGCTGGATGAGGCGGAAATCATGTGGGACGCGCGCCCGGCTTTGGGCGTGGTGATGGCGGCCAGTCCGTATCCGGCCGCGCCCATCACTGGCGATGTGATCCATGGCCTCGATGCGGTGCCGGGCTGCGCCAAGGTCTTCCATGCCGGCACACGATTGAGTGCCCAAGGCGAGGTGCTCAGTGCCGGCGGTCGGGTGCTGTGCGTCACCGCGCTCGGAAACACGATCGGGCAGGCTCAGACGCACGCCTACGCCGGCGTGGCAGCCGTGCGTTGGGAACACGAATTCCACCGCAACGACATTGGCTGGCGCGCCATGATCCACGCGGGTGACCCACGCTATTGATCCGGCCCGAAAGTTGAACGAGCCTGGCGTAGCTGCCGAGCTTGCTCGGCAGTCAATGGAGCAAGCTCCATTGCTACAAGATTAGGGCCGGATCAATTACGCATCGCCAATGGACACACACCCTCGGCCGCAGGCGCGGATCGGTGGTGTGCGACTTTTGCCGAGCACTCGCAGGAATCAGCCAAGACCCTGCCCCGTTCGAATGCCAAGCTGACTCACGCTCGGAACCGCGTTGCCATGAGGTTCTGAAGCGCCCTGCGTTCATCGCCCAGCTTTCCATCTTGAGGGGTCACCATGAAATTCCTGTCATCGCTCCGGCGCCTTGCGTCCGCACTGTGCCTTGTGGCCGTAGCGGCGCCCGCACTCGCTGCCAACGGCGCACACGCACCGATTCCACCGCCCACGGCATCGCTCACCGCTCGCGTCGATCACGCCATGGCGCATGCCCAGCGCGAAGCACTCACGCCCGACCTGCTGCCGCCCTTGTCGTCCAGCCGCGAGCACCTGCGTCACAACGCACGTCACGCACCGCAGGCCAAATCGACCTTGGCATGCGATGCCACGATCTTTGCCAACGCCAGCGGCGCGGCGCTGGTGAGCGCGGTCAAGAACTCGACTGTCGACTGCATCAACGCCCTGTTCTCGATCGGCGGCGCGCAAGGCGCACTGGTGTTTCCCGAAGCCAAGATGGTCACCATCGCCAATGCGATGTACGCCGATGCGGGAAGCTACGCGGGCAACAACAACGGCAAGATGCTGCAGCTGGTCCTGTTCCTGCGCGCCGGTTACTTCATCCAGTGGTACAACCCCGAGGTGGGCGACTACGGCGCGCCACTCACCAATGCCATTGGCCCCGCACTCGATGCCTTCGTGGCCAATGCGCATTTCCAGGATGTCAATGACGATCACGGCGAAATCCTGGCCGAGTTCGTCACCCTGATCGACAGCGCCGGCGAGAATACGCACCAGATCGCCACGCTGAAAGGCATCCTGGATCGCTACGGCCCTTCCTACCACGCGTACTGGTACATGAAGTCGGCGGTGAATGGCGTGTTCACCGTGTTGTTTCGTGGCCATTACCTCGATGATTTCCGTGCGGCGGTGCAGGTGTCTCCCGGCTCCGCCCTGCTCGATTCACTGGTCGATTTCATCACCAACAACAAGACTGCCGACATCGGCAGTGACCGCGAATACCTGCTGCAGAATGCCGCCGCCGAGCTGGCACGCTTCCTCAATCCCGGCCCGTGGTATGGCTATCCGACGACGTTCCATGATCTCGTTCACCCCAAGGCCAAAGGCGTGCTCGACCAGTTCAGCCTCACCGGCTACGGCTCGGGCGTGTACGTGCGCATGGCCGGTGTCATCGACTACTTCGACACCGCGCACTGCGCCTACTTCGGCCTGTGCACCTTCGCACAAGACCTCGAAGATTACGTCTTGCCCGCGGCCAACGCACGCACCTGCAGTCCCACGCTCAAGGTGCGCAGCCAGGCCCTGACCTCGGCACAGATGGATTGGGTGTGCGCTACCATCGCGCAGGAAGAAGGATTCTTCCACACCAAGATCGGCACCCAGCCGAGCAACCCGGTGGCCAATGACCACAATGACCAGTTGGAAATGGTGATCTTCCACTCCAGCACCGATTACGAAACCTACGCCGGCACGATCTTCGGCATCGATACCAACAACGGCGGCATGTACCTGGAAGGCGATCCGTCCGTGGTGGGCAATCAGGCGCGCTTTGTGGCCTATGAAGCCGAGTGGCTGCGTCCCACCTTCGATGTGTGGAACCTCACCCACGAGTACACCCACTACCTCGATGGCCGTTTCATCTGGCACGGCATGTTCGGCGAGTACCCGATGACGGCGCCGTATTCGGGCGTGTGGTTCTTCGAAGGCTTTGGCGAATACATGTCCTACACCTTCCGCAACCTGGTCTACGACACCGCCGTGATCGAGGCGGCCAACCCCGACAAGTTCACCTTCTCGCAATTGCTCGACACCGTGTACAGCACCGACTACGCCCGCACCTACCAATGGGGCTACATGGCGGTGCGCTTCATGTTCGAGCGCCATCTGACCGACATCAACACCATGATCGCGCTGACCCGGCAAGGCGACTACGCGCCCGGCTACCAGAACTGGCTGGACGCGATCCGCAACAGTTACAACGCCGAGTTCCGCGCCTGGGTGGTGTGCTTTCGCGACGGCAATGGTGATACGTCCGCCTGTGGGGGCGAGGTGCCACCCTTGCCCGACCCGATCTTCGACGATGGTTTCGAAGGCGATGCCGGCACCGTGCCGCCGACGGACCTGCCTGAATGTGCCGACTCCGCCAATGGTCGACTGGACAACGACTGCAAGATCAGCGCCCTGTCCGCACCACGCCCCGTGGACCGCGAATGGTTGACGATCCTCGTTCCTGCCGGCACCAGCGCCATCACGATCACCACCCAGGGCGGCACGGGTGATGCCGACCTGTATCACAAGGCGGGTGGCTGGCCGAGCGATACCGTTTTCGATCACTCATCGAACACGGTTGGCAACGCGGAAACCCTCAGCATCCAGAACCCTGCCGCAGGCTGGCACTACCTGATGCTCAAACCCAAATCAGATGCCTTCGACGCCGTGGAGGCCTCGGCGCACTGGCAATAAGCCACTTCGAAGCTGCGACAAAAAACGGGCCCGCGAGGGCCCGTTTTGTTCACCGAGGCGAGTTATTGATCCGGCCCTTGTTTTGTAGCAATGGAGCTTGCTCCGTTGACTGCCGAGCAAGCTCGGCAGCTACGCCAGATTCGGACAATTTGAGGGCCGGATCAATAATGACTATTCGACCGGCACCACGCGCAAGATCATGGCCTCGGCAGCCACCACTCTAACGGTGCGGGATTCGGGCAGGTCCGGTCCTTCGACGGTCCAGTACGCATCGTCGATGTAGATCTGGCCACGGCCATTCACGATGGCACGACTGAGTGGCAGCACACGCCCGATCAATTGCGAAGAACGCTGATTGAGCATCGGTCCGCCATCGCGCCGACCGCGCTGACCGCGCAACTTCCAACCGATGCCGACCGAAATCATGGCCAACACGGCGAAAATGATCGCTTGGGCCACGATGCTCAGGTCGCCTACCAGCCAGACGATCGGCACCATGACCGTGGCGGCCACGCCCAACCAGATCAGGAAAGCGCCTGGAGCCAAGGCTTCGGCGGCGAGCAGGGCCAGCGCCAGACCGGCCCAGAACCACGGTGGATTGATCCAGTCCATGTTCTACCTCACGACTTGGATGGCGGCGGATCGGTGGTGAATACCGCCTTGGCTTGGGCCGGCGAAGCGACACGTGCCGGAGCGGAGGAACCCGCCGCGCGAGTCAGTTCGACGATGCCCGCCAGCGAGCCCAGCACACCGGTGGTTTCCATCGGCAACAGCAAGGTTTTCTGATTCGGCGAACTCGCAAAATCCTTCAAGGCCTCGACGTACTTTTGCGCCACGAAATAGTTGATGGCCTGCATGTCGCCCTGGGCGATGGCGTCAGACACCAACGCGGTCGCCTTGGCCTCGGCCTCGGCCAGTCGTTCGCGCGCTTCGGCGTCACGGAACGCGGCCTCGCGACGGCCTTCGGCATCCAGCACCACCGATTGCTTCTCGCCCTCGGCCTTGAGGATGGCGGCGGCGCGATAGCCTTCGGCATCCAGGATATTGGCGCGCTTTTCACGCTCGGCCTTCATCTGCCGCGCCATCGCATCAATCAAGTCGCGCGGCGGCTGGATGTCCTTGATCTCGATGCGATTGACCTTGATGCCCCAGGGATGGGTTGCCTGATCGACCACCGCCAACAGGCGCGAATTGATGTCGTCACGCTGCGAGAGCGATTGATCCAGATCCAGCGAGCCCAGCACGGTACGGATATTGGTCATCACCAGGTTCAAGATGGCAATTTCAAGTTGCGAAACCTCATACGCGGCCTTGGCGGCATCCAGCACCTGGAAGAACACCACGCCATCGACCTTCACCACTGCGTTGTCCTTGGTGATGACATCCTGGCTGGGCACATCCAGCACCTGCTCCATCATGTTCATCTTGCGACCGATGGCGTCGATCCAGGGCACGATGAAGGCCAAGCCTGGCGTCAAGGTATGGGTGTAACGACCAAAGCGTTGAACGGTGTATTCGTAGCCCTGCGGCACCGATTTCACCCCACGAAAAATCGTGATGACGAGAAAGGCCAACAGGATCCAGACAAAGAACATGGGAAGTCTCCAGTGCGGGGTTGCCCCATCATAGACGAGCGGGCCCAGCGCCTGTGACACGCGTAAAAAAACGGCCCCGTTTGGGGCCGTTTGGGTGTGTTGCGAAACGTCAGGCTCAGGCCACCAGCAAGGCCTTCATCTTCTTCATGGCGTTGGCTTCGATCTGGCGGATGCGCTCGGCCGATACGCCGTATTCGTCCGCCAACTCCTGCAGGGTGATCTTGCTGCCATCCTCCAGCCAGCGACGGCGAATGATGTCGCGCGAGCGCGCATCCAGACGGGCCAAGCCGTCACGCAAAAGTTCGAGTTGACTGCCTTCCTCGGCCTCGCTGGCGTGCAATTCGGCCGGATCGGCATCGTCGGCGGTCAGGTAGGCCATCGGCGCGGGCGGCGCATGGTCGTCGTCGGTATCCGTCGGCGCATCGAAGCCGATGTCGCGGCCGGACAGGCGCGCTTCCATTTCCATCACTTCCGATTCGGGCACGTTGAGGTCACGCGCCACCGCCTGCACTTCCTCGTAATTCATCCAGCCCAAGCGCTGGCGACTCTTGCGCAGGTTGAAGAACAGCTTGCGCTGGGCCTTGGTGGTGGCGACCTTGACGATGCGCCAGTTCTTGAGGATGAACTCGTGCATTTCGGCACGAATCCAGTGCACCGCAAAACTCACCAGACGCACGCCATGCTCGGGGTCGAAGCGTTTCACCGCTTTCATCAGGCCGATATTGCCTTCCTGAATGAGATCGGCGATCTGCAGGCCGTAACCGTTGTAACCGCGCGCCACATGCACCACGAAGCGCAAGTGCGAGAGCACCAGGGACCGCGCCGCCGCCAAGTCCTGATCGTTGCGGAAACGACGTGCGAGGTCCTGTTCTTCTTCCACCGTCAGCACGGGAATACGGTTGACCGTGCCGATGTAGGCATCCAGCGAGCCCAACGCACTGGGGATGGGGAGATTGTTTGCCACCAAAGCCTGATTCATGGTTTTGCTCCATTTGGTGTTCAATGTGCCAAGTTTAGCACTCGGGGCTTTGGAGTGCTAAATGCGGCAAAAGTTCACTGTCCGGGTTTCGTCAGCAAGGCTTCGACCTCGCTGCGCGGCGGCAGACTCCAATCGATCGGCCGCAGACCGTGCCGGACGAGGTACTGGTTGGCGGCACTGAAGTGCCCACAGCCGATGAATCCGCGATGCGCCGACAGCGGTGAGGGGTGCACCGAACGCAGCACGCGGTGGCGCTGAGTGTCGATGATCTGGCCCTTTTTCTGTGCGTAGCTGCCCCAAAGAAGGAATACCAGATGCTCGCGTTCGCGCGCCAGTCGTTCGATCACCTGATCGGTGAACCATTCCCAGCCCTGATTCTGGTGCGAGCCGGCCTGACCGGCGCGCACGGTGAGCACGGCATTGAGCAAGAGCACGCCGCTCTGCGCCCAAGGCAGCAGGCAACCATGGTCGGGGCGGGGAATCCGCACATCGCGTTCGATCTCGGCAAAGATATTGCGTAGCGAAGGCGGTACGGGCACGCCCGGCGGCACCGAGAAACACAGTCCATGTGCCTGTCCGGGGCCGTGGTAGGGATCTTGCCCGAGGATGACGACCTGGATGGAATCGAAGGGCGTGGCATCGAGCGCGGCAAAGATCTGGCGTGCCGGTGGATAGGTGATCTGGCCGCGATCACGCTCCTGCTGCAGGAAGGCTCGCAAGCGCAGCATGTTCGGATCCGCAAAGACATCGGACAGTCGCGCTTTCCAACTGGCCTCCAGCCGAACCTGATCGGTGGCTTGATTCACCGCAGCCCGACGCCGCTTACTTCGCGGCCGAGGCCGGGGCGTGCTCGCGCATCAAACGGCCCACGCGCAATTGGAAGATCAGCTTGGTGATGAGCAGGCGCTCTTCAATCGGCTTTTGCACCAGATCATTGGCACCGGCGCGCAACAACACGCTTTGATTGGCCGGATTGTCATCGCCCGTCATCACCAGGATCGGCAACAAGCGCTTGCCGTAGCCATAGTCCGGTCCACGCAGGCGTTCGAGCAGGTCCTGCCCGGTCAAGCCACTTTTGAGATAGACGTCGGTCAGGATCACGTCGGGACCAGGGATGCGCCCCTGCTCGCGCGCCGTGTCCAGATGCGCCAGCGCGTCCTCGACGCTGATGACGTGGGTGACCTTGAGTCCGTGCTTTTCCATCATGCGGCGTGTGGCCACCGCCACCACGCGACTGTCTTCGACGTACAGCACATCACCGCCCGGTTCCGACTCCGGTCGCACATAGCCCTGGATGAATGCCGAAAGCGCGGAAAAACCCAATCCCTTGTCGAAATAGTCGGTGACATCTTCGCCAAAGCTGCGGCTGACCAGTCGTTCCTGCGCATCGCCGGACACCACGATGATCGGGATATAGGCTTGCGGGGCGTGCTCGCGGATGTAATGGGCCAACTCCAGACCATCCATGTCCGGCAGACGCAAGGCCGTGGTGACCAGATCGATGATGCCTTCCTGCAGGGCGGCCTTGGCCTCGGCGCCGGTCTCACAGGAAATCACCGTGACGCCCGGCACGTCCTTGACCAAAACCTGCTCGATCAGCTTGCGCGCCACGCGCGAGCCATCCACCACCATGATGCGGGGTGTTTCGCTACTGATGTGCCGAGTTATGCCCTGCGTACTCACCCCTGTGCCTCCGAAACGGGCAGGCTGTGTCGCAGATGATGCCCTGCGGCCAGCCACGCCCCCAGCCAGCCAAGCATGATCGAAGCGATCACGGTCATCAACACCCACGTGAGGTTCAGGCCCTGCAATTGGAAACTGCTGCCGTAATTGTCCACCAGCGACATCACCGATTGGCGCAGCATGCGGGTTGCAAACGCAGCCAGCACCAAAGCCAGAATGGCAGCGAACAGGCCATACCACGCGCCCAAATAGAGAAATGGACGTCGAACGAAGCCATCGCTAGCCCCCAGCAATTGCACCGTGCGTATCTCCTCGGACCGTGCCTGGATGTCCAAGCGTACCGTATTTCCGACCGTCAAAAGAACGCCGACTCCCAGAAGCGCGGCTGCCACCCACACCAGCCGCCGCCCGAACTCCAGCCAGGCCGACAGCCGTGATCGCCACTGGGCATCGTGCTGCACGAAGTCCACCTGCGGCAGCTCGCCCAATCGTCGGGTCAGCGCATCCGGCTCCACCCCTTGCGCCGGTGTCACCACCAGCACCGCCGGCAGGGGATTTTCGTCCAGCACGGCCAGGGCATCGGTGAAATCAGCCATCTCGCGAAACTCGGCCAAGCCTTCTTCCGGACTGCGCAGCACCACGCTGGCGACATCAATGGCCTTGCCCAGTTCGTCCGCCAGCCGACGTGCAGCCGGCAAATCCGTCGCCGTGGTCAGGAACAGACTCACTTCGCGCGCCTCGCGAAAATCACCCGACACCCGCTCGATATTGCCCACCAGCAGGGCCAGGCACAACGGCAACACCAGCGCCACCGCCATCACGCCCACGGTCAGGATCGTGGCCCAGGGTCGCTGCGCCATGCGCCCGATGCTGGAGAACAGGCTGTAGAGGTGCAGGTCGCGCCAAGCTCGCAGGCGACCGCCCATGCTCGGCCCCGAATGCAAGGTCACCGCAGGCTTGCGACGCGCCATCACGCGGCTCCCGTCGCCGCATCGGGACGAAAATCATCGATCAGCCGACCGTGATCGAGTACCAGCACACGCCGGCGCAACTTGCGCACCAGATGCAGGTCGTGACTGGCCACCAGCACACTGGTGCCTTGCGCCGGGAGTTGGGTGAACAGCGTCATGACCTCGGCCGCCAGATCCGGATCGAGGTTGCCGGTCGGCTCATCGGCCACCAACACCGCCGGCCGCGACACCACGGCACGCGCGATGCCCACGCGCTGTTGCTCGCCGGTCGAGAGCGCGCTGGGCAAGGAACGCTCACGTTCGGCCAAGCCGACCCGGTCGAGCGCGGCGCGAACGCGCTTGCCCATTTCCGCGCGCGGCGTGCCGGCAATCACCAGTGGCAGCGCCACGTTGTCAAACAGACTGCGGTCCATGAGCAGGCGATGATCCTGAAACACCACGCCCACCTGCCGCCGATGCCTCGGTACCGCGCCGCGTCGCACCGTCGCCAGATTGCGATCACCGAAAAACACTCCGCCACGCGAGGCGCGTTCACTCAAATGGATCAAACGCAGCAAGGTGCTCTTGCCGGCACCCGAGTGGCCGGTGACGAACACCATCTCACCCTCGTCCACGGAAAAACTCAGATCGATCAAGGCCTCGTGTCCATTCGGATAGCGCTTGCTGACGTGTTCGAAGCGGAGCTGCGGCATGGGTGCGCGAGGATGGCGAAGTCGATGCGCACGTTAGCATCGCTTCAGGAGCTTGGCCACGCGAACCTCAGCGAATCAAGGTGTCGAGCGAGAAGATTGGCAACAGAATCGCCAGCACGATGAACAGCACCAGTCCACCGACCAGGAGGATCACGCCCGGGCCGAGCACGGTGGTGGTGATGTCCAATGCCGTATCCAGTTCACGTTCCTGCTGGTTGGCGGCATCAAACAGCAGGGTATCGAGGCGTCCGCTCTTTTCGCCGCTCGCCACCAGGCGCAAGGGCACCGGCGGGAACTGACCGCTCTCCTCCAGCGCCTTGGCCAGGCCCGAGCCTTCCCGCACACGCACCGCAACGCGCGCAAACGCCTCGCGCAGCGTCGCGTTGGAAACCACTTGCGCGGCGATGTTCAAGGCTTCCAGCAAGGGCACGGCACTGGCCACCAGCAACGCCAGGGTGCGCGAAAAGCGCGCCGTATCCGCCGCACGAATCAGACGCCCCAACACCGGCACGCGCAAAACCCAGCGTTGCCAGGCACGCCGCAAGCCCGGCATCCGTACCGCCACGCCTAGCGCCACCGCCAACAGCACCAACGGCAGCAACAGCCAGACGCCGTATTGGGAAATGACATCCGAAATCCCCACCAACACCCGTGTCGCCCACGGCAAGGCCTGATGCGAACGTTCGAACACATTGATGACCTGCGGCACGACCCAGATCATCAAGCCCACCACCACCAGGATCGCCACACACGACAACAGCAGCGGATAGGCGAGCGCCAGGATGACCTTGCTGCGCAGGGCTTGCCGGCTTTCGGTGTAGTCAGCCAGTCGCGCCAGCACCGTATCCAGCCGACCGGACGCCTCGCCTGCCGCGATCGTGGCGCGGTAGAGCGCCGGGAAGGTGCCCGGCGCCTCGGCCATGGCCGCCGCCAGGGTGGCGCCTTCCATCACCCGCGCACGCAAGGCAACCAGGCGCGTCCGCAAGACGCCTTCACTGCCATCGGCCAAGGCACCCAAGGCTTCGTCGATCGGAAGCCCCGAACCCAACAAGGCCGACATCTGCCGCGTCATCAAAGCCAATTGCGTCACCGACAAGCGCCCACCCGCCTGGGCGGCCGCCTCGGAGACGAGCGAAACGTCCAGCGCGTTCAGACCACGATCGCGCAGACTGGCACGCGCCGCCCGCGCCGTATCGGCCTGCAGCACGCCCTTGCGGCTGCGGCCATCGGCATCCAGTGCGCGGTATGAAAAGGCGGGCATGGTCGCTCAATGCCCGTCGCGAATCGAAGCCGAGCGTCGCGCCATCGCGGCACGCGCCATGCCATCAGGCAGGTGCTTGAACGCGAACTTCAGGACTTTGTAGCCGAATCCCGGCACCACCACCACGCGCCCGGCCTCCAGCCCGTCCACACCCTGTCGCGCGACATCCTCGGCCTTGAGCCACATCCAATTCGGTAGTTTCGACACCAGACCACGGGTGCCAGTGACATCGTGGAACTCCGAATAGGTGAAGCCCGGACACAGGGCACACACCTTCACCCCGTATCGCGCGTTTTCCAGCGCCAGCGACTCACTGAACTTGATGAGATAGCTCTTGGCGCCGGCGTACAGCGTCTGCCCAGTGGAACCGGGCGCGATACCGGCAAACGAGGCCACGTTGAGGATGCGCCCTTGGCCACTTTCGCGGATCTGCGGCAAGAAGCGCCACGTTAGTTCGCTCACGGCCGTCACCATCACCTGCAGAAAGCGCGCGTGGGTTTCCCACGGTGAGGTCAGATAGTTTCCCGGCACGCCGTAGCCGGCATTGTTCACCAGTCCGCCGATGCGAACCTTGCGTGCGGCCAACGCTTCAAACAAGGCCAAGGGTGCGGCCGGATCAGCCAGATCGGCCGTGGCCACTTCGCAGGGCACCTGTCCCCTCAGCTCGGCGGCCAAGGCCTCCAACCGATCGGCGCGGCGCGCCGTCAGCACCAAGGGCAAGCCACGGCGTGCGTACTGGCGTGCGATCGCTTCACCGATACCCGCTGAAGCCCCCGTGACAAGGATATGTGGCGCGTTGGACATGGACTGATCGACTCGATGGGCGCTGGCAAGCGTAGCCAAGGGCAGGCCCTTTTGGGAAATGTGGCGGGCGACGGACCGAATGCGGAAGGATGACCGCTCGCCAAGGCACCGTTATCCTTGGCGATTCAATCTCGCAGTGGAGACGGGCATGCGCCGCAAGATCGTGGCTGGAAACTGGAAGTTGAACGGAGATCGTCATTTTGCGCATGCGCTGGTGGCTGCGCTGACCGATACCCCGCCCATACCCGATGTCGAGTTGATCGTTTTGCCGCCATTGCCGTATCTGGCCGAACTGATCACAGCCCACGCCGGCGCACACGTTCGCCTGGGCGCGCAGAACCTCGACCTGCACCAAAGCGGCGCCTACACCGGCGAAGTGGCCGGAGCGATGCTGCGCGACATTGGCGCCGAGTACGTCCTCGTCGGCCATTCCGAACGCCGCGAACTGCATGGCGAAGCCAATGCCGCCGTGGCCGAAAAGTTTGCTCTGGCACGCGCCTCGGGCCTGACGCCGATCTTCTGCTTCGGCGAAACCCTGGCCCAGCGTCAAGCCAACGACACCCGCACGGTGCTGGCGGCGCAACTGGCGCCGGTTCTGGCGCTTGGTCCAGCACAACTTGAAGGCACGGTCTTCGCCTACGAGCCGGTCTGGGCCATCGGCACCGGTCTAACCGCCAGTCCGGAGCAGGCGCAGGAGGTTCATGGCTGGGTGCGTGGCGAATTGGCCGCAGTTGATGCTAAAATTGCCAGCTCGCTTCCGATCCTGTACGGCGGAAGCGTCAAGCCCGCCAACGCCGCCGAGCTGTTTTCCCAGCCGGATATCGATGGTGGCCTGATCGGTGGGGCCTCCCTCATCGCCACGGACTTCCTTGCCATCGCCGCAGCTGCGGCGCGCTAGAACGAAACCATGCTCTACACCATCTTCAACGTCGTCTACGTTCTGATCGCCGTCGCCATGACCGCGCTCATCCTCATGCAGCAAGGCAGTGGCGCTGCCGCCGGCTCGGGCTTCGGCTCGGGCGCATCGGGCACCGTGTTCGGTGCACGCGGCTCGGCCAACTTCCTGTCCAAGAGCACCGCCATCCTTGCCACCTTGTTCATGTTGATGTCGCTGGGTATGGCGATCTACATGCACAAGACGGTGGGTAGCGGCGCCCCAACGCAGGACAGCGGCTTGATGGGCAGCATGATGCCGGCCGCCACCGAGCAAGCCGTACCGGCAAACGCGGAGATCCCGCAAGCGCCGGTCGCTGCTGCGCCGGCCGCAACCGAAGCCGCCACTCCGGCCGCTACGAGCCCGGCCGCTACGCCCAGCACCAACGATTCCAGTGCGCCGGCCGCAACCGAAACCCCGGTCGAGGCACCCGCGCCGGAACCGGAAAAAAGTTAATTTTGTTATGATGCGCGCCCGTTCGCGAGCGCGTGAACGCATCAGCCCAGATGGCGGAATTGGTAGACGCACTACCTTGAGGTGGTAGCGACGCAAGTCGTGGGGGTTCGAGTCCCCCTTTGGGCACCAAATGAGGGTTTCAGGAAGCGCATCTCGCTCCTGAAAGTTCCAAAGCCCGCCGTCAGGCGGGTTTTTTGTTGCCCGTTATCCATGGCGGCCCTGATCTGCCGTGCAGTAGCCGCGCACGATCGAACGCCTGCTACCCATCAGCTCATGCGGCGTCCACGCGGCACGCTTGGGCCACACGCACGCCTCGCCTACAATGGGCGGCTTTCCCGAAACCGGATATCGGCCCCTTCGATGGGCCGTGATATGCATGGACAAGAGCTTCGACCCCGCCCACTTTGAAACACGCTGGTACGACACTTGGGAGCGCAGTAGCGCCTTCACGCCAAGCGGTACCGGCACGCCCTACACCATCCTGCTGCCGCCGCCCAATGTCACCGGCACCTTGCACATGGGCCATGCGTTCCAGCACACCCTGATGGATGCGCTGATCCGCCATCAGCGCATGAAAGGTCGTGACACGCTCTGGCAGGTCGGCACCGATCACGCCGGCATCGCCACCGAGATGGTGGTCTCGCGCAATCTGGCGCGTGAAGGCAAGGGCGAAACCCGCGACTCGCTCGGGCGCGAGGGCTTCATCGAGAAAGTCTGGGAATGGAAGCAGGAATCGGGCGACACCATCGAGCGCCAGATGCGCCGCATGGGCACCTCGGGCGACTGGCCGCGCCGCGTGTTCACCATGGACTCGATGCCATCGAAGTCGGTGATCGAGGCCTTCGTTCGACTGCACGAGGAAGGCTTGATCTACCGCGGCCAGCGATTGGTGAATTGGGACCCGGTGCTGAAAACCGCCATTTCCGATCTGGAAGTGGTGAGCGAGGAGGAAGACGGTTTCCTCTGGGAGATCCGGTACCCACTTGCCGATGGCGCACGCTATGAGCACGTCGAGCACGATGCCGATGGCAATGAAAGCCTGCGCGAAACCCGTGATCACCTGATCGTGGCCACCACCCGGCCGGAAACCCTGCTGGGCGACGTGGCGGTGATGGTGCATCCGGACGACGCGCGCTATGCCAACCTCGTCGGCAAGCGCGTGGAACTTCCGCTCACCGGCCGCCGCATTCCGATCATTGCCGATGACTACGTCGATCGCGCCTTCGGCACGGGCGTGGTCAAGGTCACACCCGCGCATGATTTCAACGACTACGCCGTCGGCCAGCGGCATGGTCTGGAGATGATCAACCTGTTCACTCCGGATGCCGCCCTGAACGACAACGCGCCGGATAAATATCGGGGTCTGGATCGCTATGTGGCACGCAAAGCCGTGTTGGCCGATCTGGAAGCGGCGAACCTCTTGGTGGAAGCCAAACCACACAAACTGCAAGTCCCGCGCGGCGACCGCACCGGTCAGGTGATCGAGCCCTACCTCACCGACCAGTGGTTCGTGAAGATGGAAACACTCGGCGCGCGCGGATTGGAACTGGTCGAAAGCGGCGCGGTGAAGTTCGTGCCACCGAACTGGATCAACACCTACCGCCACTGGATGGAGAACATCCAGGACTGGTGCATCAGTCGGCAACTGTGGTGGGGCCACCGGATTCCGGCGTGGTACGACGGCAATGGCCACGCCTACGTCGGCCGCGACGAAGCCGAGGTTCGCGCCAAACACGGCCTGTCTGCCGACACCCCGCTCTCGCAGGATTCGGACGTGCTGGAAACCTGGTTCTCCTCCGCGCTATGGCCGTTTTCCACTCAGGGCTGGCCGGACGAAACGACGATGGCCGAGCGCGGCTTTGATCGCTACGTGCCGAGCAATGTCCTGGTGACTGGCTTCGACATCATCTTTTTCTGGGTGGCCCGGATGGTGATGATGACCGACCACTTCACCGACAAGGTGCCCTTCCACGAGGTTTACATCACCGGTCTGGTGCGCGACAAGGACGGACAGAAGATGTCCAAGTCCAAAGGCAACGTGCTCGATCCGATCGATCTGATCGACGGTATTGCGCTCGATGCACTGGTGGAGAAGCGCACCGCCGGCCTGATGCAACCGAAGATGGCCGAGAAGATCGCCAAGGCCACGCAGAAGGATTACCCCAGCGGCATTCCGGCCTTCGGCGCCGACGCCCTGCGCTTCACCTTCGCCTCGCTCGCCACCCACGGGCGCGACATCAAGTTCGATTTGAATCGCTGCGAAGGTTACAAGAACTTCTGCAACAAGCTCTGGAATGCAGCCCGTTTCGTGCTGGGCACCCTGCCGGAAAACACCGTGCTGGAGCGGCCAGCAAACTGGCCGGAACTGCCCTTCGAGCGCGCCTTGTTGGCTCGCTTCGATGCCCTGCTCGCCGAGGTCGACACGCAATTTGCGGCCTATCGCTTCGATCTCGTGTCGCAGGCCATTTACGAGTTCGTCTGGAACGAGTTCTGCGACTGGTCAATCGAGTTCGCCAAGCCCTGGCTGGCCGAAGATTCTGCCACCCGTGACTCGGTGCGCTTCACCCTCGCCCGCGTGCTGGAAGCCAGCCTGCGTCTGGCGCACCCATTGATTCCCTTCATCACGGAGGAAGTCTGGCAGCACGTCGCGCCACGTCTGGGCATGGATCAAGGCCTGCTGATGGCGCAATCCTGGCCCGTATCGTTTGCCATCGGCACCTCCGATGCCGACCTTGCCGACATCGACTGGCTCAAGGCCGTGATCGAGAAACTGCGCTCGGTGCGCTCCACCCTCGGCATCGCGCCCAACCGCAAGGTGGCCTTGTTGGTGGAAGGTGGCAGCGCCGAAGACGGCGCGCGCGTGCAGGCCTTTGCCGATGCGCTCAAGGCCTTGGCCCGGATCGAATCCATCGACGCCTTGCACGGTACCGCGCCCGCTGCAGCCTCGGCGGTGCTGGGCGAACTGCGCTTTTTGATTCCGCTGGAAGGCTTGATCGACCTCGACGCCGAACGCGCGCGCCTCACCAAGGAAGTGGCGCGCGTGGCTTCTGAAAAGGAAAAGAGCGAAGCCAAGCTCGCCAAGTTCGGTGACAAAGTGCCAGCCAACGTGGTGGAACAGGAACGTCAGCGTCTGTCCGACTGGTCCACTCAACTGGATGCCTTGGTGGAACAGCAAACTCGGCTGGGCTGAAAACCCATCCATTCACTCATCAAGCTCGCGGACGGCGGCGTTCGCGGGCGGCATCACCTCGACCTCCACCGCATCCCAATAGCCCTGACCCGCACGCACGGCAAGGATCTTGGCATCAAGGGTTTCACCCGCATCCATGCGCTGGGCGATCGGCGCATTGCACGCGCGTGGCACATAGCCCAGCTTGTGACCCTGCCAGTCGATACGTACGGCGCGGTTATCGTGGGGATTCAAGGGCTCGCGCACCAGTGCCACGGCATCGCCGGCATTCAAATTGGGCAGCAGGCGCGGACCTTCCGCATAGGCCAGACCCGCTATCGCGCCCTGGAACAAGGGATCGGCACGATCCTGAAACTCGGACTGGCTCGCGCACCACGCCAATGCCGATTGGGCCTCTCGTCGGGAACGCAGGTCGAGCCTGCGCAGGTTTCTGATTGGTTTGTCATCGTCATCGTCAGTGATTTCGTGGCTCGCCATCGCCACGGCCGCTTCCTGCAGGATGACGCGCCACTGCTCGACGAGTTCATCGCCACTGAGCCAGGTTCCAAGCTCCTCAGCCAGCCCGCGCATGGCATCGCTCACGTCCTGGTTGCACGGCCCCCTTAGTTGCGTAAAGACAACCTTCACCCCGCCATCGCGCTGTTCGAAAGGAAAATACATCGCCGTGGCTTGCGCACCATGGGCGTCTACCAAGTGGACGACGCGGGCACCATTGAACCGGCACGTCTCCCAATAGTCGCCCACGCAATGATGCATGGCCTCGCCTTCCTCGATCAGCGCAGACGGTTCCAGTAGTTCGCGCGCAACGCCGCGCTGAGATGTCCATGTTCCGAACAGTGGCATGAGCCTGTCTGCATCGGGATTCTCAACGCGTGGCTCTTGCACCAGCGCTTGCTCATGCCAGCGCCGTGAGGCCCGCAACAACGAAACCCCGCCGCGTCGTACCAACCAGGCCAGCCCCAGTGACTCCACGTCCAGCGTCTTCAAACCGGGTGGCGGCGCAAGGTGTTCCAGTACGTTGCGCAGAAAATCGCGGGTGTCGCGCAGTGCGTGTTCGAGTGACTGCGGCACCGCTTGCTCCATGGCGAGCCAGGTCGCGTTCCATCCCTGATTGAACATGGCCCCCAGTCGCCGCGCATCAGCCACTTGACCGATGTGCACCGGTAGCGCCCGCAACTCTGGATCACGTGCGTCCACGTCGAGGTGCGTGGCCGGCCGGGCGTGGGCCGGCATGGCATTCAGAAGTTGCAGCATGGCGGGCGGAATGCAGCCTTCAGGCCAGACATCGCGGCACAGCGGCGAGCGCACCAAGGAGCGATCGATGCCGTAATGCGCCGCCAGCGCCCCGATCAAGTCCCGACCGCGATCCATGGCTTCGAGCACGTTCCGAGTCGGCTTCGGGCGCGAATCACCCCATGCTGATAACTCGTCCTCGTCGGCACCGAACATATCGGGGCGATCATGCAACGTCAGCAGCAGCGGAGCCACCAGCGCGGGAAATCGCGCCAAGGCCTGCAGGCGATGGCGACGCACCGTCTCGGGCAACAAAGCCAGGCGATTGTAATTTTCCACCGATCCGAAGAACTGGCCGGACACTTCCAAGGCCCCGAGCGCATTGAGCACCTCGGCATCCAAATGCGCGGCGAAGGCACGGATGTCGTGCTGCACCGGGTGCCCCCAGGACACCGCCCAGCGCGTCAAGGGCACCACCGGCGCCGAGGTCAAGAGCCACGCCGGTCCGTTGGGTTCCGAGGCGGCGAGGAATTCATCGCCATGGGCGCCAAAGCGCTGTCCCAAGTCCTGCGCCACGTCTGCGCGTCCGTGCTGCGCCACATTCATGCGAATCGCCTGCACCCGCCCATCCGCGCGCAACAACCAGAGCCAGCAATAGCCCCGGACATCGTCGCGCGAGAAAAAATGTCGCCCTTGGATCCACACCACCGCCCGCAAACCGGAAATCCACGGCGCTTGCACCGGCTCGACCAATGACAAGGCTTTTTCGCCCATTTCACGCTCCCGCATCACCCGAGATACAAGCATGGACCCAGCCGATCTCACAGGCTGAGACGAACCGGCACGCCGCGCCTCAGCTCATGCCGAACAGCAACGCGAGCAGGCTGATGAACGGGTGTCGGATGATGAAGACCAGCACGCCGAGCAACACCAGGATCCAGAAGGTGATGCCGACACCGAAGAAATACAGCGCCGTTCCGAGCAGAGTCAACGCCACGCAGACTGCGAGGATGACGACGCGTTGGGTGTCATCGTCCTGATGCCCGCGCGTCGCTGCGAGATGGGTGGCGCTGCGCGGGCCTGTTCCGATGAAACCTTGCCTGGTATCGGACTTGATCGCGCGACGACTTCGCTCCATCCAGCGGCACAGTTCCTTTATTGGCCGCTCGATATCCGGCTTGAAGTGGAAAGACAGTTCCATGGTGTCGCCGCTGCGCTTTGCATTGGGGTGATGCATCGCAGTCGGCCCCAGCGCATCCACGATGGCGGCCATGAAGTCGTGCAATTGCTTCAACAGCGCCGCATGGACGGTATCCAATCGTGGTGCCAACTTGGCGAACGACGATGACTCGGCCAGCATTCGGAACAGCTTGCGTCGCTCGACGAGCTCATCCGTGAAACTCTGGATACGACCGGCCACGTCCTGCATGCGCTGATCTTCGATTTCAGAATGCTCCAAGGCGGCCGTGAGCGGCCCCTCAAACCAGTCGCTGACACGTTCGATCCATTGACGCACTACATCCAGTTCGTGTTGCGCAACATCGGTGAATGCGGCGACTTCGTGCCGAGTGGCGGGGCCTGCGGGCACAGCCAGCGGCGGTGCGATGCCCGAAGCCAGGCGTTCAACGCTGCACTTCCAGACTTCTGCCAACACGCCGAGGTGGCGTGGAATGACGACGCGGTCTGACATGCTTCGCTCCTTCATGCCTGCATGGCTGGAAGCAGGATTGCAGACCTGCATCTCACAGGTTGAGACGCGCATCAGACCGGCCGATCCAATACGCGAGTTTGGTCATGCGCAACGCTGGGGCGCTTTGTTGTGCGATCCATGATCCCATGTCGCTAGAACGCCTTGTCGGGCTGAAGCCCGACCTACGGGGTGTGGCGTTGACGTGAGTTGGGGTGTATCCGGAGCATGGCGTGGGCTGCGGGCTTGGCGCTTCACGCCTGCAACAAGCGGCGCATGAGCTTGCGATAGGCCGCGGCGACCGGCTCGTGGCGGACATGCCGACCCGCATCGACCACGCGCTGCCCACCCACGAACACCTGATCGATCAAGGGGCGATTGCCGGCAAAGATGAAGCGGTCGAGCACGTCGCCATCGCGGGCGCCGGCCAGCGCCGGGGCGGTGGCATCGAGGCTGATCCAGTCGGCGTGATGACCGGGCTCCAGACGACCGACGGGCATGCCGCAACCGGCGGCGCCGCCGATCCAGGCGTGTTCCAACAGGGCCGCGCCGGTACTTGCTTGCTGGGCGCTCGCAGCGATGTTGCGCCCTCGCGCCTGCAGGCGTTGGCCGTATTCGAGCCAGCGCAGTTCTTCCACCGGCGACACGCTGATGTGCGAGTCGCTGCCGATGGAAAAGCGTCCACCCGCATCGAGGAAATCGCGCAGGCGGAACAAGCCATCGCCGAGGTTGCCTTCGGTCGTGGGGCAGATCGATACCGTGGCACCGGTCGCTGCGATGTCGCTCACTTCGGCATCGTCGAGATGGGTGGCGTGCACCAGGGTCCAGCGTGCATCCACCGGCGCGTTGTCGAGCAGCCAGCGCACCGGCCGCGCACCGCGTATCGCCAGGCACTGCTCGACCTCGGCCACTTGCTCGGCGATGTGGATGTGGATGGGGAAGTCATCTTCCGCGATGGCATCGAGCAAGACCGGCATCACGGCCTCGGGCACGGCGCGCAGGCTGTGGAGTGCGATGCCCAGGCGCAGCATGGGGTTCTCGTGGCGGCGCAAGGTTTGCAGCAGGCTCAGGAAGGCATCCAGCGTATGCCCGAAGCGACGTTGGCGCGGCTCCAGCGCGCGCCCGTCGAAACCGGCCGTCATGTACAGCACCGGCAGCAAGGTCAGGCGGATGCCGACGTCGGCCGCCGCCGCGATCAGCGCATTCGACATCGCCGCCGGATCGGCGTAGGGCGTTCCATCCGGTTGATGATGCAAATAGTGGAACTCGCACACACTGGTGTAGCCGGCTTCCAGCATTTCAACGTAGAGCTGGCTGGCGATGGCGTACTGCGCATCGGGATCGAGCCTGCCGGCGAAGCGATACATCAGCTCGCGCCAGGTCCAGAAGCTGTCGGCCGGATCGGTTTGATGCTCGGCCAGGCCCGCCATGGCGCGCTGGAACGCGTGCGAATGGGTGTTGGGAGTGCCGGGCACGGCATAGGCCACCGGTGGGGTCGGGGCTGGCTGCCACGAGGCGATCCGGCCTGCCGCATCGCTTTGGCAGATCAGATCGCGCCAACCGGCGGGGGTGAAAAAGCGGAAGGCGGACGCATCGTTCATGCGGACATTATCGGGCAGTCCCTGCACCCTGCGCACATCGGCCCGCACCGGTGTCTCATCGGGTGAGACGGGGCTTGGGCATAATCGCCTGCACACCCTTTCGTCACCATCCCAGTCACCGGAGTCTGTCTTGCTGGATGACCACACACCGCTGCACGGCCTGACGGTTCTGCGCGCCAGCCGCCTCGAAGCCTTGCTGCCGCCGTTGCAGCTCTTGCTGGAAGGCACCCGACCGGCATCGGTGCTGACGCCGCAAACGGTGATCGCGGCCCATCCGGGCATGCGCCAATGGCTGGCCGGGGAACTGGCGCGGCACGTGGGTCCGGGACGAATCGTGGCCAATCTGGAGTTCCGCCTGCCCAGTGCCTGGCTGGATACCTTGTCCGAGCAGGTTCTGGGGCAACGCGCCGTGGCGCTGGCGCACTATCGTCGTGGCCATCTGCGCTGGAGTGTGCATGCCCTGCTCGATCACCCGGCCGCGCATGGCATCACCGATGCCCGCGTGCTGGACTATCTGGCAACGGCACACGATGCCGATGAAGCGGCGCTGCGGCGCTTCCAATTGGCCGACCGGCTGGCACAGGTCTATTCGCAGTATCTGGTTTATCGCCCCGATTGGCTGGAGGCCTGGGATCGCGGCGTGTTTGGCTTCGCCACTGCGGGCAAGGCCCAAGGCGCTCTGACGACGCTGGAAACACGATGCCTTGCGCCCTTGTGGCAAGCCCTGTTCAAACGTCTGGGCGAGCATCGCGGGCGGCTGATGCGCGCACTGGCCGAGGCGCTGGTGCACACCGAACGGGAACTGCCACCGCTGCATGTGTTCGGCCTTTCGCACCTGCCGCCCAGCGAACTGGCCGTGTTGCGCCAGTACGCGGTGCGCGCACCGGTATTCCTCTACGTGCCCGATCCGTGCCGCGAGTATTGGGGTGGGCTGCACCGCAGTCTGGGAAGCGGGCGCTGGCGCTCGCCCTCCGAGCACTGGCACCACTACCGCGAACAAGAAGCCGTGCGCTGCGCCGAGTTGGATTCTCTGGATGCCACCGAACAGGGCCATCCCTTGCTGGCGCAGTGGGGACGCATGGGTCAGCACTTTTTTGCCGCGCTCGCCGATGGCGAGGTGCGCGAGGATACGCGGCACTGGCAGGATGAACTGGACGCCGCGCCCGTCAACCGCCTGGAGCGCGTGCAGCAAAGCGTGCGTCGGCTTGCGCCTGACCTCATGGCAGAAGATTCGCACGCCACGCTCGGCGTGCACGATGCCAGCCTGCGCGTGCACGCCTGCCACACCCGCCTGCGCGAGCTGGAGGTACTGCGCGATGCCTTGCTGGATGCCATCGCGCAACACGGCGTCAAACCCTGGCAAATGGTCGTCATGGCGCCGGACATCAAGGCCTATGCGCCCTTGATCCCGGTGGTGTTCGGTCAGGCCGGTTCGCCCCGCGCGCAGCACCTGCCGTATCACCTGGCCGATGTGCCGTTGATGTCCCGGCATCGACTCCTGACGAGCTTTGTTGCGCTCCTGCACATCGGCGCCTCGCGCATCACCGCACCGCAGGTCGTCGATCTGTTGGACGTGCCCGAGCTGCGTCATGCACTGGCACTGACGGACGATGACGCCGATACCTTGATCCATTGGCTGCGCGCCAGTGGTGTGGCCTGGGGTCTGGATGGCGAACATAAAACTCGCTTCGCCCTGCCCGCCAATGAAGCCTGCACCTTTTCCTGGGCCATGGATCGACTGCTTGCCGGTTACGCCATGGCCGATGCCGAGGACGAAGGCGCGGCCCTGATCCTTCCCGATGGCACGGCCACCCTGCCGTTGGTTGGTATCCACGGCCCTGCCGTGAACGCCATTGGCAGTCTCGATCGACTGTTGCAACAGCTTCGCGCGTGGAGCGACATGGCCGCGATCGAGCAGCCTGCAAGCTGTTGGGCTGCGGACCTGCGCCACGCTCTGGATGCGATCTTCCGCATCGAACCCGACGACCACGACGCCCGCGCGGCAATGGACACCCTGCACCGCGCCATCTCTTCCATCGCGCTGGAACCGGGCGGCAATGGCGAGGATCCGCCGCTGCGTCTGGCGGTGGTGCGAAGCCTCATCGAAGAACATCTGGCCGCCACGCCCGAGCACCAGCGCTTCCTGCTCGGCGGCATCACCTTCTGTGGCATGGTTCCGCAGCGCGCGATTCCGTTCGAGGTGGTGTGCGTGCTGGGGCTGGATGAAGGCCGCTTCCCGCGCCGCACGGCCGATGGCGGCATCGACCTGATGACGCGCCTGCCGCGCCCGGGTGATCGTGACGTGGCGATGGATGATCGCTATCTCTTTCTCGAAACCCTGATGTCCGCACGCCAGCGCCTGCACCTGAGCTACATCGGTCAGGACGTGCGCGATGGCAAGCCGCGCAACCCCGCCGCACCGCTGGCCGAACTGCTGGCCGAACTGGATCAGCACGCAGACCTCAGCGCCGATGCGGAGGATTCGACGCGCCCATGGCTGGTGCGCCACCCCTTGCAAGCCTTCGATGCGCGCTATTTCGATGGCAAACACCCTGCGCTGTTTTCCTACGCCGCACGATTGGCGTGCGATGCCGCGCCATCACGCACACCCCTGCCGCGTCTGCGCGATGCCGCCCTGCCAAGGCTCGCCGAGGCCCCGGATACGGTCGCGCTGGCAGCCCTCACCAGCTACTTCAAGAATCCTGCGCGCGCGTTGTTGCACGATCGCCTGCATATTTCACTCGATGCCGCCGATGCCGATTCGCGCCTGCCCGAGGACGAGCCGCTCGATGTGATCTCGCCCCTGCATACCGTGGCCCGCACGGTGTTCGTACAGGATGTCTGGCCGCAGATGTGTGCAGCGCCGGACAGGATCTGGGACCGCTCGCCACCGGATTGGGTGAAACACAGCGGCCTGCTGCCGTCTGGCCGCGCCGGGGACGCGCTGTGGCAGCAACAGGCCGATGCCGTCGCGGCCTTGTGCGAGGCCGCACGCAGCAGCCAACGCTTCGATGTCGACACCGCGCAGGGCGACGCGGTGATCGCCATCGACCTGGACCTGCCGCCACATGGCCTCCATGATCGCCCCGTTCGCATGACCGGCCGCGTGCACAGGGTGTATGCCCTGGCAGGGCACGCGCAGGGCGTGCATGTGTTGCTGGCCCTGCCCGACATCAAGAACGCCAAAACCCTGCTCAAGCGCGCCGATGCCGTGAACTTCGCCGACCTGGTCCCAAGCTGGCTGCATTGGGCCGTGTTGCGGCTGCATCACGATCACGCCGTGCCGGTGCGTTGCACCGTGCTGGCCGATGGCGAACCCGACATGAGCCAGCGCATCAACACCTGGGACGCCGCGTTCTGCGATGCGGATGCCGGCACCCAAGCCCTGGCCCGCATCGACCTGCAACATCGCCTGCGCGGCGTGGTGGCCTTCTGGCAAGACGGTCTCGCGGGCCGCACCTTCTACTACCCGAAAACCGGCTGGAAACTGTGGCAGGCGGTGAAGGCATCGGACGCTGCAGACGGCGGCGATACGATCGACCTGGCTGCACTCAGCCGCAGCATCGCCGAGACCTGGGCCGGGGGCGACTACAGCACTGGCGAACGCGATTACACCCCGGGCTTTGCCCGTCTGCTCGAAGGCGAACTGGATTTCGCCTCGGCCGAGGGCGATCCCGATCACACCATGCTCAAGGCCCTGCTGCCCGCCGTGCGAAGGCTGCAGGGCTTGATCACGCTCGACCCGAATAACCTTGTCGGCCTCGCGGAGCGTGCCGCATGACCGCCGCCGATTGGACCTGCCTGCCCCTGGAGGACGATGGCCGCAGCGTGGTCGAAGCCAGCGCCGGCACGGGCAAGACCTGGACCATCGCGGTCATCTACCTGCGCGTGCTGTTGGAGCGCAAGCTGCTGCCCGAGCACATCATCGTGGGCACCTTCACCAATGCGGCAGCCGCCGAGTTGAGCGAACGCCTGCGCGCACGTCTGCGTTGGGCCTCGACCGAGGCGGCGCGGTTCTCCGGCCAGATGCCGATGTCCGACGCGCCGGCCGATCAGGCGTGGCTGCAGAAACGGTGGTGTGATGATCCGGCCAGCCATGCCGAGGATACGCGCCGTCTGCAGGCCGCCTTGAGTCGATTCGATGCCGCGCCGGTCGGCACCCTGCACAACCTGTGCTCGCGCATCTTGGCCGATTACCCGTTTGCGGCCGCCGTGCCCTTCCGCAAACCCGAGTTGGTCAATGGCAAGTCGGTGCATGCCGACCTCGCCACCGACCTGTGGCGCGTGATCGACCAAGGCAAGGCCGACGACGCCCTGGTGCGCCTGGCGCAGGCCGCACGCGTTACCCGCGCCACGCTGAACCTCCATGTGCCGGCCCTGCTGCAAACCAACGTGCGTGCCGAAGCCATCGACGACGCGGCTGTGCTCGCGCCGCTGAGCGCCATCGTGGGCGACCTCGACGCCTGGGCACAGACCATCGACACCGTGATCGAAACACCCAGCCTGCTGAAATCCAATGCCAAGCTGCTCACCGCATGGCGCGCCGTGCGCGATGCGCTGCGAACCAAGGCCGACGGCCTTGCCGGCGTCATCGCCACCCATGCCGACACGCTCGGCGGTGCCCGCGCGCTGACCGGCGTCACCAACGCGGGAAAGGACCACGCTGGCCTGCTCGCCCTGGCCGAACAGTCGGCAGCACTCATCGCACAGATCGATCCGATCCTCCTGGATCGCGCCAGCGACCCCGCGCTGCGCCAGTTCCTGCACGCGGCGCAGCTCTGGTGCCGCCGCGCCCTGGCGGCGCGCTTGGCGGCGCAGAATCAATCCACCTTCGACGACTTGATCGACACCGTTCATCGCGCCATCCAGCCCGTCGACCATCAACGTCCCTTGGCCGATGCGCTCCACGCCGCCTGGCCGGTGGCCTTGGTGGACGAGTTCCAGGACACCGACCCGCTGCAATACGCCATCCTCGATGCCATCTACCGCGATGCCGAGGGCGCGCCACGCGGACGTTGGGTGATGATCGGCGACCCCAAGCAGGCGATCTACCGCTTCCGTGGCGGCGACATTCAAACCTATCGGCGCGCCGTCGAGGGCGTGGGCCTGGACGACAGGCTCACCCTCGACACCAACTACCGCTCCAGCCGCGCCTATGTGGCCGGCGTCAATGCGTTCTATCGCCTCACCGGCAATCGTCTGGCACCCATCGGCAGTCCGCGACCGCTTGCCTACCACGCGGTCGGCGCCAGCGCCCGGCGCGATGCGGAACCGCTGTCCTGTCGCGCTACCCAGACGACGCTCGAACGCCCGCTGGTGCTGCACGTTCTGGCGCCCGACAACCCGGCCGAAGATCTGGAATTGGCCGCCCTGCGCAGTTGCGCGGGGGAGATCGTCCGCGCGCTTTCGCCGCAGGGCTATCGCATCGGCGAGGCCGCCTTGCAGCCTGCCCAGATCGCGGTGCTGTTGCCCTCGCACGCGCAGATCGCGCGCCTCAAACGCATGCTGCAAGCACGCGGCGTGCCCTGCGTCACGCGCTCACCCAGCAGTGTGTTTGCCAGCACCTCGGCGCAAGCGTTGCGGCTGGTCCTGCATGCGGTGGTACACCCGGACGACCCGAGCGCCGTGCGCGCCGCGCTAGTCACCGCGCTCTGCGGCTTCGACCTCGCCGCAATCGAAGCACTGCAGACCGATACCCACGCCTGGGAACGCGAAGCCGAGCGCTTTGCGCGTTGGCATGCACGGCTGAGCGAACGCGGCCCGCTGGCCATCGTGGCGCAACTGATCGAACAACACGCCACCCGCCTGTTGTCCCATGTGGAAGGCGAGCGCATGCTCACCGACCTGCGACACTTGGGTGAGTTGCTGCAAGCCGAGTGGGACGCGGGCTTGCACGGGGAACAACTGTTGGCGTGGTTTTTCGATCAGGAGGAGGCCGGCAACGAGGACGCCGATGGCCCGGGTGAATTGAGCCTCCGGCTGGAATCGGACACCGGTCGGGTGCAACTGATGACCTTGCACGCCAGCAAGGGCCTGGAGTTCCCCGTGGTGTTCCTGCCGCTGATGTGGAAACACAAGGCGCGCACGATCGCGCAGGTGAAGTTGCTGGCGCGTGCCGAGGGCATCGAGAAGGACATCGTACTGGGCGCGGCCAAGGCCCTCGTGGCGCAGCAGGAAACCGAAGAGCGCCATCGCATCCTGTACGTGGCCCTGACCCGCGCCATCCATGCCTGCCACGTGCACTGCCTGCCGATGCGTACCGGCGCCACCGACATCATCGAAAAGGCCAAGCGCGCGACGGACGTGGTGCTCAATGACCTGACCGCCACGCTGCTGCAGCACGAATCGGGCGACGAGGCGATCGAACTTCGTCACGACTGGAACCCGTGGCCTGGCGCGCGCCACGTCGAATCGACGCCAGCCCTTGCTGCCTTGCACGCCCGCGCGATGCCGCCGGCACTGACCGGGCCACTGCCGATGCGGCACAGCTTCAGCACCCTCAGTCAGGCCGCCTACCGTCCGCTGGCGGTGGAAG
Organism: Chiayiivirga sp.; assembly: GCA_035703435.1. Lineage (GTDB taxonomy): Bacteria > Pseudomonadota > Gammaproteobacteria > Xanthomonadales > Xanthomonadaceae > Denitratimonas. The sequence continues at coordinate 32,670 of DASSYF010000068.1, read as the reverse complement.
ACGCCGCCGCCGACGACGAGTCGCTCGTGGCCGAGTCCATGGCAGACGTTGCCGCCCCCTTGCAGGCTTCGGTTCCCATCGAACACGCATCGCGCACACCGCATCCCGAACTGGATGCACTGGCGATGACGGCCGGCCCATCCTTCGGCAATGCCGTGCATGACATCTTCGAGCATCGCGATCCGGGTAGCCCGCTGCAACAGCAGCACAGTCTGATCCAGCGCGCGCTTGCTCAGCACGGCGTGATGCCTGGCGAGGGCAGCCTCGAAGCGTTCGTCGAAGCCCTCGCCACACGTCTGCAAGGCGTACTCGACACCCCGCTCGACCGTCATCACGGGCCACGTCTCATGGACCTGCCTGCACAGGCGCTGCGCGCGGAAATGGAATTCAACTACGCACTGGAACCGACCCAGCTCGCACACCTGCGCGAGGCCTGCGCACGGCATGGCGAATCGGATTTGCTGCCGACACAGGACGCCACGTTGCTGGGCCTGATGAACGGCAAGATCGACCTTGTGTTCGAGCACGCGGGTCGTGTCCATGTGCTCGATTGGAAGACCAACCGCCTTGGCTCGGTCAGCGAGTCTGCGCTCGACGACTACGCGCCGTCGGCGCTGGACACCGCCATGCACGAACACCGCTATCGCCTGCAGGCCCTGCTCTACACCGTGGCCGTCGAACGCTATCTTCGCGAACGGCTCGGCGCGCACTATCGCCGCGCTCAGCACTTGGGCGATTGCTGGTACCTGTTCGTCCGCGCCACCGGCCTGAGCCTGCCCGATGGCCGTGCCTGCGGTGTCTGGCATCACCGTTTCCCCGATGCACTGCTCGATGCCGTGCAAGCCGTGTTGGGAGCCCGTCCATGAACGCCAAGGCCAACTGCGCCCCGCGTAACACAGCCGCGCACGCCGAACGGCCCGAGGCGTGGCGCGATGTCGATGCCGCCCTTTACCGCTGGGTGCTCGATCACGGCGGCGATGCGTCCACCGCGAGCGCTGCGGCCTGGCTCAGCCTGGCCGATGGACAGGGCCACAGCGCCTTGAACCTTCGCGCGCCTTCGCACGAAGCGATGGCGGCGTGGAGCCCTGCGCAGATCGAGCACCTCGCGCGCAGCCCTTGGGTACGCGCACTCGCCCCCGACGCGACGCACGCGGCGCCCCGGATGCCCGCACGCCCCTTCGTGCTCGACGGCGATCACTTCTATCTGACGCGCAATCATCGCGCCGAAACCGCCGTAGCCGAGGCGCTCCGACAACGCCGCGCCACGGCATCACCGACCGCCACCGCCCTGCCATTGGCCGAGTTGGATCGCCTGTTTCAGCACGCCAACCATCCTGCCGAAGAACGCCAACGCGCCGCCGTGCGCCATGCACCGGGCCATCGACTGCTGGTACTCACCGGCGGGCCCGGCACCGGCAAAACCACCACCGTGCTGCGCATGCTGCTGGCGCTCTCGCGCAACTGGCTCGGCGAGCACGGCGCACCGGCACACATCGCCGCGTGTGCGCCAACCGGCAAAGCTGCACAACGCCTCGGCCAAGCCCTGCGCGATGAAGCCGAGCGCCTGCATGCAGGCATGGAAAACGATGGCCAAAGCTGGACCACGCACCTGCACGCGGCCTTGGCCAACCCGGCCGCCACCGTGCATCGCCTGCTCGGCAGTCGCGGTCGCCAAGGCGGCTTTCGTTTCAACGCCCGCGAACGCTTGCCCTGCGACATCGTGGTGGTGGATGAAGCCTCGATGCTCGATCTCGACCTCCTGCGCGCCTTGCTTGCGGCGTTGCACGAGGACGCGGTGCTGGTACTGGTGGGCGATGCCGACCAGCTCACCTCGGTCGGCACCGGATCGGTGCTGATGGACATCGTCAAGGCGATGGAAGCCGATGCCCTTGGTGACCTCACCCGCCTGGAACACTGCTTCCGCGCCGATCGCGCCTTGATCCCACTCCACACCGCCGTACGCACCGGCGACGCGCAGGCCTTCGCCCACGCCATGGAATCGGCCGGCACAGACGGACGCACCCGACGCTGCACGGTCGGCGATGAGCGTGCGCTGCGACACGCCCTCGACCTCTGGGCCGAGCACCTTAGACACGCACTGTGCAATGAGGCCCTGGACATCACCGAAGCGGTGGCCTTCGACGATCATGCCGCGCTGCGCGCACGCCTCGCCGCGCTGCAGCGCCAACAACTGCTGTGCGCCCTGCGCGAAGGCCCGTTTGGCGCCGACCCGATTGCTGCCGCACTCGCCCAGCGCCTGCGCCACTGGAGCGCCTTGGCGCGGTGGGAAGGCCAGCCGTGGTATCCCGGTCGATGCGTGATGGTGACGCGCAACGACGCCACCGCGCAGCTGTTCAATGGCGACATTGGCCTCTGCGTGCGCGTGCACGATGGCCGTGGCGAACCGACCCTGCGCGTGGCCTTCCAAGCCACGCCAGAAGCCGCCCAGGCCGGCCACGCGGCGCGCCTGTTCGACCCCAATACCCTGCCGCCGCATCAGGATGCCTACGCGCTCACCATCCACAAAAGTCAGGGCTCCGAATATGCGCACGTCGCGGTGCTGCTGCCACCCGACCCGCAATCGCCCTTGCTCAACCGCCAGACCCTCTACACCGGCTTGTCACGCGCCAAGCATTCGCTCGAACTCTGGGCCACCGACGCCGCGCTCGAACGCGCGCTCACCCATGCCCTGCAACGTCACGGACGCTTGACCGAACGCATGGGCATGGCCTCGTCCAGCGCATCGCCATGAGGTGTGCCGCAGTGTCGAAGCGATGATTTGTTGAGCTTCTTGAGAACGAAAGCCGAACCACGCCCCACCTTTCAGATGGCGCGCAAGGCCATACGTATGGCTTCCATCACATCCCCATACGCGAGCGCATGGTAGTTTGCGCGCCGCTTTTGCACTTGGAGTTTGCGCGTGCTTTTGCATCACCGTTGCCGTGGCCTCGTCCATGCCCTTGCCGGCATCGCACTGGCCGTGACCAGCCTGCCGATCGCAGCATCCTCGCTGCGTGTCGCACACGATGCCGAACCGCAATGGGAGGCGACGAAAAACACGGCCAACGCCGCCGCGCGTGTTCAGATATCGATGCAGCGCCCCGACGGGCAGCGCATGGTCATCGCCCTTCAGCCACAGACCGCGTTGATGTCCGATACCGTGCGACGCCGCCTGCGTGAAACCCACGGCACGCACGTTTTTGCTGGACACGTCATCGGCAGCGACGAGAGTTGGGTGCGATTGACCCGGATCGACGGCGCCTGGATGGGCGCGATCTGCACGCCAACCGAGCTGTGGCTGCTGGATCCCGCACGCGACCATGCCGACTGGGCCGATGCGCTGGACCTTGAATCGAACGCCACCCTGATCTACACCCAAGCAGACCTGACCACGCCACTCCCCTACGATGCCGACCTGCTGCTGCCAGCCACCACCACACGCCCAGCGGCCGCAGCCGCAGCCGCAGCCGGCACCGAGGCACTCACCTACGAGATCGAACTGACCCTGGTGCTGGACCCGCAGTTCCAAACCCACTATGGCGCCGATTCGGAATCGGTGGCATTGGCCGTAGCCAATGTCGTGGATGGCTTTTATGCCGCGCAACTCGATACCCGCGTGCGCCTCGACGACATCATCCTGATGGCCGACGATGGCGGCATGGTCAATGACCAAGGCAACCCCACCACCGCCGCCGGTGCGCTGCTGGGACAGTTCCGCCAGTACACCCTGCGCGAAAACGTGCCCTACAAGGATGGTATCCACTTACTCAGTGGCCGTGACTTCGATGGCGCCGTGGTCGGCATGGCGTTCTCGGGCGCGATGTGCGACTTCACCCACAGCGCCGGCGTGGCACAGGCCACCAGCGGCGGCGCCAATGCCGCCATCATCCTCGCGCACGAACTCGGGCACACCGCCGGCCTTGCGCACGACTCCGGTGCCATGGGCACGGCCTGCCCCGCGTGGGGCTACATCATGGGCGGCATGACGAGCGCCGCCCATTCCTTCTCCCCGTGCAGCATCGACCAGTACCACGCCTGGATTGCCAGCCACAACCACGCCTGCATGCGGCCCGTGGCCGTGTTCGCCGATGGATTTGATGACGTGAACCGGTGATACGGTCGGTCTCGGTGAGCGCCACGAAGCGCGCGGCACGACGGCGACCTAAACAAAACCTGATAACCCCGAAATCTCGGAGGCGTGCGCTCCCTCTCCCTTGGGGAGCGGGCCGGGTGAGGGAATTCTCGCTAATGAGCGTCCCTCATCCGCCCTTCGGCCACCTTCTCCCGATGGGAGAAAGGAAAAACGGCGTTGCCGCACGGAGCGCCGGGACGAATCAGGAAAGAAAAAGGGCCTAGCCCTGCGGCTAAGCCCTTTGTTTTCTTGGCGCCCGAAGTTGGACTCGAACCAACGACCCCCTGATTAACAGTCAAGTGCTCTAACCGGCTGAGCTATTCGGGCGGGCCGCCCATTTTAGCGACTGTGACGAGGAGGTCAAGAATTGACTGCGCAATGTTCAGTTTGATGCGGTGGACATGGTTCAGGGCAGGACCGGTGTTCAGTCACAGCCTGCCAGTCGTGCCAGATCGGCGGGGCCTGCGCGACGGGCGCGGCCGGCGTTGCTCAGGATCAGGGCCGATTGCAGGGTCGAATCCGAGCAGATGCGCAGGCTGAGGTTGGTGCCTGGCGCGCTTCCATCGGCACGAAATGTGGCCAGTGGGCGGCCTCGTCCGCTGCGAATGCGGGTGCTGGCTGGAATGCGATTTTCATGGTGGACGAGGGTTTCGGCGGGATCAGGACGCGCATTGCCGTTGCCGTCGATGAAGATCCACCAGCCTTCGTCCCACACGCCATCCGATCGGCAGCCGCCATCGGAAGCCACCGGACAGATCGTGGTGGCTTCGCCATGGCTGACCGCGTAATTGCGAGCAAGGGCAAAGCCGGTGGACAAGGCATTGTGCGTGGTGGCGGTTTCGCTGCGCCGAACCAAGCCACCCAGCGACGGGGTGGCGACAGCCAAGACGATGAGCATGACGGCGATGACGATCATCACTTCGATCAGGGTGAATCCCGTGGCGTGACGGTGCATGGGTGTGACTCCTTCGAGGGTGGGGCCAGTGTCGGCCGCGTGCCGAATCGACGGCATCGTCCCACGGCCGTTCGCACGCTAGGAGTTTGTCTCGACCTGGATTCGGAAGTGCCCGTGAAACCGGTCAGCCATGGCGGAGCCAGCGCCGTTCGATCGCCTTCCGGCAAATCACGATGCGCCGCATTTGCTTGACCCGGCCCAGCCGCGGGAGTAGCGTGCGCGCCGCTGTATGCGGTGGCAAAGGGATTGAATGCATCGCCAGCCTGCCTTGGCGCCTCTGCCCCTTCGTGCGTGCACGACCTGTGGCGGCAGTCGAGAAGCGGGGGCTTCAGGGGAGCACAAGGCTGGAACACCACTCGAATCCTGGATCCGAGGTAACACGCGTGCCCTGTGCAAGGTGTGCTTCGCTCCATGCCGCTGTTGCAGCTTCTTTCTTCGGGGACATTTGATGAACACGACACATCGCGCAAACACCGCGTGGTACCGATGGGTACCCGCCATGATGGGCATGCTTTTGGTGCTCATGCTGACTCTGTCATCCGCTTTCGCCATCCAACCGATCGAGCTTGGTGGCACCACGGCCAACCGGGCCACGCCTTCGGGCGCCGGGCCACACATGAACCGCAGCGAGCTGCAGGTCGAACCCTCGTTCGATCCGCCTCAGGACCTTGCCAGACTGGCTGGCAGTCGCGCGGACGTCGGGCAGTTCCTGCAACGGTTTCCGGGCGCATGGACTGCAACCTGGGATCGCCGTAACGATCGACCCAACCTCATCCAGGGCAGCGGCATCGCGTTGATTCCGGGTCGCGGCAATCACCTGACGCGAGCGGGACTCGGCCTTGGCGCCGACGCCACGATCGACCTGGCGACGGTCGAGACGCTGCTGCGCGGCTTCATCGACGAGAACGATGACCTGCTGCGCACACGCGGCCTGGAGTTGCGATTGAACTCCGAGGCCAGCATTCCATATGGCGAGGGTGCCTCGCATTGGTTCATCGAGTTTGCGCAGTACGCCAATGGCGTTCGCGTCGAAGGCGCGAATCTGTTCTTCCGCTTGTCGCACGGCAACATCGTGCAGTTCGGCGAAGAAAAGATCGCGCCGGTTCTGACGGACACGCGCCCGTCGATCCGACTCAAGGATGCCTTCCAGGCCGCGTGGCGCGAATTGGCTTTTTCGCCGGACGTGCGTGTTCGGGAAACCCTTGAAAACGGTGAGCTGGTCCTGCTGCCGGCAGCCCCCCGCGGCGAACAGCCGGGCATGCGCTTCAACGGCGTTGCCGGCACAGGTTACGAGCACCGTCTTGCCTGGCGCTTCGTGTTCCGCGTCAGCAACAGCCCATCGACCTTGGAAGTGCTGTTCGATGCCCATGAAGGGCACATCATCGGCCTGCGCGACCTCACCGTGAACGCCCAGGCCACGGTCACCGCGGGCATCTACCCCACCACCAACAGCGATCCAGAAACCATCGTGCCGATGCCATTTCTGGCGGTGAACAACGGCGCCACCCAGGTCACCGATGCCAACGGTCACTATGACTACAGCGGCGGCACGGCGAGCAGTTCGCTCAATGGCGCGTACTTCCAGATGGCCGACAACTGCGGCTCGATTTCGGCATCCGATTCGACCGACGGCAACATCGTCTTCGGCACCAGTGGTGGCACCGACTGCACCACGCCGGGCTATGGCGGCGCAGGCAACACCCATGCCTCGCGTACCGGCTTCTACCACCTCACCCGGATCAACCGGAAGGCGGCGGGCTTTCATCCCGGCAATGCGTGGCTGAACTCCAAAGTCACGGCCAACATGAACATCGACGACACCTGCAATGCCTATTGGGATGGCTCGTCGTTGAACTTCTTCAAGTCAGGCAGTGGCTGCTCCAACACCGGTGAAATCGCCGCCGTGTTCCTGCACGAGTACGGCCACGGCATGGACACCAACACCGGCGGCTCGGCCAGTGAAATGGGCAGTGGCGAAGCCGTGGGCGACACCTTTGCCTTTCTCGAAACCCGCGATGCCTGCATCGGCAACAACTTTCAGCCCGGCGTGCCCTGTGCGAACTGCGCGGCCACCTGCACCGGGGTGCGTGACCTCAAGGCCTTCAGTACCCAGGGCGCGGCCACCGTTGCCAAACCCTCCACCATCACCGACAACAACGGCATCAATTGCGATCGTCTTGCCTGCCCGTACTACACACCACAAGGTTATGCCTACCAAGGCCCGATGGGCTATGAAGGCCATTGCGAGAGCTACATTGCCGGGTCGGCCAACTGGGATCTGACCCAGGCTCTGGTCGGAGCCTGGGGCGTGGAAGCCGGTTATGCCGAGATGAACAAGATCTGGTACGGCTCGCTGACGCCTTCCAAGAGCGCCTATCGCATCGCCTCGGGCGGACAATGCAATGCCAATGCCAGCGTTGATGGCTGCGGCTCCAACAACTGGTACACGGTGTACCTGGCCGCCGACGATGACGACGGCAACCTGAGCAACGGCACGCCCAATGCCTGCCGCATCTGGGATGCCTTCAATACCCACGGCATTGCCTGCGGGGCACGCCCGACGTGCAGCCCGGTAGCGGCCGGTTTTGTATTGGAAGCAGCGCCTTCGACGGCTGAAGTGTGTGCTCCTGGAAACACCAACTACACCATCAACACCACCGCCACCGGGCTGCCGCCGTTGAGCAACCCGATCAATCTTTCGGCAAATTCACTGCCAAGCGGGATCACGGCGAACTTCAGTCCAAATCCGGTGACGCCCGGCGCGTCCAGCACCATGACGGTTTCCGTCACCAGTTCCGTTCCTGCAAGCGCCTACACACTCAACATCACCGGTCAGGCCAGTGGTGCCAGCGACCAGAGCACCAGCACCCAACTGCAGGTCTCCAATGGCGTTCCGACCGCGCCGACGCTCGTCGCCCCCGCCGATGGCGCGTCCGCAGTGGGCATACCGACCACGCTTTCATGGAACGCCGTGGCAGGCGCCACCGCCTACACCGTTGAGGTGGCCACGGATGTCGGCTTTGGCAACATCGTGTCGAATCAGGCCGGCATCTCGGGCACCAGCACCAGCGTTTCGCTCGCCGCGTCGACCACGCATTACTGGCGCGTCAGTGCCTCCAGCGCCTGCGGCAGCAGCACAACGTCGGCGGTGCGCAGTTTCACCACCGCCGCCATGCCCTTCCCGTATCCCTATTGTTCGGTCGTCTTTCCGGAAGCAGTGGAACCCATTACCAAGGTCATCGTGGCCGGTATCAACAACTCAAGCAGCGCAGTCGTCGACGGCACACCGGCGCTGGAGGACTTCACCGCCATCTCCGGCAACGTCACCGTGGGTCAGTCGTACCCCATCACGGTGGAAGGCAATACCGCTGGCAGCTACACGACCCGGCAGACGGCCTATGTCGACTGGAATCGTGACAACGATTTCCTGGATGCCGACGAGAGTTTCACCCTCACCGATCTGACCAATTCCTCCGGTATTGACGGCCAGCAAGCGACGGGCACCATCCTCGTGCCGGCCACTGCGCTCGCGGGCACCACGCGTATGCGCGTGATCAAAAAATGGAGTACCCCTGCTGATCCGTGCAATACCGACGGCTACGGACAGGCCGAGGACTACAGCCTCAACGTCGGCGGCGGCACGACAACCTGGACGGTCACGCCGAGCGTGGGCACACCCGACGGCACGATCAGTCCGAACACGTCGCAAACGGTGAACGACGGCGCGACGAGCACCTTCACCCTGAATCCAGCGACGGGCTTTGCCATCGACAGCATCGGCGGCACCTGCCCGGCGGGCACACTATCCGGCAATAGCTACACCACCGGCTCGATCACGGCCGACTGCACGGTGATTGCCAACTTCGCGCCGCTGGCCGCTCCGCCGGTCATCACGGTGAATCCAGCCAACCTCAACGCCTCGCAAGCCACCAATACCACCAGCTCGCAAACGCTCGCCATTGGTAACTCCGGCGGCAGCGCGCTCAACTGGTCGCTCGTCGAAGGGCCTGCTCTGGCACCGGTGCATGTTCGCGGTCCGATGGCCGACGTGGCCTCGGCTGCACCGAGTGGCAATGTGGCTGGCGTTCCCACCTTGAGCGCGTCGGTCGCCGTCGCGCACATCGCGGCCCCCGGCCGCCCGGCCGCCGTGCTCTACGACCAGACCGCGGGCGCCGGCACGGGCGCCAACACCTCGCAAGACTTCGAAGCCGGCATGGATGCCTACGACAGTCAGTTCGCGGATGATTTCGTGGTGCCGGTTGTGGACAACGCATGGACGATCGAGGAGGTCTACGTCGGCGGCGCGTACTGGGGCGGCACGGAGGGACCTGCACCTTCGGTCAACGTGTACTTCTACGCCGATGCCGCGGGCCTTCCCGGCACCGAGGTCTACAGCGCCGTGGGACTCGTTCCAACGGATGCTTCGGGCACCTTCACCATTGCCTTGACGACACCCGCAGTCCTGCCGGCCGGTACCTACTGGCTGTCGGTACAGGCTCGCATGGACTACGCATCGGGCGGCCAGTGGGGCTGGATCGAACACACAGGCAGCAATGGAAGCCCTTCGGCCTGGCGCAATCCGGGCGGCGGCTTTTCGATTCCTGCGTGCACCGATTGGGCGCCCGCATTCGCCACGTGCGTCATCGGCAATGCCGGCTTCGAAGACCTCAGCTTCCGCCTCTCCGGCACCGTCGGCGGTGCGCCAGCGGTTTGCAGTTCGTCGGCGGACGCACCGTGGTTGAGCGAAAGTTTGGCATCCGGTTCCACCCCGGCCGGCAGCAACACGCCAGTCACGGTGAGCTTCGACTCCACCGGCTTGGCCGTCGGCAATTACAGCGCCAACCTGTGCGTGACCAGTAATGACCCGGCGACCCCGATCGTGGCCGTGCCCGTCTCCTTGGTCGTGACTTCGGCGGCAAGCTATCCGATCACCGTCAACATCAACCCGGCAGCGAGTGGCAACGCAAGCTGCACGCCGAACCCGGTGACTGAGGGCGGCTCGGCCACCTGCTCCGCCACCAGCAATCCGGGCTATGTCTTCAGCAGCTGGAGCGGTGATTGCAGCGGCAGCGCCTGCACCCTGAGCAATGTCATCAGTGCCAAGACCGTGACCGCCAACTTTGACCTGGCCACGCATACGGTGACGTCGAGTGTCGGCACTGGCAACGGCACGATCAATCCGAGCGGAAACCAGTCGGTGCCGCACGGCGAAACCCGCACGTTCTCACTGGCGCCTGCGACGGGTTATGTCATCGGCACGGTCGGTGGCACCTGCGGCGGCGTGCTCTCGGGTACCTCGTTCCAGACCCAGGCCATCACGACCGACTGCACGGTGATTGTCGACTTTGCCGAGGTCGCTATCTTCAAGGATGGATTCGAGAACTGAGTGTTCGTGACCACAACGCAGCGGCCCGCAGCATCCGGGCCGCCAACCTTCATTCGGCCCGCCTTCATCGGCGGGCTTTTTTTCGTCCGGCCGAAGCGCGGGCGCTCGCTATACTTGCATGCTGATGAACACCGATTCCGAACGCTTCCAACTGATCTCACCCTTTGAGCCATCGGGCGATCAGCCGCCGGCCATCGACAAGCTGGTTGAAGGCTTCGAGGCGGGTCTGGCGCACCAGACCGTGCTCGGCGTCACCGGCTCGGGCAAGACCTTCACCATCGCCAACGTGGTGCAGCAGATCCAGCGCCCGACCCTCGTGCTGGCACCCAACAAGACCCTCGCCGCGCAGTTGTACGGCGAGTTCAAGCGCTTCTTTCCGAACAATGCGGTCGAATACTTCGTCAGCTACTACGACTACTACCAGCCGGAGGCCTACATCGCCGCCTCCGACACCTACATCGAGAAAGACAGCGCGATCAACGAGCACATCGAGCAGATGCGGCTATCGGCCACCAAGGCCCTGCTCAGTCGCCGCGACGCCCTGATCGTGGGCACGGTGTCGGCGATTTATGGCTTGGGTGATCCCGAGGATTACCTCTCGCTGCGACTCATCATGCAGCGCGGTGAAAAGCTCGACACCCGCGCCCTGATCCGGCAATTGACCGACCTGCAATACACCCGCAACGAGTTCGAACTGCAACGCGGCACCTTCCGCGTACGCGGCGAGAACATCGACGTGTTCCCGGCGGAAAACGACACCGAGGCACTGCGCATCGAAGTGTTCGATGGCGAGATCGAGAACATGGCCCTGTTCGACCCGCTCACCGGCGAAACCCTGCGTCGTGTGCCGCGCTACACGGTCTACCCCAAGAGCCACTACGCCACCACCCGTGCGCGCGTGCTGGCGGCGCTGGACACCATCAAGGACGAATTGAAGTTCCGGCTGGATCAACTCTACGCCGCCAACAAGCTGGTCGAAGCCCAACGCCTGCAACAGCGCACCACCTTCGACCTGGAAATGATGGCCGAGGTCGGCTACTGCTCGGGCATCGAGAACTACAGCCGCCACTTCACCGGCAAGGCACCGGGCGAGCCGCCACCGACCCTGTTCGATTACCTGCCGGCCGATGCCTTGCTGGTGATCGATGAATCACACGTCACCGTGCCGCAGCTCGGGGCGATGTACAAAGGCGACCGTTCGCGCAAGGAAAATCTGGTGGAGTTCGGTTTTCGCCTGCCGTCGGCGCTCGACAATCGCCCGCTGCGTTTCGAGGAATGGGAAGCGCGCGCGCCGCGCACCATCTTCGTCTCGGCCACACCGGGCAAGTACGAATTGGGCAGGACCCAGGACAGCATCGTCGAATTGGTGGTGCGACCCACCGGCCTGATCGACCCGCAGGTGGAAATCCGACCCGTCGCCACGCAAGTGGACGACCTGATGAGCGAGGCGCGTGCCCGTGTGCGCATGGGCGACCGCGTGCTGGTCACCACCCTCACCAAGCGCATGGCCGAGAACCTCACCGAGTATCTGAGCGAACACGGCATCAAGGTGCGTTATCTGCACTCGGACATCGACACCGTCGAGCGCGTCGAAATCCTGCGCGACCTGCGCCTCGGTGTGTTCGACGTACTGGTCGGCATCAACCTGCTGCGCGAAGGCTTGGACATGCCCGAGGTATCGCTGGTCGCGATCCTCGATGCCGACAAGGAAGGTTTCCTGCGCTCCAGCGGATCCCTCATCCAGACCATCGGTCGCGCCGCCCGCAACCTGCGTGGCAAGGCGATTCTCTACGCCGACTCGATCACCCGCTCGATGCAGGCCGCGATCGACGAAACCGACCGCCGTCGCACCAAGCAGGTCGAATACAACACGTCCCACGGCATCGTGCCGCAGAGCATCGTCAAACCCGTCACCGACATTCTGGAAGACGTGCGCAGCACTGCCGCACAAGCTCGTGACGCCGCACGCGATCGCAAGGTCGCCGAAGCCGCGCAGGCCTATCAGGCCTTGTCACCCGAACGCGCCGCCGCCCAGATCAAGAAGCTCGAACAGCAGATGTTCCAGCATGCCCGTGATCTGGAATTCGAAGACGCTGCGCGCGTGCGCGATCAGATTCGAGCGATCAAGGAGCAGGCTTTCATGTAGCTGCCGAGCTTGCTCGGCAGACAATGGAGCAAGCTCCATTGCTACAAACAAGGGCCGGATCAATGGGGCGTAGCTGCCGAGCTTGCTCGGCAGGCAATGGAGCAAGCTCCATTGCTACAACAAGGGCCGGATCAATGGCGCGTAGCGGCCAACGCCTTGCGCACCGCCGCCACAAACTCAGGATCGGGCGCACCCACCAACACGCTGCTTTTGGCCAGCACGCGGCCTTGCGGATCGATCAGGCTGATGAGGCTGGAGTGATTGAATTCGCCATCGTCCAGTTGCCGATACTGCACGCCCAGCACCGCCGAGATCTTTCGAAGATCAGCAACGGCCGGCTGGGTCAGAGTCCAGCGTGCAAGATCGACCTTGCGCTGCTTGGCAAGCTCGGCCAACGCCTCGGGCGTATCGCGTTCCGGATCGATGCTGACGAGCAGGACCCGCAGGCGCGCACGCTCGTCCGGCGTGAGTTGGGCTTCGACGCTGCGTACCTGCTCGATCAACATCGGACACACGAACTTGCAGCGGGCATAGAACATCGTCGCCAGCCGCACATGGCCCGCCGCATCGGAAAACTTCAATGATTGCCCCTGAGAATCGGTGAGCGTGGCTTGCACGCGATAGATCGAATCACCGGGCAGCTCGGCGGTGTCGTCGGCCTGCACGGCGACGATCATGCCCAGGCTCAGGCACAGGATTGCAAACAGACTGCGAACGAAGTTCATGGCTTGGCTCCAAGCGGACGTGCGCAACGAAAACCCATATTGCGCGTGGTGGCTTCGGCGTTCAGCGCACTCAACATCGCGGTGCGCATCAGGATGGCGTAGTTGTCGCGATCGGACATGGACAGCGCCCCGGCACCGCAGAACTTGAGCACGTCCGGATCGCCTTGTTCACGGCTGTCGGCCGACATCATCAGGGCGTTGAAATCATCCACCCATTCCCACACCAGACCGTGCACATCCTGCACGCCATAGACATTGAGCGGGGTTTGGCCCACATCGGCGATGCGATCACCGCCGGTCTTGCTGTACCAGCCGAGGATGCGTTCGCGCCAGGCCGGGTCGGAGCGTGCATCGGTGCGGGCTTCGTCGGCGGCGGCCACGTATTCCCACTCCAGCCAGGTCGGCAGGCGACCGCCTTGGGCCTCGCAATAGGCGGTGGCTGCGAACCAACTGACGCGGGTGACTGGTGCATTGTCGCCCGCGCCATCGCCCACCGTGAGATGGGATTGCCAGTGCGACAGGTACTGCGAATCGGCGAAGATCGGCGCCACCGCTTCGCGTTGCCATTCGGGATGCGCTTGCACGAAGGCGAGAAACTGGGCATTGGTCACGGGCCGACGCATCAGCTCGAAGCGGCCGACCGTGCTTTCCACGCCGGCTTCACCCAGGCTCAGAACCGAGACGACGCGACCTGCGGGAACCTCGGCCCAATCACTGTTTCCTGCCGCCGACACGGGGTCGGCGGCAAGGATCAGCAGGGCCATGAGTGCATGGCGAAACATGGCATCACTCCTTAGTGAGCCGCGCCTTCCGAACGCGGCGTGGCGGCGCGTACGGTCTTGACTTCCTTCTTGGTGATGCGTCCACCGCCGTTGTCCCAACTGTTCTTCACATAGGTCAGGATATTGGCCACTTCGTCATCGGTGAGCTGGCTCATCGGTGGCATCACCGAGTTGTATTCCACGCCGTTGACCTTGACCGGGCCGGTCAGGCCATTGAGTACGATCTCGATCAAGGCATCCTCATCCAATGCGGCGATATAGTCCGAGTTCGCCAGTGGCGGGAATACGCCCGGCATACCTGCACCATTGTCCTGATGACAGACCGAACAGGTGCCGGCGAACAGCGACTTGCCGGCGGCGATCTGCTCTTCCACCGTCAACTTGCCGGCGGCGGCGGAGGTGGCAGCGGTGTGCACCGAGGCCAGACTGGCGGCCTTGTCACCCAGATACACCGAGTCGACTTCCTTGCCCGAATAGATCGCCAGATCTTCCGGACCTTCCACCTTCAGGATGCCCAGCGCGCCCTTGTTGAAGGCGCGGAAGATCGAGTGATCGACCAGTACATAACTGCCCGGCACTTCGATGTGGAAGTCGGCGATCATGGCGCCACCGGAAGGAATCAAGGTCGTCTGCACGTTTTCCTGATAGCGCGTGCCGCCTTCGTACCACACGCGGTCGAAGATCTCGCCGATGAGGTGGAAGCTCGACACCAGGTTCGGGCCACCGTTGCCGACGTAGAGGCGCACGTTCTCGCCGGTCTTGGCGGTGATGGCGTTGTCGCCGGTCAAGGCCGTTTCGGCACCGTTGAACAGCACATAGGTCGGGTTTTCGTCGATGGCCTTCTGCATGTCGAATGGGGCCGCACCTTTCTCGCGGTACTTCGTCGTGGTGTAGAAGTCGCCCTGCATCACGTAGTACTCCTTGTCCACCGGCGGCAGACCCTCCGGCGGCTCGACCAGGATCAGGCCGTACATGCCGTTGGCGATATGCATGCCGACCGGCGCGGTGGCGCAGTGGTACACGTACAGGCCCTGGTTGAGCGCCTTGAAGGTGAACTGCGAACTGTGTCCGGGTGCGGTGAAGCTCGAACTGGCGCCGCCACCGGGGCCAGTGACGCCATGCAAGTCGATGTTGTGCGGCATCTTGGAATCAGGGTGGTTGTTCAAATGGAACTCCACCGTGTCGCCCTGGCGCACGCGGATGAAGCTGCCGGGCACGGTGCCACCGAAGGTCCAGAAGGTGTAGTTCACACCTTCCGAGATTTCCATTTCCTTTTCGATCACTTCGAGATTCACGATCACCTTGGCCGGCTCGCTACGGCCGGTCGGCGGCGGCACATGCGGCGGGCTGGTGAGGATGGCCTCGATCGGCTCACCCACGGGCGGGCCGAAGTCGCCGCGCAGGGAACCACCAGTGTCGTTGGGCGCAAGCAAGGACGCCGCATGCGCCGTGGCCGACGGTTCGGACTGGCACGCGGCCAAACCGAACATCATGGCCAGACTCACCAGCACGGCACCTACTGGAATGGAAGCACGCGGAGGATAGATCGAGTTATGCATGGTCTTCTCTCAAAAAGCCCCGATGGGGAATGCCATCGATTGTCCGTTTCGAGGGCATCGAGACCATGACAAAAATCAATTTTGCATCGCAACAGTTTTGCTCGATTCAGATTGCCCATGACCGGACCTGATTGGGCATCCTGAGCGGCCTGGAAGAGTTCCAGAGATTGTTAGATAACTTGCTGTTTTCACTTTGCAAAATGAAGTAGACTCAGCGGTTGTCCGGCGCACGAGCGCGTGGTCCGCAGCAACCATCCAGCGGCGGCCATCAACAACATCCGCACTGCAACAAAAATAGCTGCCGAGCGTGCTCGGCAGACAATGGAGCAAGCTCCATTGCTACAAATCAAGAGCCGGATCAATAGGAGCCTGCGCAGCCGGCAGGCATCACCGCATCGACGGCCACCGACCCGGCATCCGCACATCAGCACTCGATGACGTTCACCGCCAATCCGCCGCGACTGGTTTCCTTGTACTTGTCCATCATGTCGCGGCCGGTGTCGCGCATGGTCTTGATGACCTTGTCGAGGCTGACCTTGTGTTTTCCATCACCGCGCAACGCCATGCGTGAGGCGTTGATGGCCTTGACCGAACCCATGGCGTTGCGCTCGATGCAGGGAATCTGGACCAGGCCGCCGATCGGATCGCAGGTCAGGCCCAGGTTGTGTTCCATGCCGATTTCCGCCGCATTCTCGATCTGACTCGGCGTGCCACCCAAGGCCGCGGTCAAACCACCGGCCGCCATCGAACAGGCCACGCCCACTTCGCCCTGGCAACCCACCTCCGCGCCCGACAGGCTCGCGTTTTCCTTGTACAGGATGCCGATGGCCGCAGCCGTGAGCAGGTAATCGAAGATGCCTTGCTCGCTGCTGCCGGGAATGAATCGGTCGTAGTAATGCAGCACCGCCGGAATGATGCCGGCCGCACCATTGGTGGGCGCCGTCACCACACGCCCGCCCGAGGCATTTTCCTCGTTCACGGCCAATGCGTAGAGGTTCACCCAGTCGAGTGTGGTGAGCGGATCACGCATCGCCGCTTCCGGGCGTGACAGCAGTTCCTTGTGCAAAGTCGGCGCACGCCGCGACACATGCAGCCCGCCCGGAAGCGTGCCTTCCGAACGAATACCACGCGCCACGCAACCCTGCATCACCGCCCACAACTCGCGCAGGCCAGCATGGATTTCGCCCGCGCTGCGCCAGACCTTTTCGTTCTCGAACATGATCTGGGCAATCGACAAACCACTGCGGCGGGTCTCGGCCAAAAGCTCATCGCCGGTCTTGAACGGGTGCGGCAACACCGTGGTATCGGCCACGATGCGATCGGCCGCCGCTTCATCGTGATTCACCACGAAACCACCGCCCACCGAATAGTAATCGCGCGTGGCCAGCACTTCATCGTTGGCATCGAACGCCGTGTAGCGCATGCCATTGGTGTGGAACGGCAGCTTCTGGCGCTTGTTCATCACCAGATCGCGCTTTTCCTCGAACACGATGCGATGGCTGCCACCCAACATCAGCGCATGCTCACCACGAATGCGATCGAGCACCGCCGGCACGATGTCGGGATCAATCAGGTTCGGCTCGTGCCCTTCCAGCCCCAACAACACGGCCTTGTCGGTGCCATGCCCGCGCCCGGTGAGCGCCAGCGAACCAAACACCTCGGCCCGCACCCGTACCACCCTCTGCAACAGCCCGGCGTCCATCAAATGATGCGCGACAAAACGCGCTGCCGCACGCATCGGCCCGATGGTGTGCGAGCTGGAGGGGCCGATGCCGATCTTGAACAAGTCGAACGTACTGACGGCCATGGTGCGCGACTCCGGATAGGGGCCGCTATTCTACCTTTCGCCACGCGCCTTCTTAAGCCCTGCCCGCGATGCCGTTTATCCTTTACCAGCGCGACGACTGCGACCTGTGCGACCAGGCCCTTGCCCTGCTCGCTCAAGCCCAGTTCCCGGACTTCGACAGCCACTTCATCGACGGCGACGACGAACTCGAAACCCGCTACGGTCACCGCGTGCCCGTGCTGCGCGATGACACCCACGGCACCGAATTGGATTGGCCGTTCAACGCTGACGCCCTCGTCCGCTGGCTCCACACTCGTAAAACACCCTGAGCCACATCACGCGTCGTCTCAGCGGGTGAGACGGAGGTGTGGCATAACTTCGCCAGGCGCGGGGTAAGATCAGGCTGCAACCCGTGCCCAGGGCGATGCAAGCCATGCCATCGCCGACACCTCTTTGCCACGAGGAGCGACATGGATTTTGAAGCGTTCTTTCGAGCAGCAACCGGCGGATTCAAGCCGTACGAATGGCAGTCGCTGCTGGCTAGTGAGGGTTTTCCCGACGTGCTCGCCGTGCCGACGGGCCTCGGAAAGACTGAAGCTGCACTCGCGTGGGCGTGGCGCCTGCTCGTCGACAAGAAGCCGGAACCGCGGCACCTCGTGATCTGCCTGCCGATGCGCAGCCTGGTCACTCAAACCGTGCAGCGATTGCGGGTCTACTTCGACGCGCTCAGGGCGGAGAAGCCGGAGATCGACGTCACAGTTCATCAGCTCATGGGCGGCGCCATCGATGACGAATGGGTCGGCCACCCTGATATGCCATGGGTGCTCGTCGGCACGCAGGACCAACTTCTCTCGCGCGCTCTGAACCGCGGCTACTCCATGAGCCGCTTCGAGTGGCCGGTTCACTTCGGGCTGCTCAACAACGACTGCCGGTGGCTCATCGACGAGGTCCAGCTCATGGGGCCGGGCCTGTGGACGACGTCGCAGCTCGACTGGATGCGACGCAAGCGATTCGAGTCGTTGAAGCCGTGCTTGACGACATGGATGAGCGCCACCGTCGGCACCTCGTTCCTCAGCACCACGGATCGAGTGCGCGACGCCATCGGCAAGCCGTCAGACGAGCAGATCGCATTCGAAAACAAGCTCAAGACTGCGCTTGATGGTGACGCAGGACTCAGCTGGTGGCGCGCGGCGAAGCGCCCTTTGGCGTGGTGGCAGCCAGAGGCAGCCGCGCAACCGACGACCGGTGGAGACAAGAAGCGGCGCGCGGCGAAGTTCGCTGCAGCGACGGCAGTCACGCCGGACGCCATCGCCGCCTCCGTGAAGGCGAAGCACGCGGCGGGCACGCTCTCGCTCGTCATCTGCAACACCGTGGACATGGCGCGCGCCGTGTTCGGCGCACTCTCGACGATCGACCACAAGGTTCTCCTCACTTCGCGGTTTCGCCGGGAGGACCGCGCGCGGCACGAGCAACGCCTCATCGACTTCAACGCCCAGCGCAAGGCTGGCACGCTGCCGAAGGACGATCCTGGTCTCATCTGTGTGAGCACGCAGGTCATCGAGGCGGGCATGGACATCTCGGCACATCGTCTCTTCACCGAGCTCGCGCCGTGGCCTTCGATGCTTCAGCGTCTGGGTCGCCTGAACCGCAAGGGCGACGACCAGGGCGCTCAGGCTTGGGTCTGGGAGACGCCGAAAGAAGGCGGGAACAAGAAGGTCGAGCGCATCGGCCCCTATGAAACCACCGACATCGAACGCGCCAAGAAGCTCGTCGATGCCTTCGCCCCGCTCTCTCAAGACAATGCGTTCTCCGAAGCCATTGCTGGCCTGAGCGCGAGCAAGCAGGAGGAGGTCACCAAGGCCCTGCAGCCGAAAGATAGCCCGCTGCCACGCGCGCTCGACGTCCACGGGCTCTTCTCGACGGAGCGCGACGTTCACGGCGGTTTCACCGATGTCAGCGCCTTCGTGCGCGGCACCGATCCCGATCTCGACGTGACGGTGTTCTGGCGCGACTGGTCTGGCGATAGTCCTCCTCGTGGCGAGGATCTCGACGGCCCGCTGCTGGAGCCCGCGAGGGAAGGCTGCCCGGTTTCCGCACTTCCGCCACGGGACAAGAGTTCGCGAAAAGGTGACCGTCGGCTAACGGAAATGCTCGTAGACAGTGGTTCGAAGGTCTGGCTCTGGGATGACGAGGCGGATCGCTGGGAGCGTGTGAACCACTGGGATATCCGGCCCGGCATGCTCGTGATGCTCAAACGAGAGGTCGGCGGCTACGACGCGACCGAAGGTTGGACGGGCGACAAGTCAAACGTGCTCGCCGAAGTGCCGCGTGCCGGGCGTGGCGCGACCCTGCGAGATGATGCGTGGACTGAAGCTGGCTACTGGTCGACGCTCGATGTCCACCTCAAGGATGCGAGAGACGCGGCCGAGAAGCTGAGCACCGCGCTCTCGCTGACCGGCGACACGAGGACGGCCGTCGTGGAGGCGTCAGGGCTCCATG
This sequence comes from Chiayiivirga sp., assembly GCA_035703435.1. GTDB lineage: Bacteria > Pseudomonadota > Gammaproteobacteria > Xanthomonadales > Xanthomonadaceae > Denitratimonas. The sequence goes on along the minus strand of DASSYF010000068.1, from coordinate 12,700 downwards.
ACCTCGGTAAGGCGCATCCGCAGTGGCAGGCAGCGTTGCCTGATCGCTCCGGCATTCCCGACGCGCTGCTCGCGAAGAGCCCGCGCGTCGTCGCCGCCGATGTCGTGGGGGATGTCTCCGCCACCCGCGCAGAGTTCGCGAGGCTGCGGGCGCAGGCGCGTGAGTTGACGAATGCAGCACGCCCGTGCGGTCTTACCGCGAACCTTGCTGATGCACACAGGGGAGGTGGTTTGTGAATGATCGGCAGCGGAGCAAGAGTTCGATGTTTTCTTTCGAGTGCCTCGACGAAGTCTATCGTGCCCTGACCGGTCACGATGGCGTGTGCCGCTGGCAACCCCGACTCTTCACGGACCTCCAGGCCGGTCGCTTCCTGAGCGACATTGAGCTGGCTACGGGCTTAGGTAGGACCTTAAAACATTCGTCGACAGAAGACTGCGGGCGAGCACGATGAGGAGGACATTTCTCTCCGAGGAGCGGGCGATCGAGCTGTTGCCGATGGCGCTAAGCCTCCAACCGGGCGTCACTCCGTTTCCTTGGCAGGAGCGGCTGCTAACGAGCCTTATCAAGGGCACGCTGCCTTCGGCGATCGACTTGCCGACAGGCCTCGGCAAGACGTCCGTGATCGCCATCTGGCTCTTAGCACGTGCTGCTGGTGCAAAGATCCCCCTGCGCCTGGTCTATGTCGTCGACCGCCGTGCTGTCGTCGACCAAGCCTCCACCGTCGCCGAACACCTCGCCGATCTCGTCAAGCAGACGTCCGACCTTGTCACCGCGCTGGGCGTCGACGCGGAGCGCGGACTGGCCGTGTCGACGTTGCGTGGCCAGCACATCGACAACCGCCGGTGGCTCGATGATCCCAGCGTGCCTGCGATCATCGTTGGCACCGTCGACATGATTGGGTCGCGCTTGTTGTTCGAGGGCTACGGCGCCTCACGCAAGACGCGCTCGTTGCACGCAGCACTTCTTGGTGTCGATAGCTTGCTTGTGCTCGACGAGGCGCACCTCTCGCCATCGTTCGAAGACATGGTGCGAGCCGTCGCGAACAGACAGTTCGATGGCCGTCGCGTCGATGTCGTGCCCACGCGCGTGAAGCTGTTGCCGCTGTCGGCGACCCAGCGGTCGTCGACCGACGTGGTCTTCTCTCTCGACGACGCGGACAAGAGGCACGACGAGGTGACGCGTCGGCTGGGCGCGCAGAAGTGGATAAAGATCCACGAGGCCGTCGAGGAGGGTAACGCCTACGCCAACGCTGTGGCGAGCCTCGCATGCCAACGCGTTCGGGACGGGGCCAGCCGCGTCGTCGTCTATCTCGACTCGCGCGACCAGGCGCAGAAGGCACGCGAGGCATTTGACAAACAAGCCAAGGACGAGGCACTCGAGGTTCACACCGAGTTGCTGGTAGGGGCCCGGCGCGTCTTCGAGCGTGGTCAGGTCGCCGAGTGGCTCGTCGATCACGGCTTTCACGGCGAGCAGACCGAGCCGAAGCGCGGCGTCTTGTTCGCTACTTCGGCGGGCGAAGTCGGTGTGGACCTCGACGCCGAGCACCTAATCTGTGACCTCGTCGCGTTCGAGCGCATGGTGCAGCGCTTGGGCCGCGTGAACCGGCGAGGCAAGAGCGTGAGCCTCGTCGACGTCGTGCCGGTGAAGAAGGCGGAAAAGAAGAAAGGGAAATCTGGGGAAGACGAAGATGAGGGATCGCAGTCGAAGGACGCCGACTTGAAGCTCGTCGTGACCTTGCTGACCTCGCTGGACGCTCGCGACGACGGACGTCGCAACCTCAGCCCTCAGGCGTTACGAGGGCTCCAGACCTCGAAGAAGGAGGAGGTCGCGGCTGCGTCGACACCGACTCCGTTGCATCCGGCCCTGACACGGCCGCTCGTCGAGGCGTGGGCGATGACCTCGCTGCGAGAACACACGGCACGTCCGAAGGTCGATCCTTGGTTGCGGGGGTGGGTCGACGTCGAACCGCAAACCACCGTGGTTTGGCGCAAGCACCTGCCCGTCGCTGTCGACCACAAGCCCCTGTCTCACGCGCTCGTGCGAGCCTACTTCGATGCTGCCCCCGCTGAGTTGCTCGAGACGCTCGAGACCGAGACGTCCAACGTCACCAAGTGGATCGGCGAGCTGAAGAAGAAGACCGACGCGGTGCCAGAGAAGCTCGCGAAGACGAAGAGCGAGGTCCTAGATGCAAAGACCGACGCCGCGCGAGCCAAGAAGGAAGGCGAGAGGCAGGCACTGGAGACGCTCCCAAAGGCGGAAGACGTCGTGGGCTTCCTCGTCGACGACGGCGGTGACGTCGTCATCGAAGGCGGCCTCGCGGGGCATACGCTAGAGATGCTCGCGGCGCTCGATAAGAGGGACTTGGGCGGCAAGACCTTGTTCGTCGATGTGCGTTTGGGCGGGCTCGACCACGGGCTGCTCAACGCGAAAGAAGACGCCACCGAAGTCAGCGACGTCGATGGGCGCACCTCCCGCTTCACGCTGCAACCGACCACGGCGAAGGATGAATCGAAGGACTGGCGCCGGGTGTTCACGACACCCGTCGACATCAGCGACGAGGGCGACATCGACCAGTACCTCGTCATCGATCAACTGGTCGAGAAGGGGCGGCCGAACGAAGAGGGGCTGTCGGTATCGAAGGAGCAGGCGCTGACCGAGCACCAGCAGTGGGCGCAAGAAGAGGCAAAGCGCATCGGCGCGGCCGTGGGCTTGTCGTCCGACGACATCGCGATGTTGGCGCTGGCGGCGGTGCATCACGACGACGGCAAGGCCGCGGCACGCTGGCAGGCGGCGTTTCATGCGCCGGCGGACAAGCAGCCGTTGGCGAAGGTCGGGAAGTGGATCGACCAGAGCATCCTCGGTGGCTATCGCCACGAAGTGGGCTCGCTCCTCGGCTTGATGGGCAGGTGGGACGTCTTCCAGGAGGCGAAGTCCTCGCTGGCATTGTCGTCGTTGTCTACCGAGCGGCAGGAGCTGGCAAAGCACCTGGTGTCCAGCCATCACGGCTGGTCGCGGCCGACGCTGCCCGTGGAGGGTGTCGAATCGCTGCCGCCGTCCAAGCTGGGCGACGTACAGTGTGAGGCGGCCGAGCGCTTCGCTGCGCTGCAGGAGACGTGGGGGCCGTGGGGGCTCGCATGGTGGGAGGCGCTGCTGCGCGCGGCCGATGGGATCGCGTCGCGCAAGAATGACGCGAAGGGCGGTGGTTCATGACACGCAGCAAGAGCACGATCCCCGTCGATGTCTTGAACCCCGGCCAGGTCTTCGCCTGCTACGGATTGATCGAACTCGCGGAGCTCTTGTGCGGCGAGGTTCGCGCTGGCTTCGTCGGCGATCGTTTCGTCATCGAGGCCAAGGGCGAAGTCGAGCCGGTCGAGGCGGCCATCGACTTCATCGCGGGCAGCAAGACCTACGCACTGTTCCCGAAGGGTATTACCGCCGAAGCGCAGCCTTGGAAGTGGAGCTGGAAGAAGCTCGACGTCGAGGAACTCAGTGTTGATGAGTACGCATCGCGCGCCCCGGGAGCTCCTGCGAAGTTGGTGGCCCGCCTGAAGAACGGGAAGCGCCATATCGACGTCGACCATTGGGCCGAGGAGGACCGGACAGGTCGAGACAACGTGAAGTTTTGGGCCGGCGCCGGTGGCATGCCTGGCGTCGTCATGCTCGAGAGCGCCATTGAGTTGGTGCGCGCGGAGAGGGCGCAGGCCTACGCCGACCCGCTGAACTTCCAACGGCCGCAGAGCAGCAGCTTCCGATTTGATTGGCGATCGGGATACATCCCGATGGACATTGGGTGGTCGTTGAACAACCACCAGAAGGCCAAGACTGGCGGCTACCCCTTGGTCGACGTCCTCGCTGCCATCGGCCTCAGCAGCGCACGGCCGCGCTTCGTAAAGAAGCTGTTGTACCGCTACGGAGTCTTGCAAGGCGCTGGGCACCGTCCGCTGTTCCTACGGGCAGCGCTGGGCGGTGAACTGGCGGGGTTCTCACGTCGAGAATTCGAGATTGAATTGGGGTGGCCTGGCAAAGAAGGACAAGCCCGAGCCATCGTAGGTGTCACCGAAGTCAAATCAATGAAGGAGCGTGCTCAATGACGAACTTGAACGACTGGATCACGAACAATGAAGAGGTCGCGCTGGTGCTGCGGCAGAAGCTGATGCCAGTCGAAGGCAAAGATGCGGTCATCTTTCCACCGACGTACGCCGACGCGAAAGAGAATTACAACATTGACACGCTGAGCGATGGTCGTCGGGTCGTCACCATCGACAGCGAGGGCTCTCAGGCGAACCGCATGGAGCCGATGTTCAAGAAGGGCGGGCCGCTGGAAGGGTTGGTGCCGCAGATCGACATCGAAATCAAAGGACAGGTCGTGTCGCTGCTCGACGCGGGACACCGCCTGGGTGACGCGCTGGTTCGGAACACGTCGCTGGGCCAGGAAGCGCGCACCGCGTTCGAGGCCCTACTCAAGACCGGCGACGCAACCGCGATCGCGCGGATCGCACCGACGTCGCTGGTCTTCGGCGTGTGGGACTCTCGCGACACGGGCGCGAAGGTGCCTCGCATCGTGCGCTCTGTCGTGCGCGGTTGGGACATCGATCGCCTGACGCGCTCGGCGCAGTATAACCCCGCCGTCAACTACCTCGAGGTCGAAGGGCTCTTCGAAGAAGACGACAAGAAGAAGCTCGAGGGCGATACCAAGAGTGCGACGGCGCAGCTCGGCTACGTCCACGTGCCTGCTGTGGGTGGGCACGGCGGCGTGCTGGTGCGCGGTGACATCACGCGCGATGTTACGGTCAACTTGATCGCGGTCCGTCGCCTGAATGGCAGCGACGAGGCGACCACCACGGCGCTACGCCAGTACATCTTGGCGCTCTCGCTGCTGGTGGCACTCGAAGAGCACGATGGCTTCTACCGCCAAGGTTGCTTGCTGGTACCCGATGGCGAGGCCCAGTGGGAGATCGTGTCGCGAACCGGCAAGCGCTCTCCAACGACGCTCGACAAAGACGCCATCAAGAAGGTGGCGATCAAGGCGAAGAACGCGCTGCAGGTGTCAGCCGATCGTCCGATCACGTTCGACGTCGACAAGGCGAAGGCCGAGGTGAAGGGCAAGAACGAACAGAAGGCGCAGAAGACGAAGGGGAAGCAATGAGCAAGCTCGTCGTCGAAGTGCGCTTCCACGACGGCCGCTATCACGGCGTGGGAGAGGCCTTCCCGTCGCCCGCTCGCCTGTTTCAGGCGCTGGTGGCGGCGACGTCGACGGGGGCCGGGGCTCCGACGGAGCAGCAGGCGTTGGAGTGGTTGGAGAAGCAGCCTCCACCTATGGTGGCGTTGCCGCATTTTCGGCTGGGCCAAGCGCTGACGATGTTCGTGCCCCATAACGATGCCGATGCGAAGGCCATCGAAGACATCCGCGCGAAGAAGATGCAGCAGCCGTGGTTCTTCGACGTCGAAGTTCCTTTCGTCTACTGCTGGCACTTCGATGCAGCCGACCGCACCTTTGCTGATGGCGTGTGCCGTGCGGCTTTGGGCCTCTACCAGTTCGGGCGCGGCATCGACCAAGCCTATGCCCACGCCCGCGTCGTCGATGATGCGACCGTTGACGTGTTATTCAATAGCTACCCAGGCGACGTCTTGGTGCCGCGCGTCGGCAGCGCGGCGAAGGTCGTGAGCGTCCCGCAGAAAGGATCGTTGTCGTCGCTGGTGAGCCGGCACAGCGAGACGCTGTCGCGGATCCAGCACAACGAGGTCGGCGACCTGTTCGTGCAGGCGTCGAAGGCGCGCTTCGACCGAGTCGCCTACGATGGAGCCGAGTGTTGGTTGTATTTTGAGCTATCGAAAGCTGACGGCACCGGCTTCGTCGCATGGCCCCTCGATCGCGCAAATGAGCTGGTGAAGAAGCTGCGCCAGGCAGCACGCGAGCGCCTCGACGGGGCGTTTGGCGTCGAGGAAGGGCAGAAGCGGCTGCCAATGCAAAACGAGCCCGCTTCGCCGCAGGGAGAACGCCTGCGCTTTGTCCCGCTGCCCTCACGGGGGCACGACGAGACCAACCCTTCGATCCGCCGTGTCGTCGTCGGGGTGCCGCTGTCGATGCCACGGGCGGACGCCGAGTGGCTACTCTCGGCGCTCCCTATCGACGAGGCTCGGCTCTCGGGCGCGCAGGATACAGCGATGTGGGAGCGGTACACGCAGGCGTCGGCCACGTGGCAGACGGTGACGCCAGCGATCCTGACGCCTCGTCGTCGCCTTGAACCGACGAAGCGCGAAACGAAGGATGCTGCCGAACGACAGAAGGAAGAGCAGCAGGCACGACATGCGGTGCTGCAGGCGCTGCGGCTGGCCAAGGTGAGGGGCGCGCCGGTGCAGATCGACGTGCAGCGCGAGCCTTGGGAGAAGCGTGGCAAGCGAGCCGAGATCTTCGCTGAAGGCACGCGCTTCGAGAAGGAGAAGACGTGGCACGTGCGCGTGACTTTCGCGCACCCGGTGAGTGGTCCGGTCCTCATCGGGGACGGGCGCCTCGCAGGTTTGGGCGTGATGGCGCCGCCACTGCGCGAGCCGACCACGAAGCGCGTAGATAGCGATGACGCGATCGTGCTGCACATCGATGCTGGCCTCGAGGAGAGCGCCTCGTCCACGGGCATCGCGAACGCGTTTCGACGCGCGCTCATGGCCCACACGCAAGACCAGCTCGGCAACAAGGCCCTGCCCGCGTGGCTCACCGGTCATTTGTGGAACGGTGAACCCGTGCGTGATGAGCGCGGCCGCCTGCGTCTGATCGCCGATCTCGAGCGTCAACGACTGCTCACGTTCGTTCCCATGTTCAGTATGGGAGAGCGGGCCGAGCACCGAGACGAGGTCATCACGGCGCTCTCGACGATGCGTGAGCTGAAAGCAGGTGCCGGCGGACGGCTCCTCCTTCGCCGCGTCGCGCTCGAAGAGCACGACGTGTTGTTCGCGAGCGGAAGGCGCTGGCGCACCGTCAACGACTACCTCGTCAACCGTCACAACCACGGCCGCGATCTGCATGCGCTGATCGTGAATGACGTGAGTGCGGAGTGCGCGCGGAGGGGGCTGCCGATCCCACACGTCGACGTGCTCTCGACGCGCGTCGTGAAGGGTGTCGGCATCTTTGCGAAGCTCGAACTGACCTTTGCCGTCGAGGTCGCTGGTCCCATCTTGCTTGGGCGCAACCGTATGCTTGGAGGTGGGCTCTTCCGCCCCGTCGAGGAGCCCAAGTAACCTTGATCAGCTTGGCGATGCTCCAGCCACCCTGGCGCTTGGTGCGCGCCATCACCGCACGCTGGTACCAGTGGGCGCGCGAAACTTCGCCCGAGCCCGACGTCGCGCAGCTCGAAAAGCTACAGGCCGCGCTGTGCAAGAGCACCTACGCGTACCACCTGCCCGCCGACGCGAGAAAGGGGAGTCCGCTGAGGCAATACCACCCGACCCAGTTTGGCTGGAACCCGGCAGGGAATAAGCCGGGAACGCGCAGCTACGGAACCAGCCTCGTGCAGGACAACTACTGGTGCGTCGCGCCCGAGACGCCAGTGTGGTGGTTCCTCGAAGGCGATGACTGGACCGACGACCTTCGCGAGTTGCTCGGCCAGTGCCTGGGACGTATGACTTGGTTCGGTCGTGCCGAGACGCTAACACGCATTCGCGTGGCGGGCTCGACCGACGAGATCCCTCAGGCCAACTGCACGCTCGCCGACAAGCGCGGAGCGGGCGCTGCGCCCGTGCTGTCGCCGCTCGACACGGCCACGCGTGAGGATATCGAGCGCACGACCGACAACCCCGAGGCCGTGAAGCGAGCCGTGCCGCCCGGTGCGCAATGGCTCTACGCGGTGCGGCCCGAGCGGCCGGCAGCCCGTGAGCGTCGTCGCGTGCCGGAGCATCGGCCCGACTGTCACCTGATGCAGTTCGCCATCGGTTGGAACGTCGCGCCGGAACGTCGCGCAATCGTGCGGCTCACTTCCCGATTTCGTGGAGCCGTGCTTCGCGAGTACCTGCGCATCAAGACGGGTGCTCCTGATGTGACATGGGCTAAAGCCAGCCATGAAGTGCGCGAGGCAGTCGCCGACATGTACGGTAAAGATGCGGAGGGACAGCCGCTGACGGGCCATCGCCGCCACACCGAATTTCTGGTGTGGTGCGCGCAGGACAAGCCGACCCGGCTTCTGGTCTGGCGAGGCGCGCGCGCATTCGAAGCCGACGAGCAAGAGGCGATCCTGCGCGCCGCCGCACGCGACGTGTCGTGGGCCGCGGCAGGCTCCGATTCCGACATGTGGAAGGCGCGGCTTGTCCCTCTTGATCGAGCGGTTCCGCCCCCGCCGGGATTCGACGGTCAGGCGTCAGACGTCTGGGAGTCGGTGACGCCGTACGTTCCCCCTCGCCACCACCTTCGCGGCGGCAAGGAGCGCGAAGGTGAGTCCATGGCCGAACAGATTCGTCGTGAACTGGGCGCGCGAGGGCATGCGCAAGAAGTCGAGGTCGACCTCGCTGGTCCGCCGCAATGGGTCGCTGTGCACGTCCCCCGACGGGAAGCGAACAAGCGCGCATTCATTGGCGACCGTCGCGGTCAGATGCTCCGCTTGCGCTTCACGGCACCCGTGGTTGGCCCCATTCGTCTCGGACACTCCAGCAGTTTCGGCCTTGGCTTGTTCAAACCCCGTTCCTGACTCACAGCACGAATTGCGTCCATTCGGTCGGTCACATCGAACTTCCTCACAGTCCCACGCGCCTCACCCACTTGGTCCCCACCCATGCCACCTCAAATCGACTACAGCACACCAATCGTCACTGCGCAGGCGATCTTGTGGCTTGGATCGAAAACTGTTCCGCCCCCGCCGAGAATGAAAACGCCCGTAAATACACCCCTCATCCTGCCGCCGTCGATCACCCACACTGACCTCGACCCATCGGGAGCCATCAGATGACAGCGCATTCGCGCCTTGGGCGCCAGCTCTCCGAATTGGTTTCGCGGCTGGAGCGCCTTGATGCGCCATTCGCGCTGATCGGCGGCCTTGCGCTGGCCTCGCGCACAAGGTCATTCGCGCCACGCAGGACATCGACTTCCTTGTATCCCTCGACCATGCCGATGTCATCGATGCTTCGCTCCATGAACTCGGCTATCAGCGTCTGCACCGCAGCGAGAATGCCGGCAACTACCAGCGCGGCAGCGAACGGGTGGATTTGCTGTATGCCAGTCGTCCCATCGCCCGTCACCTGCTGATGCAGGCGACATCCATGCAGACCTCGCTCGGAACCTTGCGTGTCGTGAGCGCCGCGGGCCTGATCGGCTTCAAGCTGCAGGGTTGGGTCAATGATTCGCGCCGCACCCAGGATCTCGAAGACATCAAGGCCTTGCTGCGCGCCAATCGCGCCGAGCTGGACCTTTCGCAGGTGCGCGAGTACTTTCGGCTCTTCGACAAGGAATCAATGCTTGATGAGCTCCTGCGCCAACTCCCCTGACTTCCCCTTCGCCGCCGACGCCGGCATTCAGGCGCCGATCGTCCCGGAACAGGATCCCTATCGCGCGCTCGATGAGTTGATGGTCGTCGTCGAGGCGCTGTGTGCGCAATGGCCGGAACGCGAGACCTTCGTTGATTCGGGACAGATGCGCCTGTAGCCCGAAGACACCCGTCGCGTGAGCCGAGCAAGCTCGGCACCACAACACCTGCCAACCCGCAAAGCCGAGCTTGCACCGCTGACTTTGCTTGCTCCGCTGCTTTCGCCGCGCCTTGGCCCAAATCTTGCTGCCTCGTTTCCAGGCCTTTCGCGCGCAAACGGCAGGACCCGTCATGGAACCCAAGCAAGGCGACCTCGAACTTCCCTTTCCCGATCTCGGCGGTGACCAACCACTGATTCCGGTGCGCATGTTGAACGAACATGTGTACTGCCCACGGCTGGCGTATCTGGAATGGGTGCAAGGCGAGTGGGCCGATTCGGCCGATACCGTGGAAGGTCGGCACGCGCATCGCCGCGTGGACAAGCCGGCGGGTGCCCTGCCCGATGCCGAACAGGCCGAGGAGGAAAAGCTCGACATCCACGCACGCTCGATCACACTCTCGTCCAACACGCTCGGCCTCATCGCCAAGCTGGACCTCATCGAAGGCGAAGGCAGCACCGTCACCCCGGTCGATTACAAACGCGGCAAACGTCCGCACATCGCACGCGGCGTCTACGATCCCGAGCGCGTGCAAGTGTGCGCCCAAGGCCTGCTGCTGCGCGAACATGGCTACACCTGCGACCAAGGCGCCATCTACTACGTCGCCAGCCGCGAGCGCGTCAGCGTGCCCTTCGACGAGGAACTGCTGGCACTCACCCGCAAAGCCATCGTGGAACTGCGCGCCATGGCGGCCTGCGGACACATTCCCGAGCCTCTGGTGGACAGTCCCAAGTGTGCGCGCTGCTCGCTGGTGACGATTTGCCTGCCCGATGAAGTGCAGTTTCTCAAACAGGCGCAGGCCACGCCGCGCCCGCTGGCCGTGCCCTACCACGAAGCCTTGCCGCTCTACATCCAGCACTACAGCGCCAAGCTCGCCAAGCGTGGCGACACCCTCGACGTCACCGACAAAGACGGCAAGTCCCTCGCCACCGCCCGCCTGCGCGAAGTCTCGCAAGTGGTGATCCAGGGCAATGTCTACATCACCACGCCCTGCCTGCAAGAACTCATGCAGCGCGATATTCCCGTCACTTGGCACAGCTATGGCGGCTTCTTCTTCGGCCACAGCCTCGGCAATGGCCACAAGAATGTCGAACTACGCACCGCCCAATACCGTGCCAGCTTCGATGAACGCATCTGTCGCCACATCGCCCGTGGCCTGATAAGCGCCAAGATCGCCAATGGTCGCACCCAACTGCGTCGCAATTGGAAGCTGGACGAAAAGCCCGAACGCCTGCTGGACGACCTCAAGCGCGTACGCCAACAGGCCGAGCGCGCCGAGAGCCTCGAAACCCTGCTCGGCCACGAAGGCAATGCCGCGGCCATGTACTTCGGCGCCTTCCGCAACACCCTCAAGGCCGCCAGCGCCGAGGATGAAAGCGTGCTGCGTTTCGACTTCATGCACCGCAACCGTCGCCCACCCACCGATCCGGTCAATGCCATGCTGTCGTTTGCCTACACCTTGCTTGCGCGCACCTGGACGGTCACCTTGCAAGCCGTCGGCTTCGATCCCTTTCGCGGTTTCTATCATCAACCCCGCTACGGTCGCCCCGCGCTGGCGCTGGACTTGATGGAGCCCTTCCGCCCGCTGTTGGCCGACTCGGTGGTGATGCAGGTCATCAACAACGGCGAGATCCGCCCCACCGACTTCGTTTGCGCCGCCGGCAGCGTCAACCTCGATGCCACTGGCCGCAAGCGCTTCATCGCCGCCTTCGAACGACGCCTCGGCCACGAAGTCACCCATCCCCTGTTTGGTTACAGCTTGAGCTACCGCCGCCTGATCGAGCTCCAGGCCCGCCTGTTCGGCCGGTTCCTGCTGGGCGAACTGGACGACTACCCCAATTTCACCACGCGTTGACCCATCTCAACCTGCGAGACGGCCATGGACGAACATCTGTATCTGGTGACCTACGACATCCGCGATCAAAAGCGGTGGCGACGGGTGTTCAAACTGATGAAGGGCTTTGGTGAATGGTTGCAACTATCGGTATTCCAATGCCGCCTCAGCCGTCAGGGTCAGGCCGAACTGGTGCAGTTGCTCGATGGCATCATCGACCACCGGGCCGACGCCCTGCTGGTGATCGACCTTGGCCCGGCGGACAAGGTCAACCCCAAAGTCGTCAGCCTCGGCGAACGCTTCGAAGCCGTCAGCCGCCAGCCCATCATCGTATGATCGACCGCCACCACGGCCATACGGCCCATTTTTGCCGCGTCATCGCGAGCGCTGCGATGATGGCCAAAACCCCGGTCAGCGCTCGCATCCTGCTGCTCTTTGAAAATCAAACACTTGCCCGCCATTCATACGCCCGACTCGCGATCGGCGAGCCCGCGCGCACCCGAACTTGCACAGCACTCGCATTCTCCGCCAGAATCCCTTGCGGCGCCTGCACTTGCGAAACCCCTATTTCCGCGGCCAATTGGCCGCGGCCTCATTGAAGCATCGGTGGCGTGCCTGCACGCGATTGGTCGGTGCGGATTTCCGCGGCCAATTGGCCGCGGCCTCATTGAAGCGTGGTGTCTGGCTCTGCTTGCGGGATTGAGTGCGCCATTTCCGCGGCCAATTGGCCGCGGCCTCATTGAAGCGCACCTTATACGATAGCAGACGAATTAGGATTGTTATTTCCGCGGCCAATTGGCCGCGGCCTCATTGAAGCCCATGCCTCACCGCTTCCTGCCGGTGTTCCAGTCCGATTTCCGCGGCCAATTGGCCGCGGCCTCATTGAAGCCAGCAATTCCCAGTCGCCGTCGGTTGCGAGCGGTTTGATTTCCGCGGCCAATTGGCCGCGGCCTCATTGAAGCGCGGCGCCCGCTGGCTCGTGTGGGAAAACGTGCCCGGATTTCCGCGGCCAATTGGCCGCGGCCTCATTGAAGCGTGGTTGTCCGGGCGGACTCGATCCGGTCGATCATCGATTTCCGCGGCCAATTGGCCGCGGCCTCATTGAAGCTCATGTCGTCGGCGGTGAGGCGTTCGATGCGTCCGATTTCCGCGGCCAATTGGCCGCGGCCTCATTGAAGCGACGCACTGGATGGTCGCGTCACTGC
>DASSYF010000034.1:0-9006 GCA_035703435.1 Chiayiivirga sp. | reverse complement strand
GGGGGGGGGGGGGGGGGGGGGGGGGGGGGGGGGGGGGGGGGGGGGGGGGGGGGGGGGGGGGGGGGGGGGGGGGGGGGGGCGGGGGCTGGGGCTGGGGCTGCGGGCTGCGCGACTGTCGTAACCGCAGGTGCGGACACATCCGAATCGTCCGGCGTATCGTCGGCATCGAGGCCATCATCGACGCCCTGATCGTTTTGCTCGATCTCACCAGGGGCGCCTTCGCGCTTGCGACGACGTCCACCACGGCGGCCGCGACGACGGCGTCCTGGGCTGTTCTCGCTGCCATCGCGGGCCGCGGACGGATCACCCGACGGCACTTGAGCTGCGTCTGCAACTTGGGAAACTGCGGACTGATCGCCCTCCTTGTTGACTGGCGCATCCAGCTGGAATTCGACCGCAGCGGCGACCGGGACGACGACGTCCTCGATACTCACCACGGCTTTGTCAGGCGGCGTTGCCGGTTTTTGTGGCGAAGGTCCGCGCTTGTCCGCCTTGGGTGCGTCCGACTTGTCCTGCCGCGCAGGTGCAGCCTGACGTTGCTCGCGCTTGGCCTGGGCCGCTGCGCGCTCATCCTTGCGCTCGTTGGGCTTGCCGCCGTCGCGTGCCGGCTTGTTCTGCGCCTGCTGGCGATCCTTGCGGTTCTTGTTTTGCTCGTTGCGTGCCGACTCCTGCTTGCCACGCTCGCCGCCATTTCGCTCGTCACGACGCGGACCCGTCGGCCGGTTTGCATCACGTGATGGCTGCGGACGTGCGCCGGTGGCCACGGCGGGCGCTGCAGCACTGGAGCCTGCGCCAAACAACGAGCCCAACCACGCAAAGAAACCGCGCTTGGGCGCAGGCTTGGCCACGACCGCAGCGGGTCGCGCAGCCGGTGCCGGCGTTGCGACCGACTCGGTGGCCGGAGCCGATTCCTGCGGCAAGGGATGTGGCTGTGCGGGCCGCACCGCCGTCACCGCGGGCGTCGGCGGAATATTGAGGTTGGCACGCGTCAAGGCATGAGTTTCATGTCGACGTGGGGTGGTGCGCTGATAGCTCGGGCGCGTGTGGGTTTCTTCGCCGGTTTCGTTTTCACGAATGCGCGTGACTTCGAAATGCGGTGTTTCCAACTGCGAATCGGCCACGATCACCAGCGGCACGTCATGGCGCTTTTCGATCTCGCTCAGGGCGCGGCGCTTTTCATTGAGCAGGAAGTTGGCGATCTCGTGTGGCGCCTGCACCAGCACCTGTCCGGTGTTGTCCTTCATCGCCTGCTCTTCGATCAGGCGCAGGATCGACAACGACAAGGATTCGACCGAACGCATGCGGCCGTGGCCTTCGCAACGCGGGCACACGAGTTGGCTGGATTCGCCCAGCGAGGGTCGCAGGCGCTGGCGGCTCATCTCCATCAGGCCGAATTTGGAAATTCGCCCCAACTGCACACGCGCACGGTCGTACTTGAGCGCATTGGCCAAGCGTTGCTCGACTTCGCGTTGGTGCTTGTTGGACTCCATGTCGATGAAGTCGATCACCACCAGTCCGCCCAGATCGCGCAGACGCATCTGCCGCGCCACTTCTTCGGCGGCTTCCAGATTGGTGTTGAACGCGGTTTCCTCGATGTCGCCGCCGCGCGTGGCACGGGCCGAGTTCACGTCCACCGCGGTGAGTGCCTCGGTCTGATCCAGCACGATCGAGCCACCCGACGGCAGGCGCACCGTGCGCTCGTAGGCATTCTCGATCTGGGATTCGATCTGGAAGCGGTTGAACAGCGGGGTGGTGTCGGAATACAGCTTGAGCTTGCGCAGGTTCTGTGGCATCACCTGCTGCACGAAGTCGCGCGCGTCCTCGAACAACTCGGGACTGTCGATCAGGATTTCACCGATGTCGGCGCGCAGGTAATCACGCAGGGCGCGGATGATCAGGCGCGATTCCTGATAGATCAGGAAAGGCGATGGTTTGGACAGTGCCGCGTCGGTGATCGCCTTCCAGATCTGCAAGAGGTAATCCACGTCCCACTGCAGCTCTTCCGCATCACGGCCCACGCCAGCGGTGCGGATGATCACGCCCATGTCATCGGGGATGTTCAGCTTGTCGAGCGCTTCCTTGAGCGCGGCCCGATCATCGCCCTCGATGCGACGACTGACGCCACCGGCACGCGGCGAGTTGGGCATCAGCACCAGATATCGACCCGCCAGCGAGATGAAGGTGGTGAGCGCCGCGCCCTTGTTGCCACGTTCTTCCTTGTCCACCTGCACCACGATTTCCTGGCCCTCGCGCAGGAGTTCCTTGATCGTGGCCTTGTTGGGATTGATGCCATCGATGAAGTAATCGCTGGAGATTTCCTTCAGCGGCAGGAAGCCGTGTTTGTCACCGCCGTATTCGACGAACGCCGCTTCCAGCGAGGGTTCGAGCCGGGTGATGCGGCCCTTGTAGATGTTGGACTTTTTCTGTTCTTTAGAAGATTGTTCGATGTCGATGTCGTACAGACTTTGCCCATCGACGATGGCCACGCGCAGCTCTTCCTGCTGGGTGGCATTGATCAGCATTCTTTTCATTGTGTTGTCATTCCTCACGCGCTCTGCCGCAAGGAACGCCGGGGCTCCGCGCCCAATCATCGGGGGCTGCGGACGCGCTGGGCGCGGGCCGCTGCCATGCAGAATCTCCAGCGCTTCAAACCTCCGGACGTTACCGGCGGGAGCGCCACGCAAAAACCTTGGGGAAGCCTGGAACTGCTCGCGCAGTTTTTGGCCGAAGTCGAAGAACCATTCCTGGCTCTTCGGGCGAATCGTTCCTGCGCCTCGCGCTCACAGCCGCTAAACTGCAGCAACCGTTTGCAAACCGCAAATCGTCAAGACCTGGAACCCTCACTACCCGCCCAATGCTCGGGCCGGCAGTCGAATCAGGACATCATCTCGCCTCATTAGTGTAGCAATGCCATGTCAAGTGCAGCAAACGGGCCCGATTCCACACCCTCCGGCGGCGTCCGCAAAGTGCGGGTGGATGCCGACCGCGCCGGTCAGCGCATCGACAATTTCCTCGTCAGCCAGCTCAAAGGCGTGCCGCGCGCCTTGATCTATCGCCTTTTGCGCACCGGCCAGGTGCGTATCAATGGCAAGCGCGCCAAGCCCGATGTGAAGTTGGAAGGCGGGGAGGAAGTCCGCATTCCGCCGGTGCGGGTGGATGCCGCCGAGGCCAGCGGCAGCCCGCCAGCCGCCGCGATGGCCCGACTGGAGGCCGCCATCGTGTTCGAGGACGAACGCCTGCTGGCGCTGAACAAGCCAACCGGCGTGGCCAGCCATGGTGGCAGTGGCATCAGTTTCGGCGCCATCGAGACGCTCCGCGCGCTGCGCCCGGAGCAGACGCTGGAATTGGTGCATCGGCTCGATCGCGACACCTCGGGCCTGCTGATCATTGCCAAGAAGCGCTCGACCCTGACCCAGCTGCAAGCCCTGCTGCGCGAGGACGATGGCGGCTTGGAGAAGCGCTACCTCGCCCTGCTGCTCGGACGCCTGCCCGATGGCACGCTGACGGTCGATGCGCCCTTGCATGTGGGTCTGCGCCAGGGCGGCGAGCGGCACGTGCAGGTTCAGGCCAATGGCAAAGCCTCGATCAGCCATTTTCGAGCGCTGGAGCGTCGCGGTGGACATTCATACTGCGAAGTCCGCATCGAAACCGGCCGCACTCACCAGATCCGCGCCCACGCCAAGCACATCGGCCACCCCGTTGCGGGCGATGAAAAATATGGCGACGAGGCCATCAACCGCCGCTTGCGCGACAAGGCCGGGCTGCGACGCTTGTTTCTGCACGCCGCCTCGCTGGAGTTCTCGCTCGACGATGGCGCGCGTCCCTATCTGCTCAATGCGCCCTTGCCAGCCGACTTGGGCGATGTCTTGAATCGCCTGGCCGGTTGAGTGGCGCGCGGCGGTCACGTTCGCGCTCTGCTGCCGTCCGGGTTGCAGTCACAGGCAGTATCCTGAGACAGTTTCCGAACGCACCTGACTGGAGTTGCCATGTTCACCCGCTTAATGAATATCGTTCGCGGCTTTTTCTCGCTGTTCGTCTCCGGCATCGAGAAGCGCAATCCCGAGGCGCTGCTTGAACTGGAGCAGGAAAACCTGCGCAAGCAGATCGGCAGCTACAACCAGAGTCTGGCCGCGCACGCGGGTTTGGCCGAGCGCCTGATGAGTCAGGTTCGCAAGCTCGAAGCCGAGGAAACCGAACTGCGCGCCAAAACCCGCGCCCATCTGCGCGCCGGCAACCAATCGGCCGCCGCGCAACTGGCCCTGCGCCTGCAAACGGTGACGCGCGAACTGGGCGAAAACCGCAGCCAGATGGAACAGGCCGAAGAAACCTACAAGAATCTGGTCAAGGCCCGCGATGTCGCGGTCAATGCCGCGCGCGCCAAGATCGATTCGCTCAAGGGCGCGATCAACGACATGCGCATGAAGAAGGCACTGGCCGACATGAACGAAATGGCGGCCGGCATGATCGGCCAGATCGGCGGCTCGGGCGACACCTTGAACCGCTTGCAGGACATGGTCGAGGAAGAACGCACCAAGCAGGCCGGTCGCGCACGCGTGGCGAAAGATTCCATCGACATGGGCGAGGTCAACCTCAAGGAAGCCGAACAGCAAGCCTTGGCCGATCAGGCCCTGGCCGACTTTGCCGCGGCCGAGGGCCTGACCCTCGAAGGGGCAGCCGCACCGGCGCCAGCCGAACGCAGCATGGGTTCAGCGCCACGCCCCACTGAAGGCCAATCCGCCTGATCGGGCACCGCGATGGCACTGGATTCCGACGCCCCGGATTGGTTGCGCGAACTGGCGCTGGCCTATGAAAGCGGCGCGCATGGCCAGTTCGTGTTGCACGGCAATGTCGCCGACCGCTTCGCGCTGGCCGGGCGCCTCGTTTCCCTGAGCCAATATCTGGATTCGCAGGTACTGGGCGGCTTCCAGATCGTTTTCAGTTTCGATGCCGGCAACGGCCTGGCACTTTTGCGCGGCGCCGAACAGGTACGCGAATGGCCGGCCTTCGAGAAGCTGGGGCCGTGGCCACGCGACCCGCGCGCAGCCATGGACGTGATCGCGCACTACCTGCGTTATCGCGCCAACCTGCGTGCGCTGGGGCGCAACGATGGCGACGGTGTGGCCTTGATCCTGCGCGGCATCGACCAATGGTTGCCGGGCCGGCAATCCGGCGACTTCGGCATTGCCAGCCTGGCCAGTCTGGTGCGCGATTTCGCCAGCGAACCGCCCTACACCGAGTTGCCCTTTGCCTCCCTGCTGCTGGCCGACAATCTCAACGACCTGCACCCGCAGGTGGCCTTCAACCCTCGCGCTTTGCGGGTGCCCATCGCCCTGCCCGACGTGCCCTTGCTGACGCGCGCGCTGGCGCAATTGCGCGTGGGTCACCCGGCCGCCTTCGATCCACAACAGGGCGATGAGCGCACCGCGCAGGCCTTGTCCGGCGTCAGCCTGAGCGCGCTGCAAAGTCTGGTGCGCCGACGTGCACACGAAAAACGCCCACTGCAAACCCGTGATTTTGTCGAGACCAAGAAATCCCTGATCGAAAGCGAAGCCGCAGGTTTGGTGGAACTGGTCGAAACCACGCGCAATCTCGATGCCTACCACGCGCCCGACGCGCTCAAGGTCTGGCTGCGACAAGACATCGCGCTGTGGCGCGCCGGTGAAACCCGCGCCCTGCCGATGGGTTATCTGTTCTGCGGCCCGGTCGGTACGGGCAAGACCTTCCTGGTTGAGTGTCTGGCTGGCGAAGCCGGCGTGCCGGTGGTGAAACTCAAGAACTTCCGTGATCGTTGGGTGGGTTCGAGCGAAGGCAACCTGGAGAAAATCTTCCGACTGATCCGTGCGCTGGGCCGCTGCATCGTCTTCATCGACGAAGCCGATCAAACGCTTGGCAAGCGTGATTCTGGAACCGGAGATTCGGGCCTGTCGGGGCGCCTGTATTCGATGATCGCGCAGGAAATGAGCGACTCGGACAATCGCGGTCGCTTGATGTGGATCCTCGCCTCATCACGACCGGATCTGATCGAAGTCGATCTCAAGCGACCCGGACGGGTTGATGTGAAGGTGCCCTTGCTGCCGACCGCCACGGTGGCCGAGAGCGCAGCGCTGCTGAATGTCCTGCTCAAACGCTTCGACATCGCACCGGGTGCCGAAGCCATGGCAGGGCTGGCACTTCCCACCCTGCTGACACCCGGCGCAGCCGAGGCGCTGGCTGTCAAGGTCTATCGACGCGTGCGCACGGCTGGCGTGGACGTGCTGGCGGCGCTGCGCGAGTCGCTCGACGGCTATCAAGCACCCGTGCCGGCCGAGGTGATGCAGTTCCAGATGCGCATTGCGATCCGCGAGGCCACCGATACGCAATTCGTGCCGGAGGCGTTGCGGCATTTCGGCGAGGTTCCGGAGTCCACGCCGTGAGTCTGGCACGCCGACTGTGGGCCGCCTTCGTGGCCCGTCCGCTGGGCATGCCGGTGCCACCCAATTTCTTCCTGCTGGCCGGCTTCGGACTGTTGGGTGCGTTCATCAGTCCCGGCTTCTGGGTGCTGGGTGCGGCCGCGGAAATTACCTATCTGGCCTTGCTCGCCAACAATTCGCGCTTCCGCCGCTCTCTGGAAACCGAAGCACGCAGCGAACTGCCCGCAGAGCGTCGCTATCAGGGCTTGCTCCAGGGCTTGTCGAAGGAGCGTCAAGCGCGCCAACAAGGCATCGAAAGCCGTGCCCGCGACATCGTGGCCTTGCTGCAGGCCAATCCATTGATGCAATCGCATATCGATTCGATCGAGCAACTGGTCTGGCTACATCTGCGCATGCTCAGTGCCGGTCAAGCCATCGCCCAGGTGCTCAACACCGCGCACGAGGAAAGCCAGCGCTTGCAAGCGCACGAAGACGACCTCGATGCACGCTTGTCGCGCACCGATCTCGACGCGGAGCTGCGCAACAGCCTGGAACAACAGAAACACGTCATCGATGCACGCCAGGTCGCGCACGCGCAAGCCGGTGTGCGTGCCGAACGCATCCAGGCCGAGCTGGCGCGCATCGATCAGCAACTGGCCTTGATCCGCGAGCAAGCCCTGTTGTCGGGTGACGAAAAGAGCATCGGGCTTTCGCTCAATGCCCTGACATCCTCCTTCAACGAGGCCGATCGTTGGCTCGACAGCCAGCGCGACTTGCTGGGCGCGCTGGATATCAACGACAGCACGACCCTGCCCGCGCATGTATTGCGCGGACGCCAAGCGTCTCCGTCTTCTCTCTCCCAAGGAGCATCCCGATGAAGCGAACTCGTCCGACCACAGCCTCCGCAGCGCGCCCATTTGCACAAACTGGCGGCGCAGCTGGCGCTTTCATCACCATCGTGCTCATCATCGCCCTGCTCGCGCTCGGGGGTTGGTTGGTGTTGCGCGACACGCAAGAAGCCGGCACGCCCGCCAACACGCAGGTGCCGCAACAGGGCGTGGCCCAACACGTCGATGTACCCGATGCGCCCGATCCGATCGAACCCTTGACCCGCTTGCCGGTGCTGGATGCCGCTGCGACCTACGCGCCCAAGGGCAACATCATCGACATCGACATCAGCGAGTACGCAGGCTATGCCGGCCTGGTGGTGGCCAACGGTGGGCTGGAGCCCAATCCGGATTCGTTCTTCGCACGCAAGTACGGATTTCAGGTGCGTTTGACCCTGGCGGAAGAAGAAGGCTGGTCCAAGGTCAACAATGGCCGCATCGCAGCTTCCGTCACCACGGTCGATGCACTCGCCGTGCTCGGTCGCCAGTTCGATATCGTGGTGCCGGCGCAGATCAGTTTCTCGCGCGGCGCCGATCAAGTGGTGGTGGACTCGGGCATCACCTCGGTCAACCAGTTGAAGGGCCGCGTGCTGGCCGCTTCGCAATTCAATGAAAGCGAATTCTTCATCCGTTACCTTGCCTCCGAAGCCGGGGTGCCGATCAAGGTGCTGCGCGATCTGGATGCACGCCCCGCCGCGGGCGAGCTGGGACTGGTGTTCTACGAGGATGCCTTCGTCGCCTGCGATGCCTACGCCGCCGAATTGGCCGCCAATTCCAACCGCATCAATGGCTGCGTAGGCTGGTCGCCGCGCACCGACGAAGTCGTGGCAGGTTCCGCCGGCAAGGCCAAGATGCTCGTGTCCAACCGAAACCTCTTGGTGATTGCCGACATCCTTCTGGTCAACAAGGGTTTTGCCCAGGCCAAGCCGGAGTGGGTGAAGGGTTTGGTGAATGGTTTGTTGGAAGGCAATCGCGCAGTGCGTGACAACCCCGCAGCCAACATCGCCACCATCGCCAAGGCCTTCAATTGGAGCGAAGCCGACACCCGTGCCGAACTGAGCAAGGTGCACCTGTCGAACCTTCCGGAAAACCGCGCCTTCTTCGGTGGCCAGATCGATGCCGCAGGCTCCTTCCAGAGCATCTACCAATCCTCGGTGCTGGCTTACGGCAACCTCATCCGCAATCCGGCCGATTCAGCCCGCTTCGTGTATTCGCAGGCGCTCGATGCGCTCGACAAGAGTGGCGAGTTCGCCGGCCAGACCGTGGCCATCGCCCCGATTCGCACGGGCGGAGCCATCTCGCTGGAAGGCGATGCCCTCTTGAGCCGCGACATCCGCTTCTTCTTCGAACCCAACTCGGCCGAATTGGATCGCAACGCCACCCAGAACCAGGAATATCTGGAAACCATCCGTGGTTTCTTGCAGGTGAGCCCGGGTTCGATCGTGCTGTTGCGTGGCCATGTCGACAACGCCCGCGTTCCCGAGTTCGAGCAGCAAGGTGGACAAGCGTTGGTGCGCACCATGGCACTCAAGGCCATGGAGCTGTCGCGCCAACGCGCCCAGTCCGTACGCGATGCGCTGTTGCAGAAATACCCCAACATCGATACCAAGCGCATCGAACTGGTCGGTCGCGGCTGGGAGGAGCCTGCCGGACCGGACAGTGATCTCAATCGTCGCGTCGAGGTGCAGTGGTTCACGCTCGAATGAGCCCTGCGGCAGGCGCGCGTCGGA
>DASSYF010000015.1:0-13332 GCA_035703435.1 Chiayiivirga sp. | reverse complement strand
AGCGCCAACGCTGCGGCCGCCAGCAACCCCGGCGCCGCTGCCGCGCCGCCCGACCCGCGCAGCCTCGGCCCGCGCGAAACCGCCAGCAGCGCCCTGCCCTCGTACATCGAGGAAATCGAACGCGCCGCCATCCAGCAGGCCTTGCAGGAAAACCGCTACAACAAGACCAAGGCCGCCGCCGCCCTGGGCATCACCTTCCGCGCGCTGCGCTACAAGCTCAAGAAGCTGGGCATCGACTGACCCGCCCCAGGGCGCAACCACATGGCACCGCAGCCCGTGGCTACGCCCCGACAGCCCCACCCCACCAACACGACGCCCGTAGGAGCGCCCCATGGGCGCGATGAAGCCTGACCGGTAACGCCCCATCGCGCCCATGGGGCGCTCCTACCGCGCAAGTCTGGCCGACCCACGGCAAGCCCAATCAAATCGCGCAAGCCCGGCATCAAACACCAGATGCAACTCTCAACGGCGACCCACCATGCCGGTCAACCCGCACCAAAACCGTGATCTGGAACGCACGCATGCGCAGAACGACGCCGTCGGTGCAATGACCGCTGCCAACATATGCCCTGCCCCCGATGACGCAATGCGTCCACGAATCCCCGACACGGATACAAACCGCCCCCGGCGACAGGCTTTGCCTGCCGCACCTCGTCGCAGCGAAAGAAAAACCGCATTGCGATTGAAGTCACAAATCGGTCGAAGCCGCGAGACAAAAGTGACACCAAACGTCACCACATCTCCAAAAACAGACGCTCCGCGTCACCTTCTGCTGCGCCGTGCCAGCGCCAATCCGTGAGCCCGATTGCAGATCGGAGCATGCGAATTCCCCTGCGCCGCATTGGCACGCGATGTGCGTATATTCCCCTGCACGTGCAATGTCGCACGGCTGCCGACGGACCGAAGCAGTTGGGCCACAACGGCACGTGAAGCATAGAAACCACTCCTAGGGGATACACACATGAAGATGCAGAAAGGTTTCACCCTGATCGAACTGATGATCGTCATCGCGATCATCGGCATCCTGATGGCCATCGCCATCCCGGCCTACCAGGACTACACCGTCCGCGCCAAGGTGTCGGAAGCGATGAACATGGCGGCACCGGCCAAGCTTGCCGTAGCCGAAACCATGTCGTCCAACGGCGCGCTGCCTGCCACCAGCGCCGCTGCCGGATACTCGTTCCCCGGCGCCACCAGCTTCGTCAGCAGCATCGTCATCACCAACGGCGTTGTCACCGCAACTGTGACCTCTGCTACCGGCACCACTGGCGACCTCGCCCTGACGCCGACCGTCGTCGGTGGCACCGGCTCGGGCCAGCTGACTTGGTCTTGCACCGGCGGCTCGACCACGATTCCAACCAAGTACCTGCCGTCGAAGTGCCGTTGATTCAGTAGTTCTTGATCAGAAGCCCCGGCATACTCTGCCGGGGCTTTTTTTTGAATGTCGGCAATGTCGAAATACGGTTTAGCTTTCATAGCCGCACTGCTCCTGACGGCGAGCGTCTATTGGATCGGGCTTGACGGGCCTTTGGTGTTCGACGACACGCAGAACCTCGCACCCATCAAAGGCTGGCTCGCCGGTGAACAAAGCTGGCTGCAAGTGATCTTTGGGAATACTTCCGGCGCACTTGGCCGCCCCATCTCGATGGCCAGTTTCGTTTTAAACGTGGCGCTGCTGGGACCAACGGTGTGGGGGTTGAAGCTTGGTAATCTGGCCATCCACCTCATCACCGGCATGCTTGTCTACGCGTTGTTTTCCGGCCTCCTTCGGCGCGGAATGCTGACCAGAGAGCCCTCCGCCGCTGCACGATGGATGCCGACGCTGGGAGCGGCGATTTGGCTCCTGCACCCGTTGCTTGTGAGCACAGTACTTTACGTCGTGCAGCGCATGGCGATGCTCTCCAGCCTCTTCATGCTGGCTGCGATGCTGGCATATGTTCACGGACGCAATGCGCTAGATGCCGGGGAGTGGCGTCGCGCGAAAATTCTCCTGACCTCGGTTCCACTCTGGACCATCGCGGCCATCTTCTCCAAGGAGAATGGCATCCTGGCGCTGCCGCTGTGCGCACTCATCGAATGGCTCGCATTCGCGCCGGCCAAAGGGCATGCGCGCAAATGGTGGTCGCGCGCAATTCTCATTGCATTCCTGCTTGCACCTGCGCTCCTGGCGATCAGCCTCACGCTCCTGCAATCCCCATCAATCTTCGGGGAATATGCCAATCGGCCATTCTCGTTGTACGAACGACTACTCACGCAAACACGAGTACTGTGGAGCTACGTGAGTTCATTGTTAGTGCCGTTCGGACCGCGCCTCGGTCTCTATCACGATGACTACCGCCTTTCTCACGGTTTGCTGGACCCAGTCACGACTTCCGCCGCCATAGCCGCTTGGGTTCTATTGCTGGCTTCCGCCTGGCACCTGCGTCGTCGCGTACCTGGTTTTGCGCTGGGCGCCGGGATCTTCTTGCTAGGGCATTCGATTGAATCCAGCGTGTTCCCCTTGCTCATGTATTTTGAGCACCGCAACTATTTGCCAGCGGTTGGGGCGATCTGGGCCCTGCTTAGCCTGGCATTTTCGGCCGGCACCCACCTTAAACGAGAAATGCACCACGGCACCGCCATTTTTACCGGTAGTGCAATTGCTCTGCTCCTTGTTTTCACGACAGCTACCGCAGCCCGCGTTTCCGTATGGCAATCGCAACAAGCTATGTTCGCGCAAGGACTGGCATACCACCCCACCTCTCGCTGGCTAAGAACGGATCTCGCACAGTCAGCGATGCAACGCACGCCACCTGATGTTGCGCTGGCACGTCACCACATTGACGTGCTTGCTGTTTCAGACGACGAGGAGACGCGCCGTCTCGCCGGCGTCTGGCAATTACTCATTGACTGTGGAAGTGGAAATCCGGCGCACGCATCGAGCATTTCTCTCGCGTTCGACGGGCATGCAGACATCATCCAAGCCGACACGTTGACGACGTTGGAAGCTCTGTCCGACGGCATCCAGAACAAACCGTGTGCCGGCCTCAACCGCCTTCAGATGGCCGATGCGTTGACAAATTTTCTCGACAGCAGCAACGTCCAGGCTGACCACTTTCATGTTAGGCGCCTCCGTTACAAAGCGGCGCAGCTGTACTTGGCTTCTGGTTCACTTAAGAAAGCCAGTCACCAAGCTCGTGCCGCCTACAGCGGCTCGTCAGAGGACGCCCCCATGGGTGCCTTGCTGGTGAACTTGGAGATCGCGGACAACCGTCTCGTGGAGGCTGCCAAGCTTCTGGACACGCTCAAGACTCAGGTACCCGCTCGCGACCAAATTGGTCGAGAGGTGCTGGCCAACTTGACCAAGCGATTGGATGAAGCTCGGCGAAGGAACGATTCCGCCGCTGACCGCTGACCACGATCGAAAGTGCGACGACGGAAAGGACTGAAACGTCGCGGCCCCACCATTCCAGAAATTTGCACTCTCACTTCAGGCGGAACTTGCATGAACGGCACTTTTCCCTTTCTGGTCTTTGGCTCTCCGGATATTGGCGAGGCTGAAATCGCCGAAGTCGAAGCCTGCATGCGTTCGGGCTGGCTGGGCACCGGGCCACGGGTCGCCCGTTTCGAAGCGGACTTTTCCGCCTACAAAGGCGCCAGCGTCGCACAGGTCGCGGCGGTCAACTCCTGCACCGCCGCCCTCCACGTCAGCATGGTCGCAGCTTCGCTGGAACTTGGCGCGGAAGTCATCACCACGCCGCTGACGTTCTGCGCCACGGTCAACGCCATCATCCACGCCGGGCTGACCCCGGTACTGGCCGATGTGGATCCGCAAACCCAGTGCATTTCCGCCGATGCCATCGAATCGGCGATCACGCCACGGACGCGGGCGATCCTGCCCGTCCATTTCGCCGGGCGACCATGCGAGATGGATCGCATCATGGCGATCGCTCGCAAACACGACCTCGTCGTCATCGAGGATTGCGCCCACGCCATCGAGACCGATTACCAGGGGCGCAAGGCCGGCACGTTCGGCGACTTCGGCTGTTTCAGCTTCTATGCCACCAAGAACGTCGTAACCGGCGAAGGCGGCATGATCCTCGGTCGCGACGAAGCGCGCATCGCGCGCGCGCGAATGCTGGCCCTGCATGGCATGAGCAAGGATGCATGGCATCGGTTCGGCGACAAGGGCTACAAGCACTACCAGGTAGTGGAGTGCGGGTTCAAGTACAACATGATGGATCTGCAGGCCTCCATCGGCATCCACCAGTTGGCGCGGGTCGAAGCCTCGTGGACGCGCCGCGAGCATATCTGGCGACGCTACATGCAGGCATTCGCTGATCTCCCCGTCGGCCTGCCTGCTATGCCGGCGGTGAACACGCGACATGCCTATCATCTGTTCACGATACTGGTCGATGCACAACGCAGCGGCATTGCGCGGGACGACTTCCTCGACGCAATGAACGCACGCGGGATCGGGACGGGCGTCCATTACCTTTCCCTTGCCGAACATCCTGTCTACCGGGAACGCTTTGGCTGGCGTCCGGAGCAGTGGCCCCAAGCCTTGCGCATTGGTCGCCAGACGGTGAGCCTGCCGCTGTCGCCAAAGCTCGACGATACCGACGTGGATCGCGTTATCGATGCCGTCCGCAATACGCTGTCGAATGCCTGATGGATCCTGCCAAGGATTCCACGACGAAATGAATTCCGCGCCGCACTCGATGCCACCCGCGCTAGGCCGCCTTGGCCGCGCACGCCGGCTGCTGTCCGTCGCATTCGTAGCGGTTGCTCTGGCGTATGTCTGCTGGATGCTCTCGCGCCATCTGGATGAACTGCAGGCGAATCTCGTCAGTCTTGGTCCCGGCGGTATGCTCGCGTTCCTGGTACTCGCGACCGTGTCGATTGCGATCACCACGACATATCACGCGGTCCTGCTCGGCGAAATGGTGGCGGGCCAGCTACCCCGCATGCGCTCGTGTGCCGCATATGCCGTCGGCCAGATCGTGCGCTACCTGCCCGGCAAGGTCTGGGGCCTGTTCTACGAAGCCAATGTCCTGGGTGGCAGCGCGGACCTGGGCAGCATCACGCTGTCGGTGCTCGTGCAGACTGTGCTCGGCTACGCATGGGCGACAGCGCTCGCCGCCACGATCTTGCTGGCTGCATACACGGGCACTCCCGCCCTTTACCTGCTGCTGGTTCCAGCCGCCTGCGCACTCTGGTTTGCCCATCGGATTCCATGGCCACGACGATTCATCGCGGCCCTGCCGCTGTTAGGCAAACGTGTCAACATGCAGCAACAATCGGCTGGGCTGGATGCCTCTGAATCGATACGACTGAGTGCGCTGCTGATCCTCAACTGGATGCCGTTTCTCGTCGGCTGGATATTCCTGCTCGCGGCAAACCATGGACCAGTCGAAGCTGTCACCTATGGCGCGGCCTACATGCTTGCGTCGATCGCCACGACCGCAATGGTCGTCGTTCCGTCGGGTCTCGTGGTACGCGAGGCACTGTTCACCTGGCTTGGCGTGACTATCGGTTTGCCTGTTGCCGACCTGCTGCTGTATGGCGTGGTGGTCCGCCTTATCCTGACGCTTGCGGACCTGCTCAATGCGGGCTTGTTCGTCGCTGCGGATTGGCTAACCCGGCACATCGCACCGGACTGGGGGTAAGCGCGTGGATCCTGTCCAACGACCGATGAAGAATTCGCAGAACGAATGGGAAACCCGGGCAGCCACGCATGGCAATACTCCACGCGCGGTGTTGCTGAAGGGGCTTCCAGATTCCGTCAACGCGCTGATCGATCAATGGCACCGCACAGTGCTGCGCAAGGCGTTCCACGACGTCACGTCGAGCGAGAAGCCCGTACTCGACATCGGCTGCGGTTACGGCCGCCTTGCCCGGGAAGTGGCGTCGATGAAGCTCGGACGCGTGGTCGGCATCGACTACACCCCGGATTTCTGCAGGCTTTTTCGCTCGAAGTACGGCGATGCGGTCTGTGGAAACCTTGCATCGCTGCCTTTCGCCGACGCAACGTTCTCGCATGCATACGCTGTAACTGCGCTCATGTACCTCGACGTGCAACAAGCCCGCGACGCATTGGTTTCGCTCGACCGTTGCGTGGCCAACGGCGCGCGCATTCTGTTGCTGGAGCCTGGTGCGGAGTTCAACCGATCAGCACGCCTGCTATTACGACGCAAGCGCAACGAACCGCTCGCTCGCCCGGGGTTCACCCGCAGCGAATTCGATGATGAGATCGTGCCTCCCGGCTGGCGACGGTTGGCCTCCGGATCCAATGCCTGGACCACTGCACTTTTGCCGATGCTCATCCTGTCGAATCGATTCGAGAGGATTTCCAGGGGCATCGGGACTTTGTGCGCGCACCTCGATCGCCCGCGAAGCGGCGATCAATGGAAGGTCCTCGGCCGCTACGCTCTGCACCGGTGGGCCATCTACGAAGTGCCGTGAAAGGATCAGCCGGGTTACGCAGAACCCACAGATAGCCAGGGAATGACCAGTAGAAATATTTGAGCCATAACTGGAGGATCGCCTTGCGCAGGCGTCCTGCGCCAACCAGGTATCCCGTGTGGAAGCTCTCCGGCTCGGTGACGATTCTCGCGGTGTAGTCGGAGATGGCGAATCGCGACGTCAACCGCCTGAGCCCGCGGTACGTGAGGTGTTTCTCGTAATAGTGATCACCCTTGCCCGTCATCCGCAGGTAGAGATCGGCAAAGCGCTGCGGCAACATTGAAAGGAACGGCAGGAAATAGTGCTGCTCGACCACGCAGAGCTTATTGGTGGCGGCGAAATAGCACACGCCTCCCGGTGCCAGGATCCTGCCGATCTCACGCATCATGCGTGCCGGGTCCGGCACGTGCTCGTAAACCTGCGAACAGATCACCACGTCGATTGAAGTGTCGGCCAAATCGAGGGCCATGGCGTCCCCCACCGTGAAGCGGAGGTTCGTCGCTGCATGCGTTGCCTGGGCGTAGGCGATAGCGGTCGAGTCGATATCGATACCAGTCAGCTCACCCACGTGCGGTGCCAGGAAACTGTCCATGATTCCCGTGGAGCAGCCGATATTGACGCAGCTTGCCCGCTCGAGACTCGGTCCCAGCGCATCGCGAAGAATGGCAATCATAGTCCTCGCCTTGGCTTCGCGCCCCGAGGCGTCATACATCGCAGCGTGCGTTTCCGCAAAATCGCGCTGGTACCCCCGGGGGCTCAAGTGCCTTCTCCGGTTTCGGCCAGGCCGGGCGGCAAGATGGCATCGACAATTCGATGCAGGTCGAAATCGCGTGCTGCGATCTCGACTCCGTGGCTGAAATCGGCCGGACTTGACCGCAACGCCGTGCGCAAGGCGGCGGCGAAGGCAGGGGCACTCACGGTCTCGGCACAGATCCCGCAACCGTGCTGGTGGATCAGCGACGACAAATCACCGACCGGCATGGTGATGACGGGGCAACCCAGTTTCATTGCATCGGAAAACACCACTGGAATGCTTTCAATGCGCGACGGAATCATCACGAAATCTGCGCGGAGCATGGCCTCTTCGGCGGCGGCCTTGTCCAGGTAACCATGCAATTCAACCGGGCGTCCAAGCGCTCGCAATCGCTCGACCTCACGGCGCACCTCCACTTCCATGGGGCCCCCGCCGCAGATTTCGACGGCGTCAATACATGACCACGCATCGTCGCCGAGAAAAGCCAGCGCCTGCAACAGAAGGTCCACGCCCTTGTTGGGATGCCAGCGGCCGAGGAATAGCAGGCGATATGGATGTGCATTCTTGGGGGCGGCGATGCGCATGCCGTCTATGCGGCGCGTGCTGGGCAGGAACTCGACTTCCCGGCCTCCGATGCGCTTGGTGTCCTCGGCAAGTTGCAGACCATCGGAATAGCAAGTTTCGGCATCCCCCAGCACGCGCGCGAGATGACTTCGCACGACCGGAATGCGACCAAGCGACCAGATATCGCTACCGAGCGTCCAGACGGAGTAACTCAGACCGCCGCGACGGGCAGCACGGCGCGCCCAGTGCCCGCATGGCAATGCCCACAAGGCGAGAATGCGCGCAACGGAACCATCAGAAACTGCGCGATCCGTTGCCTTCTGGCCTTGTGCCATCACCGAAAACAGATCCGTCAAATCGCGCGCCCGCCAAGGTCTTAGTGTGGACAGCGGCTTGTCGGACGCGGCGTAACGATATATCTGCAGGCCGGGTCGCGGCGATTCAATTGCGTCCTCGTGGCCCGGTGCGACCACCCGCACCGGCATGCGTCGCGAGGCTTCATCGGCAAGATCCGCAACGAAAGAGCCGGCCGCTTCGCGGCCGTCGCCCGAGATCGTATAGGAGGTGGTGACCAGTACCAGTGCGCCGAGGTTCAAGGCTTGGTCGCCTTCAATTCGTAGCCCATGCACATCCCGTTCCAATCCGGCCAGAACAAGCTCAACAGATAGGCTAGGAGATTGACCAGCACGATCAGGACTGCAGCAACGGGTAGCAGGGAATATGCATGCCATTCGCGCCGGCCGTAGATACCACCCCCGATGGACAGGCTGCAAAGCAGGCCTGCGTTGCGAATGGCGTGCCCGGTCTTGCGTATTTCGACGATCTGCAAGCCGGCAGCTTCCAAGTCGCGTCTCAAACCATGCTCGGTCAGTCGCTGGAAATCGAACGGCGCATCGTGGATCGGGTACAGGAACGGCATCGAGAGATGCAATTGTCCGCCCGGCCGAAGTACGCGCGCCATTTCGGCGAGCATGCCGTTGGGATCTCGGACGTGCTCGATGACCTCGAGGCACAGCACCGTATCGATACAGTTTCCACCGAAAGGTAGGCACGCGGCGTCTGCGAAAACATCCGGTCGCGCCGCATACAAGTCGCGACCCGTCGCGGGATAGTCGAGCGCGATGTATTGGACGCCGGGTGCGAGCCGCGATTCGATCCAGCGATCCGCAGCGCCGATATCCAGCGTGATTCCGCTAATGCCGTCCGGCACCGTTCGCTGCCCCATCAGCCACTGCGGGTGAAATGGCGTGCGTGCCAAGGTTGCCAGCATGGCTCGCAGTGTGGGCACGGCATTACCGCTTCTGGTAGGTCAGGCTGGTGATCTGCTCCGAGATCAACCCGATCAGGAAAATGATGACCGCGGCACTGAACAGCAGCACACTCATGTTGGTGAAGCGCTCCTGAGTCAGGTAAGTATAGGCGTAGTAACCAAGGCCGAGTACTCCGAATCCGAGTCCGATTGGCACGAAGAGCTTGAGTGGTGAATACAACGTCGCGATCTTGAAGATGATCAACAGGAAACGAACACCATCCTTGATCGGCCGGATATGGCTGCCATTACCCACCCGCTTGGCGACAGGGATCGGCACATAGGCCACCGGATACGCGCTGCGGAAGAACGCCATGGTGGACGTGGTGGGATATGAAAATCCATTCGGCAGCAAGTGAAGGAACTCGCGGAATCTTTCTGCGCGCACAACCCGGAAACCGGAGGTGAGATCTGCCACCCGATGGCCCGTCATCCAACTGGCCAGCTTGTTATAAAGCGAATTGGCGACCCCACGATGGAAATTGGCCTGCCCGGTGCCATCCCGCGCGCCAATCACCATGTCGAAGCCCTCACCGAGCTTGGCGAGCAAGCTTTCAATGTGCACCGGATCGTGCTGCCCGTCCGCATCCATGAAGACAAGCACGTCGCCATTTGCTGCGCGTGTGCCGCGCTTGATGGCGGCACCGTTGCCCATTGAATAAGGGCTGCCGAGGACCGTGGCATTGTGCGCAGCCGCCACGGCAGCGGTGTCATCGGTGGAGCCGTCATCGACGACAATTATCTCAGCATCAGGCAGCAATTCACACAGACGCGGCAGGGTGCGGCGTAGGCCTTCGGCCTCGTTCTTGGCAGGCAGGATGACGGAAATTCGCATGGGCTCCCCTTTGGCGCCAAGATTAGCCCGGATTGCGGCCATGCTGGCACCGGCATCGCGTTTTTGACGGGCCCGTCCCCTGTGGCACGAGCCATGCTTGCGGTAAAGTCTGACCCTCTTGGAAGGAGTGAACATGAGCGCAGTCCCGGCAGCCAACCTGGTCGGCATCACTGGCATCGCCCGACGCCTCGTGCTGGACGGCGCCCTGGACGAGGTATCCGCCCGCGAGGCACTCGACAAGGCCACCCGCGAGCGCAAGCCAATTGCAGGCTACCTGCGCGAGCACAAGCTGGTCACTGCGGCGCAGATGGCGGCGGCCAACTCGATCGAGTTCGGGATGCCGGTCTGCGACCCCTCGGCGATGGACGGCAGCCAGAGCGCCATCAAGCTGGTCAAGGAAGAGTTGCTGCGCAAGCATTCGGTGCTGCCGCTGTTCAAGCGCGGCGGCAAGCTGTTCATCGGCACCAGCGACCCTACCAACGCCCATGCCCTGGACGAGGTGAAGTTCCACACCAACCTGGTGGTGGAGCCGATCCTGGTCGACGAGGACAACATCCGTCGGGTGATGGAGCAGTGGCTGGAGAGCAACGACAGCCTGGGCGACGCGCTGGGCGACGGCGACGACCTCGACAACCTTGACATCAGCGGCGGCGAAGACGAGGGCGATGCCGGCACCGACGTGAAGGGCGACGACACCCCGGTGGTGAAGTTCGTCAACAAGGTGCTGATCGACGCGATCAAAAAGGGCGCCTCGGATATCCACTTCGAGCCCTACGAGAACGACTACCGGGTGCGCCTGCGCATCGATGGCCTGCTCAAGCAGACCGCGAAGATGCCGGTGAAGCTCAACCAGCGCATCACCGCACGCCTCAAGGTGATGGCGCAGCTGGACATCGCCGAGAAGCGGGTGCCGCAGGACGGCCGCATGAAGCTGAACCTGTCGAAGACCAAGCAGATCGACTTCCGCGTCAGCACCCTGCCCACGCTGTTCGGCGAGAAGGTGGTGCTGCGCATCCTGGACGCCAGCGCCGCCAAGCTCGGCATCGACAAGCTGGGCTACGAACCGAACCAGCAAAAGCTGTTCCTGGATGCGATCCAGAAGCCCTATGGGATGGTCCTGGTCACCGGCCCCACCGGCTCGGGCAAGACGGTGAGCCTGTACACGGCGCTGGGCATCCTCAACGACGAGGTACGCAACATCTCCACCGTGGAGGACCCGGTGGAGATCCGCCTGTCGGGCATCAACCAGGTGCAGCAGAACACCAAGCGCGGCATGACCTTCGCCGCGGCGCTGCGCAGCTTCCTGCGCCAGGACCCGGACGTGATCATGGTCGGCGAAATCCGCGACCTGGAAACCGCCGAGATCGCGATCAAGGCCGCGCAGACCGGCCACATGGTGCTGTCCACCCTGCACACCAACGACGCGCCGCAGACCATCGCGCGCCTGATGAACATGGGTATCGCTCCCTACAACATCACCAGTTCGGTGACGCTGGTGATTGCCCAGCGCCTGGCTCGGCGGCTGTGCAACCGGTGCAAGCAAGAGATGGACCTGCCGGACCACGCCCTGCTGGCCGAGGGTTTCACCGATGACGAGGTGCACGAGGGCATCAAGCTCTTCGACGCGGTGGGCTGCGAGGAGTGCACCGAGGGCTACAAGGGCCGCGTGGGCCTGTACCAGGTGATGCCGATGAGCGAGGACATCCAGACCATCGTCCTGCAGGGCGGCAACGCCATGCAGATCGCCGAGGTGGCGACGAAGTCCGGGGTGCGCGACCTTCGCCGCTCGGCGCTGGACAAGGTGAAGGCCGGCGTGACCTGCCTGGCCGAGATCAACCGGGTGACCAAGGATTGAATCGCCCGGCGTGCCTTCGACCCGGTAGGAGCGCCCCATGGGCGCGATTGGTTTTGGTGGAACATCGTCGCGCCCATGGGGCGCTCCTACGGGGGGGGGGGCGATCGCGGCAACGAATGCCCCCAGCGCCCAAGTTTTCCGGCTCCGGGGAGGGGCCGGACGCCGGGAGATGCCAAACCCTGCGTTCCGTCACAGGGTAAAACTTCACACACGCCTGTAAACGGATAACATCGTAGGCACTGCGCCCGGCGGCCCGACGCCAGGCAGGGGGAGAAAACAGAATGGCCGTGACCCGAAACGTCGCCCGGCAGAAGGTTGCCGCTCGTACCGTGCGCCGCGAAGAAGCCCTACCCATCTTCGTCTGGGAGGGCAACGACAAGCGCGGCAAGAAGATGAAGGGCGAGCAGTCCTCCAAGAATGCCAACCTGCTGCGCGCCGAGTTGCGTCGCCAGGGCATCCAGCCCACAACGGTCAAGCTCAAGCCCAAGCCTCTGTTCGGCAGTGCGGGCAAGACGATCAGCGCCAAGGACATCGCGGTATTCAGCCGCCAACTCGCGACCATGATCAAGTCGGGTGTGCCGATCGTGCAGGCGCTGGAGATCATCGGCGGCGGCCACAAGAACCCGAAGATGAAGGACCTGGTGAACAGCCTGCGCGCCGACATCGAGGGCGGCTCCTCCATCTACGAGGCGATGGGCAGGCATCCGGTCCAGTTCGACGAGTTGTATCGCAACCTGGTCAAGGCGGGCGAAACCGCAGGCGTGCTGGAGACGGTGCTGGACACCATCGCGACCTACAAGGAAAACACCGAAAGCCTGAAGGGCAAGATCAAGAAGGCGCTGTTCTACCCGGCGACGGTGATCGTGGTGGCCATCCTGGTCAGTGCGATCCTGCTGATCTTCGTGGTGCCGCAGTTCCAGCAGGTGTTCCAGAGTTTCGGCGCCGACCTGCCGGCCTTCACCAAGCTGATTATCGCGGCCAGTGAATTCCTGCTCAGCTACTGGTGGCTGATCCTCGCCGTGATCATCGGTGGCGCCCTGGTGTTCATGTACATGTTCAAGCGCTCCGAGAAGCTGCAACACGGCGTGGACCGACTGATGCTCAAACTTCCGGTCATCGGTCAGATCCTGCACAACGCGTCTATCGCGCGCTATGCGCGTACGCTTGCGACGACGTTCAGGGCAGGCGTGCCGCTTGTGGACGCCCTGGACATCGTGGCCGGTGCGACTGGCAACACGGTCTACGAGCGCGCCGTGCACGAGATCCGCGACGACGTGGCCGTGGGCTACCAGCTCAACATGGCGATGAAGCAGGTCAACCTGTTCCCGCACATGGTGACGCAGATGACCGCGATCGGCGAGGAAGCCGGTGCGCTCGACACCATGCTGTTCAAGGTGGCGGAGTTCTACGAGGAGGAGGTCAACAACGCTGTTGACGCGTTGAGCAGCCTGCTGGAGCCGATGATCATGATCTTCATCGGTGGCGTGGTCGGGTGCATGGTGGTGGGCATGTACCTGCCGATCTTCAAGCTGGCGGCGGCAATTTGATCGGCGCTGCCGTCGTGGGAGCGG
>DASSYF010000046.1:0-80980 GCA_035703435.1 Chiayiivirga sp. | reverse complement strand
TCGATGCCGGTGTCCTGCTGACCGGGCAAGGCCTGGACTGCCGCCACATCCAGCAATTGGTTGAGGACGAAGCGGATGTCGTCGAGGGGTGGAGTGAAGCTGCTCATGGTGGATGCTCCGGCAGGGCGATCATGCCGATGCGGCATGGTCTGGAATCAAGGCAAGGTCCGCACAATACGCTGCGGTACGGTGACTTGATTCTAGCCGCGAATGGACTGGAGCAAAAACCCTAACGAACGCCTGAACAAGTCGATATTTGCTCGTCGCTCCCGCGAAGGCGGGAGTCCAGTGCCTTTGATATCGAAGGCTTGGAGTCGCTGGATGCCCGCCTTCGCGGGCATGACGGGCTTGTTCAGACATTCCCTAACTCGCGCCGCGCCACGCCGTTGCATCGGCGATACTGCCGACTCGGACGCGTCGTCTGCGAAAGCAAGGTGAGCCATGGCTTGGTTGGGTGCTGTGCTGGGGGCAATCGTGGGCCTGTGGCTGGCGGAGTGGGGGCATGAGCCACTCGCCTTGGTCGTGGGTGCATTGCTGGGTTGGCTGTGGGCCCGCACGGCTGGATTGAAGCGGCGCATATCCGAACTGGAAGCCGCAGCGCGGATGCCACGCGCGCGACTCACCGAGTCCGCGTCGACCGCGCCGCCTGAAGCTGCCATCGCGGAGGCCTTCACACCGCGGGCGGCCGATCATCGCTTCGATGAAATCGCCGCCACGGCGGAACTTGCCGAGGCCGAAGAGCCGGAGTCTGCGCCCGCTGCAGCGCCACACCGCACGGTCGAACCCAATCCGTTCAGGGCGCCCGAACCGATTCCACCCAATGCCGTGGAACGCGCCTTGGCACGGATGTGGGCGTGGCTGTTCGAAGGCAATGTGCCGGTCAAGATCGGCATGCTGGTGCTGCTGTTTGGTGTGGCGGCTGGCTTGAAGTACTCGGTCGATGCCGGCTGGATCAAGGTATCGATGGCCGGTCGCATGGCGGGCATGGCATCGCTGGGCTTGGCCGCGATCGTGTGGGGCTGGCGCAATCGGTTGGCGCGCCCTGCTTTCGGTTTGAGTATGCAGGGCGGCGGCATCGGCATCGTGTTGTTGACGGTGTTCGCGGCCTATCGCTTGTATCACCTGTTGCCGGCAACGCTGGCCTTCGCCTTGGTGCTGGTGATGGTGGCGGGCGCGGCGGCGCTGGCGGTGTTGCAGGATGCACTGGCGCTGGCGGTGTTGGGTTTCCTCGGCGGCTATCTCGCACCGGTGTTGCTGTCCACCGGCAGCGGCAACCACGTGGCCCTGTTTTCGTTCTATGCGCTGTTGAATCTGGCGGTGTTCGCCATCGCCTGGTTCCGGCATTGGCGGGCGCTCAACTTGATCGGCTTCTTCTTCACCTTCGCCATCGGTTTGGCGTGGGGCATGGAGTATTACGAGCCGCGACATCTGGCCACGGTCGAGCCGTACCTGGTGGCGTTCTTCCTGTTCTATGTCGCCATCGCGGTCTTGCACGCGCTGCGTGCGCCGGAGGCCAAGCGCGGTTTCGTCGATGGCACCTTGGTGTTTGGCACGCCGCTGTTGGCCTTCCCCTTGCAAGCGGCGATGCTGCATGAAACGCCGATGGCCTTGGCCTGGAGCGCCCTGGCCATGGCCGTGCTGTACGCAGGCTTGGCATTCTGGCTGCTGCGCGATCGCCGTCATGGGCTGTTGGGGCAATCCTTTGGCGTGCTGGCGTTGGGCTTTGCCACCTTGGCGGTGCCTTTGGCCTTTTCGGCACGTGCCACGGGCAT
This sequence comes from Chiayiivirga sp., assembly GCA_035703435.1. Classification (GTDB taxonomy): domain Bacteria; phylum Pseudomonadota; class Gammaproteobacteria; order Xanthomonadales; family Xanthomonadaceae; genus Denitratimonas. Next base: position 79,208 of record DASSYF010000046.1, on the reverse strand, counting down.
CACCTGGGCCTTGGAAGGCGCGGCGCTGGTCTGGTTGGGTCTGCGCCAGAATCGCCGTTTGCCGCAGTGGGCCGGTATCGCCCTGCATGGGGCGGCGGCGGTGGCTTGGGTGTGGAATCAGCTCGAACACGAGGCCTGGGACGCGGCGCCCGGCGAATGGTTGATCCTCAATGCGCACGCCTTTTCGACGGTGGTGCTGGCCGTGACGGCGTTTGCCATCAGTGCCCTGTTCGAACGCGCTGGCAAAAACCGCCTCTGGGTTTGGCCGGGATTTCTGCTCGGCCTGTTCTGGTGGCTTCTGGCCGGTGCGCGTGAGGTTGATGAAATCGCCGGCCCTTGGCTGACAGGCGAGTCGTACGGCTATTCCGGATCGGCGTGGGTGGCTTTCTTCGCGATCTCGCTCGGTCTGATGGCGGCCACACGCCGCTTCGTGCCGTGGCCGCGCGTCGGCTGGGCCGTGTTTGTGTTGCTGGCGGGCAGCCTGTTGTCGGCCACCGAATCCGGAGCGGTCCTGCATTCGGCCCTGCATTGGCCGTCGACGGGGTTCTGGTGGGTTTGGGTTGTCGCTGGCTGTGCGGCACTGGCCAGTCTGCGGCAGCCGCCGCAACGCTTTTTGGGCTTTGCCCACGTCGTGTTTCTGGCCTGCGTGAGTCTGGCGTACGGCTTGGCGCTGCAACGATTGAGCCGCGACAGTGGTCTGGGCGCGGACTGGAGTTATTTCGCTACCTTTGCACCCTTGGTGTTGCTGGTCGTCCTGACTTGGCGCTGGCCAGCCTTGGGCACGTGGCCGCTGGGTCGGGAATTTCCCGCGTACGCCAAGGGCTGGTTTGTGCCAGCGGGCATCGTGCTGGCGCTGGCGTCGGTTCAATCCTTGCTGCTGTCGGGTGACACCGCGCCTTTGCCGTATGTGCCGCTGCTCAATCCGACCGAGTTGGCACCCCTGCTGGGCGTGTTGGCCTTGGTGCGAGCGATCGGTCCGGCTCAGGCCGGACGCTGGGCGCCGTACCTGGCGATTGCAGGCTTCGTCTGGTTGAGTTCCATCGGCCTGCGCGCGGTGCATCATTTTGCGCATCTGCCTTGGAATGATTCGCTGCTGTCCCATGGCGTGGCGCAAACCACACTCACGGTGTTGTGGGCCGTGGCGGGCGTGACCGCCTGGATTCTCGGCTCGCGCAGCCAGCGTTGGCCGTTGTGGTTGAGTGGGGCAATCCTGATGGGCGTGGTCTTGCTCAAGTTGGTACTGATCGATCGCGGTCACATGGGCAATCTCGCCGGCATCGTATCCTTCATGGCGGTGGGTGGTTTGCTGGTGTTGGTGGGGCGAATCGCGCCCACGCCGCCCCGACAGATCAAGCCCACGAGCGGAGACCCTGCATGAGATCACGGTTGTTGTTGACGCTGTTGCTGACGAGCGTGGCTGCGAATGCATCGGCGCAGGAACTGCGCAGTGTGCCGCCCACGCCGCAGGATTTTTCCTGGCAGTGGCCTTTGAGCATCAAGAGCAACGATGACCTGGTGCGGGTGAGCTTGAACGCGGAGGTCTACGCGCGATTGTGGCGCGATGATGTCGGCGACGTGGTGGTGTTCAACGGCGCCAACGAGCCGGTGTCGATGGCGCCGATGCGCTCACTGCGGTCAGCGCAGGCCACGATGGCTTCATCGGCGACCAGTCTGTTGGACGTGCCCCTGTTTCGACTGCCGGCCGGCACGCCAAAAAACAGCAGCGAGCGTGTGCGACTGGTGGTTTCGCAAGGCGCCGATGGACGCCTGCAGCGTCTGGATGCGCAGGTCGGCGTCGAGCCGCTTGCAGCGCCGAGTAGCGACTGGCTGATGGACCTGTCGATGGTGCATGCGCCGGTGCGCGGGCTGACGGTGGGATTCGAGCCCGGCGCCGCGCCCTTGGTCGCGCGGGTGGACGTGTTTGGCAGTCGTGATCTGTCGAGCTGGACACGCCTGGCCGCAGGCCAAGCCTTGGTGAGTCTGGATGAAGACGGCATGCGACTGGAGCGTCGGCGCGTCGAGTTTGCCAACACCCAGTTGCCCTATTTGCGTCTGGTGCGCACCGATGCGAGCGAGCCACTGCCGATCGCGACCGTGCAGGTGACGCGAGTGTTGCCGGGTGTGGAACTGGAGCCGGGTTTGGAGTCGGTGGAACTGACTGGCCATGGCGAAGCCGTCGCAGGCGTGTATCGCTACAGCAGCAGCGGCCCGTTTCCGGTGGAGCGAGTGAACCTCGAACTGGCCGATCGCAACAGCGCGACCACGGTCATCGTCGAAAGTCGCATGCGCGCCGACCTGCCATGGCGTGAGCGTGCACGCGGGGCGGTGTTTCGACTCGCCGGCCAACACGGTCAGGTCGAATCGGCGGCGCTGGACATCAGCCGGGTACGCGATCGGGAATGGCGCGTGCGCACCGAGCCTGCACAACTCAAGGCGCCGATCCTGGTGCTGTCCTATCGTCCCGATCAATTCGCCTTTCTGGCGCAGGGTGATGGCCCGTTTCGACTGGCCGCCGGCAGTGCACGAAGTCGGCGCAGCGATGCACCTCTGGCGGCCGTGGCCAAGCAATTGCAGGCCGACAAGGATGCGCGCTGGAGTGGCGCCGAGGCCCAATTGGGTCGTGGTGCCGAACTGGCCGGTGGTGCTGCGCTCGCGCCTAGGCCGGATGGCTCCGGCTCACCCACACCGTGGCAATGGTTGCTGTGGGCCTTGCTGCTGGCTGGCGCCTTTGCCGTGGTGGCCATGGTGCTGAAGCTGTTGCGTCAATCCGGAGCCTGACACAATACCGATCTTCGCGGTTGCACCCCATCAGGGGGAAAACCTACAGTGGCTGGATCACGATTCAAGGACTACGTGGCATGAGGGTGTTGGTCACTGGCGGTGGCGGTTTTCTCGGCGCGGCTTTGTGTACGCGCCTGCGTCAGCGTGGCTATGAGGTACTTAGCTACGCACGCCATGAATACGATCGTCTCAAGCCCATCAAGGTTCGGCAGATTCGGGGTGACATCAGCAACTTCGAGACAGTCACGAGCGCCTTCGCCGACGTCGATGCGGTGTTTCACGTCGCCGCCAAGGCCGGTGCCTGGGGCAGTTTCCAGGAGTACTTCGACGCCAATGTGCGCGGCACCTGGAACGTGATCGCGGCCTGCCGCATGAACCGCGTACGCACCCTCGTTTATACCTCCACGCCCAGCGTCGCCCATCGCGGCACCCGCCCGGTGGCCGGCTTGAACGAGCAGGATGCGATCCTCGCCGATCGCTACAAGTCCTGGTATCCGGCCAGCAAACGCGTGGCCGAAGAACACGTGTTGGCGGCCAATGGAAACGCTCTGGCCACCGTGGCACTGCGCCCGCGTTTGATCTGGGGCCCGGGCGACAATCACCTGTTGCCGCGCCTCGTGGAGCGGGCCCGCGAGGGCAAGCTCAAGTTCGTGGGCGATGGCATGAACCTGATCGATACCACCTACATCGACAATGCCGTCCAGGCTCATCTGGATGCCTTCGATGCCCTGCACGAAAAGCCCGGCGCGGCCTGTGCCGGCAAGGCCTATTTCATTTCCAACGGCGAACCCAAACCGATCGCCGACATCATCAACAGCTTGCTGCGTGCCACCGGCGCACCCACGGTGACGCAATTGGTGCCCTATCGGGTGGCGTATACCGCAGCCCTTGCCATGGAATTGGTCTACGGCGTGCTGCCACTCAAGGGTGAACCCTTGTTGACGCGCTTTCTGGTGGAGCAGTTGTCCACCACCCACTACTACGACATCAGCGCGGCCAAACGCGATTTCGGCTATCAACCCAAGATCAGCATCCTCGAAGGGCTGCGGCAATTGGGCATCCATTGGCGCGAGCACGCGAAAACGCAAGGCTGAACCACGATTCGACGCGGCGCACGATTCGTACAACAATCCGGTGATTCTTCTCAACGTCTGGGGACGGACGCCATGTCGATTGCCGATCGGTTTCGCACACACGAAATTTCCAACCAGCCGCACGCGCTGATGGATTGCGACCTATGGGCTACCGATCCGGCCTTGCAGCAGGCCGTGGTGCGCGAAGGTGGCGGTTGGGGTGCGGAACGTCTTGCCGCGTTCGGGCCCATCGCCGGTGGTGAGGCGATGCGCTTGGGGTTCGAGGCCAACCAGCACCTGCCGGTGTTCAAACCGTTCGATGCCAGCGGCCACCGCATCAACGCGGTGGAGTTCCACCCGGCCTATCACCGACTGATGCAGATCGGCATCGAGCATGGCGTTTCCAACTTCGATTACCACCATGCCGATACGCCCGGCGCTGGCGTGGTACGCGCGGCGCTGGCCTATCTCCACATGCAGCCCGAGCAGGGCCACAACTGTCCACTGACCATGACCCACGCGGCGGTGCCGGCCTTGCGGCACCAGCCGTCGCTGGCGCGTGACTGGCTGCCGCGCATCATCGCCCCGCACTACGACGGTGGCGACGTACCGGCGCAACATAAACGCGGCAACACCATCGGCATGGGCATGACCGAGAAGCAAGGCGGCACCGATGTGCGCGCCAACACCACCCGTGCCACGCCTGTCGGCGTCGCGGGGCCGGGCGAAGCCTATGAACTGGTCGGGCACAAGTTCTTCTTTTCCGCGCCAATGTGCGATGCCTTCCTGGTGCTGGCGCAGGCCGCGGGTGGCCTGTCGTGCCTGTTGATGCCGCGCTTCCTGCCCGATGGTACCCGCAACCATTTCCGCATCGAGCGGCTCAAGGACAAGCTGGGCGATCGCAGCAATGCCAGTTCCGAAGTCGAGTTCACCGGTGCCATCGCCTGGCTGATCGGCGAGGAAGGCCGTGGCGTGGCCAACATCCTGGAGATGGTGGCGATGACGCGGCTGGATTGCCTGATTGGTTCGGCCGGCATCATGCGTCAGGCCCTGGTGCAGGCGATCCACCATTGCCGTCAACGCCGCGTGTTCGGTGCGCGTCTGGTCGAACAGCCGCTGATGACCAATGTGCTCGCCGATCTGGCCTTGGAGTCCGAAGCGGCGATGGCACTGGCGATGCGCGTGGCGCGCGCCATCGATGCCAGCGGTCGCGACCCGCAGGAAGCCGCCTTCGCCCGCATCGCCACCGCGATCGGCAAGTACCACGTCTGCAAGCGTTGCCCGCCGATGGTGACCGAGGCGCAGGAGTGTTTCGGCGGGCCGGGTTACATCGAGGATTCGATCATGCCGCGCTTGTATCGACAGGCTCCGGTCAACTCGATCTGGGAAGGCAGCGGCAACGTGCAGTGCCTGGACCTGTTGCGCGCGTTGCGACGCGATCCCGGTACGCGCGAAGCCCTGATGGCCGAATTGCAAAGCGTATCGGGCGAAAGTCCGGTGCTGGATGCCGAGGCGCGGCGCATCGAACAGTGCCTGCGCGATGAGGCCACGCTGGAAGTGCGTTCGCGTCAGCTGATCGAACGCATTGCGCTGGCGTTGCAAGCGGTGCAACTGCTGCGCAGTGGCGATACCAGCGCAAGCGGTGCCTTCATTGCCTCGCGCCTGGGCGGGCATTGGGGCCAGAATCTGGGAACCTTGGGCCCCGATGTGCCGTTCCAGGATTTGATCGAGCGCAGCTTTCCGTCACACTGAGGCGGTTTCCTTGAACTCCGCCGTGACCCGATGACTCAAACTGCTTTCGATGGTGTGGAACATGCCACGGGCCCCGAACCCGAATGGTCCGTGATCTGGCTGCACGGCCTGGGTGCCGATGGCCACGACTTTGCTCCGATCGTGCCAGAGTTGGTTCGACCGCACTGGCCGGCGCTGCGCTTCGTGTTTCCACACGCGCCGGTCGCGCCGGTCACGATCAACGGCGGCATGCGGATGCGTTCCTGGTACGACATCTTGGGATTCGATCCGCACAGTCCGCAGGATGAGGTCGGCATTCGCACGTCCGTCCAGCGCGTGGAGCAACTCATCGCACGCGAAGTCGCACGCGGCATTCCCAGCCATCGCATCGTGCTGGCGGGGTTTTCCCAGGGCGGGGCGATCGTGCTCAATGCCGGCGTGCGCCACGGTGCACGGCTGGCCGGCATCGTGGCCTTGTCCACCTATTTGCCGCTGGCGGAAACGCTGACCGATGAATCCAGCACGGCCAACCGCGCCACACCGATCTTCATGGCCCATGGCGACCTCGACCCGGTGATTGCACTGGCGCGTGCCGATGCCAGTCGTGCAGTGTTGCAGGCCGCCGGTTACGCCCTGCAGTGGCGGCGGTATCGTATGCAGCATGCGGTGTGTGCCGAGGAGATCGCGGACCTGTCGGCATGGTTCGAAGATCGTTTCAAGGCGGCCGCGTCAGCGCCACATTGAAGCCACCCACCCAACAAGGACCTTGCCATGTCGGTTTTCATTCGCTTGATCTGTGCGATGGCACTTGTGGCCATGCTCGGCGCCTGTGGGGTCGGCTCCAAGCAGCAATTGCGCGACAGCACCTTGTTTGCCTATGCCGGGGCGATCCGCTGGGGCCATATCGATGACGCCATCGGCATGGTCGATCCGGATTACCTGCGCGAGCATCCCATGACGAGCCTGGATCGCGAGCGATTTTCGCAAGTGGAATGCACCGGCTATCTGGTCAAGGGTGTGCAGCCGATCTCCGATACCGAACTGATGCAGATGGTGGAGATTCGCTTGGTCAACCGGCACACCCAGGTCGAGCGCACCCTGCTGGCGCGTGAGCACTGGCGCTGGGATGACGAGGCCAAGCGCTGGTGGTTGATGAATGGTCTGCCGGACATCAGTCCGGCGCAGAACTGATATCCGCGTCATGAATCTCGCTGGGCGGCTGCCGGGACGCGCATTCGAACCCAAGCTGGTGTCGGTGCTGCGTCACGGCTATCGCTTGGGTGACCTGCGCGCCGATGCCATCGCCGGCCTGACCGTGGCGGTGGTGGCACTGCCGCTGGCCATGGCCTTGGCGATTGCCTCGGGCACCACGCCCGACAAGGGCTTGCACACCGCCATCGTCGCCGGCTTCCTGATTTCGGTACTGGGCGGCTCCAAGGTGCAGATCGGCGGGCCGACTGCGGCCTTCATCCCGGTGGTGTTCAATGTCATCGAACGCTACGGCTACGACGGTCTGCTGCTGGCCACGCTGATGGCGGGCGTCTTGCTGGTGCTGGCGGGTGTTTTGCGCCTCGGCAATCTGATGAAGTTCATGCCGCAGCCGGTGGTGACCGGCTTTACCGCCGGCATCGCAGTGACGATCTTCGTCAGCCAGATCAAGGATGCGCTGGGTCTGTCGATCGACAAACTGCCAGGCGAATTCTTCGAACGTCTGCACAGCTATGCCAGCCACATGGGCAGCCTGCAGCCAGCGGCATTGCTCATGACCTTGGCGTGTTTGGCGGTGCTGCTGGGTTTGCGGCGCTGGCGACCGTCTTGGCCGGCGTTCCTGATCGTGGTGATTCTGGGGGCCTTGGCCGGCCTGATGATGCCGGTGGCCACCATCGGCAGTACCTTCGGAGCCTTGCCCACCAGCCTGCCGCAGATCCAGCTGCCCGTGCTGTCATTGGAACACCTGCTCGTGTTGCTGCCCTCGGCTTTCACCATCGCCTTTTTGGCCGGGGTGGAATCGCTTTTGTCGGCGGTGGTGGCCGATGGCATGACCGATGGACATCACCGTTCCAACGCGGAATTGGTGGCACAGGGCGTGGCCAATGTCGGGTCGGCCTTGATCGGTGGATTGCCGGCCACCGGTGCCATCGCGCGCACCGCCACCAGTATTCGTGCCGGTGCGCGTTCGCCGGTGGCGGGCATGGCGCACGCGATGTTCCTGCTGGTGTTCATGCTGTTGGGTGCGGAGCTGATGAGCTATGTGCCCTTGCCGGCACTGGCGGCGGTGCTCTTGCTCGTGGCGTGGAACATGAGCGAGGTGCATCGCTTCCGTCACCTGATGCGCTCCTCGCACGGTGATCGATTGGTGCTGCTGGCCACCTTCATCCTGACCGTGGTGTTCGATCTGACCGTGGCGATCGAAGTCGGCGTGGTGCTGGCCGCTTTCGTGTTCATGCAGCGCATGAGTCAGGCGGTGGACATCCAGGCGGATGCCAAGCCCGACTCCGACGAGATGGAACGCGCCGGCTTTGAGCAACGCGAGGCCCTGCCGCAGGGTGTGGAGGCGTGTCGGGTGTCTGGCCCACTGTTCTTTGCTGCGGTCAATCGACTCGATGATGTGTTCAACCAGATTCCGCGCGGCACGCGGGTGTTCATCTTGCGCATGCGCGAGGTGCCCCTGATCGATGCGTCCGGCGAGGCGGCCTTGCGCGCGCTCTTGAATCGCTGCCAGAAGCAGGGCATTGCGGCCATTTTTTCCGGTTTGCAGGGCCAGCCACAGCGCACGCTGAACCTCATGGGCCTTGATCGCCACCCGGCCCTGATCGGCATGGAACCGGACTTCGTCGCATCCCTTGCATTGGCCCGAACGCGACTGGCGCAGGCGCTGCCGACGAACACGGCTCGCAATGATCGGGAATAGCGCGCAAAATCAACTTACTGCCGCACCGTGGAGGTTCCATGCGTTCTCGTTACTTCATTTCCTTGCCCGAGCCTGCGGCCGCACGCGGCAGTGATCCCGACCTCTCATCCACGGCCAATGGTGCCGAGGCGTTTGCCCGCGACGTGCAGCAGGTCCTGAGTTCGACCCACGCTTTTGATCGCTGGCGGGCCAAGCAAAGCGAGCCGGATGATGTCGATCCAGGTCTGGGTGGAATCGATCTCGCGGCCCAGGTCACGGGAAGTCAGGCGGATCTGGGTATTGATCTGGTGATCGAAACCGCGCTTGCGAGTAACATCCTGCAACAAAGGCTGCGTTGGTTGTTTGGCAATGGCTGGCGTTTGCGCGACGTGGTTCAGATCTGACATCGACACCGTGACGCCATCAGGCCAGACGACGGCGGCATCCTGATGCTTGGGGATGGGCGTCGGGACGTGAGCGATACGAGATTCAAAGGGGGGTGGCGTGAGCATATTTGATCGATTCAATCGCTGGCTGGGACGCGCCGACAAGCCCGTGACCACGCCGGCGCCCGTGGCCCGTACGGCGCAGCCCATGCCCGAGCCGGTGAACGAGCCGGCGTTCGCCTCCGAACCGGAGGTGCAGGCCGAGGTGAACCCGGTGCCATTTGGCAAGGAACGCCGTCAGCAGGATCGCCAGCCGGCCGCTGAAGGCGTACGCATCCTGGTGGTGGATGATTCACCCACCATCGTGCTGATGCTCAGCCGCATGCTGGAGCAGAACGGCTACGAGGTGATCGAGGCCGGTGATGCCGAAACTGGCATGGAGCTGGCGCGTACCGGCCAACCGCATCTGGTCTTTCTCGACATCGTGCTGCCCGGCATGAACGGCTTCGAGGCCTTGCGCCGGCTGCGGCGGGATCCGGTCACCCGCAGCGTGCCGGTAATCATGATCAGTGGCAACGAGCTGGCAACCGAGCAGTTCTACGCCCAGCGCATCGGTGCCGATGACTTCATGAAGAAGCCATTCTCGCGCTCGGAAGTGTTCCTGCGCATCGAAAAGCTGCTGGGGCCGGATCGTATTCCCAAGCCGCACGTGACACCGACCCGCGCCTGAGTCGGATGCGACTGGCGCGCCGCTCGGCGCGCCCGTGTGCGATCAGGGCGATGCCTCTTGATCGAAGGCCAGTGCGTCGAGCTCGTCGCGCAATTGTGCTTCCACCACCGCAATCGCACTCATGTTGACGACCCGGCGCACGGTCGCGGCCGGCGTCAGGATATGGGCGGACTTCGCCACGCCCATCAGGATCGGGCCGATGCCGACGCCATCGGTCATCGAGCGCACCAGGTTGTAGGCGGTGTTGGCAGCATCAAGGCTCGGGAACACGAACAGGTTGGCGCGACCCTTGAGGCGAGAACCGGGCAGCAGGCGTTCGCGCACGACGGGATCCAGCGCCGCATCCACGTGCATTTCGCCATCCACTTCCAGATTGGGCTGACGCTTCAGGATGAGCTTGAGCGCCTCGCGCATGCAGGCGGCGCGGGCATCGTCGTGACTGCCGAAGTTGGAGTGGCAGACCAGCGCCACTTTCGGTTCGATGCCGAACAGCTTGAGTCGGTGGCTGGCCTGCAAGGTCGCCTCGGCGATCATCTTTGCATCCGGTTCGAGCTGGACGTGGGTATCGACGAAGAAGAACACGCCCTTGTCGTTGATCACGGCTGACATCGCCGAGGTGTGCGCCACGCCGGGTTCGCGTCCGAGGATGTTGACGATGTAGGCCAGTTTCTTCTGGTAACGCCCCACGATGCCGCACAGCAGGGCATCGGCTTCACCACGGCGCACCATCACGGCCGCAATCGCGGTGGCACGCGAACGCATCACCGCCTTGGCAGCGGCGGGTGCGATGCCGTGGCGCGCCATGATCTCGTGGTAGGTCTGCCAGTACTCGGAAAAGCGCGGGTCATCGTCGATATTGGTCAGGTCGAAATGCTCGCCGGCGCGAATGCGCAAACCCAGACGCTGGATGCGGGATTCGATCACCGCCGGTCGACCGATCAGGATCGGGCGCGCCAAACCCTCGTCCACCACGGTCTGCACCGCGCGCAGCACGGTTTCTTCTTCGCCTTCGGCATAGACCAAGCGCTGCGGGTTGGCGCGCGCACGCGAGAAAATCGGCTTCATCGCAATGCCGGAGCGGAACACGAACTGATTGAGCTTGTCGCGGTAGGCGGCAAAGTCCTCGATCGGTCGCGTGGCCACACCCGAGCTCATCGCCGCGCGCGCCACCGCCGGGGCCAACATTTCCATCAGGCGCGGATCAAACGGGCGCGGGATCAGATACTCACGCCCGAAACTCGGGGCGTCACCGCCGTAGCTGGCACCCAGATCGGCCGCCTCAATGCGTGCCAGTGCCGCAATGGCATGCACACAGGCCAACTTCATGGCCTCGGTGATGGAGGTGGCGCCGACATCCAGCGCACCACGGAAGATGTAGGGGAAACACAGGGCGTTGTTGACCTGATTCGGGTAGTCCGAGCGCCCAGTGGCGATGATGCAATCGGGACGTACCGCCTTGGCATCTTCCGGCAGGATCTCCGGATAGGGATTGGCCAAGGCCAAAATGATCGGGTTCTCCGCCATGGTGGCGACCATCTCGGGCTTGAGCACGCCGCCTGCCGACAAGCCCAGGAAAATATCGGTGCCGGCGACGATTTCCGCGAGACTGCGCTTGTCCGTGTCACGCGCATAACGCGCCTTGTCGGGATCCAGATGATCGCGGCCTTTGTAAAGCACGCCTTCGCGGTCCACGGCCAGAATGTTCTCCGGCTTCATGCCCAAGGCCACCAGCATGTCCAGACAGGCAATGCCGGCCGCGCCAGCGCCCGAGGTGGCCAGTTTCACTTCATCGATGCGCTTGCCGGCCACCAGCAGGGCATTGACCACGGCCGCACCGACGATGATGGCGGTGCCGTGCTGGTCATCGTGGAATACCGGAATCTTCATGCGCTCGCGCAACTTGCGTTCGACGATGAAGCATTCCGGCGCCTTGATGTCTTCCAAGTTGATGCCGCCGAAGGTGGGTTCCATCGCGGCGATGATCTCGACCAGCTTGTCCGGGTCGTTTTCATTGAGCTCGATGTCGAACACGTCGATGCCGGCGAACTTTTGGAACAAAACGCCCTTGCCTTCCATCACCGGCTTGCCGGCGAGTGGGCCGATATTGCCCAAACCCAACACCGCCGTGCCGTTGGTGATGACCGCGACCAGATTGGCGCGCGCGGTCAGCGAGGAGGCCTGGCTGGGATCTTCCACGATCGCCTCGCAGGCGTGCGCGACGCCCGGCGAATAGGCCAGCGAGAGGTCACGTTGGGTGACCATGGTCTTGGTCGCGGTGACCTTGATCTTGCCGGGTGGGTCGAGCCGGTGGTATTCGAGGGCGGCCTGGCGGAAGGCGTCGTTGTTGGACATTTTGGATATGACCAAAGCTAATCAATGGAGTCGTGATTCTAGCGCGCAGTTCGGGGCGATTCTTGCCGGACCTGCAACGCGAAACGTGGTTTTTGCGACAATGCGTTTTTCCATCTGACCGCAGCCATCTTTCACGTGATCGACGCACGCCGTTGTTTGCAGCGCCATCCAAGCCTGTGGTTCGTGGTGGCGATGTTGGTCATGCAGGCCCCACTTTGGTTCAATCCGGGCTACTTCAGCCATGACGAGCTGCAATGGGCGGCGCGGGCGAGCGGCCCGACGCTGGCGGGTTTGCCATGGCAAGGTCTCGGGGATTGGCAGGTCTTCCAGTACCGGCCCTTGACCTTCAACCTCTGGCTGCTGTTGTCGCGCGCCCTGTTCGATGTGCCACAGGTTTTTCATCTGCTGCTGGTGTTGCTGGGCACGATCAATGCGCTGTTGCTGGCTTCGGTCTTGCGTGTAGCCGGCGTGCGTGAAACGCATGCCTTGACCGCCGCGCTCGTGTTCGGCTTGAGTCCTTATGCGGTGTGGGTACAGGGTTGGGTGGGTTGCCTGGCTGACTTGATCTGGGTGGGTATCGGGCTGGGCTTGGTGCGCTGTCTGCAATCACTCGATGCGCGCGCGGCTTCGCCACTGTGGGCTGCACTGGCCGCAGCGTTGGCCACCCTGATCGGATTGGCGGCAAAGGAAGCGGCGCTGTCGATTCCGGCCCTGCTGGGGCTGGCAACCGTGTACCTGCGTTTTCGTCGACGCTGGCTGCTGGCCACGCTCGCCAGTGTGGCGGTGGCCCTGGTTTATCTGGGTCTGCGTTTGGATGTGCTGCTTCACCCCGCGGCAGGAAGCCCGTACGCCATCGAGGTGTGGGACATTCCGCGGCGTTGGTTCGCCTATCAGGTCTTCCCCTGGGCATTGTCCATCGGCGAGATCGAGGTGCTGCAATTGGCTTCGTCACGACGCTGGGTGCTGTTGCTGATCCTCTTGTTGGGACTGTGGGCGAGCCAATGGCGCAGCGCACGTGCCTTGTTGCTGGCCGGTCTCGCGGGTGGATTTCTGGCGCTGGCGCCGGCCTTGGTGCTGCCGTTCTCGTCCAACCAGTATGGCTACGGCTTCATGGCGGTGCTGTGTGGCATCGTGGCCGTGGGTGCGGCCCGCATGGATCGCTTCGGGCGTGCAAGCGTCGCGGTACTGGCCGGGTTGTGCGTGCTGCATGGTTTCCAGATCCAGAAGAATCTGTTTGAAGTCGGCCGCTTTCAGGCGGTGTTTTCACCGTCATTGGCCGAGGCTGCGCGTCAGCAACCGCAGGGTGAGATCCGCTTGTGGGCGGAGCAGGATGACCAGCAGTTCGTCGTGCGGCGCCTGTCAAACCAGATCCCAAGCTATGCCGGCGTGAGCCTGGGCGAACGCGTGTCGGTGGCCGAGTCGGCCGCCACGGCCAATCATTGGGTTGCCCGTGATGGCACGGTTCGGGCCAGGCCGTGAGCGGGCGCATGGATCCAGCACACACCTTGTCGGGCCTTGGCTGGCGCAACGATTTGCCAGCGGCGCGTGCGTGGTGCGAGGCGCCAGACGGGCGTCTGGCACGGGTGAGTGCACAGCACCGCTCCGGTTACGAGGTGAGTGATGGCCAGCACGAGTTCGCGGTTCAAGCGCCGGCACCGTGGACGCGCAAGGGCATCGACCCCGAGCTACGCGCCGTGGTGGGCGACTTCGTGCGCCTCCACCCGGATCAGGATCTGATCCTTGAATGGCTGCCGCGCAGCAGCCTGTTTCGACGCGGCGCGGCCGGCGAGCAGCGCCGCGTGCAAGCCATTGCCGCCAACATCGACACCGTATTGGTGGTGACGGGCCTCGATCGAGACTTCAACCTGCGCCGGCTGGAGCGTTATCTGGTCCTGATTCGTGCCAGCGGTGCCACGCCAGTGCTGGTTCTGACCAAGCTCGATCGCTGCGAGGCTGCGCCGCAGTACCGCGATCAACTCGATGCCATTGCCGCCACCGGCGTGCCGGTGGTGATGGTCAATGCCAAGGATCGGACCAGTGTCGCGCAGTTGGACCCTTGGTTGGGCGCTGGACAATCGGTGGTCTTGGTAGGCTCGTCCGGCGCCGGAAAGTCTACCCTGACCAATACCCTCTTGGGCCGCGAAAAGATGAAGACCGGCGCGGTGCGGACACAGGATTCGCGCGGTCGTCACACCACCACCCACCGCGCCCTGTTGACCTTGCCGCAAGGCGGCTGCCTGATCGATACGCCCGGCATGCGCGAGCTCAAGCTCACCGGGGTCGAGGACGTGGCCGACCAGGTTTTCGATGACATCGAGGCTTTGGCCCTGGATTGCCGCTTCCGCGATTGTCGCCACCATCGCGAACCCGGTTGCGCGGTGCGTGCGGCGCTGGCGTCGGGGGCGCTGGATGGCGGGCGATTTGCCAATTACGCCAAGCTGCTGAGCGAGCAAAGCGAGCGCAATTCGCGTCGCGATGGTTCGCGCTGATCGCGGCGTCGCCTGAGTGCGGCCGTGGCAAGGGGCGCAAGATCAATACCTGTTCGTGACACGGGTCATGTCCGAGGTCGAAAGCATCGCGTCGCCCGCCGTCGCGCCCTCAGAAACTTGCCATCGCGACTTGAATTTTCATGGTCAGACTGCGGTGTTGGGTGCTAGCGTGTGGCACGACACATGACCCCGATGGAACCCGCCATGACCCAAGCCCGCAAGACCAAGATCCTCGCCACCCTGGGGCCCGCTACCGATGCGCCGGGCGTACTCGAAGCCCTGATCGCGGCCGGAGTGGATGTGGTGCGGCTCAACTTTTCCCATGGGAAACCCGCCGATCACGCCGCGCGCGTGGCGCGGGTGCGGGCAGCGGCGCGCGTAGCCGGGCGTGAGGTCGGCATCCTGGGTGATCTGGGCGGCCCCAAGATCCGCATCGAGCGCTTCGCCAATGGGCCGGTCTCGCTGCAGACCGGCGCACGTTTCACCCTGCATGCGCGGGCGGACGCGATGGCGGGTGATGGCTCGGGCGTGGCGGTGTCCTATCTCGGCCTGGTCAACGATGTCGGCCCTGGCGATGTATTGCTGCTCGACGACGGCATGATGACCCTGCGGGTCGAGCAGGTGGAGGGCCAGTGCATACACACCACGGTCTTGAACGATGGCGTGCTCTCGGACCGCAAGGGCCTCAATCGCCAAGGTGGCGGCTTGTCGCTGGCGGCCCTGACGGACAAGGATCGTGCCGATATTCAACTGGCCGCCGAGCTCGACATGGATTTCATCGCGGTGTCGTTCTGTCGCAACGCCGCCGACATCGAGGAAGCACGCGCCTTGGCGCGCGCAGCCGGCAGTCAGGCGCATCTGGTGGCCAAGATCGAGCGCGCCGAAGCCATCGCCAACCTCAGCCAGATCATCGACGCCAGCGACGTGGTGATGGTGGCGCGCGGCGACTTGGGCGTGGAGATCGGTGATGCCGAATTGCCTGGCCTGCAAAAAAAAATCATCCGCGAGGCCATCGAGCGTGGCCGTGTGGTCATTACGGCCACCCAGATGCTGCAATCCATGGTCGAGTCACCGATGCCGACCCGCGCCGAAGTGCTGGATGTGGCCAACGCCGTGATCGATGGTACCGACGCGGTGATGCTCAGCGCCGAAACCGCCGCCGGGCACTATCCGGTCAAGGCCGTGGAAGCGATGGCGCGCATTTGTCTGGGGGCAGAGCGGCAATTCGAGCACGACACCGACTTTGAGGCGGTGCCTCGTGATCTGGAGCATCCCGACCATGCCATTGCCTTGGCGTCGATGTATCTGACCGAGCATATCCAGGTGCGTGCGATCTTGGCTTTGACCGAATCGGGTGGCACGGCGCGTTACCTGTCGCGCTATCGTTCGCCGGCGGCAATTTATGGCCTGTCGCGCCATGCGGCCGCGCGTCGACGCATGGCCTTGATGCGCGGTGTCGGGCCGATCGATTTCGATAGCCGTGGGGATCAGCCACGCAAGGCCGCACGCGACGCGGTAGCCCAGCTCTACCGCGCCAAGCTGCTGCGCGAGGGCGATCGGGTGCTGATCACCAGTGGCGATCACATGGAGCATCTGGGTGCCACCAACACCCTGCGCCTGCTGCGCGTGGGCGCCGACGGCGGTGCCGAAGGCTTGGGGGTGCTGCCGGGCTCGGGGCGGCGCGGGCGCGCGGCGGGGCCCACGCAGCAACCGAGCTGAGTCGAGCCGCCGGCACGGCCATGGGATTGAATCGGCGCCAATCAGGCACAATGAAGCCCCTCGGCGGGGGTCGGGCGACGGATGTCCCGGGAACCTTTGCCGACTGGTGTGGACCAATGGCATCACGCCAGACTCAGGAAACAGGGCGAACATCGCGCCGAACCGGATACCGGAACGACGCGGAATTTTGAAACACGAGGCAGTCAAATGCGCGCAATGCGATGGAACAAGGTTCTTGGGCTGGGATTGGGGCTGGTGTTGTGCACCGGCGCGATGGCCGACACGCCACCCAGTACTGGGTCGGCGACACGGACGCCAACGTCCGATGCCGGGGCTGAGGCCCAGACGCTTGCGCCGACCGAGAAACAGGCCGAAGTCACCATGCTGGTCACCCAGTTGTTGAGCAACAGCCGCTACCACTATCACCCGGCGGCCCTCGACGATGCCTTGTCCGAACGCATCTACGACCACTACCTTGAAGCGCTCGATCGCGACAAGATGTTCCTGCTGGCCTCGGATGTGGAATCGTTCAAGCCACTGCGCGACACCCTCGACGACGCCTTGCGCGCGCAACACATCAAGCCCGCGTTCGACATGTTCAATGTGTACCTGCAACGGGTGGCCGACCGCACCCGCTTTGCCCGTGCCTACCTCAAGACCGACATCGATCTGAGCACGGATGAAAGCTGGAACTTCGATCGCAAGGATGCCGCCTGGGCTGCTGACAGCGCCACACTGGATGCCCTGTGGCGCAAGCGCGTCAAGAACGACGTGCTGCGCCTGAAGCTGGCCGGCAAGGACATCGCCGCCATTCGCGAGACTCTGGACAAGCGCTACGCCAATTACGAATCGCGCGCCCAGTCGATTCGCAGTGAGGATGTGTTCCAGACCTTCATGAATGCCTATACCGGCGCGATCGAACCGCACACCGGCTACATGAACCCACGCACCAGCGAGAACTTCAATCTCTCCATGCGCCTGTCGCTGGAGGGCATCGGTGCAGTGCTGCAGATGAACGATGAAGAGTTGACCGTGATTCGCTCGGTCGTGCCCGGTGGTCCGGCGGCGATGTCGGGCAAGGTCAAGCCGGGCGATCGCATCTATGCCGTGGGTCAGGGCAAAGAGGGCGACATGGTCGACGTCGTGGGCTGGCGTCTTGATGATGTCGTGGACCTGATCCGTGGCCCGCGTGGCTCCTTCGTTCGCCTGGACATCCTGGCGGCCGACGCCGGCGCCGATGGCGAACACCAGATCACCGTGATCGAGCGCGACAAGATCAAGCTCGAAGAGCAGGCCGCCAAGAAGGAAGTGATCCAGTTCGGCAAGGATGGGGAGGCGCACCGAATCGGCCTCATCACCCTGCCGGCGTTCTATCAGGATTTCGAAGGCCGTCGGCGCGATGAACCGAACTACCGCTCGGCCACGCGCGATGTGGCGAAGTTGCTCGATGAGCTCAAGCAGGAAAAAGTCGACGGCATCGTGATCGACCTGCGAGACAACGGCGGTGGCTCCTTGACTGAAGCGGTGGAGCTGACCGGCTTGTTCATCGACGTGGGCCCGGTGGTGCAGGTGCGCGATTCACGCGGTCGCGTGGAGGTGCAGCGCGATACGCAGGCAGGTACGGCCTGGGATGGCCCGCTGGCGGTGATGGTGAACCGCGCCTCGGCTTCGGCCTCGGAAATTTTTGCCGGCGCGATTCAGGACTACGGACGCGGACTCATCATTGGCGAGCCCACCTTCGGCAAGGGCACGGTGCAGAACCTGGTGGACCTCGACATGTTCGTGCGCGGCGAAGCGCCGGGATTTGGTCAGCTCAAGATCACCGTGGCCCAGTTCTTCCGCGTCGCCGGTGGCTCCACCCAGAACCGTGGCGTGACGCCGGACATCGCTTTCCCGGTGACCTTGGATGCCCAGGACTACGGCGAGAGCACCTACGACAATGCCTTGCCCTGGAGCCAGGTCGATCCGGCGAAATATGCCGTCCAGGCGGATTTCAAACCCCTGATGCCCTTGCTGGAAACGCGTCACGAAGCACGCGCCAAGAAGGATCAGGAGTTCATCTGGTGGAGCGAAGACGTCGCCCGATACCGCAAGGAGCGCGACGACAAGACCGTGTCCTTGAACGAGGACGTGCGCCGCGCCGAACGCGAGCAGAACGAAGCACGGCGCAAGGCGCGTGAAGTGGTGCGCAAGACCGAGGGTCTGGCGGTCGATGACACGCCGGCCGAGAGCGACGATGGTCTGCAAGCTGACGAGCGCGATGTGGTGGCTGACGCCAAGCGCGAGGAGAAGGCCAAGGACGAAGGTCCGGACGTATTGGCACGTGAAGCGGCACACATTCTGGCCGATGCCATCGATGCCTTGCGTGCCGATCGCGCACTGGCGGCGCGGGTGTTGCCGGCCGCCACGGCCAATGAGTTGATGCCACCGGCGGCCGAGCCTGCGCACTGATTCTCACGGACGTTGGGCCGCCGTGCGTGCGGCCCAACGGTTTCGAGCATGAAAGCGTGGCTTACTTGAAGCTGTAGACCAGGTTGACCTTGGTCAGGGTGTCGGTGTTCTTGAGCGGAGCCACCACATCGGTGTTGTGCCGCACATCGAACCCGGCCTTGAGCGCGAGCTTGTCGCTCATGGCCACAGCGACGCCGAATTCGTTGCTGGCAAAGGTGTTGTCACTGCCGGCTTCGACCAAGAGGGTGTCGAACAGCGAGGTGCTGGCCGTGATCTGGTGCGTGAAGTTCAGACGCCCGCGTGCGATGAAGTCACCGTCGGTCTCGCCGGTGAGTGCATCCTTGGCGCGGCGATAACCGGGGCCGATTTCGGTCAAAAGGGTGGTTCGTTCGTTCTTGATGAAGGCGTGGCCATAGCCGATCGACAAGGTGCTCTGGTGCTCGTAGGGCGCAAAGTCATCGTTCTCATAGCGCAAGGCGGCAATCCAGGAGCTGACCTCGTTGACCTTGAGCGCGCTGCTCATGCCCAGTTCGTAGCGATTGGCCGACAGCTGCATCAGCTTCTCCGCGACGCCATCGCCGTTCGTGTCGACGCTGACCTCGGCCTTGTTGCGCAAGGCGCTCAGGTAGAAATCGTGCTTCCACTGCGCATCTTCGTTGGTGAAGGCGAGCTTGCCATTGAGGTTGTCCGAGCGTGCATTGCCGCGCACCAGCGCGAGGCCGAACTCGCCGGTTCCGGACCAATGGGATTCCTGGGCAACGCTCGCCAGTGGCAACAGTGCCAGCAGCATGCTGGTGAGCAGGGTCTTGTGCATCATGGGTGTTCTCCAGTGATTGTCGGGGTTCGCGCGCAGGCGCGGGCTGCGAATGCTAGGGCGTGAAAGCCGCGTCGGCGTGAACTTGACCTGAGTTGGGCCTTTGAAGCCACTGAGGGCTGAATCCACGCAAGGAGGGGTAACACGTATCATTGGCATCCCGCCCTCGGAAGTGTTCTCCATGCGTGCCCGATTGATGCTTGCCTGCCTGTTTGTCACGGCATTTCCAATGGGGGCTTGCGCGAACACCTATCTTGGAGCCGCCGTGGTCGACGAAATCGACGGTGTGGGAAGTACGGCAGCCACGCTCAGTTGGGAAACCGATCAGGTTCACCCTTGGGAAATCATGGGTGGCGTGCTGCGGGCACGCCACGACCGCCGTTTGCGAACGCCAAGGGTGCTGTTCGCATCGGTATCCAAGCGTTTTACCTATCGTGGCTGGTTCGTGCAGAGCGGCATCGCGGCCACCAGCTCCAATACCGAGGCGCTCTCAGGCCACTGGCAATTCATGACCGGCATTGGCTACCGCTATCAGCGCTTCACGGTGTCGCTGCGGCACATGTCCAATGCCAACACCACCGGGCGAAACCGGGGCGAGAACGTGCTCTTGTTCCAGTACGGCTTCTAAGTGACCTTGGGAACCTCTGAATAATCCGTCATTGCGAGATCCCTTTTCCGTTCCGAAAATGCCCACGGGCCATGAACCTGCCACCCAGCCGTCATGGCGAGGCCCGAAGGGCCGTGGCACTGCGCAGGCATGGATGCCGAAGCGAACATTCGCGCAGCGAATGGCCCGGAGGGCAGACTGCAGGAGGCAGTCTGTAATCCAGACATTCGGAGCCAAAACGTTGGATCGCTTCGCTGCGCTCGCGATGACGAATCAACGCCTTATCGCATGGGTTCATGGAGAGGAGCGTAGCGACGCGGCACTGCGTAGGTATGGATGCCGGAGCGAACATTTGCGTAGCGAATGGCCCGCAGGGCAGGCCGCAGGAGGCGGCCTGTCATCCATGGATGTTCGACAAATCCATGACATGGATTGCTTCGCTTCGCTCGCAATGACGGCGTTTGGACGTGATCAGATGTTCCCTTGGTCAGTCGGCTCAGCGACGGCAGCGCCGACGTTCACGATCGAGCAGGATCTGCAGTTCCGCATCCGCGCGTGGGTCGTTGCGTCGGGTCAGATCGGCGATCTTGCTGCGCGTGTCCGGGCAGGGGTCGTAGTTGCCACCTGTCAGCGAGCCGATCATAAGCAAGGCGTCCCGCACGGTCATTGGATCGTGCAGCTCGATCGCTCGCGGGGTGAAGGGCTCGGTCCGCCCAGCCAGCTTGGGTGCCTCGTGCTTCATGGGGTTTCGCGGTGACAACTGCAATGGCCCGGCGGCGGCTCGTGCGGCCATGCGGCCAAGGTCGAGCAGGCGTGCGCTGTCGACTTCAGTGGGTGTCTGAATTTGCGAATCACGTACGGCTGATGCGACATCCGGCGTGAGCGACGCCGGGCTGGGTGCCTGTGATTGGATTTGCGCCGACAGGGGCCGTTGCGGCGCACGTGGAAACTCGGGCACGGCTTCCGGCGAGCTTGCGGCGGGGATGAAGAACACCTCCATCCGAGTGGTGATGCGGGCAGGCCGTGGCGTTGTGACCCGCATCAGCCACAGGCCAACGGCCCCATGGACGAGCAGGCAGCCCAAAACAATGGCTGCCTGCCCGACGCGATCCTTCGCCGTTTCGTCCAAACTCCACCCGCCGTCCGTGCGCAGGGTCGGCACCCTATCTGGTGCGTGGTGAAAGCGGAGTTAAGGCTTGGTGAAATTCTTGCCTTGGCCAGACGCTTGATTCAGGCGACCATGCCGCCGCCGTCCGCCGGTGGTGGAGGTGGCACGTCAGCCGCGACCTCGCCGTAAACATCCTTCCAGGCGATGTACGACGAGGTGCCGATCAACGGCACCAGCACGATCGAAACCAGAAACTGCGCGAGGATCGACGACACCACGCTCAAGAGCACGGCGACCACCACCGCCGCCACCAGCAGCACGAGGACGTAGAGCAGCACAGCGCCAGGATTGCTCATGCAGGCTTTGAAGCTTTGCTTCATCGCGCCAAAGGCATCGTTGTGCGAGAACATCAAGTCCGGAATGGCGAAGAAGGTCAATGCAAATACCAAAAGGCCGACGGCCAGCACCAGCACCAGCAGGAGCACGCCGCCGACACCGAGACTGCTCAATACCGCAGCGTCCGATCCGGTGACTGCGGTCATCCCAGCGCCGGCCATCATCAGCGCCACCACGCCCACCACCAGGATGCCGATGGCCAAGCCGGCGACGAGGCCGGGCAGGCACAGCAAGAGCATCGGCCCGATCTTGCCGTCCTGCTGGAATGCCCGTGCCAGATGATCGAACTGGGCGCTGCGGCCTTGCGCCTGCTCGCGTGCGGCCCAGGCAATGCCGCCGTACAAGGCTGGACCAACCGCGGCCAGCGCGAACGAGCCAAGAATCGGAATGGCTCCGGCCACGGCCACCACCAAGCCCATCAGGGCGAAAGGTGCCGGATTCTTGAGGATGAGCTGCACCGAGTCGGTGAGCCATTGGATGCCGTTGCTGGCAGCCACCGTGCGAATGTTCATGCGGGAATCCTCCGAGATTGAGACAAAGTGAACGCAATCGAGCCGAGGCTCAACGTGACTCCGGCGGTGGCAGCACTTCCAGAACTTCAGCCACCGTGGTCAGGCCTGCCGCGACCTTGCGTGCGCCCGCCACGTGCAGGCTCTGCATGCCTTGCGCAACGCAGGCTTGGCGGAACGACGGCTGATCCAGTTCCGAACCAATCCGGCTGCGCAAGTCCGGGTTGATGAGCAAGAGCTCGTACAAACCGACGCGCCCAAGGTAGCCAGTGTGACGACATTCGAGGCAACCGCGTGCCACGAAGCTGTTGGCAGGCTTGGGAACGTCCAGCCCCACGGTCAGTGCGGCCCAGCCGTCCTCGTCCAAGGGTGCAGGGCGCTTGCAATGCGGGCACAGAGTGCGCACCAGTCGCTGCGCCAGGACGCCGTTCAAGGTCGATTGGATGAGGTAATGCGGCACGCCCAGATCGAGCAGTCGGGTAATGGCAGAAGGCGCATCGTTGGTATGCAGCGTGGACAGCACCAGATGGCCGGTGAGCGACGCCTGTACCGCCATCTGTGCCGTTTCCAGATCGCGAATTTCACCGATCATGATGATGTCCGGGTCCTGCCGCAGCAGGGAGCGCACGCCAGCGGCAAAATCCAGATCGATGGCGTGGTGCACCTGCATCTGGTTGAGCTCGGGCGCGAGCATCTCGATCGGATCTTCGACCGTGGAGACGTTCACCTTCGGCGTGGCCAGGCGTTTGAGGGTGGAATACAAGGTCGTGGTCTTGCCCGATCCGGTCGGGCCGGTGACCAGAACGATGCCGTGTGGTCGGCCGGTCAGTTCGAGCCAGCTGCTCGATTCGGCGGCATCAAAGCCCAGTTCCTCGGTGGTTTTGACCGCCGTGTCCGGGTCGAAGATGCGCATCACGCACTTTTCACCGAAGGCGGTGGGAATCGTGGAAAGACGCATCTCCACTTCGCGCCCACCGGGTGAGCGCGTCTTGATGCGCCCATCCTGCGGCCGCCGACGCTCGCCCAAGTCCATACGGCCCAGAACCTTGACGCGGCTGATGGCTGCGATCATCACCGGCGTGGGTAGTTCGAACACCTTGTGCAGGATGCCGTCGATGCGAAATCGCACGCGACTGACATCGCGCCGCGGCTCCAGATGGATATCGCTGGCGCGCTGCTCGTAGGCGTACTGCAACAACCAATCCACGATATGCACGATGTGGTGGTCATCGGCGCCCACCTCGCCGGTTCGCCCCAGCTCCACCAGCTGTTCGAAGCTCGGCATCGTGGCCGATTTGTTTTCCTCGCGCTGATCCTTGGCGCTACGAACCGAACGCGTCACCCCGAAGAACTCCATGGTGTAGCGTGCCAAGTCGAGCGGGTTGGACACCACGACGGCGATTTCACGCCGCAAGATCTTGCCAAGGTCGGCCTTCCAGCGCAGGTCGGTCGGCTCACTGGTGGCGATGACCACGTGCTCTGCATTCACCGCCACCGGCAGGATTCGGTGGCGTTGCGCGTAGGCCTGCGAGATCAGCACACTCACTGCAGGCACGTCGATCTTGGTCGGGTCGATGCGCAGATAACGCAGCTTGCAGCGCTGCGCCAGCCACAGCGTCAGCGCCTCCAGTGTCAGCTCGCGATCCCCGCGCTTGAGATTGCGGAACTTGAGGTTGGCAATCAGGATCAAGGGGTGAATGTCCACCCCAGCGCGCTGCTCGCGTATGGCCAAATGCGCGCGCTGCACATCCCCGTCGGCGATGTAACCGTCATCGCGCAACGCCACCAGCACGCGCTGGAGCTCCAAGCGCGAGTCGCTTGGCCAAGGCGTTGCCGACACGGCGCTGCTGGGAGAGGTTTGATTCATGGGCGCAATCCAGTCGCGGCCGGGTGTGTTGCGATCAGTCTAGCCCGGAACCTTCATGAGGGTTCGCTTGCGTACGCGGCCGGTGGCTATTTCCAGACCATGAGAAAGCACGAAACACAGGAGCCACTGCCAGCCGAGGTGTTCAGGCTGCCAATCCTCATTCCACCGTCACGGACTTGGCCAGATTGCGCGGTTGATCGACATCGGTGCCGCGCAGCACGGCGACGTGGTAGGCCAATAGCTGCAAGGGCACCGTGGCGATGATGGGTGCGGCCAGAGTACCGGCCTCGGGAATGGGCAGCACTTGGCCTTCACCCATGCCATGACAAATGGCTTCATCGGCAAACACATAGAGTTTGCCGCCGCGCGCGCGAACTTCTTCCATGTTGGATTTGAGTTTGTCCAACAGGTGATTGTTGGGCGCGACCGCAATCACCGGCATGTCGGCATCCACCAGTGCCAGCGGGCCGTGCTTGAGCTCACCGGCCGGGTAGGCCTCGGCATGGATGTAGGAGATTTCCTTGAGCTTGAGCGCGCCTTCGAGCGCCACGGGGTAGTGTGTACCGCGACCCAGGAACAGGGCGTGCTGCTTGTGCATGAAGTCCTGCGACAGGCGCTGGATGCGTTCATCCAATTGCAGGGCGTGGGTGATCAGGCCGGGCACGCTCGCCAGCTCATTCACCAGCTCTGCCATGCGCGAACGTGGCAGGCCGCGATCGCTGGCCAGTTTCAGGGTCAGGATCGCCAGTGCCGCGAGCTGGGTGGTGAAGGCCTTGGTCGAGGCCACGCCGATTTCGGGACCGGCGCGCGTCATCAACACCAGGTCGGACTCGCGCACGAGCGAGGACTCGGGCATGTTGCAGATCGCCAGTCGGCTGACGTAGTCGCGCTCGCTCGCCAGTCGCAAGGCCGCCAAGGTGTCGGCGGTTTCACCCGATTGCGAGATGGTGACGAACAGGGTGCCCGGGCGCACCACCGGGGTGCGGTAGCGGTACTCGCTGGCGATTTCGGTGGTGCAGGGGATGCCGGCCAGGGCTTCGATCCAGTAGCGCGCTACCAGCCCGGCGTGGTAACTGGTACCGCAGGCGATGATATGGACTGACTCGGCGCGTTCCAGTTGTGCTTCGGCACCGACACCAAACACACCGGGCAGCACGTGATCGTGCGCAATGCGGCCTTCCAGGGTGTCGGCCACGGCCTGCGCCTGCTCATGGATTTCCTTGAGCATGAAGTGACGATAGGCGCCGCGCTCGACCGCATCGGCGCGAATCGAGGAGTGCTTGATCTCGCGCTGTACGGCTTTCCCCTCGCCGTCGGTGATCTGGAAGCCATGGCGATCGAGGCGAACCAGATCGCCTTCGGCCAGAAAGATGAAGCGCTGGGTCAGCCGTAGCAGGGCCTGCACGTCCGAGGCGAGGTAATTTTCGTCCTCGCCCAAGCCCAGTACCAAGGGCGAGCCACGACGCGCACCGATCAAGACGCCCGGTTCGCGTGCCGACAGCAGTACCACGGCGTACGCGCCTTCCATCCGATCAAGGGCCTGTCGCGCGGCCGCCTGCAGATCCAGGCCGCCGCGTTGGTAGTGCTCGACCAGATGTGCGATGACCTCGGTATCGGTCTGGGAGGAGAACACGAAACCCGCGGCCTTCAACTCGGCGCGCAAGGTGTCGTGGTTCTCGATGATGCCGTTGTGCACCACGCACACCTTGCCCGAGAGGTGTGGGTGGGCATTGTCGGTGCTGGGCACACCATGCGTAGCCCAGCGTGTGTGGGCGATACCCGCCTGACCATGCACCGGGCTGATGGCCTGCAGCGCCGCCAGATCACGCACCTTGCCCTGGGTGCGCAGGCGCGCAATCTGGCCATGCTCCAGCAGGGCCACGCCGGCCGAGTCATAGCCTCGGTATTCCAAGGCCTGCAGACCGGCGATCAAGTCTGCGGTCACGTCGCGCCCTGCACTGATTCCAACGATGCCACACATAGTCGCGCTTCCCTTCGAAATTTGCGTGCAAGTATGGCATGCGCCCGCTGTGCCTTTGTGGCAAGCAGCGGGCGCAGCAGACGTGACTTCTCAGTGCTTGGGCTTGGCGTTGAGATCGAACTGGGGCGGAGGTTCCGCCCCGAGCAGGTTCCGGACGAAATAGTCCCAGCGCCTGCGCATCACATAGTTGCTGTCGCGACCAAAACCGTGGTGGGCGTGCGGCAACAACAGCAGGTCGAAATCCTTGTTGGCCTTGACCAGCGCATCGACCACTTGCAGGGTACTTTGCACCGGCACGTTGTCGTCCATCAGGCCGTGGATCAGGTAGAGCTTGCCCTTGAGATTCTTTGCGATCGAGGCATTGTCCTGGCCGGTGTAGCTGGTACTGCCATCGGCGCGATCTTCCAGCAGTCCGTGGAAGCGCTCGCCCCAGTCGTCCTCGTAGGTGAGGTTGTCGTGGTTGCCGGATTCGGCAATGCCGACCTTGTAAACGTCCGGATAGCGGAACAGTGCGGCTGCGGTGGCGTTGCCGCCGCCCGAATGCCCCCACATGCCAGCGCGCGTGGTGTCGATCCACGAATGGCGCTCGCCCAGTTGCTTCAATGCCGCGACCTGGTCGGGCAGGGTGTTGTCGGCCATGTTGCCGTACCAGGCATCCTGGAAGGCCTTGCTGCGCAGCGGTGTACCCATGCCATCGAGCGCAATGACGATGAAGCCCAGTTCGGCCAAGGCTTGATGATCGCCGTGGGCGGGGACAAAACTGCGGCTGCGAACCGAACCCACCTGCGGACCGGGATAGATGTAAGTGATGATGGGATACTTCTTGGCGGGATCGAAGTTGGAGGGCTTGAACATCTGGCCGTACAAATCGGTCTTGCCATCGCGTGCCTTGACCGTGAAGGGTTCTGGTGCGACCCAGCCTGAGGCTTTGAGGCGTGTCAGGTCTGCGCGCAGCACTTCTGCGAGCTGCTTGCCTTGGGCATCGCGCAGCACCGTGACCGGCGCGGTATTGATGGTGGAGTAGGTGTCGAGGAAATAACGACCATCGGCGGAAGGCGAGATGGCGTGGTTGGCGTCCTCCGGTGTCAACAAGGCGATGGCACCATCATCCATGCCGACTTTGTAGTAGTGCACGAAATAGGGATCGCGTCCGGCTTCACGCCCTACACCACGCAGCCACAGCGTGCGCGTCGCGGGATCGAAGCGGACGATATCGGTGACGTTCCAGTCTCCGGTCGTGATGGCACGCTTGAGCGCGCCGGTTCCAAGGTCATGCAGGTAGAGATGCCCCCAGTTCGACTTCTGACTGAACCAGATGAACTCGTTGCTCTCCGGAAGGTAGCGCCAGTTGGCCGGTCCCAGTGCGGGCGCGCTCTGGTATTGGGTCGCCACGGTTTCGGTGTAAACGGTGCGCACCGCGCCGGTCTGCGCATCGGCCACGCTCAGGGTCGCGGATTTGTGGGCGCGGTCGGTGCTGATGAAGGCGAGGGTCTTGCCATCGGCGGCCCATTGAACATCGTCCCAGCCGTTGGCACACACCAGGTCGTCCGAACAGGTCGAGCGGTGCTGATCCGGCGGCATTTGCAGGCGCACGGTTTTTGGTGCCTTGCCGGACAGGTCGATGATCACCCGCTCAATCATCGTGACATTGCGATCGCCGACGAAGGGATAGCGCCATTGTTCGACCTGAGGCGCACCGACGCCGGTGGCCACCATGGTCATCGTGCTGGTCTTGGTTTGGTCTTGCTGGAAGGTGGCGATCTTCTTGCCATCGGGCGACCACAACACGATGGCCTGGTCGGTGTGCTTCCAGCCGGCATTGTCGGTGGCGTAGCCGTAATCGGTTTGGCCGTCGAAGGTGAGCTGGGTTTCTTCGCCCGTTTTCACATCACGCAGCCACAAGTTCCAGTTGCGCACAAAGGCCTCGCGACTGCCATCGGACGAGGCCGCGCCGGGTTCCGGTCCGGTTTTTACCTGAGCTTCGGCAACGGCCTTGCAGCGACGCTTGTCGCAGCGGAATTGCCCGAACATGCCACGAAGGGTCAGGCTGCCGTCGGCATTGCTGCGGATGTCCACGGGCGGACTGAAGCCCGGCGGCATGGGCGGCATCATGGCGCCACCAGCTTTGATCGCGCCCTCCAGTGCCTTGGCGTCGTAGGCCACGCGGCGCTTGCCCGTAGCTGGGTCGAGTCGCATCGCCGTCTCCACACCCTGATTGCGCTCGCGGTAGATGAGGCTGCCGTCGCTCAGCCAACTGGCACCGACCAGACTGTGATCGACCAACTGGCTGGCGGGTGCATAGAGCATGCTGGCGGCGCGCCCGTAGTCGGCCTGGCTCACCGTCGGCGTCTGGGCCATGGCGCTGCCGACCACGGTGAAAGCAAGGGTGCACGACAACATCCAACTGCGGATCATGGCGAAAGCTCCTCGGGCTGTTCAGGATTGAGTGCGTTTTCAATGCTAACGATCGCGTCGGGTCCCGACCTGTGCCATTAGTCCAAGCAGCATCGTCGCACGGGGTTCTGCCGAGGCTCTGACAGCCCGCTTGCGGCGGCGGGCCGATCGACTTGCTGCACTGCACGATATTGCCCGAACGCGCTTTATAAGCTATAGTCTTCATGCTCAGCGCGGCGGTTTTGCCACTCCGTGCTGTGTTGTGTTCAGAGCAGAGCTCCCGACGTGCTGAATTCCGCTGCCACGAGCCGGCGGCAGGTACTGCGGATGCTGGCCTCTCAAGCCGGCATCACGGTATTGATGGCCCTGGCCTGTTTTGCCATCGATTCGCGTGCAGCCTTGGCGGCGCTGATCGGTGGCGGTGCCATGACTTTGGGTAGTGCGTTGTCAGCCTGGATCTCGTTTGGTCACGGCGTGATCGGTGCCGGCGAAGTCTTGGGGCGCATGCTGCTCGGCATGGCAGTGAAGTGGTTGGTCGTCATCACGGGCCTGTATCTGGTGATGGCGGTGTGGCGATTGCCGGCCTGGCCGGCGCTGGTTGCGGTGGCTTTGGCTGCGGTAGCCATCCTGATGACATCCAAGCAAGGCGTGATGGTGAGGAAGAACGCGTGAGCCCGGAACTCGAAACCGGCGGTGGCGGATCAGGCGGTGGCCTGACCGAATACATCGTCCACCACTTGACCCACAACACCAAGCAGTTTTCCTTTGGCGATGTCCACATGGACTCGTGGCTGGTGGCCCTGCTGCTGGGCTTGCTCATGTGTGTGTGGTTGCGCCACTTCGCCCGCAAGGCCACCTCGGGGGTGCCCTCCAAGGGCCAGGCCTTCGTCGAATTGCTGGTCGAGTTCGCCGACTCCCAGGTCAAGGACGTTTTCCATGGTGACCGCAAGTTCCTCGCGCCCTTGGCCTTGACGATCTTCCTCTGGGTCGCCTTCATGAACACCATGGATCTGTTGCCGCTGGATATCCCCGGCGCCACGATCCAGGCCGTGGCGGGTGCCGAGGTTGCGCACCATACCTACCTGCGCTGGGTGCCGACGGCCGACGTCAATACCACGTTTGCCATGGCCTTGGTGGTGCTGTTCCTGATCCTGTTCTATTCGGTCAAGGTCAAGGGCTTTGGCGGATTCACGGTCGAGTTGTTCACCGCGCCCTTCCATGCGCACAACCCGGTTATCAAGGCCGTGTTGGCACCGTTCAACTTCTTCCTCAACCTGGTCGAGCTGTTGTCCAAGCCGGTGAGTCTGGCGATGCGACTGTTCGGCAACATGTATGCCGGTGAATTGGTCTTCATGCTGATCGCCGGTTTGTTTGCCTCTTGGGTGACCTTTGTGCCGGGCGTGATGTTCAACCTGATGTGGGCCATCTTCCACATCCTGATCATCCTGCTGCAGGCCTACATCTTCATGGTGCTCTCGGTCGTCTACATCGCCATGGCGCACGAGTCGCACTGATTCCCGTTTCATCTTTCGTCCACCACTTCAACAACGTACAAACTGGAGATTCACCATGGAATTCATCGCCAACGTCCAGGCTTTCACTGCCATCGCCATCGGCCTCATGGTCGGCCTGGGTGCCCTCGGTGCCGCGCTCGGCATCGGCGTCATGGGTTCGAAGTTCCTCGAGTCCGCTGCGCGCCAGCCGGAAATGGTGCCGATGTTGCAGGCCCGCATGTTCCTGCTTGCCGGCCTGATCGACGCGGCGTTCCTGATCGGCGTCGGCGTGGCCATGATGTTTGCTTTCGCCAACCCGCTATTGGCGGCCGTCACGGCTGCTGTCGGCGGCTGATGCCGCGTGCGGCGGTGCCGCTCGGCGCCGCTCACTCTGCCACGCCGCGGTATCACCCCTCGGGGCGCACCGCGGCCTAGCCCGCAACGCAGGTTATGACATGAATCCGAATATCACCCTGCTGGGCCAGATGATCTCGTTCGCCGTGCTCATCTGGTTCACCGTCAAATTCATCTGGCCGCCCCTGATCAACGCGATCGAGGAACGTCAGAAAAAGATCGCCGAAGGTCTGGCTGCCGCCGACAAGAGTCAGGAAGGTCTGGCTCGTGCCGAAGAGCAGATCGCCGAGCTGCTGCGTGAAGCGCGCAACAACGCCAATCAGATCATCGATCAGGCCAATGTCCGCGCCAACCAGTTGATCGAGAAGGCCAAGCACGACGCGATCGCCGAAGCCGAGCAGCAGAAAGCCATCGCCCAAGCCGAGATCGAGTCGGCCACCTTCCGCGCCAAGGAAGAATTGCGCCGGCAGGTTGCCAGCTTGGCCGTGGCCGGTGCCGAAAAGCTGATTCACCGCCAGATCGACGGCAGCACCCAGAAGGCGCTGCTGGACGAACTGGCCGCCCAGCTCTGATCGAGACTTGCCATGTCCTCCGCCCTGACCCTTGCCCGTCCCTATGCCCGCGCCGCGTTTGCCTTGGCGCGCGAGCAGCAGCGCCTGCCGGCATGGTCGCAGCAGCTTGGTTTTGCCGCGGCCGTGGCGAGCAACGAAAGTGCACGCGCCTTGCTGACCAGTCCGGCGATGAACGCCAATGCCGCCATCGTCCTGCTTGCATCGGACGAGGATATGGATGCCGACTTCGCCCAGTTCCTGCGCGTGCTGGAAGCCAACGATCGCCTGCCCTTGCTGCCCGAAATCGCACAGATATTCGAGCAGGCGCGAGCCGAGGCCGAGCGCGTGGTGAACGTCAAGATCACCTCCGCCCAAGCCTTGGACGAGGCCGAAGTGGCGACGATCTCGGCGGCACTGCGGCGACGCTTCGGCAGCGACATCGCGCTCACCCGTGCGGTTGACGCCAGCCTGATCGGTGGCGCCGTGATTGATGCCGGCGATGTGGTGATCGATGGCTCCTTGCGTACCAAACTGGAGCGCCTGCGCACAGCGCTCGCTCAATGACGTTTTCTTCTTGAACCTCCTTCGGCGCCCGCGTCGATCACAGGGACACACCCATGCAAACCCAGCTCAACCCCTCCGAAATCAGCGAACTGATCAAGCACCGCATCGAGAAGGCCAAGCTTTCCGCGGAAGCCCGCAACGAAGGCACCGTGACCTCGGTCTCGGACGGCATCGTGCGCGTCTACGGCCTGGCCGACGCCATGCAGGGCGAAATGATCGAGCTGCCGAACAACACCTTCGCACTGGCGCTGAACCTGGAGCGTGATTCGGTCGGCGCCGTGGTGCTGGGTGACTACGAGCACCTGCGTGAGGGCGACGTGGCCAAGACCACCGGTCAGATTCTCTCGGTGCCGGTTGGCCCGGAACTGCTCGGTCGCGTGGTCAACGCCCTGGGCGAGCCGATCGACGGCAAGGGCCCCATCAATGCCCAGCTCACCGCACCGGTGGAGCGCGTGGCGCCGGGCGTGATCTGGCGCAAATCGGTCGATCAGCCGGTGCAGACCGGTTACAAGTCGGTTGACGCGATGATCCCGATCGGCCGCGGCCAGCGCGAGCTGATCATCGGCGACCGCCAGACCGGCAAGACGGCACTCGCCATCGACGCGGTGATCAACCAGAAGGGCACCGGCGTCAAGTGCGTCTACGTGGCCATCGGTCAGAAGGCGTCGACCATCGCCAACATCGTGCGTCGTCTGGAAGAAAATGGCGCCTTGGCGCACACCATCGTGGTCGCCGCCACGGCGTCTGAATCGGCTGCGATGCAGTACATCAGCGCCTACTCGGGCTGCACCATGGGCGAGTACTTCATGGATCGTGGCGAAGACGCCTTGATCGTGTACGACGACCTCTCCAAGCAGGCCGTCGCCTACCGCCAGATCTCCTTGCTGCTGCGCCGCCCACCGGGCCGCGAAGCCTATCCGGGTGACGTGTTCTACCTGCACAGCCGCCTGTTGGAGCGCGCCGCGCGCGTGTCCGCCGACTACGTGGAAAAATTCACCGCAGGCAAGGTCAAGGGCAAGACCGGTTCGCTGACCGCGCTGCCGATCATCGAAACCCAGGCCGGCGACGTGTCCGCCTTCGTGCCGACCAACGTGATTTCGATCACCGACGGCCAGATCTTCCTCGAAACCGACCTGTTCAACGCCGGCATCCGTCCGGCCGTGAACGCCGGTATCTCGGTCTCGCGCGTGGGCGGTGCGGCCCAGACCAAGATCATCAAGAAGCTCTCGGGCGGCATTCGTATCGCCTTGGCCCAGTACCGTGAACTGGCGGCCTTCGCACAGTTCGCGTCCGACTTGGACGAAGCCACCCGCAAGCAGCTGGAGCGCGGTCAGCGCGTCACCGAGCTGATGAAGCAAAAGCAATACGCCCCGATGTCGATCGCCGAGCAGGCGCTGTCGATCTACGCCGTGGACAAGGGCTACATGGACAACGTGCCGGTCAGCAAGATCCTCGCTTTCGAAGCCGGTCTGCACGCCCACTTCGTCAACACCACCGGCGACCTCTTCAGCAAGATCAACGCCAGCGGTTCGTGGGACGACGCCATCGAGGCGGCGTTCAAGAAGGGTATCGAGGAGTTTGTGGCTACTGGCAGCTGGTGATCCAGCTACCAGTGGGAATAGGGAATAGGGAATCGGAAGAGCAGGGTAGGGCGAGCGGTGAATCATCGGTGATAGTCGGGGCGCGGACCGCGCTTGACGATTCCCGATTCTCCATTTCCCATTCCCGGCTCGCGGAGCGAGCATTATGGCCGGCGGCAGAGAAATCAAAACCAAGATCAAGAGCGTGCAGAACACCCGCAAGGTGACGCGCGCGCTGGAGATGGTCTCGGCATCCAAGATCCGCAAGGCGCAGGATCGGATGAAGGCCTCGCGTCCCTATGCGCGAGCGATGCGACAGGTGATCGGACACTTGGCTCAGGCCAATACCGATTATCGCCATCCTTTCTTGGTCGAGCGCGAAGACATCAAGCGCGTTGGCTATATCGTGATCTCGTCCGATCGCGGGCTGGCGGGTGGCCTCAACAACAACCTCTTCCGCAAGGTCGTGGGTGAGTTGCGTCAGTGGCAGGACAAAGGCGTCGAAGCCGACATGGTCACCATCGGCCAGAAGGCATCGGTGTTCTTCCGTCGCCTCAAGGTCACCATGGCCGGCTCGGTCACCCACATCGGTGACGAGCCCAAGCTTGAAGCTCTGATCGGCGTCATCAAGGTGATGCTGGATGCTTACACCGAGGGCAAGCTCGATCGGGTGTACCTGGTGTACAACGACTTCGTCAACACCATGGTGCAGCGCGCTGCGTTCGACCAATTGCTGCCGCTGCCTGCTTCCGAGCAGACCGTGGTCAAGCACAGTTGGGACTATCTCTACGAGCCCGATCCGGCGACCGTGCTCGATCACGTCATCAATCGCTACATCGAGTCCTTGGTGTATCAGGCGGTGTTGGAAAACGTCGCCTCTGAGCACGCCGCGCGCATGGTCGCGATGAAGTCCGCCAGCGACAATGCCAGCAAGCTGATCGACACCCTGAACTTGGTCTACAACAAGGCCCGACAGGCTGCGATCACGCAGGAAATTTCGGAAATCGTCGGCGGCGCAGCGGCAGTGTAAGAGCCGGGATTCGAGATTCGGGTTTAGGGATTGGCAAGAGCAGCGCATCGCGCTTTGAGTGAATCCCGAATCTCCAACCCCGAATCCCAATGCAATCAAACAAACAAGTTAAATCGGAGCAACACCATGAGCCAGGGCAAAATCGTACAAATCATCGGCGCGGTCGTTGACGTCGAATTCGCACGCGCCGACGTGCCGAAGGTCTACGACGCACTCAAGGTGGAAGGCACCGCCATCACGCTCGAAGTGCAACAGCAATTGGGCGACGGCGTGGTGCGTACCATTGCCCTGGGCTCCACTGACGGCCTCAAGCGCGGCCTGGTGGCCAACAACACGCACAACGCCATTTCGGTTCCCGTGGGCACCGGCACCTTGGGTCGCATCCTCGACGTGCTCGGCAACGCCATCGACGAAGCCGGCCCGATCAAGGCCTCCGATCATTGGGAAATCCACCGTTCCGCACCGAGCTACGAGGACCAGTCCTCGGCCAACGAACTGCTGGAAACCGGCATCAAGGTGATCGATCTCATGTGCCCCTTCGCCAAGGGCGGCAAGGTCGGCCTGTTCGGCGGCGCCGGCGTCGGCAAGACCGTCAACATGATGGAACTGATCAACAACATCGCCAAGGCGCACTCGGGTCTCTCCGTGTTTGCCGGCGTGGGCGAGCGCACCCGTGAGGGCAACGACTTCTACCACGAGATGATCGAGTCGGGCGTGGTCAACGTCGAGAAGCCGGAAGAGTCCAAGGTGGCGATGGTCTACGGCCAGATGAACGAGCCGCCCGGCAACCGCCTGCGCGTGGCCTTGACCGGCCTGACCATGGCCGAATATTTCCGCGACCAGAAGGACGCAACCACCGGCAAGGGCCGCGACGTGCTGCTGTTCGTGGACAACATCTACCGCTACACCTTGGCCGGTACCGAAGTGTCCGCGCTGCTGGGCCGCATGCCCTCCGCCGTGGGTTACCAGCCGACGCTGGCCGAGGAAATGGGCGTGTTGCAAGAGCGCATCACCTCCACCAAGACCGGCTCGATCACCTCGATCCAAGCCGTGTACGTGCCCGCCGACGACCTGACCGATCCGTCACCGGCTACCACCTTCGCGCACTTGGATGCCACCGTGGTGTTGAGCCGTCAGATTGCATCCTTGGGCATCTATCCGGCCGTGGATCCATTGGACTCCACCAGCCGTCAGCTCGATCCCAACGTGATTGGTACCGAGCACTACGACACCGCGCGCCGGGTGCAGGCCACCTTGCAGAAGTACAAGGAATTGAAGGACATCATCGCGATCCTCGGCATGGACGAACTGTCCGAAGAAGACAAGCAGGCCGTGTCGCGTGCCCGCAAGATCGAGCGCTTCTTCAGCCAGCCTTTCCACGTGGCCGAAGTCTTCACCGGTTCGCCCGGCAAGTACGTGCCGCTCAAGGACACCATCCGCGGCTTCAAGGGCATCGTGGACGGCGAATACGACCACCTGCCCGAGCAGGCGTTCTACATGGTCGGCTCGATCGACGAAGCCGTGGCCAAGGCCCAGAAGCTTGCGGCTTGAGCCGCACGCTTCGGGAATCGGGAATAGAGAATCGGAAATCGTGAGGACGGCTTGAGGTGAACTGAGACAGGGCGGCAATCATCAGGCAGCGCGAGCGCGCACGTCCGATTCCCCACTCTCGATTCCCCATTCCCGTTGCGAGCAACGCGAGGAACCACCATGACAACATTTCGCTGTGACATCGTCAGTGCCGAACGTGAGATCTTCAGCGGCGATACCACCCTCGTGGTGGCCACCGGTGAAGTCGGTGAACTCGGCATTGCCGCGCACCACACCCCGCTGATCACCCGCCTCAAGCCGGGCAAGGTCGTCTTGACCCTGCCCGAAGGCGAGCAGTTGGATCTGGCCATTTCCGGTGGGATTCTGGAAGTGCAACCGGATGTCGTCACGATCCTGGCCGACACCGCGATCCGAGCCGAGGACATTGACGAAGCCGCCGTGCGTCAAGCCAAGGAAGAAGCCGAACGCATCCTCGCCAATCGTGACGAGCCGATGGAACTGGCCGAAGCCCAGGCCAAGCTGGCCGAATCCATGGCCCAGCTCCAAGCCTTGGAACGCCTGCGCAAGAACCTGCGCCACTGAGCTCCTCCGGGCGTCAGTCGCTCGGATTGATCCACATCCGCTCAAACATCAGGCCTGCGCCAGTCGTAGGCCTTTTCGTTGGTGCGTGTGGGGCTGCCTTGGCGAAAGCCACAACCCCGCAGCCCAGATGGCGCCGCGTCGTGCGCGAGATCCTGCGGTTGTGAAGAGACATGGACCACGCGCGGGTGCTCGGCGCCCGCGCATTTGATCGCAATCAAACTGCAATCGCTCATTCGGGCCTACACTGCAAAGACCAAGCGGTGCGTCGTAGCCCGCCGGCCCGTGCTCGCCAAGTCCTGTCTGGCTCTCTGTGTATATTCGAGACGGGCGCAACGATCACTCGCAGCAACCATGCGGCATGCGACGAACCCATCGACTCTCAGATGAGGCTTCACGCATGAGCTATTTCCTCGATCGCCTGCAGTTCTTCAAGCGCAACCCCGAGCCGTTTGCCGGCGGTCACGGCTTCACCAAGACGGAAAGCCGCGAGTGGGAGAACACCTACCGTGCGCGCTGGCAGTACGACAAGATCGTGCGTTCCACGCATGGCGTGAACTGCACCGGCTCGTGCAGCTGGAAGATCTACGTCAAGAACGGCCTCGTTACCTGGGAGACCCAGCAGACCGACTACCCGCGCACGCGGCCCGACCTGCCCAATCACGAACCGCGTGGCTGCCCGCGCGGTGCAAGCTATTCGTGGTACCTCTACAGCGCCAATCGCGTGAAGTACCCGCTGGTGCGCGGTGCCTTGCTGAAGATGTGGCGCGAGGCACGCAAAACCAAATCCCCGGTCGATGCCTGGGCCAGCATCGTCAACGACCCCGCCAAGTGCAAGGACTACAAGACCCGACGCGGCATGGGCGGTTTCGCCCGGGTACGCTGGGACGAGGCCAACGAAATCATCGCCGCCTCCAACCTGCACACCATCAAGCAGCATGGCCCGGACCGGGTGATCGGATTCTCGCCGATTCCGGCGATGTCGATGATTTCCTACGCGTCCGGCGCGCGTTACCTGTCGCTGATCGGCGGCGCCTGCTTGTCGTTCTACGACTGGTACTGCGACCTGCCGCCATCCAGCCCACAGGTGTGGGGTGAGCAGACCGACGTGCCGGAATCGGCCGACTGGTACAACAGCCGCTACATCATCGCCTGGGGTTCCAACGTCCCGCAGACGCGTACCCCCGACGCGCACTTCTTCACCGAAGCGCGCTACAACGGCACCAAGACCGTCGCGATCACCCCCGACTACGCGGAAGTCGCCAAGCTCACCGACCATTGGCTGCATCCGCAGCAAGGCACCGATGCCGCGCTGGCGTTCGCCTTCGGTCATGTGATCCTGAAGGAATTCCACGTCGACCAGCCGGCGCCGTACTTCGTCGACTACTGCCGCAAAACCACCGACATGCCGATGCTGGTGCGCCTGGAAAAGCGCGCCGACGGCCGGCTGGTGCCCGAACGCTTCCTGCGCGCCTCCGACCTCGGCGGCTTGGGTGAGACCAACAACCCCGAGTGGAAGACCCTCGCCTATGACGAGATCAGCGGCGCAATCACCGTGCCGAACGGTTCGGTCGGTTTCCGCTGGGGCGAGAAGGGCAAGTGGAACATCGAGGAGAAGGACGCCGCCGGCCGCGAAACCCGCCTGCAGCTGAGCCTGAAGGACGGCAACGACGGCGTCGCCGCGGTCAGCTTCCCGTACTTCGGCGGGGTCGAGCACGATCGTTTCACCGCCTCCAAGTTCGACGACATCTTGGAACGCAACATCCCGATCAAACGCCTGACCTTGGCCGACGGCAAGGAATGGATGGTCGCCACCGTCTATGACCTGCTGCTGGCGCAGTACGGCGTCGACCGCGGCTTCGGTGGCGGCAACGTCGCCAAGAGTTTCGACGACAACGTGCCCGGCACCCCGGCGTGGCAGGAAAAGATCACCGGCGTCTCGCGCGCCGAGGTGATCGAAATCGCCCGCGAGTTCGCCTCGACCGCCGCCAAGACCGGTGGTCGCAGCATGATCATCGTTGGCGCCGGCATGAACCACTGGTTCCACAACGACATGAACTACCGCGGCCTCATCAACATGTTGATGATGTGCGGCTGCATCGGCCAGACCGGTGGCGGCTGGGCGCACTACGTCGGCCAGGAGAAGCTGCGCCCGCAGACCGGCTGGCAGCCGGTGGCGTTCGGCCTCGACTGGAGCAAGCCGCCGCGCCACATGAATGGCACCTCGTATTTCTACTTCATGTCCGACCAGTGGCGTTACGAGAAGGTCGAGATGAGCGAACTGCTGTCGCCGCTGGCCGACCCGGCCAAGTTCAACGGCAGCCAGGCCGACTTCAACATCAAGGCGATCCGCATGGGCTGGTTGCCCAGTGCGCCGCAGTTGAATCGCAACCCGCTCGGCATCGTCAAGGCGGCAAAGGATGCGGGCGTATCGACGGCGGACTACGTGGTCAGCCAGCTCAAGAGCGGGGCGATGGACTTCGCCTACGCCGATCCCGATGCCCCGCAGAACTTCCCGCGGGTGATGTTCATCTGGCGCTCGAACCTCTTGGGCAGCTCGGGCAAAGGCCACGAGTACATGCTGCGCCACCTGCTCGGCACCCGTCACGGCGTGCAGGGCAAGGATCTGGGTGAGCGCGGCGCGGTCAAACCCAAGGAGGTCAAGTGGCGTGATGAAGCGCCGGAAGGCAAGCTGGATCTCTTGGTGACGCTCGATTTCCGCATGTGCACCACCGCGCTGTATTCCGACATCGTGCTGCCGACGGCGACCTGGTACGAGAAGGACGACCTCAACACCTCGGACATGCACCCCTTCATCCACCCGCTGTCGAAGGCGGTGGATCCGGCGTGGGAAGCGCGCAGCGACTGGGACATCTTCAAGGGCGTCGCCAAGACCGTCAGCGACATGGCACCGGGCGTGATCGGCGTCGAGCAGGACGTGGTGTTGGTGCCGACCTTGCACGACACCCCCGGCGAGCTGGCGATGCCGCTGGGCGTGACCGACTGGAAGCACGGCGAGTGCGAGCCGATCCCGGGCAAGACCATGCCATCCATTGCCGTGGTCGAACGCGACTACACCGCGGTCTACAAGAAGTTCACCTCGCTTGGCCCGTTGCTGGACAAGCAGGGCAACGGTGGCAAGGGCATCAACTGGGAAACCCAGGACGAGGTGCACTTTCTGGGCGACCTCAACCACCGCGTGCACGAGGAAGGCGTGAGTCAGGGCCGGCCGAACATGCAGACCGCGATCGATGCCGCCGAGTGCGTGCTGCATCTGGCACCCGAGACCAACGGCCATGTGGCGGTCAAAGCCTGGGAGGCGCTTGGCGAATTCACTGGCCGCGACCACACCCATCTTGCGGTCGGCAAGGAACATGAGGCCATCCGCTTCCGCGACATCCAGGCGCAGCCGCGCAAGATCATTTCCTCGCCCACCTGGTCGGGGCTGGAAGACGAGCACGTCAGCTACAACGCCGGCTACACCAACGTCCACGAACTGATCCCGTGGCGCACCGTCACCGGCCGCCAGCAGTTCTACATGGACCACGAATGGATGATCGCCTTCGGCGAGGGCTTCATGCAGTACCGTCCGCCGGTCGATACCAAGACCATCGAGCCGCTGCACAACAAGCGCAGCAACGGCAACAAGGAAATCGTGCTGAACTGGATCACCCCGCACCAGAAGTGGGGCATCCACAGCACCTATTCCGACAACCTGCTGATGCAGACCTTGTCGCGCGGTGGCCCGATCGTGTGGATCAGCGAAGACGACGCGCGCGAGGCCGGGATCGAGGACAACGACTGGATCGAGCTGTTCAACGTCAACGGTGCGATCGCCGCGCGCGCGGTGGTCAGCCAGCGCGTGATGAACGGCATGGCGATGATGTATCACGCGCAGGAACGCGTGATCAACATGCCCGGCAGCGAGATCACCGGTACCCGCGGCGGCATCCACAACTCGGTCACCCGCGTGGTGCAAAAGCCCACCCACATGATCGGCGGCTATGCCCAGTTCGCCTATGGCTTCAACTACTACGGCACGGTGGGCAGCAACCGTGACGAATTCGTGATCGTGCGCAAGATGAAGAAGATCGATTGGCTGGATGGGGAAGGGCCGGGAGTGGAGATTCGGGATTCGGGATTGGAGAAAGCCAATGTCTGAGTCCGTTCTCGCACTTTCGAATCACGAATCCCGAATCACGAATCCCGGAGCTCAACCATGAAAGTCCGTGCGCAAATCGCAATGGTGCTGAACCTCGACAAGTGCATCGGCTGCCATACCTGCTCGATCACCTGCAAGAACGTCTGGACTTCGCGCGAAGGCGTGGAGTACGCCTGGTTCAACAACGTCGAAACCAAGCCTGGCGTCGGCTACCCCAAGGAATGGGAAAATCAGGACAAGTGGAACGGTGGCTGGGTGCGCACCAAGGCCGGCAAGCTGGTGCCCAAGGCCGGCGGTCGTTTCCGCATGCTGTCGAAGATCTTCGCCAATCCCGACCTGCCGCAGATCGATGATTACTACGAACCCTTCGATTTCGACTACCAACACCTGCACGAGGCCCCGGACGGCAAGCATCAGCCCACCGCACGTCCGCGTTCGCTGATTTCCGGCGAGCGCATGCAGAAGATCGAGTGGGGCCCGAACTGGGAAGAAATCCTCGGCACCGAGTTCAAGAAGCGCGCCAAGGACAAGAACTTCGACGGTGTGCAGAAGGAAATCTACGGCGCCTTCGAAAAGACCTTCATGATGTACCTGCCGCGCCTGTGCGAGCACTGCCTCAACCCGGCGTGCGTGTCGGCCTGTCCGTCGGGTGCGATCTACAAGCGCGAGGAAGATGGCATCGTCCTGATCGACCAGGACAAGTGCCGCGGCTGGCGCATGTGCGTGTCGGCTTGCCCGTACAAGAAAATCTACTACAACTGGAAGAGCGGCAAATCCGAGAAATGCATCTTCTGCTATCCACGCATCGAGATGGGCGAACCCACGGTGTGCTCGGAAACCTGCGTCGGTCGCATCCGCTACCTCGGCGTGCTGCTCTACGACGCCGACCGCATCCAGGAAGCGGCCTCGGTGCCGGCGGAGAAGGACCTGTATCCGGCGCATCTGGACATCTTCCTCGACCCGTTCGA
The DNA here is from genome assembly GCA_035703435.1 of Chiayiivirga sp. GTDB lineage: Bacteria > Pseudomonadota > Gammaproteobacteria > Xanthomonadales > Xanthomonadaceae > Denitratimonas. The sequence goes on along the minus strand of DASSYF010000046.1, from coordinate 38,098 downwards.
TCCCAAGGTGATCGAAGCGGCGCGCGCCGAAGGCATCCCCGACAACTGGCTCGAAGCGGCCAAGAATTCACCGACCTACAAGCTCGCCATCGACTGGAAACTGGCCCTGCCGCTGCATCCGGAATACCGAACCTTGCCGATGGTCTGGTACGTGCCGCCGTTGTCGCCGATCCAGTCTGCCGCCGAGCGTGGTCGCGTGGGCATGAATGGTGAGCTGCCCGATGTCGCGTCCTTGCGCATCCCGGTGCGTTACCTGGCCAACATGCTGACCGCCGGTGACGAAGCGCCGGTGATCCGCGCGCTGGAGCGGATGATGGCGATGCGTGCCTGGCGTCGGGCGCGCAATGTCGATGGCGTGGAAGACACCAAGGTGCTGGAGCAGGCGGGCCTCACCGTCGCCCAGGCCGAGGAGATGTACCGCTATCTCGCCATTGCCAACTATGAAGACCGCTTCGTGATTCCCACCGCGCACCGTGAATACGCCAACGACGCCTTCGGTGAGCGCGGCGGTTGCGGTTTCACCTGGGGCAATGGTTGCAGCGGCGACAGCCCAGCCGATCTCTTCACCCAGCGCAAGACCGCGCGCTATTCGGTGCATCCGAACCGGCAGGAGAAACACGAGGTCGTCGAATGAGCACGCTGAAACTCATCGGCGTGTTGCTGGACTATCCGCAGGACGAACTGTGGGAGCACGCGGAGGAACTGCTCGACGCGGCCGATGACCCGAGTCTGTCGGCAACCCGGCGCGTGCACCTGCAAGGTTTCGTGCGCGAGCTCATGGCGATCGACCCGCTGGATGCGCAGGATCGCTGGCTGCGAACCTTCGATCGTGGCCGCGCGATGAGCTTGTTGTTGTTCGAGCACATCCACGGAGAATCGCGTGATCGTGGCCAGGCCATGGTCGATCTGATCGAGGCCTATCGAAAGAACGGCTTCGAGTTGGATGCCAAGGAACTGCCGGATTACCTGCCGCTGTTGCTCGAATACCTGAGCCAGCGCCCCACCGAAGAAGCACGCGACTGGTTGCGTCATGTCAGCCATATCGTGGGTCTGCTTGCGGCGCGCGCAGCCGAACGCGAGAGCCCCTATGCGCTTTTGCTCGAAGTGCTGGTCGAGTACGCCCACGGCAAGCTTGATCTGGCCAATCTGCGTCAGCGCGCCAGCCAGGAGGCGCGTGATGACACGGTCGAGGCGATGGATGCGCTGTGGGAGGAGGAGGCCGTGCGATTTGGCCCCGAAGCCCCCAGCGAAGACTGTGCCCCACCCACCCGAATGCCCAACCGCGTCGCCCGCCCCGCCGTTACCCGTCAGGTGCAGCCATGAATTTCGTCAACGAAATGCTCTTCCAGATCTACCCCTACGTCGCCTTGTCGGTGTTCTTCATCGGCTCGCTCGTACGCTTCGACCACTCCATGTACACCTGGCGCAGCGGCTCAAGCCAGATCCTTTCCGACAAGGGCATGCGCTTGGGCAGCAACATGTTCCACGTCGGCATCCTGGTGGTGCTGGGCGGCCACATCGTCGGCCTTTTGACCCCGCACGAGGTGTACTCCATCTTCATCAGCACCGAGCACAAGCAGCTCATGGCGATGGTCGTGGGCGGCATCTTTGGCGTGATCTGCCTGATCGGCATGTTGATCCTCTTGTGGCGCCATCTCTTCAATCCCCGCATCCGCGCCACCGACAACTGGCGCAACGTGTTGCTACTGGTGTTGCTGTTGGCGCAGCTCTTGCTGGGCCTGTACACCATCGTCCAGTCCACCCATCACATGGATGGCAGCGTGATGGCGGCATTGGCCGAATGGGCGCAACGCCTCATCACCTTCCGTCCGGGTGCGGCCGAGCTGGTGGCGCCGGTGCATTGGGTTTACAAGGCCCACATCGTGCTCGGCATGACCTTGTTCCTGGTCACGCCGTTCACCCGCCTCGTGCACATCTGGTCGATCCCACTGAGCTACCTCTGGCGGCCTTACCAGGTGGTGCGTCGCCGCCAGCCACCTCTGCGCTACGGCCCGAGGAATTGAGCCATGGCGATCGGCAAGAAGCGACGTGAACTGGCGATCACCATCATCGACTCGAACCAGTCGGTGTCAGACGACGCGCACGAACACGAACACGACCACGCCGAGGAGGGCCCGCGCAGTCTGGGACGCCCGGCACCGTGCTATCTGTATGTGGGTGAGACCGCGATCAGCGAATCCGAGATCGCCCGCGAGATGCAACACCACCGCGCCCTGAAGCCGGAGGTGTCGCGCGCGGAAGCGGCACGCGCGCTGGTCGTGCGGGAACTGTTGCGGTGCGAAATCGAGCGTCTTGGCCTGCGCCAGTCGGTGCAGCCGCAAAGCGGCGAAACCACCGAGGAGGCCTGCATTCGCGTGTTGCTGGAAGGTGAAATCGAGCATCGCGTTCCGGACGAAGGCGCATGCCGGCGTTACTTCGAGCAGAATCCCGAGCGTTTCCACAGCCCCAATCGCGTCCGCGTGCGCCACATCCTGCTGTCGGCTGCGCCCGAAGACGTCGGCACGCGCTTGAAAGCGCGCAGCCAAGGTGAAGCGCTGATTGCCGAACTCAAGACCCAGCCACACCTGTTCGCTGACTTTGCGGCACGTTATTCGGACTGCCCGTCAAAGACCGAAGGTGGCGAACTCGGCTGGCTCGAACACGGGCAGACGACGCCCGAATTCGACCGTCAGGTGTTTCGTCTCAAGCCGGGCCTGGCGGCGTTCCCGGTGGAGTCACGCTGGGGCTATCACGTGGTCAGCGTGGATGAGATCGCGGGAGGCGAAGCACTCGCCTTCGATGAGGTTCACCAGCGCATTTCCGATTACCTCGAACTGCAGCTGCATCAGAAAGAATTGCAACAGTACCTGCGCGAACTTCAGGAACGCTTTGACGTGCGCGGGCTGGATGCCATCGAAGCCGCAGCAGCCTGATCCCCCACATCTTGCACCAAGGCCCGTTCCCATGGGATCCGTGACCACGGCGTCTGTTACACCTTCTTCCTCCACCCAACAGCAACGCGCCCTATGGTTGAGCACGGCCGCGATGGCGGTGTGCTTTGCCATCTGGGTGATCTTCTCCATCATCGGCGTCATGCTCAAACAAGAGCTGGGCCTGAGCGACTCACAGTTCGGCTTGTTGGTGGCCACGCCCATCCTGACCGGTTCGATCAGTCGGCCGCTGCTGGGCATCTGGTCGGAAATGATCGGCGGCCACCGCGTCTACGCCTTGCTGATGTTCGTGGTCGCAGCTTTTACCTTTGCGCTGCCGTTTGCGGCCCATTCCTATCCGATGCTGTTGCTGCTCGGTCTGGGTCTGGGCCTGGCCGGCGGTTCGTTTGCGGTGGGTATGGTCTACGTCTCGGCATGGTTTGCGCGCGAGCGTCAGGGCACCGCGCTGGGACTGTTCGGCATGGGTAATGCCGGCACCGCGATCACTGGGTTTCTGGCGCCGCAATTGTTGCAGGTGATGAGCTGGCAACAGGTCACGCGCATCTATGCACTGGCGGCATTGATCACCGCCGTCGTGCTGTTCCTGTTCGCTCGCCCGGACCCGCAGTTGGCGGCCAAGCGCAGCAGTGGCGCGCGGCCAACGCCCTTGCGCGAGCGCCTGGCGCCCTTGCGCAATCTCCAGGTCTGGCGTTTTTCAACCTATTACTTCCTGGTGTTCGGCGGCTTCGTGGCCTTGGCCTCATGGCTGCCGCGCTACTACATGGGCGTGTACAACGTCGATCTGGCCACCGCCGGCACCTTGGCCGCCAGTTTCGCCCTGCCGGCAACGCTGTTTCGTGCCGTGGGTGGCGCCATGGCCGACCGCTTTGGTGCGCGTCGCATGATGTATGTCTCGTTCTCGGTCTGCATGGTCGGCCTGTTCCTGTTGTCGTATCCCTCGACCCATTACATCGTGGACGGCATTCGTGGACCGATCGCGTTCACCATCGCGCCGACCATGGCCGAACGGGTGATCGTGCTGTTCCTGCTGGGTGTGGTGATGGCCTTCGGCATGGCGGCGGTGTTCAAACACATTCCCACGTACTACCCGCAGCACGTGGGTGCGGTGGGTGGCGTGGTCGGCATGATCGGTGGCCTCGGCGGCTTCGTCCTGCCGATTGCTTTCGGCGTCATGAACGACGTGGTCGGGATCTGGTCGAGCTGCTTCATGCTGTTGTTCGTGATCGCCTTGACCAGCCTCTTGTGGATGCACTTCTCCATCCTCAGCATGAACCGCCAGCGGCATCCGGAACTGATCGACGAAACCGACCTGCCGGAAATCATGGCGGCCAAGGAAGCAGTCCAGCACGCCCAACGTGCGGCCGAGGCTGCGGCGCAGGCGGCGCAGGCCGCCAAGGCGGCGGCCGAGGCCGTCAACGTGGCGCATAAGCGGGGCAAATGAGCGGCCCCGCTGGCGTCATCGCGGCGCCTGATCATCACCGAGTGTTGCGCCAAGGAACATTGGAATGGGCCGTCATTGCGAGATCCCTTTACCGTTCCGAAAATGCCCACGGGCCATGACCCTGCCACCCACCACACGTCATGGCGAGGCCCGAAGGGCCGTGGCCATCCAGTAATTCGGAGCCAAGCCGCTGGATCGCTTCGCTGCGCTCGCGATGACGAATGAGCAAGTTATCGCATGGGTTCATGGAGAGGATCGCAGCGCCGCGGCCTCGACAAATCCAGGACATGGATTGCGTCGCTTCGCTCGCAATGACAGCGTGCTGACTTGATCAGATGTTCCCGACTCAGGTTGCGGGATTGCCCGAGGGATCATCGTGGCGGGCATCTCCCAGATGCGGCCACACCGGATCGCTGGTGGTGTCGTGCGAGTCACGGGCAACGTCCAGCGGCGCACCTTGCACCCTGTACCAGATCGCCTCGGCGATATTGGTGACGTGATCGCCGATGCGTTCGATGTTCTTGGCCATGAACAACAAATGCGTGCAGGGCGTGATTGCACGCGGGTCTTGCATCATGCAGTCGAGCAATTCGTGGAAGACGGCGGTGTAGGCCTCATCGAGCGTGGTGTCCTCGCGCCAGGCGCGAAATGCGCGATCGGCATCCTGCTCACGGTAGGCTGCGAGCACTTCGATCAGTCCGGCGTTGGCAAGACTGGCCAGCCGGCGCAAGCTCAGCGCCGGCGCGACGGCGATGGTGAGCGACAGTGGAATGCTGCGCTTGGCCACATTGGCCGCGTAGTCGCCGATGCGTTCGATGTCGGCGGCAATACGCAGCGCAGCGAGGATTTCGCGTAGATCGCGCGCCAAGGGCGCACGCAAGGCCAACAGTCGCACGATCTCGTGACTGAGCTCGTGTTCCATGCGGTCGATGGCATCGTCATTCTCGACGACGTGCCGCGCGGCGCGTGGATCGCGTCGCTCCAGCACGTCGATGGCGGCATCGAGCTGATGGCGGGCGAGTTCGCCCATGCGCTCCAAGCGATCACTCAGGTTGGAAAGCTCGGCGTCGTAACTTCGGGTGGTGTGCTGGGTCACGGGTCTGGCTCGGTCGGGGGTGGTTGGGTCAAGGACTCAGCCGAAACGGCCGGTGACGTAGTCTTCGGTTTGTGTGCACGCAGGTGCGGTGAAGATCTTCTCGGTGGCATCGACCTCGATCAATTCGCCCATGTACATGAAGGCGGTGCGATCGGACACGCGCGCGGCCTGTTGCATGTTGTGGGTCACCATGACGAGGGTGTAGTCGCGCTTGAGTTCTTCGATCAGCTGCTCGATGCGTCCGGTGGCGATGGGGTCCAGGGCCGACGTTGGCTCATCCAGCAACAAGACCTCGGGCTTGAGGGCGATGGCGCGTGCAATGCAAAGACGTTGCTGCTGGCCACCCGACAAGCCCAAGGCACTGTTCTTGAGCTTGTCTTTCACCTCATCCCAAAGCGCACCGGCACGCAAGGCGCCTTCGACCCGTTCGGCCAGTTCACCGCGGCTCAAGCGCTCGTGGTGACGCAGGCCCCACGCCACGTTCTCGAAAATCGTCATCGGAAACGGCACCGGCTTCTGGAACACCATGCCGACCTTGCTGCGCAGGCGATTCATCGAGTAACGCGGATCGAGAATGTCCTCGCCATCGAGCAACACCTGACCGCTGGCGACCAAGCCCGGGTAGATCGCGTAGATGCGGTTCATGACCCGCAACAAGGTGGACTTGCCGCAGCCCGATGGCCCGATGATGGCGGTGACCTGGCGCGATGGGATGTCGAGATCGATGTCTTTGAGGGCGTGTTGTTGCGGGTAGTGGAAACTCAACCCGCGCACTTCGATGTGCGGGCGCGAGGTGGCCGCCACGGGTGGCGTGGCGAGGGCAGTCTCAGTCATGTCGGTGGCTTCCGCGGTGGACGAGGGTACGAGCCAGCAAACCCAATGCGAGCACGAACACGGTGACGAGGAGGGCACCGGCCCAGGCGATGGCGTGCATGGCCGGATCCGGGTCGTTGGTGTATTGGTAGATCGTGGTCGGCAAGGTCGCCATCTTGTCGAGCGGGCCGTAGGCCATGTAGTTGTTGCCGAAGGCGGTGAAGAGCAGGGGCGCGGTTTCCCCGGCCAGTCGCGCCAGCGCCAGGAGGATGCCGGTCAAGATGCCGGAACTGGCCGCACGCAGCAGCACCTGCACGGTCAGCTTCCACTGCGGTACGCCCAGCGAGAGCGCGGCCTCGCGCAAACTGGCAGGAACCAGACGCAGCATTTCATCGGTGCTGCGCACGATGACCGGTAGGGCGATCAAGGCCAGGGCCAGCGCCCCGGCCAGTGCCGAGAAACTCACCGCGCCATCGGTCGCGGCTGTCATCGGCAGTACCACCACCATGTAGATGAACAAGCCCAGCACGATCGAAGGAGCCGACAACAGAATGTCGTTCATGAAGCGAATGAAGGCACCCAGGCGTGTGCGTGCGGCGTACTCGGCGAGCCAGGTGCCGGCGGCAACGCCGATCGGTGCGGCAATCAGGATCGCCATGAGATCGATGATCACGCTGCCGACCATGGCGTTCGCCAGGCCCCCCTCGGCGCCGTGCGCGGTGATGCGGACAAACAGCGCCGTGCCGAAGGCAGCGATGCCGCGTTGGAGCGTGGTGAAGAGGATCGAAGCGAGGAAGCCCAGGCCAAGTAGCGTGGCAAGACAGGCGAGGGCGACGGCCAGCGCGTTCTTGAAGCGGCGTGTGCGCTCGAGGCGAAGGTTCATTGCTCGCCCTCACGTCGTGCCAGTCGGCGAAGCATCCAACGCGCCAACAGCAACACCACGAAGGTGACGACGAACAGCAAGAAGCCCAGCGCCAGCAAGGCCGCACGGTGATCGCCGGTCGCCTCGTTGAACTCATTGGCGATGGACGATGAGATCGAGGTGCCCGGCATCAACAGCGAGGCATTGATGTCATAGGCGTTGCCCAGCACGAAGGTGACCGCCATGGTTTCACCCAAGGCGCGGCCAAGGCCGAGAAAGATGCCGCCGACGACCGCACCGCGCGTCGCCGGCAGCACGATGTCCCACACCACTTCCCACGGCGTGGCCCCCAGCGCCCGTGCCGATTCCTTGAGTCGGGTCGGCACCGCCAGGAACACCTCGCGCATGACCGCCGCGATGAAGGGCACGATCATGACCGCCAGCACCACGCCCGCGGTCAGGATGCCAAGCCCAAGCGGTGGCCCGGAGAACAGGGCGCCGATCAAGGGCAGGCGCCCGAGGCTCGAATCCAGTGCGGGCTGGATGTGATCGGCCATGAAAGGCACCAACACGAACAGGCCCCACATGCCATAGATGATGGACGGAACGGCCGCCAACAACTCGATCGCCATGGACACCGGCGCACGCAGGCTGCGGGGTGCAACTTCGGTCAGAAACAAGGCAATGCCGAAAGCGAGCGGCACCGCCAACACGAGCGCGATCAAGGCGGTGACCACGGTGCCGAACACCGGCGCCAGTGCGCCGAATCGGCCCGCGACCGGATTCCAATCCGCGCGGGTCAGAAAGTCGAGGCCGTCGCCAAACAAGACCGTGCGGCCGCCCCACAACGTCGACAAGGCCGCACCCAGCAGGGCCGCCAGCACCATCAGGGCACAGACGCTCAGCAGGCGACGAAACCAGCGGTCCAGGCGCGCATCGCGTTGTGCGCGACGCTCCATGGCGGCGGGATCGGCGGTGATGACGTGCGTCATGGCCGAGCCCCGCAAGGAAACGACCCTGTGACGATTGCGGCAGGCTCGGATGGAAACTCAGCGCGCAAGGTGTTTGGACCAATAGGCCGCGATACGATCACGCAACGACGGTGGCAAGGGCACGTAGTCGAGCGTTTCGGCGGCGGACTGGCCATGGCTCCAGGCGTGGTTGAAGAACGCCAGAACGCGCTTGGAGCGCGCCGCATCGCGTGGCTGTCGAGGCATGATGATCCAGGTGGTGGCGGTGATCGGCCACGCGCCCGTGCCGGGAGCGTCGGTCATGATCAGGTTGAAGTGCGGGCTGTTGGCCCAGTCGGCACTGGCGGCAGCGGCCTGGAAGCTTGCGCGATCGGGCGCCACCGTGGTGCCGGCACGATTGACGAGCCTGGCGTAACCGAGTGCGTTCTTTTTGGCGTAAGCGTATTCGACATAACCGATCGAACCCTTCATCCGCCCCACATAGGCGGCCACGCCGTCATTGCCTTTGCCGCCGATGCCGGTCGGCCAATCCACCGCCGTGCCTTCGCCCACGAGTCGCTTCCAATCGGCGCTCACCTGGGACAGGTAATGGGTGAAATTGAACGAGGTGCCCGAGCCATCGGAACGATGCACGACGGTGATCTTGGCGTCGGGCAGGACAAGGTCGGGGTTCAGGGCCGCGATCGCGGCGTCGTTCCAGCGCGTGATCTGGCCGAGAAAGATGGCAGCCAGGGTCGGACCATCGAGCACGAGTTGCCCGGGTTCGACGCCTTCGAGTCGGTAAACCGGCACGATGCCACCGATCACGCTCGGAAATTGCAACAAGGCGAAGGCGTCCAGTTCGGCCGAATCCAGCGGCTTGTCGGACGCGCCAAAATCAACCGTGCCGGCCTTGATCTGGGCGATGCCGCCACCCGAGCCGATCGATTGGTAGTTGATGCGGTCGCCGCCCTGCTCGGCGTAGCTGGCCGACCATTTGGACATCACCGGATAGACGAAGCTGGAACCGGCACCGGTTATTTCGCCTGCGTGAGCCGATACACTCAAGCCCACCAGGGCAAGCACAGCCGCGAGACGGCGCGAGAAGGTTTTCAACACGGAAGACTCCTTGACGTTATGGACTGATCGTCGAGTCCGGGCATTTCAGGAGCTGGGTGTTGCAGGCACATGATCGTTATGTTGCAGTTTCATGACGGCGTCCCGATGATCGTCACCTGTCATTCGCCTGTGATGTGCCGTACATGCCCCTGTCATGACGACCCTGCAGGATTCGCGGCCGAGCCGGAGGGCACGGCGACATCGGGTCGCAGCGTCCGTCCGTGAGGACCCTTGATGCGCTTCAAACAAATTCGACTCGCCGCCATCGCGGCCACGAGCCTCGCCGCAGCGAGCTTCGATGTCGCCGCCGATGGCAGGACCAACGTGGCCGGCAAGGTCTTCTTCGATGTCGCCCATCGTTCGGACAAACGCCAAGCGGCGGTAGACTCGCACGCCTCGCGCACCCGCGTGAATCTCAAACGTCTGTATCTCGAACTCGACCAGAGGATCGACCCGGTCTGGTCGCTCAAGCTGGTCTCCGATTTTCAGTACGCAGGCGATGATGGATCGACCGATGCCTTCGTGAAGAAGGCGTACATCGAAGGACGCTTCGGCAGCAAGGCCGTGTTGCGCATCGGTGCTGCGGATACGCCGTGGCTGTCGGCCTTGGACAAGGCGCAGGGCTTTCGCTACATCGAGCGTTCCCTCGTGGATCGCCTGAAGTTTGGCCACTCCGCCGATTGGGGGCTGCATGTGAGTGGCCGCTTGGGGCGTGTCATGCCCGTCGACTATGGTGTTTCGCTGGTCAATGGCCGTGGCTACAAGCGCAGCAGTCGCAGCCAAGGGGTCGACATCGAAGCGCGCATCGCCGTGCAGCCGATCGAGAACGTGGTGGTGGCGCTCGGTGCCTACACCGGCAAACCCAACACCGAACGTGACGGCGCGCCTGCGGTGCGCAGCGCACGACGCTACAACGCCAGCATCGCCTATGTTGGTGCGCGAACCCGTGTCGGCGGCGAGTTGTTCCGTTCCCACGCCTGGAACGAGCTGGACGAACCCATCGCCAATCGCGCCCAAGGCTGGTCACTATGGGCCAGCCATGGCCTGGCCGAACGACTGACCGTAGTCGCGCGTCTGGATCGTGCCGACACCGCCGAGCAGACCGATCCCAATGCGGCCGATCGCTACGCCCACGCCGGGCTCGAATACCGATGGAGCGACCGCTTCCAGTTGGCCCTGGTGTGGAAGGACACCTTGCGCGAGTACAGCTTCAGCCACGACGACCAGATCCAGGTCGGCCGTCGTCGCGGCAAGGAGATCGGCCTGTGGGGGCAGTTCGTGTTCTGATCTGCAACACTGTCATCGGCGTGTCACATTGGCGCGCTGCAATAGTGCGATCACACCAAGAGAACGGCGGCAACCGGTGCAAAAACACATCCTGATCGTCGAAGACGAGGCCTCGATCCGCGCCATGGTGGCTTTTGCCCTGAGCAAGGACGGCATGGTGAGCGCGCAGGCCGCCGACGCGCGCGAGGCCGAGTGCGCCATCGCCGATCGCGTGCCGGACTTGATCCTGCTCGACTGGATGCTGCCAGGTACCAGTGGACTGGAGCTGGCGCGCCGCTTGCGACGCAACCCCACGACCGCCGAGATTCCGATCATCATGCTGACCGCGCGTGGCGAGGAGATGGATCGCGTCAGTGGCCTGGATGCCGGGGTCGATGACTACGTGGTGAAACCGTTCTCGACCCGCGAACTGCTGGCCCGCATCCGCGCGGTGTTGCGGCGCAGTCAGAACGACGATGGCTCGGGCATGATCGTGCTGGGCGGTTTGCGGATCGATGGTGCGGCCCATCGCGTCTACGCTGGCGAGCAGGGGCTTGCCATCGGACCAACCGAGTATCGACTCCTGCATTTTTTCATGAGCCACCCCGAGCGAGTCTACTCACGCGCGCAATTGCTCGATCACGTATGGGGCGGCAGCGTGTACGTGGAAGAGCGCACCGTCGATGTGCATATCCGGCGCTTGCGCAAAAGCCTGGAGCCATTCGCGCGCGATGGTCTGGTGCAGACCGTGCGCGGCACCGGCTATCGCTTCTCCACCAGCACATGAAGCCGGCTCACACGCAGGCAGAATCCGAAGCGCGGCGTTGGCTGGTACACCTGCGTCGCACCGGCGATGTGCTGTCGGACGCCATCGTGCTGCTGGATGCGCACGGCGCGCTGCGCTGGACCAATGCGGCCGCCGAGCGACTGCTCGGACTGCAGCACCCGCGCGATCGCGGCGTGGTCTTGTCCGAGCATCTGGGCGACAGTGAACTGGGCGCCTGGTGGCGACGCGGCGCACATGCCGTGGCGAGCGATCTGGCGTCGCCCTGTCCTGACGGCCCGCGCATCAGCGTCACGCGCTTGCCATTGGCCGCGCGTCAACAGGTGTTGATCGCGCGCGACATCAGCACCCTCAATCGACTCGAACAGATGCGCCGCGACTTTGTCGCCAATGTCTCGCATGAGCTGCGCACACCGCTGACCGTGATCCACGGTTACCTCGAACTCCTGGAGCCAGGCGATGTGCCGCAGCTGGCACCCGTGCTTGACGAGTTGCGAGTGCAATCCCGCCGCATGGGGCAGATCGTCGAAGACTTGCTGACGCTTTCGCGTCTGGAAACGCAGATCGCCAGCGGCGACGAACACATCGCCATGCGACCCCTGCTCGAAACCTTGAGGCGCGAGGCCGAGGCGCTCAGCCAGGGCCGTCATCACATCGAACTGGTGATCGAATCCAAGGCCGATCTGGTGGGTTCGAACAAGGACCTGCACAGCGCCTTCTCCAATCTGGTGAGCAACGCCGTGCGCTACACACCGAGTCAGGGCAGCATCCGCATTGGCTGGCGCGACACCCAGGACGGGGCGCGTTATTCGGTCATTGACAGCGGCTACGGCATCGCCGCCGATCATATTGAACGTCTGACCGAACGCTTCTATCGGGTTTCATCCAGTCGCTCACGCGAGACCGGCGGCACGGGGCTGGGCCTGTCGATCGTCAAGCACGTGCTCGGTCTGCACCAGGCGCAACTGCGGATCGAGAGCGTTCCGGGCGCAGGTTCCAGCTTCCATTGCGTGTTTCCCGCCGTGCGCGTGCGCCGCGAGGCTGGGGACGAGGGCTAGGGAACATCTGAATAAGCCGTCATTGCGAGGAGCGCAGCGACGTGGCACTGCGCAGGCATGGATGCCAAAGCGAACATTCGCGCAGCGAATGGCCTGAAGGGCAGACTGCAGGAGACAGTCTGTCATCCATGGATGTTCGATAAATCAAAGACATGGATCGCTTCGCTTCGCTCGCAATGACAGCGTTCTGACTTGTTCAGAGGTTCCCTAAAGCGGCCGCAGCGGCGTGGATAGCTGGGAGGCCAGCGCGCAGCGCTTCAATTCGCTGGGCAAGATGCCGTGGTGACGTCGGAAGTTGTCACTGAAATGCGACAGGTTGCTGTAACCGACCTGCAATCCCGCCGCGCTCACGTCCATTTGCCCGCTTTCGATCAGGCGCCAGGCCACACGCATGCGCTCGTGCTGGTAGTGGGCGTGAATGCTCTGACCGAAAAGCGTGCGAAAACCGCGTTTGAGGCGGCTCACGCTCAGATGGCACGCGCTGGCCAGGGCATCGAGATTCGGCGCCGCGGATAGATCGCCCAGCACCAGATCGCGGGCATGGTGTAGAGCGGCGTGTTCGGACGCGTCCATCACTGCGCAATCGGCCTGTCGGGTGCAGGCCAGTGCGCGGGCGAGCACCTCCAGACTCCAAGCCTCTCGCAACAGCCGACAGGTACGGTCGTGAAGCAATCCGGACTGCAATTGCGTGGCGGCGTGCAGCGTCTCCGGATCCAGTGTGCGCGTGCGCGGCCGTGCCAGGTCACGCACGAGCGCCTCGACGCAATCACCGCTCAACTCGCGCAGCGCGACGGCTGAAAGCGACAGGCAAATGAACTGGGCGCAACAACTGGCCGTGGCACCGAAGGCACCGTGCTCGGGGTACAAGGCCAGCATCGTGCGGCTGCCCACGCGAATCGAATGCGCGCCCAGCGTCACCGTGGCATGACCGCGCAGGCAAACGATGAAGTGGATCAGGCCGTGCGATGCCTGATTCAGGCGCAATTCGCCGCGATGGTGTGCCACCACAAGCCCGCCGCGCAGCGCAAGCGCGGCATGGCGGCGTGATTGCGCGTGAGGGCTCGTGTCGGTCGCGGTTGGCACGCTCTGACAGGGAATGGGGTGAGCGTCTTGAAGCATGGAGACAGCGTTTTCGGGCAATTCGGTTTGATTTCGGGTAGCGCATTGTAAATGCGAATCACTACCATTTGCGACAGCAATTTCTACCCACCCACTGTGACCATGATGCCTATTCACCCTGTTTCGCTCGAACGTGCCCCGTGCGCACCTGACCTTTCTGCATTCCGCCGCAGCCTGCTGGCACGGTGTCTGGCTGTGGCGCTGCTGCCGATGGCGAGCTATGCCCTGGCCGATGCCGGAAGCACCGCCACGTCGCTCCATGCCATCACCGTCACCGCCACCTTGTCCGAGCAGGACACTCGCCTAGCGCCAGCGTCCACCACGGTCATCGATCGCGAGGAACTGGAAACCACCAACCCGCAAAACCTGCTGGAAGCGGTGCGCGAAGTGCCCGGCGTGACGCTTTCGCCGCGCCAGGTCGGAGGCCGAAAGACGCTGTCGCTGCGTGGCATGGAAGGCCGCCACGTGCTGACCTTGGTCGATGGTCGTCGCATCGTCGCCACCGACGATGTGGTTGGGCATTCCGACTACCAATACGGCTGGCTGCCGATGGCGGCGGTGGAGCGGATCGAGGTGATTCGCGGCCCGATGTCGACCTTGTACGGCTCCGAGGCCCTTGGCGGTGTCATCAACCTCATCACCCGCAGGCCCAGCGACCAATGGGAAGGCGAGTTGAGTCTGCGCGCGGCCACGACCAAGGGCAACGACGGTGGCCAGCAAGGTTCCGGTTCGATCTATGCCGCCGGCCCCGCAGGCGAACGCGTCGACCTGCGTCTGAGCGCATACAGCGGCTATACGCCCGCGGTGGCGGACGTCGGCGATACGCGCTACAGCGAGATCGAAGGCAGCCGCGTTCACGCCGGCACCCTCGGCGCGAATGTCGATCTCACCGAGCAGCAATCGCTGGAGTTCAATCACTTCCAAGGGCTGGAAAAACGTTTCTACGATGACGTGTCACGCTCCGGCACCGAGTACCAGAACCGCTACGACATCCGTCGCCGGCAGAGCGATCTGGCCTGGCGTGGTGATTTCGATGGCTGGCGCGGTCAGCTGCGCGCTTACGACGGCCACACCGAAATCCTCAACTACCGCAGCCAGAACGTGGCCACCACGCGACCGCAAACGCTGGATGACACCGTGGTTGATGGCCACGCGGTGCTGAACCTCGGGGCACATGTGCTGACCGTCGGCGGCGAAGCGCGCACCGAGGCCTTGACCAATGCCGGTCTGGTGGGTGGCCACGACGAAGCCGATCACGAAGCGCTGTTCGTGCAGGACGAAATCAGCTTTGGCCAGACCCTGCATCTGACCTCGGGCGTGCGTTACGACCGCCACGAGTTGTTCGGACACGAACTGAGTCCGCGCGCCTATCTGGTGTGGGAGGCCACGGAGCAGTGGGTGCTCAAAGGCGGCTACGGCCATGCCTTCAAAGCGCCCACGCTCAAACAGATCTCACCGAACTATGTCGGCGCGGAAGGTCCGCACACTTTCATGGGCAATGCCGACATTCGTCCGGAAACGCTGGACTCCTTCGAGTTGAGCGCACACTGGCAGAGTGATGCCGTCTCGTTCAGCGCCACCGCCTTCCGCAGCACGGTCGATGACCTGATTACCTACCGCTTGCTGCGACAGGAAGGCCCACGCCGCTTCTATCAGTACGACAACGTCGATACCGCACGCATCAGCGGTCTGGAAACGGGATTTGGCTGGGACTTTAACGAGGCGTGGTCCTGGCAGACCAGCTTCAGCGTGCTGGACACCGAGGACGGTCGCACCGGCGAGCGTCTGGAGTACCGTCCGCGCACCAGTGCCACCTCGCATCTGGATTGGGACGGCGACCGCGGCTGGAGTGCGCGTCTTGGCATGCAACGGATTGGCCAACAGCACTCCACGCAGGGTGAGCTGCCGGCTTACACCCTGTGGAACCTGCGTGTGAACAAGGCGTTGACGCCCGACTGCGACCTGCAGTTGGCGGTGGAGAACGTGGGTGATTTGCGACTGGCCGAAGAATCGCCGCTGTTTGGCTACGCCGAGCGTGCGCGCACGTTCTCGACGCATCTGCGCTTCCGCTTCTGATGCTGCGCGCATGAATCATTCCACGCTACTGAAACTGTGGGGCGCGATGCTGATCTTTGCCATCAGCTTCGCGACCACGGCTGCCGCTGCAGAAACGCGCAACGCACTCTTCATCGCCACCAGCAATGTCCCTGCCGGCAAGTTCAAGGTGCTGGCGGACATTGCCGCGCCACACGACATCAAGGTCGATGTTCTGTATCTCGACAAGATCCCCGCCGAGGCCGGCGCGGATCTGTTCAAAGGTCGCGACATCGTGCTGGTCGACAGCTACCTCGTCGATGCGGTGCAGGCAAAAATCGGCAAGGCACTGGCGCAAAGCCAGCTGCCGATAGCCTGGGTGTGGGACAAAAAGCCCGCGGGCAGTGGCTTACCCAAAGCCATGATCGAACGCCTCGCGCTGTATTACTCCAATGGCGGCCGCGCCAACTTCGATGCCTTCTTCCAAACCCTGGCTGCGCAGTTGAACGGCACACCCGCCAGCAACATTCCGGAGCCGATTCTGGTTCCGGAAGCGGGCGTCTATCACCCGCGCGCCACCCATGTGTTTGCCGACCCGGTGGCCTATCTCGAATGGATCCGCAAGCCGGGCGATGAGAAAAAACCCGTCATCGGCATCGCCTTCCACGAGCAATACATCGCTTCCTTGCAAACCGCATCGATCGACGCCTTGATCAAGCGGGTGGAAGACGCCGGCGCGATTCCGATGGCGGTGTTTTACCCGGCGATGGCCACGGATGCGATGACGCGCGTACTGGCGCACGATGGCAAGTCGCTCGCCGATGCCCTCATCACCACCCGCATCATGCTCGGCCCCGATGCCCCGCGTGCGGAAATGACCGCGCTCGGCATCCCGGTGATTCAAGCGATGCCTTACCGGCGTGGTGATGAATCCGAATGGCGCGCCGACCCGCACGGCGTCAACGTGATGGACGTGCCCTTCTACATGGCGCAAGCCGAGTACGCCGGCATCATCGACATTCAAGTCGCCTCGGCCACCGGCAAGCAAGAGCAGCAGCTGCTGCCGATCAAGGTGCAGGTCGATGCGATGGTCGAGAAGGCCATGAACCTCGTGACCCTGCAGCGTAAACCCATACACGACAAGCGCGTGACGGTGCTGTTCTGGAACTACCCATCGGGTGAAAAGAACTTCGGCGCATCGTTCATGAATGTGCCGGAGAGCCTTGGCACCACGCTCACCGCACTGGCCGCTGCGGGCTACGACACCCACGCGCCAGAATCCAAGACGCTGCTCGCCGATCTGCAGCGTCTGCTCGCCCCGTATTACCGCGAAGGCCGTCTCGCGGATCTTGAAAAGGACGGCCTTGCAGCTCGGCTGCCGCTGGCGGAATACCGCGCATGGCTCGAAACCCTGCCCGAGCACGCGCGAACACGGTTGCAGGCGGAAATCGGTGATCCCGCCAACTCGCCGATGCTGCAAGGCCAGGGCAAGGATGCCCACTTCATCATTCCGCGCTTGGCGCTTGGCAAGGTGGTCTTGATGCCACAGCCGCCGCGCTCGGGGGCGATCGATGACAAGGAAAAAGCCATCTATCACTCGACCAACGCCGCGCCCGATCATTTCTATCTCGCCGCCTACCTGTGGGCGCGCAAGCACTCCGACGCCTTGGTGCACTTTGGCACCCACGGCACCCAGGAATGGTTGCCGGGCAAGGAGCGCGGCCTCGCCATGGATGACTACCCCATGCTCGCCATCGGTAATACACCGATCATCTATCCCTATATCGCCGACAACATCGGTGAAGCGCTGCAAGCACGCCGCCGCGGCCGCGCCGTCATCATCAGCCACCAGACGCCGCCGTTCCGCCCGGCCGGCCTGCACGATGACCTCACCGCCATGCACGACCTGTTGCACCAGTGGCAAAACCAGATCGAAGGCGAAGTCCGCGAGCAACTCAAAAAGGATCTAATGGCCAAAGTCGCCAGCAACCACATCGACCTCGATATGGGCTGGGATGGCGCGCGCGCCAGCAAGGAGTTTCCCGCCTTCATCGACGCGCTGCACACCCATCTGCACGATCTGGCACAAACCGCGCAACCGCTTGGCCTGCACACGCTGGGCATCGCGCCAGAAACCGAACACCGCTTGGCCACCGTATTGCTGATGCTGGGCAAGCCCTATATCGAGGCGGCCGCCCGCCACGCCGGAGTTGCCGAAGACCAGCTCGATGAAACCCTCGCCACCGATTATGCAAAGCTCACCCAATCGGCGCCGTTTGCGCTGCTCAAGCAGGTTCTGGTCGATGGCCAAACACCCGCCGGTATCAGCACCGAACTTGCCGAGCAACTCAAGCAAGCGCGCAGCTATTACGACAGCATCGGCGCCGCCAACGAATTGCCGGCGCTGATCGACGCATTGGCCGGCAAGTACATTCCGACCAGCTACGGCGGCGATCCGATCAAGCATCCGGATGCCTATCCCACCGGCCGCAACCTCTACCCCTTCGACCCTTCGCGAGTGCCGACGTCGCAAGCGTGGGAAGCGGGCAAGATCGCCGCCGAAGCCCTGCTCGCCGCGCACCAGAAAGACAGCGGCAGCATCCCCGACAAGATCACCTTCAGCCTGTGGTCGGTGGAAACCATGCGCCATCAAGGCCTGCTCGAAGCACAAGCACTGTGGCTGCTTGGCGTTGAGCCGGTGTGGGACAAGGGCGGCCGGGTGGAAGACGTGCGCCTCATCGATCGAAAGACCTTGGGCCGCGCTCGCGTGGACGTGGTGCTTTCGATCACCGGCCTCTACCGCGACCAGTTCCCCAACGCCATGAAGCAGCTCGCGCGTGCGGTGGAACTGGCCGCGCAAGCCAAGGAAACCGACAACGCGGTGGCGCAGAACGCCAGCCGCATCGAGGCCGATTTGATCTCGCAAGGCATCGATGCCAAAGCGGCGAAGAACGCCGCGCAGACCCGCATCTTTTCATCCGCGTCCGGGCGCTACGGCACCGGTCTCGATGACGCCACCCTCGCCAGCGACACCTGGGGCGGCAAGGCCGAAGGCGATCAAAAGCTCGCCGCGCTGTATCTGGAAAAAATGCAGTACGCCTACGGCCCCGACATGAAGCTATGGGGCGAGCGTGGCGTCGCCGGCAAACAGGATGTGAACCTCTACGCCAGCCAGCTCAAAGGCACCGATGGCGCCGTGCTCTCGCGCACGTCCAACACCTACGGCATGTTGACCACCGATGATCCATTCCAGTATCTGGGCGGCATCGGCCTTGCGGTACGCAGCTTGGATGGCGCGCCACCCAAGCTCTATATCTCCAACCTGCGCGGCGGCGGGGCCGGGCGCGTGGATAGTGCGGCGGGCTTTCTGGCCAAGGAACTTTCCACCCGCGAGTTCCACCCCGGCTACATCAAGGCACTGATGGATGAAGGTTATTCGGGCACCTTGAGCGTGCTCGAATCGACCAACAACCTTTGGGGCTGGACCTCGGTGGCGCGCGAAGTGGTGCGCGATGACCAGTGGGAAGAAATGGTCAACGTCTACGTGCGCGACAAATACAAGCTCGGTATCAAGGACTGGTTCGAACAGAACAATCCGCACGCGCAAGCGCAGATCATCGAGCGCATGCTGGAAGCCGCGCGCAAGGGTTACTGGCAAACCAACGCCGCCACCATCAAGGAACTCAAGACCCGCTATCAGGAACTGGCCCAGCGTTTTGATGTGGTGAGCGACAACCAAGCCTTCCTTGCCTACGCCGCCAACGGCGATGTGGCCGAGTTCAATGCCAAGGGCGAGGCCATTCCGCCGCCCGAACGCGATCACAGCGCCATGCCGGAAAACATCAAGACCGAACAGGTCGAAGGCATGAAGCTGGAAAAAGCCGAAGCGGCACAGAACACCCCCGTCGATCCGCGCCTGCCGTGGATCCCCATCGCCATCGTCCTCATCGTGATTGCCGGCGCCGCCCGCCAGGCCACACTGAAACGCGCTGCTTGAACGCCACAGGAACCCTCATGAGCCATCTACTCGAATCCTTCATGTACCAAGTCGGGCAAATCTTTCTGCCCATCACCCTCGCCGCCATCGCCATCCTTTTCATCTACGCACTCTATGCGCTCGGCGAGTTCGCGATGATGCGCTGGCAGCGCCGTGGTGAAGCCGGCGCAAAGCCGGGCTACGTTCTGCTGCAATGGGCCGCGCAGCATCCGCACACCAGCACCGATGAGCGCGAAGTCGTCGCCCACCGCATGCTGGAGCTGCCACGCATCACCACCCGCACCGCGCCGATGCTGGGCCTGGTCGCCACCATGATTCCGATGGGCCCGGCACTCAAGGCACTGGCCGGCGGGCAAATGGCCGATGTCTCGGAAAATCTCGCGATCGCATTTTCCGCGGTGATTCTTGCCCTCATCACCGCCGCCATCACCTTCTGGGTGGTATCGGTGCGCCGCCGCTGGCTGGCCGAAGAACTGGTGTGGCTGGCCAAGCAGCGCGAAGCCAAGCCCGTGCGCGCGATTAAGGAAGCGGCGTGAAATTTCTCGACGATGAAGCCGATGACCCGATACTCTCGGTGGTCAATCTGATCGACGTGTTCCTGGTGGTGATCGCCGCCTTGCTCATCACCGTGGCGCAAAATCCGCTGATGCAGATGATGCAAAGCCAGAACGTCACCGTGATCACCGATGCCGGACAACCCAACATGGAAATGTTGGTCAAACAAGGCGACAAGATCGAGCGCTTCCGCGCCAATGGGCAAACCGGTGATGGCCAAGGCACCAAGGCCGGCGTGGCCTACAAGATGAGAGATGGCAGCGTGGTCTACGTGCCGGAGACGGCCACGCCCTGAGCTGCATCGAGCCGTGCAGCCGATGCCGGCGCTCGCTCACGGCGCCCGGACTTGTGCCGGACTTCGTGCTTGCGTCGCGACAAACTCCGAGCCGCGAATCAGAAGAATGCCGATGTGATGCCATGACTGCGGACGCAACCCTGTGCTGCCGTCGCTGCACAGGAGCGTTCGGCGCTGCCGCTCGTCGCACCCTCACGGGCGGCGGTGCGCGCCGCCGGCCGCAGCGGACCCGCCCGCGCCGCACGACGCGCGCCACGCGCCACGCGCCTGATCGCACGCCACCTGTGAAGGCTGGCACCCCGCGACTTTGTTCCTGCGGCGGCTTGGAGCCAGGCATGCCCGCCCTCGTGGGCGTGGCGCGCCCGCAACTTTCTTCGCCATGCCGCCGATTGCGGAGCGCATCGCATCAATGGCTGTAATCGCCGCCGCCAAATCCCGTAAGAGTCGAAGTGCCGTCGCGCTCGTGCGCCGGCGTATTACCGGATGGGTGCCCGCACCGGGCGCCTTGCAAAACGTCCCAGGAGAGCGCCATGGAACCGTTCCACCCCATCATGCCCCGGCGCAATGCCGATCCCGTCTTCCCCGATGCGCGCGCCGGCGGGCGGGTGTGGCGCCGTATCGTGGCGCTGGTCCTGTTCGCCTTCGCCGCACCGCTGCTGGCGCAGTCGGTCGACGACGGCTACAAGCCAGACGCCAACGGGCAGATTCACGCGCTGCTGGTCCAGCAAGACGGTTCGACCCTGGTGGGCGGGCGCTTCACCCATATCGCGGGTGAAAATCGCAACTACCTCGCGCGGCTGCATCCAGACGGCAGCTACGACCAAGTATTCGATACGGATCCCGGCGGCACCGGACATACGCTCCAGGTCAACGGCTACGTGTACAGCTTGGCCCAGCAGCCCGATGGCCGGATTCTTCTGGGCGGCAGTTTCACCCAAGTCAGCGGCCAGACGCGCAATTTCATCGCCCGTATCAACCTCGACGGCAGCCTCGACACCGGCTTCAACCCGGATGCCAACGGCACGGTGCACGCCCTGGCGGTGCAGTCCGATGGCCGAATCCTGATCGGAGGCGACTTTACCCAAGTTGCGGGACAGGCTCGCGGCTATGTCGCGCGGCTCGAGGCAGACGGCAGCCTCGATCCCGACTGGCATCCCGATGCCGACAACGCGGTGCACGGCCTGACCTTGCAGCCGGACGGCAAGGTGCTGGTGGCGGGCTTCTTCACCCAGATCGCCGGCGTCATGCGGCAGGGCCTGGTGCGGCTCATGGCCGACGGCGCGCTGGACGGGGGCTTCCATCCCGCCTTCAACGGCGGCGTGCGCACCGTCGTCGTGCAGCCGGACGGCGCCATCGTGGCGGGTGGCGATTTCACCGTTGTCGACGCGAAGGCGCGCAACTGCATTGCGCGGCTGGATTCCCACGGGCAAGTCGAGGATGGCTTCGATCCGAGTGCCGACGGTCTGGTGTACAGCATCGCGCTGCAGCCCGACGGAGGGCTTGTCCTGGGTGGCGCGTTCATGATGATCGCGGGTCAGACGCGATCAACCATCGCGCGTCTGCGCAGCAACGGCAGCCTCGATCCGAAGTTCAACCCGGGTGCCAATAACTGGGTGGCGGCAGTCGCGGTGCAGCCGGACGGCAAGGTGCTGGCAGGCGGCGGTTTCACCTCGATGGGCGGGCAAGCACGCGCGCGTATCGCGCGGCTGAATGCGGACGGCAGCCTGGATGCCGGTTTCATCGATCCGGGCGGCAACAATGCGGTGCTCAGCATCGCGGTGCAGCCGGACGGCAAGGTGCTGGTCGGCGGGTATTTCAACGAGATCGGCAGTCCGCCGGACGTGTACCTTGCGCGCCTGAACCCGGACGGCAGCGCGGATGCCGGTTTCATCAATCCGGGTGGCGACATTGGGACGGTGGATACCATCGCGGTGCAGTCGGACGGCAAGGTGCTGGTGGGCGGATCTTTCACCCAGATTGGCGGTCAGCCGCGCGCGCGTCTTGCGCGTCTGAACCCTGACGGCAGCTTGGATGCCGGTTTCATCAATCCGGGCGCCAATTTCAACGTGTACGGCATCGCGGTGCAGCCGGACGGTAAGGTGCTGGTGGGCGGGTATTTCACCCAGATGGGCGGGCAAGCACGCGCGCACATCGCGCGGCTGCATCCGGACGGCAGTCTGGATGATGGTTTCATCAATCCGGGCGGCAACAATGTGGTGTACAGCATCGCGTTACAGTCGGACGGCAAGGTGCTGGTGGGCGGGCATTTCACCCAGATCGGCGGTCAGCCGCGCGAGCGTCTTGCACGGCTGAACGCGGACGGCAGTCTGGATGCTGGTTTCAACCCGGGTGCCAGCGACACGGTGAAGAGCATCGCGGTGCAGCCGGACGGCGAGGTGCTGGTGGGCGGGTATTTCACCGAGATCGGCGGTCAGCCGCGCGCGCACCTTGCGCGCCTGAGCCCCGACGGCACTCTGGATGCCGGTTTCAATCCGGCTGCCAGCGACGGCTGGGTGCAGAGCATCGCGGTACAGCCCGACGGCAAGGTGCTGGTGGGCGGGAATTTCACCCAGATCGGAGGCCAGCCGTGCGAGCGTCTTGCGCGCCTGAACCCTGACGGCAGCCTGGATGCCGGTTTCATCAATCCGGGCGTCGACAGTATGGTGTACAGCATCGCGGTACAGTCGGACGGCAAGGTGCTGGTGGGCGGGTATTTCACCGAGATCGGCGGTC
The DNA here is from genome assembly GCA_035703435.1 of Chiayiivirga sp. Taxonomy (GTDB): domain Bacteria; phylum Pseudomonadota; class Gammaproteobacteria; order Xanthomonadales; family Xanthomonadaceae; genus Denitratimonas. The sequence continues at coordinate 15,025 of DASSYF010000046.1, read as the reverse complement.
AGGTGCGCGAGCATCTTGCGCGCCTCTCCACGCCGCAAGCCGCGCTGCAATCCCTGAGCGTTGAGAACGGCGCCGTGGAGTGGCGGCGCTCCGGCGCCGGGCCAGAACTCGCGCTGCCTCCGGAACTCCTGTTCTCCTACACCGGCGATCCCGGCAGCTTCACGCTCGCTGACACCCTGCAGCGCGTGGCCGGGGGGTGGCGCTTGGCCGGCTTCACCCCGCCCTCCAACCAGCCTTACTTCCTGCGCGCGCGCGCGCGCGTCGGCAACAGTAATGGCTCCGGCCTCATCGATACCACGGCGCGCCTGTTCCACCGCGACGACGACATCTTCCGGGACGGTTTTGAATTCTGAATCGTTGAGGCATTCGATGACATCACCTCGCCACGGCCACTGCCCTGCGCCGACATGGGCAGTGGCCGTGGCGCTGACCGCGTGGGCGGCTGAACGATCCTGCTGCTGACGATCAACCCGGATCTGCTTATTGGCGCCTTGATAGGTGGCAGCGTGGTCTACGTGCCCGAAATCGCCGCGCCCTGAGCTGCACCGGGCGGTGCAGCCTGTTGCCGGCAGGTGTTTTGGTAGCATGTGCGTCTCCACGCTTGAGCAAGGCTCGACATGGAAGCACCGCAAGACTCCGACTGTGCGTCGCTGCATCCCCATCTGTACCAACGCCTGCGAGACTTGGCGCGGCGGCAGATGCGAGGTGAACCATCGACCCAATCGCTGGACACCACCAGCTTGGTGCACGAGGCATGGCTCGATCTGGCGGGGCATGACGGCACGTTCACCGATACCTCGCATTTCTACGCCTATGCCGCCACGGTGATGCGGCACATTCTGGTTGATCACGCCCGTCATCGTTTGGCGCACAAACGCGGCAGTGGCGAGGTGCCGCTGGATCTGGACAGCCTCCAGATCCCGGTGGACCACGCGGCCACCGAGATGTTGGCGATGGATCAGGCGCTGAGTCGTCTTGCGGCATTGGAGCCACGCTTGGCGCGCGTGGTGGAGTTGCGATTCTTTGCCGGTCTGTCGGTGGAGGAAACCGCTGAGGTACTGGGCATCGTTCCGCGCAGCGTGGTGCGTGATTGGGCGCGCGCGCGCGCCTTCCTGCAGCAGGCCTTGGCGTGAGCATGTCGCGCGTGATCGAACAACGCTGGCATGAGCTGGCGCCCTTGTTCGATGCCGCCTTCGAACTGGATGCAAACGCCCGCGCCCGGTATCTGGAGGCGATCGACGATCCCGAACTGCGCGATGCGCTGGTCCGCCTGCTGGAGCAATCCGAACGGCCAAGCCCTGTGGATGCAGGCAGTGAACATCTGGCTCGGGCACTGATCGACACGGAAGCCGGTGTCGAAGGCACGATCCTGGGATCGTGGAAGGTGCGCGAGCAGATTGGTGCGGGTGGCATGGCCACGGTATTTCGGGCCGAGCGCGCCGACGGCGCCTATCAACAGCAAGTGGCGATCAAGCTGTTGCGTTATGGGCTGCATACCGGTCAGGAGCGCGAGCGCTTCGCACGCGAACGCCGAATCCTCGCACGCCTCGAACACCCCGATATCGCGCACTTGCTGGATGCGGGCCTGACCGAGGCGGGCGTGCCGTGGTTCGCATTGGAGTTCGTGGATGGCATGCCCATCACCGGATGGTGCGATCAGCATCGACTCGATGTGACTGCGCGCCTGCGCCTGTTCCAGCGTGTCTGTGCCGCGGTCGACTACGCCCACCGCAACCTCGTCGTACACCGTGACCTCAAACCCGCCAACATCTTCGTGCGCAGCGATGGGGCTCTGAAGCTGCTCGATTTCGGGATTGCGCGCGTGCTCGATGACGAGAACGGGGAGGCCACGCGCACCGAAGCGCGCCGGATGACGCCAGCTTATGCTGCGCCCGAGCAACTGGCCGGAGGTGCAATCACCACCGCCACCGACGTGTATGCGCTTGGCGTGTTGTTGCACGAACTGCTGACCGGCAGCCGTCCCCACTGGCGCTCGGACACCTCGTTGGTCACACCCTCCAGTCTGATGACCGGCGGTGATGCGGTCGATGCGGCAAAGGCGCGAAACAGTGTCTGCGGGAGTTTGCGCCGTCGCCTGTCCGGCGACCTCGACGTGATCCTCGAAAAGGCCTTGCAGTCCGACCCAGCCCAGCGCTATCCCGGTGCCGCGGCCTTGAGCGCCGACATCGAGCGCCATCTGGATGGGCTGCCGGTGCGCGCACGTCGTCCTTCACGGTGTTATCGGCTGCGCAAATTCATCGTCCGCCATCGACTGGCCTGCGCCACCGCCTGCGCCATCGCACTGCTGATCGCCGTCGGGGTCGGGGCGACCGTGTGGCAGGCGCGGCGCGCCAACGAGGCGGCGCAACGTGCCCAGCTCGTGCAGCGCTACCTGGTTGATCTGTTCGGTGCCGGTCGCACCAATGCGGCCGGTGCACAGGCCTTGGAACGACGAGTCATCGATGTGCTTGATGACAGTGCCGCGCGCCTTCATCACGATCTGAAGGACGTGCCACAGTTGCGCGATGAGATCTATGCGCTTCTGATCGAGATCTTCGACAGCCAGAACGCCGGCGAGCGCGCGTTGCGGCTGGCGCAGGAGCGGCTGGCCCAGGCTGAAGCCGCGTTCGGCGCCGAGGATGCGCGCGTGGCGCCGGCCTTGATTCAATTGGCGCTCGTGCACATCAACCATCGGCAGCTCGATACGGTGGACGACTTGCTTGCGCGCGCTGGCCGCCTGCTGGATGCGGACCATCAGAATCGTTCCCTGACGCGGGCGCTGTGGTGGCAGGCGCGCGCGATGCTGATGGGTGCCAAAGGCCAACGCAACGCGGAAAGCCTGGGCCTGTTGCTGCAGACCACGGCGTTGTTGCGTGAGCACCATCCGGACCGTGATGAACTGCTGGTGAGCCTGTTCCTTGCGGCGCAGGAGGCAGCGTTTCTGGAGCAGGTCGATCAGGCCCACGCACTCATCGCGGAGCTGAAGACGCGGGCGACGCAGCGCTACGGCGACCACTATCAAACCATTGCCCTGGCTGGCCTTGTGGAAGTTCGCCTGTTGCTCAAGGAGGGTCGCGCGAGCGAGGCCTTGAACTTGATCCGGGAAACCCGCGAGGCCTTGATCGAGTTCGGTGGGGAGCAGCACAACGATGTGCTGGTCACCCGCTATCTGGAGGTCAACGCGCTGTTGGCGCTGAAACGGGCCAGCGAGGCTGAGGCGGCATGGCGTCTGGCCGACGCCCAGCAACGCGCGCACTTCGCCGACCAGCCCGCCTATGCGGCGGCGTTGGCGGCACAGTACGAGAAAATCGAGGCGGCGCTGGCTGAGGCGACAGTCGACGGCGTGTCGCCATAGCGATTGCAGTCGCTTGGACGCCTTGGTCCATGGCAATGTCGGCCAAGCCTCGTCGGCGCGTGTCCTGCATGGTCACGATTTCGCGCTTCACATGATCGAGCCCATCACTGGAATCGACCCATGGACGTGTCCATTCGCCGCATCGCGGCACTCGTTTGTCTTTTGGCCGGCTTGTTTGAAGTTTCGTCAAGCGAGGCTGCGATCCGCACCTGGCCTGGCGCGGCACCGTGCGATACAACGCTTCAAGCCTGCATCGATGGCGCAAGCGATGGCGACCGGATCGAAATCGCCACCGACACGCCGATCACCGGCTCGATTGCTGTGGTGAACCCTCGCCTCACTCTCACCGCTGCCAACGGCCACAAACCCGTGTTCCGCAATGGGACGCTGTGGGTCCGCAACCTGGACTTCAGCGGCGACATCAGCCTGACACTGAGCAAGCTGCGTTTCGAAGATGCCGTGATCGATGCCAGCTACACCGGCGGTGGCACGGCGACCTTCGACTTTCGCCAACTCGACATGGCGATGACTGACAGCGCCACCAACCGTGGCATCCGCATCCAAGCCCTCTCGGGAACCACCGAGGCGATGCTCTACGACAACCGGATCCTGGCCAACCCCGGCTCAGGAGGGCAGGGCCTCATCACCCTGCTGAGTCTGGGGGGCGCACTCGATGCCAGCGCCTACTACAACCGCATCGAGCGGGCAAAAAGTACCTACAGCCTGGGCATGGGCATCTATGTTTCCTACTCCGGCGCCACCTCGACCGGCACCGTGAAATTGCACGGCAATGTCATCGTCGGAAGTTTCACCGGCGCGGCCATCTATCTATCCGAAGGAATCACCAGCGATACCGGTACCAACTTCGACGCGCGCCTCTATAGCAATGTCATCATCGGCCGGGGCCAGGCCATGGACACGGGCATTACCTTGGTGCCCAACAATGGCGAGATCGACGCGCAGTTGGTCAACAACACCATCACCCGCACGGGTTATGGGGTGCGCTATTCGCATTACACCGGCGGCACCGGCGAAACCATCGGCACGCTGAAGAACAACCTGATCGTGGCCGATGGCACCGCAGTGTTCGGTAGCAGCTCGACCGCGGGCAGCGTGACCAATGCCTACAACCTGATCAATGGGCCGACGATCGGTTTCGTTGCCGATCCCAGCACCATCACGGCACCCGCCAAACTGGTTGGCCCCAACGATGCCCGCCTGCAGCCGGATTCGCCGGCGATCGACGCCGCCGACACCAGCCTGCTCGGGCTTGGCATCCTGTTCAACGGCCTGCCGGTGACCGATGCTGACGGCCTGCGTCGCATCAAGAAGCCGACGCCGTCCACCGCCGGCACCGCCAAGGCCGATATCGGCGCTTACGAATACGGCGACATCAGCTTTCGCCACACTGCCACGCCGGGCACCATCTCCGGCCACATCACCCAGATGGATCAGTGGCAGGTCAATGGCCAGCCGGCTGCCAACCTCTTTGCGACCCCGAAGTTTGATGGCACCGCAAGTGGTCAGCCCGTGGGGACGTGGTACAGCGGCAGTCGCTGGCACCTGTTCAGCGAGAACACCAGCATCGGGATGCTCGACTATGCGCGCTACCACGTGTTTTCGGCCGGCGCCGGCAGCGGCGCGTTCCAGCACGTGACCACACCAACATCCATCAGTGGCGCCACCAGCCGGCTCGATGTCTCCGGCCTCAACAACCTGCCCGACCGCATCGTGCTGGCGATGCAGAACTTCAACGCCGGCGACTCCGTCTACAACCCGAATCACATTGGCGTGCTCTATTTCGGTGTGGGTGGCACGGGCTACTGGTATGTGAACAACATGGATAGCTCCAAGGCAATGCCGGTGGACGCCGGCTTCAGCATTTACTTCCAGGAGCCCAGCCCCAATGCCTTCAAGGTGACGGCGGCTAGCGCTTCCTCGTATCTGGTGCTGGACCATCCATTGCTCAACAACAACCCCTGTGCGCTACCGGTGGTCACGCGCGTCTTCACCGCCAGCGACGGCAGTGACTTCGACATCGACTACGCGACGGGTCTGAGTCGATGGATGATCTACGACTACGACGGCATGGCCGCCGGCAGTGAGTTCCACGTGTTGGTCAACCCCGCCCAAGCCGAGCCCTGCGGTGCGCCGTTGTTCTCCGACGGCTTCGAATGATCCAAGGTCCACCTGCTTCGTGCCCTGCAGTCCTCGCACACCGGGGTGGTCGTTACGGCCACCCCGGCTTTTTCCACGGTAGCCCATTCGTAGCCTGATCCACGTTGTGCATCGGTGACGCACGCGGTAGCGCCTGATTTCACCCAAACGCTGGTCGCCGGCGCGCCGAGCTCGTATCGTTCGCGCATGACCGTGCGTACCCGAATCGATCCCTTGCAGCCCACCATCGAACTGCGCGCGGGTGGCGTGGCGCTGACGGCTTCGCGTGCGGCGCTGCTGGCGGCATTGGCCGAACACGGCTCGATCAGTGCGGCGGCGCGTGCGGTGGGCATGAGTTACAAGGGCGCATGGGATGCGGTGGCGGCGCTCAACACCTTGCTGGGAGAACCCTTGGTACGTGCCGAAGCCGGCGGCAGCGGCGGCGGTGGCGCGAGCCTCACGTCCGCAGGGCAACGCGTGCTGGGCTTTCATCAGGCCTTGACCGCGCTTCAGCAGCGCGTGTTGTCGCCCGCGTCTGGCTCACCACCGGACTTGGATCAATTATTGAAACGCTTGGGAAACCTCATGCTCAGAACCAGCGCCCGCAATCAGTTTGAAGGCACCGTGCGCGCGATCGAGCGCGGCGCGGTGAACAGCGAAGTGGTGCTCGACATGGCCGGCGGTGACCGATTGGTCGCCATCATCACCCACCGTAGCGTCGAGGAACTGGGCCTTGCGGTCGGAGCCAGCGCCATCGCCCTGGTGAAGTCCTCCTTCGTCGTGCTCGGCGCAGGCACGATGCGCACCAGTGCGCGCAATGCACTGGTCGGAACGGTGTCGGCGTGCCGCGAAGGCGCGGTCAATGCCGAAGTCGAACTTGCCCTGGCGGGCGGCAAGACCCTCGTTGCCACCGTCACCAACGAAAGCGTCCGCACGCTCGGCATCCGCGAGGGCGTGACCCTGACTGCGCTCATCAAGGCCTCGCACGTGATCCTGGCGGTGGCGGTCTGAGGTCAGAGCCTTCGTGCCGTTCGATCGGCGGCCTTCACGTGCGCAGCCTCGCCCGGTGGCGCAGTCGGGTGGTCGAGTTTCCGGCGCGACATGGATGGCCGGCGCCGGAAACCGACGAGCGCGGGTCAACTCAGAATCGATACGCCACGTTCGCAAACCACGTCCGTCCAGGCATCGGGTAGCCTTCGGCGAGCTCGTACCAGTGGTCGCTGAGGTTGCGGCCGCCAACGTCCAACTGCCACTGCGGGGTGGGTTCGTAGACGAGCTTGGCGCCCCAGACGGTGAAGCCGGGTAGGTCGAGGTAGCCATTCTGATTGCCGGGTGCCGAGGTGCTGACGATGCGGCCTTGCTCGGCCTCGGCGGTGGTGACGAGGTACCAGTGGGCGCCGACGTTCCAGCGCGCATGCGCGGACACGCGCTGGCGTGGCGTGTTGGTCAGGCGGGTGACGGGATCACTCAGGTTGTCGCGGTCGAGGAGGGTGTAGGCGACACCCAGTTCCAGCCAGTCACCGAGGCGTTGGTCGAGCGCGAGGTCGAAGCCGCGATGGCGTGCGCGGCCGATGTTCTGGGCCTGATCGCACTCGCTGCCGCCGCATTGATCGGAAGCCACGATGGCATCCTGGATCAAATCGTCAATGCGACTTTGATATAGCGATACCGAAGCGGCGGCATCGTTCCAGAGACGTCCCCGCCAGCCCAGTTCCAGATGCTGGGCGCGCTCCGGTTTCAGGTCGGGATTGGGCAGGGCGCGCCCCATGCGTGCCGAGTAACGATCCTTGATCGTGGGAAAGCGGGTCTTGTGTGATGCAGTGAGCACGAGCTCACCGGCGTCACCGAAGTCGCGCAGCAGTTCGACCAGTCCGTTGGTGGCGTCGGTACTTCCGATCGGCCATTGATAAACCTCGCGGGCTTCGCGCCGCTCGTGGCTGGCACCGAGTTTGAGTTGCCAGTCCGTGCCGATCTGGATGGCATCCTCGATGGCGATGGACGTGGTCACGTCGCGGTAGCGCTTGGTGGGCGACTTGGGATTTTCGTCGCGATGCTGGTCAGCCTTGTAGCTCACCGACATCTGCACGAGGTGGTGGGTGATGGCTTGGCTGGCGAGGATGGCGGACGCGCCTTGGGTGCGATCGGCATAGGTGCTGGGGAAACTCGTGGTATTGAGCTCGGTGGCGTAGCTGCCGTCGGTATAGGCTTGCAGGCCGTTGCCGTAGCGGTCTTCGTAGGCGCGCAGTTTCAGGCTGTGCGCATCGCCCAGACCCTGGTTGGCGATCAGGTACAGGCTTTCCTTGTCCCACCACGGCCAGCGCCAATAGCGGATGCCGGATCGGCCACGGCCAGCATAGACGGGATTGCCTTTCTCGCCATCCTGGCGCACGTAGCCCACGGCATACTCCGAGTCCTCACTCGGCGCGTAGCCGATCTTGAGCGAGTAACGACGATCGTCGCGATAGGCGTTTTCGCGCTCATCGCCGGTATCGGTGGGTGTGGACTTGTAGTCGACAAAACCTTTCGGCAGCGGGAAGCCATCGGCCTGAAGTTGCGATGCGCCGGCTTGCAGATACCACGCGCCTTGGCGCATGCCGATGTTGGCGGCAAGGGTTTGTTCGGCACTGCTGCCGACGCCCACCCGCACATCGCCCTGCAAGGCTTCGGTGGGCCGACGCGAGACCAGATTGATGGCGCCACCCAAGGTGTTGGGGCCGTACAGCAGGGATGCACCGCCCGTTGCGACGCGGATTTCGGCCAAATCGAAGGTGGTGAAACGATCAAAGTCGATGTAGCCATCGTAGGGCACATACTGCGGGATGCCGTCCAGAAACACCGGTACTTGGCGGGGGTCGAAACCATGCACCGAGATCGTCGCTTCGTTGCGTGAATTGCGCGACAGACTGGTGCCTGGCAGCTGGCTGATGGCGTCGCCCAGAACCTTGGCATCGAGCTGATCGAGTTGCTCGCGCGCAAGGGTGGATTCACCGGCAGTCGGCAGGACCTGCGCACGAACGTCGACGCGGCCCAGGGTGAAGGCGTCATCCGGGGTGCTGCGCTGGGTGGGCTTGGCGGTGGCCTTGCTGGCGTCGGCAGGCGTGGCCAGAACCGTCGGGGCGAGCGCAAGTTGGATGGCCACGGCAAGGAAAGCATGAGTGGGTTTGATGGGCATGGTGTGGAACCGAAGTGGAGGAAACAGGGCCGCACACGGCGGCCGCCAAAGGCAGCCACCGGAACAGGAAAATCGTGTTGGGGGTTGGACTTACTTCATGCGCACGATGCGAATGTCCGCAAGATTGCGCACATGCCGCGGGCCGGTCTTGATGTCCTGCCCGGAGATCAACAGGAACTGGCCCTCATGCGGGCCGAGCGGCTCGCCATCTTTCTCCCAGGCCACCAGCACGTCCTTGCCGATGGCGGTGTTGTAGAGCTCGTTGTACGAGAAGGTCACCACATAGCCGTCGGTGGCACGGGCCACGACCACTAGGGTGCGGGCGTCCTTGTGGCCTTCGAGCTTGAGGCCGACGCTGTCGATCACGTCCGTCAAGCGCACGCCACGGAAGTTCTGCACCGTGGCGACGGTGGCACCGGACGCGCACACCACATCGACCGGGCCGCTGTTGTGGGCCGCCAGCTTCTGGAGCGACGCCAGATCGAAGCTTCGCGCCGCGGTGACTGCGCCATCGACCTGCAGCGCGAGGCTGGGTTGATCCTCGGCGGCGTGTGCGGCGGCGCCTGCGGGCGTGGCCGGCGCGGTCTCCGCGGCTGCCAGTGCGCAAACAGGGAGCAGAAGGGCCAGAAACAGGGCATTGCGGCGTTGCATGGGTGAACCTCGCTATAAAGTGAACTACATATCGAGGTGCACGATACCGGCTGACGGCAACAGGAGCTTGACTCAAGTCAAATCACGCGCATGAGGCATCGCCACGACGCGCGCTGCGCCGGAGCGTGCGCCGCTGGGCGGCCTCAGTGCGGTTGCAGCGACACCAGATCGCCCTCGCGATCCACCGCCAGAAAGCGTGCGATGCGACCGCCCTTGATCTGTTCGACCATCATCTTCAGCGGCTGCACGGCTTCATCACTGCTGGGTGCATGGCCGCCACGACCGGGCATGGCGGCCACGAACAGGATGTCCCAGCGTTGCCCGGTGTGCTCGGATTCGGCCATGAGCGCGGCAAAGTCCGCGATCTCCTCGGGGCGCTTGTCCACGCACACGACGGGTGCCAGGGCGCCGCCTTCACCCCGTTCAAAGGCTTCGCGTTCGGCCGGGGTGGCATCACGTGGGCATTCCGCCGCGGAAAACACGAGCAGCAAGCGCTGTGGTTCGGATTCGGCACGGGCCGTGGCCAGCAGATCGTCGAAGGTTTGCATGAGTCATTCGGTTTGAAGCGGCCTGTCATTTTAGCCGCCCCTGACGACTGCGCGGCAGATGGCCTCACGGTGTCGCCGGTTTGCGCAGAACGCTGGCGACACGCATGAGCGCACCCAGCACCGTGCCCGCCCAGGCCGCCAGCGCCACCGCCAGGAACCACACCGTGATCGGCGCGAGAAAACTCAGCTCCAGCGCTTTGGCCATGGCATCGGTGCACGCGGTGTACATGCCGAGCGGGAACACTGCACCCCAGTACAGCGGGTCATAGCGCAGCGGGAAACGCTTGTAGATATGCCGCCACACGCCCAGCACCAGCAACATGGGAATCCACCAGGTGCCCGTGGCCCAATAGAAGATGGTGAAGCCCTTGAGAAAGGGCTTCACCGATTGCAGGAATGGTGCATCCGGGCTGTTGATGATGAGCAGCGAGCCGGCCAAGGTCGAAATCGCCATCGCGCCCATGTTGATCCAATACGGCGGCGACAGGTCGCTGGGTTGGAAGCGGAAGAAGGTGTAGCGGTAGAAGATCAGCGACATCATCCAGATGTAGAGCATCCCGCCCCACAACCACATCGACAGCGCAAAGAAATTGAGTTCCAGCTTCCAGGGTTGCCCGATGCGTGCGGCCAGGAGCGCGCTCAGTACCGCCAGCGATTGGGTGGCCACCACCGCCAGCAGCCAACCACCGCTGATGCCGCGATCCAGTGGCGGCTTGTCTTCCTTTACCGTGAGGATGGTGAAGATCGCATAGGTCAACAGCAACCACAGCACCAGCGCCAAGGCCCACAACACCGCCGCCACGCGCAGATCGCCGGCCAGTTGCAGGAACTGCGCGCCCAGCACGCTGGTGCCGGCTACCACGGTGAAAAAGGCCGGGCCGGTGAGATGGTCGAACAGATCACGGAAAAAGGCGCTCGTGCAGCGCACGAGGCGCGCCAGGTACAGCACCCAGAGCAGGACGTAGAAGCCGATGTTGAGTACGAACAGTGCCTGCGCCAGTGGCTCGAAGCCGTGTGCGGCCGCTGCCAGAGACACGATGCCGGTGGCCATCACCATGCCGAAATAAGCCGGCGACAGTGTGGCCAAACCACGGTCGATGCGTTGAGGGGACATGAGCGGCTCCTTCCAGGCGCAGGTAGCGACCGCCACAGCAGCACGCGTCCGCACACGCTAACGCAGGCGGCCGTGCGGCAATTTGATCGAAGTCAGATTTGTGTCAATCACGCCAACAGCGCGGCGGCCTTGATCTGCGCCCACACCGCCATGCCGGGCTGCACCTGCAAATGCTCGCACGAGCGTCGGGAGATCAGCGCCAACAGCATTTGCCCGTTGGCATCCAAGCGAACCCGCACTTGGCCGTGGGATGCCGATGTGATCGCCACCACGGTCGCCGGCAGCAGGTTGAGTACGCTGGAGTCCTCGTGCCGACTCAAGCTGAGGCTGACATCGCGGGCGCGGATGCGGACGCGATGCGGCGCATCGTCTGCGCGCGCGATTCCGTGCAGCCGGAGTGGGCCGGCCTGCGTGGTGAGGTTCAACAGCCCATCGGCATCCTGCGCGAGCGCATGCGCTTCCACCACGACGCCGGCGTCTTCGGCCAAGAGCGGCGGCACGTCGGGGTGGTTGAGGAGTTCCAGCGCCGCGCCGCTGGCACGGATCCGGCCGCCATCCATCAAGACCAGGTGATCGGCCAGTCGCACCGCTTCATCGATGCTGTGGGTGACATACAACATCGGGATGCCGGCTTCGCGCCGAATGGTTTCCAGCAACGGCAGGATCTCGCCGCGGCGTTCGATATCCACGGCGCTCAAGGGTTCATCCAGCAGCAGACAACGCGGCTGACACACCAACGCGCGCGCCAAGGCCACGCGCTGACGTTCGCCACCCGACAGGCTCGCAGGCTTGCGCGGAAGAAGTTCGGTCAGGCCAAGGGTTTGGATCCAATGTTGCAGGCTGGCCGTCGGCGCGCCGGCTCGCTTCCAGCCATAGGCGAGATTGCCGGCCACCGTCAGATGCGGCAGCAAGGCTGCGTGCTGAAACACCATGCCGACCGCGCGCCGATGCGGAGGCAGGCTGTGGTCATCATCCAGCCAGGTTTCGTCGCCGATCACGATGCGCCCGCGTGTCGCCGGTTCCAAGCCGGCGATGGCGCGCAACAGGCTGCTCTTGCCGCAACCGGATGGCCCGAAAATCACGCTGATGCCCCGCCCCGGCAGGCACAGATCCACATCCAGCCGGAACGCGCCACGCGCCAGCTGCACCGCGATGCGCATGCGGTCGTCCACCTCAGCCATGGGCCAGCGCCGTGCGTCGGCCGAGCCACTGCATCACCAGCAGCACGACGAAGGAAAACACCAACAGCCCCGCCGCCAACAGGTGCGCCTCGTCATAGGCCATGGCTTCCACTTGGTCATAGAGCAACACCGACAGCACCCGCGTCTGGCCTTCGATGTTGCCACCCACCATCAACACCACGCCAAACTCGCCCACGGTATGGGCAAAGCCCAGCAGCAAGGCGGTGATGATGGCCGGGCGCGAGAGCGGCAACACCACGCTGAAAAAGCGATCACGCGAGGAAGCGCGCAGCGTGGCCGCAGCATCCAGCAAGGCGCCATCGATGCTGGCAAAACCGGCTTGCAGGGGATGCACCACGAACGGCAGCGAATACAACACCGATGCCAGCAGCAGACCCGGAAAGCTGAAGGCCAAGGTGCCCAGCCCGAGCGCGTGGGTGAGCTGGCCGATCGGGCCATTCGCGCCGAATCCCAGCAGCAGGTAAAACCCCAGCACCGTCGGCGGCAGCACCATCGGCAGCGCCACCACCGCGCCGATCGGTACGCGCCAGATCGATTGCGTGCGCGCCAGCCACCATGCCAGTGGCAGGCCCAGCACGAACAGGATCACGGTGGTCGCCGTCGCCAGCTTCAGGGTCACCACGATGGCGGCAAGCAAGGGACTCATGATGCTGAATGATTCCGATGTCGGGCTTCAGTCATAGCCGTGCGCGGCGATGAACCGGCGCGCTTCATCACCACGCAGGTAGGCGAGAAAACCCATCGCCGCAGCGTTGTGTTCACCGTGCTTGAGCAAGACCGCGCTTTGCACGATCGGGCTGTGCCACGTCGCCGGCACCGGCCAGATCGAATACTCACCATCGGCGTGCAGTTGCAGCGCCAGCGACCACGGCACGAGGCCTGCATCGGCATTGCCGCTGGTCACGTACTGGGTGGCTTGGGCGACGTTCTCGCCCAGCACGCGCGCGGCTTCGAGCGTATCCCATCGGCCAACATGGACGAGCACTTCGCGCGCCGCTTCGCCATACGGCGCAAGTTTGGGATTGGCGAGTGCGAAATGGCGAAACGCCCGCGTGCGCAGCAAGGCTTCGTCGGCTACACCGGTGCGCTTGCGATCGGTGAGCAATACCAGACGCCCAATGGCGTAGTCGTGGAGCGAACCCGGCACGGCCAGTCCTTCATCCAGCAGCCGCTGCGGCGTGGCGCGGTCGGCCGAGAGCAGGGCGTCGAAGGGCGCGCCGTGCTGAATCTGGGCATAGAGCTTGCCGGTCGAGGCGGTGCTGATGTCGATCCGGTGGCCATGGGCATCCGCGTAGCGCCGCGCCAGTTCCTGCGCCAGCGTGCCGAAGTTGGACGCCACCGCCAATCGGGCCGAAGGCACGTCCTGCTCGCCGGCATGAGCCACCATCGACGCAAGGCAAGAAAACAGCAGCACGGCGAAGCCGAGCATCCCGATGTGCCAGTGCCGGACTGCGGTGTGTGGTGTTGAAGGCATGGCGGGCGCATTCATCAGGATTGAGTCGAGCATGCAGGCACGGAAAGGTCGATCAAGGCATGCGTGTGCGATGCGGGGCCACAGCCGGGGCATTGCGGATCGCGAGCCAACTGCAGGCGGTGGAACTGCATCGACAGCGCATCAAAGCACAGCACATGACCGATCAAGGGCTCGCCGATGCCCAGGATCAGCTTCAGCGCCTCGGTGGCCTGCATCATGCCCACCATGCCGGGCAAGACGCCCAGCACGCCGGCCTCACTGCAGTTGGGCGCATCGTCCGGGCCGGGCGGCTCGGGAAACAGGCAGCGATAGCAGGGCGAATCCTCTCGACGCGGATCAAACACGCTGATCTGTCCACTGAAGCGTTCCACTGCGCCGTAGATCATCGGAAGGCGCAAGTGGCGGGAGGCGGCGGCCAGAAGGTAGCGCGTCGGAAAATTGTCACTGCCATCGATCACCACATCGTGCCCGTGCAGCAGGCGTTCGACATTGGCCGCGGTCAAACGCTCGCGCACGGCGTCGATGCCGATGGCGGGATTGAGTGCGGCCAGCGCGGTGCGCGCCGATTCGACCTTGGCCACGCCCACCCGTGCATCGGTGTGGAGCACTTGGCGATGGAGGTTGGAACGCTCGACCACATCGTCATCGATCAGGCTCAAACGTCCGACCCCCGCGGCCGCCAGATACAGCGCCGCCGGCGAACCCAGACCGCCCGCACCAATCAGCGCCACGCGTGCTGCGGCCAAACGCCGTTGCCCCGCCACGCCCACCTGCGGCAAGCACAGTTGCCGTGCGTAACGTTCACGCGCATCGGTATCGAGCCCATCGTCCGCCAGTGGCAGGCCATCACGTTTCCAGCGCGCCAAACCACCCGACACCGACGACACCGCGTGATAGCCCAGCGCGTACAACGCGGCCGCCGCCACACGCGAACGCTGGCCGATGGCGCAGATCACCACGATGGCCTGATCGGGATCGCGGAAGAGTTCAGCCATGCGGTCATCGAGCTGGCCACGCGGCACGTTGATCGCCCCTTCGGCCATGCCGCTGGCACACTCGGATGCCTCGCGCACATCGATCAGCAGCGCCCCCCGTGCTTGCGCTGCGCGTGCTTCCTCCGGCGAAAGTTCGCCAATCGCGGAAGCTGGGACGCAAGCGTGGGTGGGCGAATTCATGCGTGCAACGTGTTTTGCAAGACAGACCGGCGGCCATGGTACTGCGCCCACGTTCGCGACACGTCCCGCCAGAAGGTTTGACTTGCCTCAAGCTTGGGCGGCAAGCCCTCTGCTACGCTGCACGCCCTTTCCCGCCGCGCCAGTCGATGCGCGGTGTGTTGTCAAACGGAGCCGATC
>DASSYF010000022.1:0-77330 GCA_035703435.1 Chiayiivirga sp. | reverse complement strand
ACACGGTGGCGGGCGCGAGGCAAGTTCGCCGAAGTCAGGGGCTGCGGTGTCGGATGCGCGCGCGCCGAAGTCGCTGGATCCGGTTCGTGAACGTGTTTCTCGTTTTGGCCAGAAGGCTAAGGGTCGGGGGCAATCAGCAATCGATTTCAGTGCGCGGCGCATTCCGGTTTGGGTTCGATCTTCGCGCCATTGATTTCGCTTGCGCCGCATGCGCTTTATGGCGCCAATCCCCGGTGATTGGCGGTTCTCGGACGTTCAACGAATCAGCGCCAAGGCCTCCAACACCGCTTCACCGTAGCGTTCCAGCTTGGCCACGCCGACGCCGGAGATCGTGGCCAGTTCGTCCAGTTCGTTGGGGTCTTCTTCGGCAATGTCGCGCAAGGTGGCATTGCTGAAGATCATGTAGGCCGGCACGTTCTGTTCGCGCGCCAATTGGGTTCGCAGCTCGCGCAGGGCGTCGTAACGCGGCTGCGCACTGCGAGATACCTCGATGTCGCCGCCTGGGCGGGTTTGACTGCGAGTTTCTCCGCGTGGGCTGGATTGTTTGCGCGTACGACGAAGATCACGACGCAATTGCACGCGCGTTTCACCACGCAGGAGCGCTCGTGCGGACTCACGCAGGCGCAGTCCGCCGTAGCCTTGCACATCCACATCGAGGAAACCTGCCGCCACGAGCTGGCGAAACACGCTGCGCCATGTGTTGAGATCCATGTCCGCACCGATTCCGAAGGTGCTTTGTCGATCGTGGCCGAATTGGCTGATGCGGAGGTTGGGTGTGCCGCGCAACACGTCGATGACGTAGGCCACACCGAAACGCTGGCCGGTGCGATACACGCACGACAGGGCCTTTTGCGATGCCACCGTACCGTCCCAGGTTTCGGGTGGATCAAGACAGTTGTCGCAGTTGCCGCAGGCTTGCGACAGGGTTTCGCCGAAATTGGCGAGCAGCACCTGTCTTCGACAGTGCGTGGTTTCGGCATAGCCCAACAAGGCCTCCAACTTGCGCCGTTCCAGCCGCTTGCGCTCCTCGCCCGCTTCACTGCCATCGATCATGCTGATGAGGGTGGCGACATCGGCAAAGCCGTAGCACATCCAGGCCTCGGCGGGTTCCCCGTCGCGGCCGGCGCGGCCGGTTTCCTGATAGTAGCCTTCTACTGATTTGGGTAGATCCAGATGCGCGACGAAGCGCACGTCGGGCTTGTCGATACCCATGCCGAAGGCGATGGTGGCGCAGATCACCACGCCTTCCTCGTGGATGAATCGGCGTTGGTTGGCCGTGCGCACCGAGCTCGTCATTCCGGCGTGATAGGCGAGGGCGGAATAACCTTCTTGGCAGAGGAACTGCGCGGTTTCTTCCACCTTGCGGCGCGACAGGCAATAGACGATGCCGGACTGGCCACGGCGGGCGGACAGGAACGCCAGCAGTTGCCGTCGAGGTTGATCCTTCTGCACCACGTGATAGCGGATGTTGGGGCGGTCGAAGGAGCTGATGAACCAGCGCGCATCGCGCAGATCCAATCGTTCGGCGATTTCTTCGCGTGTGGGTGCATCTGCCGTCGCCGTCAATGCGATGCGCGGCACCTGCGGCCAGCGTCGGTGCAGGATGTCGAGCTGGCGATACTCGGGCCGAAAGTCGTGGCCCCACTGCGACACGCAATGGGCTTCGTCGATGGCAAACAGCGCGACCGGGATGCGATCGAGCAAATCGAGAAAACGCGCGGTGAGCAAGCGTTCGGGCGCGACGTAGAGCAGATCCAGTTCACCACGTATGAAGGCGCCCTCGGCATCCATCGCCTGCTGAGGATCGAGGCTGGAGTCCAGTCGCGCCGCGCGCACCCCGAGCTGGCGCAGTGCATCGACTTGATCCTGCATCAAGGCGATCAAGGGCGACACCACGATGCCCGTGCCGTCGCGCAGCAGTGCCGGAATCTGATAGCACAGCGACTTTCCACCGCCGGTCGGCATCAGCACCAGACAGTCGCCGCCGCCGCTCAGGCGTTCGATGATCTCGGCCTGCGGACCGCGAAATGCGTCGAAGCCGAAGACGCGCTTCAGCAGTTCCAATGGTGATTCAGACATGCATCAAGGATAGAGCAAGGCCGCATTGGCGAGCAGCCGTTGGCTTCGCAGTCGAGCGTGAGTTCGCATGCAGTTCTGCGCGGTGCCGTACCGCGTACGCCGCGATGAGGTTTTGGGGCATTGGACTGCGTAATGAGATGAAACCACACGCCGGAACGCCCATGTCTCACGCCAGTTTTCTGCGCCTTGCCTTGGTTCTGCTGATTGGATGGCATGGCATCTGCACCGCCCATGCGAACCCGATCATCTTGTGGGTGACCAACAGCAACAACTTCGGCCCCGGCAGCTTCAGCGCCGCCCTGGCGCAATTGCAGCCGGTGGCGACGCCACAGGAGATCCGCTTTGCCTTTCCATCGACACAAACCATCTATCTGAACGGCCCGCAAAGCGCGATCGTCGGCACCAACGTGAGAATCGATGGTTCGGACATGTTCGGCAATGTCGTCATCGATGGCGCGGGCTGGACTCCGATCTCGGTCGGCGTCAGCGCCGCGACGACGACCCTTACCGTCGCCAATCTCACCCTGCGGCATGGGCAGGTCATCGGCAAAGGCGGCTGCGTGAGCGTGTTGAATCCGGCAACGACCACGGTGATCGATCATGTCAAGCTGATCGAATGCAAGGCCTTCGTGGATGCCTCGACGCCCGCACGCGGCGGAGCGGTGTTTGCCGCAGGCCCGTTGACCGTGCTTGACTCGATCTTCGAGCGCAACGAAGTGCGTACCGTGGGGGCGGGTGCCGAAACCGCCGACGCGCATGGCGGCGCCATTGCCAGCGAAGGCGCGCACGACGTGAACATCGTGCGCAGCGTGTTCACCGACAACCGCGTCTATCTGTTCAACAGTTTGCCCTCGTGGTGTGCGAGCGGGGCTGGTGGGGCCGTCATGCTGTACTTGCCGGGTGCCACGCCCACGGGAACCATCACCGATTCGACCTTCATCGGCAATCACACCGCGTGCCAGCACCCCAGCTCGCCCACGGATGCGATCGGCACAGGTGATGGCGGCGCGCTTTCCCTTCACAGTGACGGCGGGATATTCCGAATCGAGCGTAACTTCTTCGAGGCCAACACGGGTCGGCGTGGCGGTGCAATCGGGGTCATCAACGCCGGTTCCACGCGGTTGGACTTGATCAGCAACACCTTCAAGGGCAACCGGGGCTTGGCATCCAGTGGTGGCGTCGGCCTCGTCAATTGTTGCTACGTCACGATGGTGAACAACACGTTCAGTGCCAATCGCAGCGGCGCCGACGGCTTTCCCAATCAGTACGGCGGTGCCTTCTCGATCAACTCGGGCACCTTGCTGCTGGCCAACAACATCATCGACAACGCCGGTGGTCCAGGACAAAGCTGCAGTTATCACTTTGGACAAGTCACCAGCAGTCACAACCTTTACAGCGATGCCGCGTGTCCGATTCCGAATCCGGATCCGACGAGCGTGGTGACCGGTCCCATGTCGTGGCTGGGTGCACCCGTGTGGCTGGGTGGCAGCGTGCTGGTGATGCCGCCCGACTACGGATCACCTGCCATCGATACGGGCGATGATGCGCGCTGCGCCCTCTACGATGCGCGAGGGTCGATTCGGCCACTGGATGGCAATGGCGACGGCATTGCGCACTGCGATGTCGGGGCGCTTGAGGGTAGCCGTGTAATGAAACTGTTCAAGGACGGGTTCGAGGCGACGCCTTGAGGCCAATCCCTCGGCCGCTCAATACACGCCCTGCGCCAGCATCGCATCGGCCACTTTCACGAAGCCGGCGATGTTGGCGCCCTGCACGTAGTTGACACTGCCGTCGCTGCGGGTGCCGTGGCGCACGCAGAGGGCGTGGATTTCCTTCATGATCGCGTGCAGACGGGTATCGACTTCGGCATGGGTCCAGGAAAGCCGCATCGCGTTCTGGCTCATTTCGAGGCCCGATGTGGCGACGCCGCCGGCGTTGCTGGCCTTGCCCGGCGCATACAGCACGCCGGCCTCGTGGAATACGTGCACGGCATCCAGCGTCGAGGGCATGTTGGCGCCTTCGGCCACGCAGATCACGCCATTGCCAACGAGGTCGCGGGCATCGTTGCCATCGAGTTCGTTCTGGGTGGCGCAGGGCAGGGCGATTTCGGCTGGAATATGCCAAGGACGGCGGCCCGGCAGGTATTCGAAACGGCGATCATTGGCCAGCTCCGACAGACGGCCGCGACGCTCGTTCTTCAGCGCCATGATCTCGGCCAGTGCGGCTTCGTCCATGCCATTTCGGGCGTAAAGCGTGCCTTCGGAATCGGACAGGGTGAGCACTTCGCCACCCAGCTCCATGGCCTTGACCGCAGCAAACTGCGCGACGTTGCCGGAACCTGAAATCAACACCCGCGCGCCGTGGGTTTCGCGGCGGGCGTAATGCAACATTTGCTCGACGAAGTACACCGTGCCATAGCCGGTGGCTTCCGGCCGCATCAGGCTGCCGCCATAGGCCAGACCCTTGCCGGTGAACACGCAAGCGGCGTGGTTGCCGAGCTTTTTCATCATGCCGGCCATGTAACCCACTTCGCGCGCGCCCACGCCGATGTCGCCCGCCGGCACGTCGGTGTCCGGGCCAAGGTGGCGATACAACTCGCTCATCAGGGCTTGGCAGAAGCGCATCACCTCACCATCGGTCTTGCCCTTGGGATCGAAGTCCGAACCGCCTTTGCCGCCGCCCATGGGCAAGGTGGTGAGGGCATTCTTGAAGGTTTGTTCGAAGGCCAGGAACTTCAAAATGGATTGATTGACGGAAGGGTGAAAACGCATGCCGCCCTTGTACGGGCCGATCGCGGCATTGTGCTGCACGCGCCAGGCGCGATTGACCTGCGTTTGCCCGCGATCATCGATCCAGCTCACACGGAACTGCAGGATGCGATCGGATTCCACCAGTCGCTCCAACAGGGCGAAGTCGCGGTATTTCGGATGGGCGTCCAGAAATGGCCACAGGCTTTCCATCACTTCTTGAACGGCCTGCTGGAACTCGGGCAGGTTGGCATCGCGTCGGGCGACGTGCTGCAGGAAGGTGGTCAAGCTGCGTTGCGACATGGCGGTTCCAATGGGTCGATGGTGATTTCGGTTCGAGTGTACGGGCAAAGTTCAGGCGATTGCGCCCCAATCCTGCAATTTTTTGTTGCGATGCACAACCACTGGCTCCGAGTGGTCTGCGGGGCAATGCGCGTGGGGTGCCGAGGCCACGGTCGAGGCTGACATGAGCGATTGGAGCTTCGACTCCAGTGCACGCAGACCCCTTGCATTCAGCGGCCTGATTAACCCCCCTCCCGCAGCCGACTCGATGCCCTTCGTTGTCGCAAATTCCACAAAGCAAGCCGGCTTTCGTAGCGCGCAGCTTGCTGCGCTGGGCGACTCGTAAAGCAGCGGCAGCGCAGCAAGCTGCGCTCTACAAAAACGCTGGTTCTGCGGCATTTCATGGGTCAAACGGTCGCGGCTTGGCTGAGCCCAGGGGCTAGTCAGGTTCAGCGTCACGCTGGCTTCGGTGCGTGCGCGTGGCGACAATGGCCACATTCCTTGCTCGTGAGTCCCTGCCATGTCCGACGCCACTCGAATTTCCCTGACGCGCTTCCTGATCGAACAACAACGTGAGCACGGCCAGATCAACGCCAACCTTCGCCTATTGATCGAAGTGGTGGCACGCGCCTGCAAGCGCATCTCGATCGCGGTCAACAAGGGTGCACTCGGCAATATTCTCGGCAGTGCCGGCACCGAAAACGTGCAGGGCGAGATCCAGAAGAAGCTCGATGTGGTATCCAACGAAATCCTTCTGGAAGACAACGAATGGGGCGGCTATCTGGCCTCCCTGGCTTCGGAGGAAATGGACGATCCGCATTCGATTCCGCAGCACTTTCCCAAGGGCGAATACCTCTTGGTGTTCGATCCGCTGGATGGTTCTTCGAACATCGATGTGAACATTTCAGTCGGCACGATTTTTTCCGTGTTGCGCGCGCCGGAAGGCGTTGAAGACCCTGACGAATCCGCCTTCCTGCAACCCGGCGTGAAGCAGGTGGCCGCTGGTTACGCGATCTACGGTTCGAGCACGATGCTGGTGCTGACGTTTGGCCAGGGCGTATATGCCTTCACCCTGGATCGGGTGGAAGGCAGCTTCAAGCTCACCGGCTCGAATCTGCGCATTCCGGAGGAAACCTCGGAGTTTGCGATCAACATGAGCAACATGCGCCACTGGCAAGCGCCGATGAAGCAGTACATCGAAGAATTGCTGGCCGGCAAGACCGGCCCTCGCGGGCGTGATTTCAACATGCGCTGGGTGGCCTCGATGGTGGCCGACGTGCACCGCATCCTCACCCGCGGCGGCATCTTCATCTATCCGCGCGACATGAAAGATCCATCGAAGCCCGGCAAGCTGCGCCTGATGTACGAGGCCAATCCGATGGCCTTCATCGTCGAGCAAGCCGGCGGTGCCGCCACCACCGGCTTGGAACGCATCCTCGACCTGCAACCGGAAAAACTGCATCAGCGCGTGCCGGTGTTCCTGGGTTCGAAAGCCGAAGTCGAGCGCGTCAGTCAGTACCACCGCGACGCGCAGGCTTGAACACCGCCGCTTGAATCAGAAACGACCGGCCTGAAAGTCCTCGATGGCTTGGCGCAGTTCGGCTTCGGTGTTCATCACGAAGGGGCCGTAATGCGCCACCGGCTCGCGCAGGGGCTTGCCAGCCACCACCAGCACGCGAGCCGGGTCATCGCTGGCGTTGATCAGTTCGAGCGGGCCATCACCTTTCAAAACCGCCAACTCGCCCCGCTTCACGTCCTCGCCATCGGCACCCAGCATGGCGCTGCCTTCGAACACATAGGCGAAGCCGCTGTGTCCTGCGGGCAAGGGCGCCCGCCACGACGCGCCCGGCTGCAGGCTGACATCCATGAAGACCGGCTCGGTCGCCACCGCATTCACCGGACCGTGCTGGCCATCGAGTTCACCGGCGACCAGCTTGACGCTGACGCCGCTCGCCGGATCCAGCGCGGGGATCATCTCCGGTGCGATGTCCTGATAGCGCGGCGCGGTCATCTTGTCCTTGGCCGGCAGGTTCACCCAGAGTTGGAAGCCCCACATCAGGCCGTCTTCCTGTTCGGGCATTTCCGAGTGCACGATGCCGCGCCCGGCCGTCATCCACTGCACCGATCCGGCGGTGAGCAGGCCGGAATTGCCGTGGTTGTCGCGGTGACGCATGCGTCCGGCCAGCATGTAGGTGACCGTTTCGAAACCGCGGTGCGGATGGTTCGGAAAGCCGGCAAGGTAGTCGTCGGCGCGATCGGAACGAAACTCGTCGAGCATCAGGAAAGGATCGATGCGCGGCAGGGTGGGCGTGCCGATCAGACGATTGAGACGCACGCCGGCACCATCGCTGGTGGGTCGGCCGCGCACGATGCGTTCAACGGATCGGACAGGGTTCTGAACAACGGTGTTCATGGTTTGCCTCCAGATGCGGGTCGATGAACGTCAATGTAGGTCCGCCGGCGCCACGATGAAATCGTGCGGTTGCGTTCGCGGTGTTCGCAAACCACGAACAGTGATGGACGCGCGGCTCGGTACACTGTCGCCACACCCATCGAGGGAATCGTGTCGATGAACGCCTATGCCATTCGTTTCCGCGAGCATGATCTGGGCCATGGCCTGATCGTGCGGCGCAGTCTGCCTTCGATGGATCGCCGTGGCATCGGGCCCTTCGTGTTTTTCGATCATGCCGGCCCGGTGGTGATGGGTGACAAGGACGGACGAGCGGCCGATGTGCGCCCGCATCCGCATATCGGCCTGTCCACGGTCAGTTATCTGTTCGGTGGCGCGGTGCGCCATCGCGACAATCTTGGCTTCGACCAAGTAATCAAGCCGGGTGATATCAACTGGATGACGGCCGGTCGTGGCATCGTGCATTCCGAACGCTTCGATACGCCCGGTGCCTTTGCCGGTCGCGGCCTGGAGTTGCTTCAAACCTGGATCGCATTGCCCGAGGACAAGGAAGAAATCGAGCCCTGTTTCTCGCACCACGACAAGGCGAACCTGCCGGAGATTTCCGAATCGGGCGTCCAGATGCGCGTGCTGTTGGGTGAGGCCTTTGGCGCGCAAAGCCCGGTGCCGGTTCACTCGCCCATGTTCTACGTGCATGCCGAGCTCGAAGCCGGCCGCCGCATCGCACTGCCGGATGACTACAGCGAGCGCGGCGCCTATGTGGTGCGCGGCACGGTAAGTGATGCCTCGGGCACGCGCTACGGTCCGCAGCAGCTGTTGGCTTTCGACGCCGGCGCGGGGGCGTGGCTCAAGGCTGAAACCGACGCCAGCGTGATGCTTCTGGGCGGTGAGCCACTCGGCCCACGCTTCATGTGGTGGAACCTCGTGTCATCCAGCAAGGAGCGCATTCGCCAGGCCGCCGAGGATTGGAAGCTCGGACGCTTTCCACTACCCACGAATGATGATCAGGAATTCATCCCGCTGCCGGATCGGCCGATCTCCTGAGGTGTTGCGGTTGTGGTTATCGAACCGGCCCGGGTTTTGTAGCAATGGAGCTTGCTCCATTGCCTGCCGAGCAAGCTCGGCAGCTACGCCAAGTTCGGACAATTTGAGGACCGGATCAATAGGTGCTGTTCGATGAACTCAGTCGGCGCCGGTGGTTTTGTGCTTCCAGGCGCAGAGGTCGCGGATGACGCAGGACGGGCAGTCGGGTTTGCGTGCCTTGCAGACATAGCGGCCGTGCAGGATCAGCCAGTGGTGGGCGTCTTTGCGGTAAGGCGCGGGCACGTTGCGCAGGAGTTTTTTCTCCACTTCCAGTACGGTTTTTCCGGGTGCCAGGCCGGTGCGGTTGGCCACGCGAAAAATGTGCGTATCCACGGCGATGGTGGGTTCGCCGAAGGCGGTGTTGAGTACCACGTTGGCGGTCTTGCGGCCGACGCCGGGCAGGGCTTCGAGTGCGGCGCGATCCTGCGGAACTTCGCCGCCGTGGTGTTCGAGCATGAGCCGGCAAGTGGCGATGATGTTTTTGGCCTTGGTGTTGAACAGGCCGATGCTGGCAATGTGGCGCTTGAGGCCTTCCTCGCCCAGTGCAAGGATCGCGGCCGGCGTGTTGGCCACCGGAAACAATCGTCGCGTGGCCTTGTTGACTCCGACATCGGTGGCTTGGGCGGACAAGATCACGGCCAGCAGCAGCTCGAATGGCGAATCAAATTCCAGTTCGGTGGTGGGATGCGGATTGAGTTCGGCCAGGCGGCGGAACAGTTCGATGCGGTCGGCCGGTTTCATGGGGCGGCGCTTGATGATGGGCGTTCGAGGCTGAGTTGTTCGATCCAGGGCATCAGTGCATACACGCCCAGCAGGGGAAAACCTATCGCCAGGGGCGTTGCATCGACGAGCCAAGTCGCGATGGTGGCCAGACCCGCCATTGCACCCAGAACCCATTGGCCCTGCGGCGTTGATGGCAGGTGGCGGGTATCGGCCAGCACGAAACCGGCCAGCAAGGCGAGGTGGACGAGGTGGATCGAGGCAATGCCGCCCAGCGCGAGCACCGGCACGGTCAAAAGCAGATAGGCAACGGGCGTACGCGCCGGCCACAGGCGCAGAACGACAAGGACGGCGCCCATCAGCAGCCAGCCTGCAGCCACCAGCGCGGTGTCGATCACGGATACGAGGCGCGGGCTGAAGTCGAAACCGGAGTCGCCGCGCGCCACGATCACACCGATGCACAAGGCCAACAACACCGGCGGGAACGGATTGACGGACCATCCACCCAACAGGCGTTGGACGAGCAGCGCGGCGACGAGTGCGACCAGTACCGGCCACATCGGTGCATCGGCTGGCCAAAGGGCTGCAATCAGGGTGGCTTGGATGGCGGCATCCAGAACCAAGCTGCCCACGGCGGGTCGCGATCGCTCGCCCGTTGCTGCGCGTGATGGCAGGAACCCATGCGTGAGCAGCACCGCCGATACCGCGGAGACGATCAAGAGCGCGATGCGTTCGGGCAGGTGGGAATCCAATCGCCAGGTCTGCACGATGAGGGCGGGAATCATTGCCAGCCCGATGCCGGTGAATCGCGCCCAGACGCGCCGTCGCCACCACGGCAGGACATGGCTCACGGTGCGTCGTCCTGGCGTTGGCGTCGCGCTTTTGCACGCTCCAGCGCGGCATTGACGGCTGCGGCTGCGGCGTGATTGGCGCGTTTGTTCTGACGCTCGTCGGCGAGTTCCAGACGTTCCTGATCCAGCCTCGCCGTGCGGGTGCGATAGCGCTCGCGTGAGGCCATGGCGAATGCCGCGCGTTCACGCTCGCGGGCGATTTCCGTGTGCGCGGCGGTGAAGAGATCGGTCAAGGGGATCAGGCTTGGACACACCGCATCACAACGCCCGCACGCCATGCAGGCGTCCAGCCCAAGGTGCTGTGCGAGCGATCGATCGTCACATCGCAGTGCGGCCAGTACGCGCTGCGGATGGATGCCCGCCGGGCAGGGCGCAGCACACTCGCCGCACTGGATGCAGGGTTGCTCAGCCATTACTTGCCGGCGAAAACCGCCTTGCGACGTTCGAGAAAGGCCTTCGTGCCCTCGCGCATATCCTCGGTCGCGGCCACGGTGGCAAAGGCTTGTGCCTCGTAATCCAGCGCGGTGACCAGATCGGCCTCGCCGCCCAACACGATGGCATCGAGAATTCCGCGCAAGCCTTCGGGTGCCGAGGCTGCAAGCTGTTCGGCCAGTTGCATCACGGCAGCCTCCAGTTCTTCAGGGGCGACCACGCGATTGACCAAGTTCAGTTCATACGCGCGGGCGGCGTCCACCTGCGCGCCGGTCAGGCACAATTCGAGCGCGACACCACGTCCGGTCACGCGCAACAGCCGCTGGGTGCCGCCAAAACCCGGCAACACGCCGAGGTTGATTTCAGGCTGACCCAGGCGCGCCTTGCTGCTGGCGATGCGCAGATGGCACGCCAGCGCCAGTTCCATGCCGCCGCCCAAGGCGTAGCCGTTGATCTGGGCGATCACGGGTTTTCCGAGGGTTTCCACCACGCGCATGGTGTGCTGGCCGCGACGGGCAAAGTCGCGCGCTTGCACCGGCGTCACCACCGCCAGTTCGGAAATGTCGGCGCCGGCGACGAAGGCCTTTTCACCCGCGCCGCGCAGCACGACCACACGCACCGAGGTATCCGCGCCGGCCTGTTCGAAGGCCTGAGCCAGTTCGCCCAGCGTTTGCGCATTGAGCGCATTGAGCTTGTCCGGGCGGTTGACGGTGATGCGGCGCACCGCACCGAGGTTTTCGATCAGGAGGTTCTCAAAGGCCATGGCGATCTCGATTCAGGGTCCAGGGAAGCCCTAAAGTGTAGCCGCACCGGCCAGGAACCAGCCCTTGTGATGCCTGCCGCCGGTGAGCGGGCGAGGGTCGCCACCTCATCAAGTGGCGATTCATCTTCCTCGGCGCTATCCTTGCGCGCTGTTTGCGCCGGCCTGTTCGGGCCTTTGATGATCCACCATTCGGGAGATGAAGCATGATGTTGCGCTGGACTGTCGCGCTGTTGGCGACCCTGACGATGAGCGCCGCCGTGGCGCAGGACACCACGTCCGAAAAAGGCAAGTTGAGCTACGCCGTGGGTTACCAGATCGGCCACGACTTCAACGAACGCAAGCTGGATATCGACTTGAACACGGTGATCCGCGCGATCCAGGACGGCTATGCCAAGCGTGATCCTTCGGTGCCCGCCGACCAGATGGCCGCCTCGATTGACGCCATGCAGAAGAAGTTGCTGGACCAGGCCAAGGCCGAGTTCGAGCGCGTGGCCGGCGAGAACAAGCGCAAAAGCGAGGCCTTCCTTGCCGCCAATCGCACCAAGACCGGCGTGCAGACCCTGTCCTCGGGCATCCAGTATCGCGTGATCGAAACCGGTACCGGTCCGAAGCCGACGGCCAATTCCGAGGTGCAGATCCACTTCCGCGGCTCGCTCTCGACCGGTCAGGAATTTGCCAGCACCTACCAGGGCACCGATCCGATGACGATGAAGGTCAGCGAATCGCCATTGCCGGGCCTGCGCCAGGTCCTGCCGATGATGACCCAAGGTTCACGTTGGGAAGTGTTCCTGCCTTCCGATCAGGCCTATGGCGACAATCCGCGCTCCCCGATCGGGCCGAGTCAGGCGGTGGTGTTCGACGTGAAGTTGGTGTCGGTCAAGTAAGCGATGCCGCGACCCTCCCGCGCTTGCTGCGCGGAGGGTCGCAACGAGTCGACGGTGCCGAATTGCGGGATACTGTGAGCATGGCAACACCGGCACCGCTTCGACCCTTGATGAATCCTCTGGATGACCCCGCGCATTTGCAGCGTGCACTTTTGCCGCTGAGTTGTGATCCGAGTGCGCCGGCGTGGAATCTGGATGAACTGTCCGACCTCATCGAGCCTTCGAAGCTGGTTGCTGCGGCGGTGTTGGTCGGGCTGGTTTCGCGCCCACATGGCCTTCACGTCCTGCTGACCCGACGTACCGATTCCCTGCAACACCATGCGGGGCAGGTGAGTTTTCCGGGTGGCCGTATCGACCCGGATGATCGTAGTGCACTGGATGCGGCCTTGCGCGAAGCCTTCGAAGAGGTCGCGCTCGCATCAGACACGGTCGCGCCCATCGGTTTTCTCGATCCCTATGCCACGATCACCGGCTTCCGCGTGTTGCCGGTGGTTGCGCGCCTGCCATCGGATTATCGCGTCGTGCCCAATCCCGGAGAGGTGGCCGAGGCCTTCGAAGTCTCCTTGACGCCATTGCTGAACGGCGAGCGCTTGGTGACCCGCAGTGGCGAGTATCGCGGACGCACCCGCAGCTATTGGGAGTACCACGTCGGCCCACACCGTATCTGGGGCGCGACGGCGGCCATGCTGGTGAATCTGGCGCGGCGACTTGGCACCGACATCTGAGCACCGCAGTACACTGTCCACTGCAACCAAGAGGAGGTTTAGCGATGTCTTGGCAAACCTTGATTGATGCAGACGCCTTGCGTCGGGAACTTGGCGACCCGCGTTGGGTCGTGCTCGATGCTCGATTCGACTTGGCCGATCCCGACAGTGGCGAACGCGCGTGGCGCGCTGGCCATGTTCCCGGTGCGCAGTACGCGCATCTGGATCGGGACCTGTCGGATTTGAGCCGGCGTGGAATGGGGCGGCATCCCTTGCCCGACGCCGAGGTGTTCTGCGCAATCTTGGCACGCTGGGGCATCACACCGGAACATCAGATTGTGGCCTACGACGCCGGCAATGGCATGTTTGCGGCACGGCTGTGGTGGATGATGCGGGCACTGGGTCATCGCGACGTGGCGGTGCTCGATGGGGGTCTTGCCGCGTGGCAGGCCGCAGGCCATGCGCTGTCGACCACGCATGAAGAACCCGCACGGGGTCGATATCAGGCGCAATTCGACCCGCGCCAGATCGTCACGGTGGATGACGTGAGTCGAGCACTGCCTGCGGGCGAGATCAGCCTGCTGGATGCCCGCGCCGCCGAGCGATTTCGCGGTGAAGTCGAGCCTCTGGACCCGCGCGCCGGGCATGTGCCGGGTGCACGCAATCGACCGTTTGCCGCCAACCTCGCGGCCGATGGTCGATTCCTGCCGAAAGACGTGCTGGCAGCACAGTTCGGCGCGTTGCTCGGCGCGCGGCCGGCGCAGGCGCTGGTGCACATGTGCGGCTCGGGCGTGACGGCCTGCCACAACCTGTTGGCGATGGAGCACGCTGGCTTTCACGGGGCACGGCTCTATGCCGGGTCGTGGAGCCAGTGGTGCGGTGATCCGACGCGTGCGATTGCCACGGGCGAGGCCTGAGCGCCGGTTTCGCCGCGATGCGCGGCCCAGGTTATTTTCCCAGTCGCGTCAACACCGCACGCAACACCGCTTGGGTTTCGGGTGTTTGCCAGGCAGCAAGAAAGCGCGGTAGATCCATGCGTGCCGGATCGTCGATGGCATCGAGCAGGTCGCGGCGTGCCAGTCGTCGGGTTTCGCGTTGCGCTTCCTGCGGCAGCGCCAGCATGCTTTGAAGCCAGGCCAGAGCGCGTGCGCTCACCGCCGGCAAGGGCAGTAGCTCATCCACCATGCCGATGGCATGGGCTTCCTCGGCACTCGGCATCGCGCCAGCCACCACCAGGCGCTCGGCCCGATAGGCGCCGACCACGCGACGCAGCGCGAACTGGATGGCATCGGGTACGAACAGCCCCACCTGCACTTCGTTCAAGCCGATGCGATAGGGCGATGCCGGCGCGCTTGGATTATCCGAACGCGGGCTTTGCGCCATCACGCGGTAGTCGCAATACAAGCTGATGACTGCGCCACCGGCCGGGCTGTGGCCGGTGATTGCAGCGACCGATAGCAGGGGCGAGGCGGCCAGCGCACGGCAAACCTGACCGAAGGCCAGCCACGTGGCCTCGACCGCGGCCACGCCTTGTTGCATCAGCCAGGGCAGGTCCAGGCCGGCGGTGAAGACGCCCGGCTGACCGCTGATGATCAAGGCGCGCGCACCTTGGGCGGGAGCGGCTTCGATGGCATCGCGCAAATTGGCCAGAAGTTCCTGGTTGAGGGCGTTGACCGGCGGACGCGCGAGGCGCAGCTCAAGGATGCCGTCGTGATCGATGCGTTCGAGCATGGGACAAATCACACAATGAGAAAGGCCATGAGCCTAGCAGCTTCATGGCCTTTCCGTACCATCAAGTATGGTTTGTGATCTGACTGGCTCAGGGGCGTACATTCATGGGCCAGCGGTAGTTCACGCGGTAGCGCACCTTGACCGAGCCTTGGGCCGGAACCTGGACGTCAAAACCGATGGCTTGGGCGTTTAGCTTGTTCCATTTTTGGGAGGCTTCGGTGATCTCCCAGTCCTGCCAGCGCGGCAAGGTTTCGCGCAAGTTGACGGTGACGGCCTGCGACTTGGCGTTGGAGAGGCTGACTTCGATGGTTTCACTCAGGCTCAAACGGTCATCGGACAGTGTCATGTCGCTGGAGCTGCGACGGGCCTTGAGGTCGAAGGCTTCGCCCAAAGCCAGTTCGACCTTCGCTCCAGCTGCGGTATGCGCCAGCCAAGCCTCACCCAGAAGATCGCTGCCTTGCGATGCCTTCTGAAATACGCGTACCCGACCATTGGGCAAAGGCAGGCCCAGCCCTGAGGCCTTGTCGTTGTGAAAGACCAGGGTCACGCCCACGGGCAGCACCTGCTCATCGTTGCCGGCATTGATTTGCGGGCGCGAGGGGCGGTAGCCGAGATCGGCGTTGCCGACCTCATAGCGACGCTCGAAGGCGAGGTCGTTCACGGGATCCAGCAGACTGACCCGTTGCATGCTGCCATTGGGCAGATCGACGGGCTTGGGGAGCGCGTAAGCGTGATACTCACCCGAGTCCTGTGCCTCGATGCCGGCGTCGTAGCTGGCAGCGGCCATGCGGGCCTTGGCCATCGGAGCCGGTGCCGCCATCACGACCGGGCCGGGCGCCGCCGCGCGTGCGCGGGCCGGACTGCCGGCCACCAAGGTGAGTTGGCTGCCAAGGTAATCCAGGCCCGAACGATTGATGACCTGGGCTGCGCCGGACAGGCTCATGTGACCGTGCTGTTCGGCGCTATCCAAGGTCACCAGATACTCGGCCTGCCAAGCCATACCGCCCGTGGCGTAATCCACGTGCAGGTTCTGTGCGCCGGCGCGCGGGCTTTCAAGACTCCACCGCAAGGTCGGGCGCGTGTTGAGGTTCTCGGGCGCGCGTTCGAGTTCGAAGCTGTCGTAACGCGACAACACCTGGAGGCGGCCATCGTCCTGGCGAAGCGTCAGGCCATCACCCGCCGCCAGCAAGACGCCGTTGAAACGCCGCAAATGGCCGCCACTGGCCTGTTCCACCGTCACGCGCTGGCCGATGGCCTGTTGCAAGAGTTGCGCTTGGTCGGGCAGGGCAAAGTCATAGCGTTGGCTGGTGATGCGAATGTCGGGATTGGCAAGCGTCAACTGCACGCTGCCGACATCGATGGCGATGGGCAGGCGATCGAGTGCGAGGCTGTTGGCGCCCGCGGCGAAGTCGTGCTTCAGCGCTTGGCTGACCTGCGCCAAGCCCGGCATGTTGGCCGATGGGTAGCTTTGCGAAACCGCATCAAAATTGCCCGAGTAAATGACGACGCGACTGTCGAGGGCGAGGCTGGAAGTGCTTGCAAGGGTCATCGAAAGTGCCATGGCCAGGGTTGAGATTTTCATGGGAGTCACCGTGTCGGGATTGAACGTATCATAGGGCGATGAACGCACGTCTCTGGATCATGGGGTTATTGCTCGCACTCCCGTTGTCGCCATCGGTTCAGGCCGCACCGGCCGCTGATCTGGTGCTGACGGTCGGCAGCGCTCGTATCAATCCAGCGCCGGCACAGGCGCCGGTGCGCGCGGGATTCGCACAGCTGCACAACCCTTCCACGCACGATGTGGTGATCGATGCCATGCGCTCGCCAGCGTTCGCGAAAGTCGAGCTGCACGAGATGCACGTGCGCGACGGACTGATGCAAATGCGGCCCGTGGCGAACTTGCGGATTCCTGCCCAACAGAGCGTGAGCCTTGCGCCGGGTGGATTGCACCTGATGCTGTACCGGCCAGCGTCGGTGCTTGATCGCGGTGATCGGGCACGCATCGAGTTTCTGAGTGGTGCCACCGTGGTCGGTAGTGCGGAGTTCGTGGTGGCTGCGCCGGAAGATGTAGCCCAGCCTTCATCATCGACTTCCGGATCAATGGATTGAGGAGTTCCTGTGCACAAATGTTTCTGGATGGCCTGTGTCCTGCCTTTGCTGGTTGCTTGCGGACAATCTGCCGAGGCGCCGACCGTGGCCACAACTGATGTACCGCCGCCGCAGCCCATGTCGCTGCGCTTTGCCACCTACAACAGTTCCCTGTACGACGAAGCCGATGGTGGCTTGATCGCGCGTCTGGAGCAGGGCGATGAAGCGGCACGCAAGATCGCCGCCGTGATCCAGTTGCAACGCCCGGACATTTTGCTCATCAACGAGTTCGACTACGACCCCGAGCAACGCGCCGCCGAGCTGTTCCAGCGCAAGTATCTCGAAATCCGACACTCCGGTCTGGCGCCGGTTCGCTACGACTATCGTTACAGCGCGCCGGTCAATACCGGCGAGCCCAGTGGGCTGGACTTGGACCATGATGGCCAGACCGGCAGTCCGAACGATGCCTGGGGTTTTGGCAAGCATCCCGGTCAATACGGCTTGTTGGTGCTCTCGCGCTTTCCCATCGATGCCGAGGCGGTGCGCAGCTATCAGCATTTCCTCTGGAAGGACCTCCCCGATGCGCGTCGTCCGATGAATCCCGACGGCAGTCCCTACCATCCTGATGCGGTGTGGCAACAGCTACGTCTCTCGTCCAAATCGCATTGGGATGTTCCCATCGAGACCGCGTTGGGAACGGTGCATTTCCTGGTGTCACATCCCACCCCGCCGGTATTCGATGGGCCCGAGCGCCGCAACCTCGCGCGCAATGCCGATGAGATCGCGCTGTGGACGCATTACATCAGTGAGCCATCCGCCCCATGGCTGTGTGATGACAAGGGGCGCTGCGGTGGCCTGTCCGAGGATGCGCGCTTCGTCGTGGCCGGCGACCTCAACGCCGATCGGCTCGATGGTGACGGCGATCATGTGGCCATCGCGGCCCTGCTGGATGCGCCGCGCGTGGATTCGAGCTTCGTGCCGCGCAGCGAGGGCGCGATCGACGTCGCACAGGCCTATGGCTTCACACGTCAGGGTGATGTCGCCACCCATACCGGTGACTTCGGTTCGCACACGGGCACCTTGCGCATCGACTACGTGCTGCCATCGCGAGGCTTCACCATCCTCGATGGTGGTGTGTTCTGGCCGCGCAAGGAGGGGGCAGGCTACGACTGGACACGGGCTTCGGACCACCACATGGTCTGGCTGGATCTGACCACGGCAGAGGCAGTCGATGTCGTGCGCTGAGGGTTCGGTTGCCGGCAAGCGGCCGAATGTACGCCTGACGTGGGCGCTTTGCATCGGCTGACGTGTTTTTGTTGACAAGTGCGCCAAGCTCATTAAAATGGGCGGTCTTCGCGGGAATAGCTCAGTTGGTAGAGCACGACCTTGCCAAGGTCGGGGTCGCGAGTTCGAGTCTCGTTTCCCGCTCCAAAATTCGGATTGCGTATGCATTTCGCGATCCCAAGCAATCAAGGGCCTTCGCGGCCCTTTTTTGTTGCCCGAATTTGGCAACTGACTTGCCCCATTCCTCGGCCGTTGTATAACCCCTCTCCCTCGGGGAGAGGGGTTGGGGTGAGGGAATCAGTACCGGCAAAGCAAAGTTAAAGGCCCCTCATCCGCCCTTCGGGCACCTTCTCCCGGTGGCAGGAGGGATAGAGCAATAGCTTTGGCTGAGTGATGAGGCTAGGCAGGATACGGCATGCGCTCGAGGTCTCGCGTCCGTCGCTACGAAAGCCCGTGATGCGTTGCGCCAATCTGTCCGATCGGTTCATCACGCGGCTAGCAAGGCGTTTAGGTGCCAATTGGCATGAGTTTCGATTCGAAGTTCATGTCGCGGCACCTGCGATTGAGTGGACTCGCATCGGTGCTGCCGGTATCATTCGCGCTCGCCCCAATCCCCGCACCCGGACCGTGACTTTCGCGGTCGGTTCACGCGCAGGCGTGTGCCCAAACCGGATCACGTGCAGGGGTCTTCCCAACCAGAGGCGAGTCGCGTGTCACAAGCTGCCATCCTTGTTTTGGCCGACGGAACCGTGTTTCACGGAACCTCCATCGGCGCTACCGGCCTGCGCGCCGGAGAAGTCGTTTTCAACACTGCCATGACGGGTTATCAGGAGATCCTCACCGATCCTTCCTACGCCCGCCAGTTGGTCACCCTGACCTATCCGCATATCGGCAATACCGGCTGCACTCCGCAGGACGACGAAGCCGATCGCGCTTGGGCCACCGGCCTGATCGTGCGGGATGTTCCACGTCGCCCCAGCAGCTGGCGCAGCGAAGATTCGCTGCCCAAATGGTTGCATACCCGTGGCATCGTCGCCATCGCCGGGATCGACACCCGCAAGCTCACGCGCATCCTGCGTGAGGGCGGCGCCCAGAACGGCGCACTCATGGCTGGCGCGGTCGATGTGGAGCAGGCCCTGGAGGCCGCGCGTCAGTTCCCCGGCCTGAGTGGCATGGACTTGGCACAGCTGGTCAGCACCGAACGCGCGTACGCCTGGCGCGAGGGGTCGTTCGATCTGGATCGCAATTGCTTTGGCGGCGATGGCGACCATCGTGATGCGCCGCTTCAAGCCAGCGCGCAAGCAGCGGACCCGTCGCGTTTCAATGTCGTGGCTTACGACTTCGGCGTGAAAGCCAACATCCTGCGCTTGCTCGTGGATGCCGGTTGCGAGGTGACGGTGGTACCTGCCCGGACTGCGGCCGCCGAGGTGCTGGCCATGAATCCGGACGGCGTGTTCCTGTCCAATGGCCCTGGCGATCCGGCGCCCTGTGATTACGCCATCGATGCCATTCGCGAATTCCTTCGCGTCAAACTGCCGGTGTTCGGCATTTGCCTTGGACACCAGTTGCTGGGCCTGGCGCTGGGTGCGCGCACCCTCAAGATGCGGCATGGCCACCACGGCGCCAATCATCCGGTGCAGGAGCTGTCCAGTGGTCGCGTGCTCATCACCTCTCAGAATCATGGCTTTTGCCTGGACGAAGCCTCCCTGCCGGCGGGTGTGCGCGTGACCCATCGGTCCTTGTTCGATGGCAGCAACCAAGGCATCGAGATGGTCGACGCGCCGGCTTTCAGCTTCCAAGGCCATCCTGAAGCCAGCCCAGGCCCGCACGACGTGGCACCGCTGTTCACGCGTTTCATCGATCTGATGGCGGCCGCGCGTGCGGCCGTGGCGCATTCCCTCTGATTCATTGACCCAAGGAACCACCCATGAGACTGATGCACTGGGCGCTTGTGATCGTCGCGCTGTTGGCAAGCCATGTCAGCCTGGCACGTGAAGTGCCGATCCAGGATTTCTTCAAGGATGCCGAGTTCACCAGCGTCAGCCTGTCACCGGACGGTCAGCACATCGCGATTACCGTGCCGCAGGCCGACCGTACCCTGCTGGCGGTGCTGCGCGTGGCCGACCGGGGCATCGTGGGCAAGTGGGATTACGGCAAGGATCGCCACATTCGCAACGTGATGTGGGTGAACAACGAACGCCTGCTGTTCGGCGTGTCGAAGAAGTCGGGACGGTTCGATTTCGAGGTGCCCAGTGGAGACATGTTCGCCTCCAACATCGATGGCACCAAGCGTATCGACATCCCGAACGGAGCATCGTATCGCATCGTCAACCTCACCCGTGATGACCCGCGCAGCATCCTGATCGAGCGATCGGTCGAGACCTCGTTCCTGTCCAGGCTGGATGTTTATACGGGGCGCATCAACACCGTGGTTTCGGCGCCGGTCGAGCAGGGGCATTTTCTCGTCGACCACGCCCAGAAGCCGCGTTTCGTATCGGGACAGATGAACGATGGTCGCAATGTGACCTATCGCCGCGATGGCGAAGACTGGACCTTGGTGCATCAGAGCGAGCGCAACGGCGCCACCTACAGCCCCTTGGGTTTTGCTGCCGACAACCAGAAGGTGTACATGGTGCGCGGCATGCAGGGCGGGCCGGAGGTGGTGGTCCTGCGCGACATGGAAACGGGGGACGAGAAAGTCGTGTCGAGCAATGGCACGGTGGATCCTTTGGCGTACCTGTGGAGCGTCGATCGCAGCACCCTCCTCGGCGTACTCTACGAAGATGGCATTCCCTACTGGGACTGGCTGGAGCCTGAGCATCCGGAAACCCTGGTCTATGCCGGTCTGGTCAAGGCATTTCCGAACAAGGTGGCGCACTTCCTGCGTCCCTCCGACGATGGTCGCTATTTCGCGATGCAGGTGTACTCGGACGTGCAGCCTCCTGAGGCTTATCTGTACGATCGCCAGACGGGAAAGGCCACGTATCTTGCCGGTAGCCGCGATTGGATCAAGGCTGGCGAGATGTCGTCGATGAAGCCGATAAAGTTCGCCGCGCGTGATGGCCTGGAATTGCATGGCTACATCACCATCCCGAACGGCTCCGATGGCAAGAATCTGCCGATGATCGTCAACCCACACGGTGGCCCACACGGTGTTCGTGACGACTGGGGTTTCAACCCGGAAGTGCAGTTGTTCGCCAACCGTGGCTATGCCGTGCTGCAGGTCAATTACCGTGGCTCGGGCGGCTATGGCAACGCTTTCATCGGCAAGGGCTTTCGCCATTGGGGCACGAGCATGCAGGATGACCTCACCGATGCGGTTCAATGGGCGGTGGCACAAGGCATGGCCGACCCGAATCGCGTTTGCATCTATGGTGCATCCTACGGTGGCTATGCGGCACTGATGAGCGCGGTGCGCGAACCGAAGCTGTATCGCTGCGTGGTTGGCTACGTCGGCGTGTACGACCTCGATGTGCAATACGACGCAGATTTCGCCGCGCACGAGGCCGGGCGCAGCTATCTCGCGGATGTGTACCCCACCAGTCAGGAGGAACGTCGTGCCCAGTCACCGATCTATGGTGTGGAGCGCCTGGCTGCACCCGTGATGCTGGTCCATGGCGAAAAGGACGTGCGGGTGCCGATCAAGAACCTGCATCTGTTGATCGATCGCATGGAAAAGGTCGGCAAGGCGCCCGAACTGGTCGTGATCGAAAAGAAGGAAGCCCATGGCTTCCGCGACCTCAAGAACAACATCAACCTCTACACCAAGATGCTGGCCTTCTTCGATCGTCACATCGGTGCGGACGCCAAGCCGCGCAGCGCAACTCAGAACTGACAGGAACACCCATGCCCAAGCGCACTGATCTGAAAACCATCCTCATCGTGGGTGCCGGCCCGATCGTGATCGGGCAGGCCTGCGAGTTCGACTATTCCGGCGCACAGGCCTGCAAGGCTTTGCGCGAGGAGGGCTTTCGCGTGGTGCTGGTGAACTCCAACCCCGCCACGATCATGACCGACCCCAACACGGCCGATGCGGTGTACATCGAGCCGATCAACTGGCAGACGGTGGAAAAGATCATTGCCAAGGAACGGCCCGACGCGCTGCTGCCCACCATGGGCGGGCAAACCGCGCTCAACTGTGCGCTCGATCTGGCCGATCACGGGGTTCTGGAGAAGTACGGCGTCGAGTTGATCGGCGCCAAGCGCGACGCCATCCGCACGGCCGAGGATCGCGAGCTGTTCCGCAAGGCGATGGACGAGATCGGCCTGGAAAGCCCGAAGTCACGCGCTGTGCACAGTTATGAAGAGGCCGTTTCAGCGCAGGCCGAAGTCGGTTTTCCGACCATCATTCGGCCCTCGTTCACGCTCGGTGGTACCGGCGGCGGCATCGCCTACAACGTCGAAGAATTCGAGGAAATCGTCAAGCGCGGTCTGGAACTGTCACCCACGCACGAAGTGCTGGTGGAAGAGTCGGTGCTGGGCTGGAAAGAGTTCGAGATGGAGGTAGTGCGCGACACGGCGGACAACTGCATCATCGTGTGTTCGATCGAAAACCTCGATCCGATGGGTGTGCACACCGGCGATTCGATCACCGTGGCGCCGGCACAAACCTTGACCGACAAGGAATACCAACGCCTGCGCGCCGCCTCGATCGCGGTGTTGCGCAAGATCGGCGTGGATACGGGCGGCTCGAACGTGCAGTTTGCGGTCAGTCCCAAGAACGGCCGCGTGCTCATCATCGAGATGAATCCGCGGGTGTCGCGCTCCTCGGCACTGGCTTCCAAGGCGACGGGCTTTCCGATCGCCAAGGTCGCAGCCAAGCTGGCCGTGGGTTACACCTTGGATGAACTGCGCAATGAAATCACCGGCGGTCTGACTCCGGCCTCGTTCGAGCCGGCGATCGATTACGTGGTGACCAAGGTGCCGCGTTTTGCCTTCGAGAAATTCCCGCAGGCCGATGCGCGGCTGACGACGCAAATGAAGTCGGTGGGCGAGGTGATGGCCATCGGCCGTACCTTCAGTGAGTCCCTGCAGAAAGCCCTGCGTGGTCTTGAGACGGGTCGCTGTGGGCTGGATCCGACGGGTCTGGATTTGTCGAACGAGGACGATGTGACCCGCCTGCGTCGCGAGTTGCAGGTTCCAGGGGCCGAACGCCTGTTCTACGTCGCCGACGCCTTCCGTCTTGGCATGAGTGTCGATGAGGTGCACGCTTTGTCGGCGATTGATCCGTGGTTCCTCGATCAGATCGAGGACCTGATCGCTGAGGAGAAGGCGGTCAAGGCTGGTGGTCTGGATGCGCTGGATGCTGCGCGCATGCGCAAGCTCAAACGCGATGGTTTTTCCGATGCGCGCTTGGCGAAACTGACCGGCACCAACGAAGCTTCGATCCGCGCCCTGCGCCGCGCCCACAAAGTGCGCCCGGTCTACAAGCGCGTGGATTCGTGTGCGGCCGAATTTGCCACCAGTTCCGCGTACCTGTATTCCACCTACGAGGAAGAATGCGAGGCTGCGCCGAGCAATCGCAACAAGATCATGGTGCTGGGCGGCGGGCCCAATCGCATCGGGCAGGGCATCGAGTTCGACTACTGCTGCGTGCACGCCGCCTTGGCGCTGCGCGAGGATGGTTATGAAACCATCATGGTCAATTGCAATCCTGAAACGGTTTCCACCGACTACGACACCTCCGATCGTCTCTACTTCGACCCGGTCACGCTGGAAGACGTGCTGGAAATCGTGGCGCTGGAAAAACCCAAGGGCGTGATCGTGCAGTACGGCGGGCAGACGCCATTGAAGCTGGCGCGCGCGCTGGAAGCCGCAGGCGTTCCCGTGATCGGCACCTCGCCGGATTCCATTGACCTGGCCGAGGACCGCGAGCGATTCCAGCAACTCATCGAACGCCTGGGTTTGCGTCAACCGGCCAATCGCACCGCGCGCACCGCTGAGGAAGCACTCAACGCGGCACGCGAAATCGGCTATCCCTTGGTCGTGCGCCCAAGCTACGTGTTGGGCGGTCGCGCCATGGAAGTGGTGTATTCGGATGCCGACCTTTCCCGCTACATCCGCGACGCCGTACGGGTGTCGGAAGACTCGCCGGTGCTGCTGGATCACTTCCTCGACAAGGCCATCGAGGTCGATGTCGACATCGTGGCCGATGCCAAGGGCCAGATCCTGATCGGCGGCATCATGCAGCACATCGAAGAAGCCGGCGTGCATTCGGGCGATTCCTCGTGCTCATTGCCGCCGTATTCCTTGAGCCCTGATTTGCAGAACCAGATGCGCGAGCAAGCCGCCGCCATGGCGCGTGGCCTCAAGGTCGTGGGCTTGATGAATACCCAGTTCGCGATCCAGGATGGCACCGTCTACGTGTTGGAAGTCAATCCGCGCGCCTCGCGCACCGTGCCCTTCGTATCCAAGGCCACCGGCGTCGCGCTCGCCAAGATCGCGGCACGCTGCATGGTGGGCCAAACACTTGCCGAACAAGACGCACAACACGAAGTGGTGCCGAGCTACTACTCGGTCAAGGAAGCCGTGTTCCCGTTCGCCAAGTTCCAGAATGTCGATCCGATCCTCGGCCCGGAAATGCGCTCCACCGGCGAGGTCATGGGCGTTGGCCCGACTTTCGGCGCGGCCTTCGCGCGCGCCCAGGAAGCCGCCAATATCGCCTCGCCCAGCAAGGGCAAGGTGTTCGTTTCGGTGCGTGATCCCGACAAGACGCGCCTGCTGCCCTTGGCGCAATCCTTGGTGGCGCATGGCTATTCACTCATCGCCACCGGCGGCACGGCCAAGGTGCTGACCGACGCCGGCTTTGTCTGCGAGCGCATCAACAAGGTGGCCGAAGGGCGGCCGCATATCGTCGATGCGATCAAGAATGGCGAGATCGTCTACATCGTCAACACCACCGAAGGGCGGCAGGCCATTGCCGATTCGTTCTCGATCCGACGCGAAGCCCTGCAGCAACGGGTAACCTATTCGACAACGGTGTCGGGAGCCTTGGCACTGCTGCACTCGCTCGACCATCGTGGTCACGGCGAGGTTCGATCCCTGCAGGAACTGCACGGCATGCTGCAAGCCGGCGGAACAGGAGCCTGAGATGCGCGTACCCATCACCACCCGTGGCGCCCAGCGTCTGCGCGATGAACTGGAAAACCTCAAGACGGTCAAGCGTCCGGAAGTGATCGCTGCCATTGCCGAAGCGCGTGCGCATGGCGATCTCAAGGAGAACGCCGAGTACCACGCCGCACGCGAGCAACAGGGCTTCATCGAGGGTCGCATCAACGAACTGGAAGCGTCCTTGTCGAACGCCGAACTGATCGATGTCGGCGCACTCAAGGCCGGTAGCCGCATCGTGTTCGGTGCGACCGTCGAGTTGCTGGACGAGGATGATGGCGCTGAAGTCACCTATCAGATCGTGGGTGAGCTGGAAGCGGACATCAAGCGTGGTCTCATTTCGATCACGGCCCCGATCGCCCGCGCCTTGATCGGGCGTCACGAGGGTGATGTCGTGGAGATCCAGGCGCCGGCCGGCAAGCGCAGCTACGAGATCGTGGCGGTACGCTACGAAGGTTGATTTGCGGTGAACTCGGCAGCGGCCCAGCGCGATCCGCGACAAGCTTCCGTACTTGCCTGGCTTCCGCCGTGGTCGCAGCTTTGCCGCGATCTGGCACCCGGGCATCCGCTGCATCGCATGGTCTGTCAGGCCGATGTCAGGCGCTTCGATGCCACCGGCCATGCGCGGATCGTTCGGCACTTCGACATTCTCCCGCGCGGTTTGCCGATTGCGGCCCTGACCCGACAGCTCGATGCGCGTGATGCGCCAGGACAGGGCTGGTTGCGCGCCGATCCGGCGCACGTGCGGCCGGACATGGCCTCGGCACGACTGGTGGCCTGTGGCGATGACCTGCACCTCGGTGCCGACGAAGCGGACGCTTTGCTCAAACCGCTGAAGCCGTTGTTCGGCGACGCCGGCTTTCCGATCTCGGTGCCTTCCGGTGCGCCTTCGCGCTGGTATCTGGCCCTGCCGTCGGATGCCCGTGTGCCGGATTTTTCCGAACCGGATGCGGTGTTTGGCGATGACCTCTTGGCGCACCTTCCGGACGGCGCGCTCGGCCAGCGCTGGCGCGCACTGCTCAATGAGGCGCAGGTCATCTTGCACAACCATCCGGTCAATGCCATGCGCGTGCGCGCCGGCAAGTTGCCGGTCAATTCACTCTGGTTCTGGGGTGCGGGCCGATTGCCCGATTCGGTGGCTTCGCCGCTGACCGACGTGGCCAGCGATGATCCGCTGATCCTGGCGCTGGCGCAGCAAGCCGGCATCGCCTGTCAACGGCTTCACACTTCGGCATCGGCAGCCATGCGGCCAGACTCGGCCTCGGTTCGAGCTGAGGAGGCCTGGGATCGAGGCCTTCTCACGGTATTGGGCGTGCAGCAGGGACAGCGCGTCTTGCTGGATTTGCGATCGGCCCGGACTGTTTCCGAAGCGCATGATCTGGGTTTGCGCGCAGCCGTGCAGGCCATCGCCGCGGGCCGCTTTTCCGCGTGTGATCTGGAGTGTGCCGACGGCCTCTGGCTGCATTGGCGCAAGGCGCATCGCTGGCGCTTCTGGCGCTCGCGTTTGCCGGCGTGAGCACGATGGCAATGGGACCGCGCATTTGCCGTCGCGAGGCGCTCTCCACCCATCCGTGGCCGGCCACCGTGCATCCGGTCTTGCAGCGCGTCTATGCCGCGCGCGGAGTGAATGGGCCGGATCAGGTTCAACACCGATTGCAGGGCTTGCTGACACCTCAGAACTTGGGTGGCTTGCCACAGGCCGTGGCGCTCTTGATCGAGGCCATCGACAAGGATTGGCGGATCTGCGTGGTCGGCGACTTCGATGCCGATGGCGCGACCGGCACCGCGGTGGCCGTGCGCGGCCTGCGACTGCTTGGCGCGCGTGCGGTGAGCTTCAAGGTGCCTCACCGGATGCGGCACGGTTATGGTCTGTCACGAGCGCTGGTGGATGACTTGCCCTCGCCCAAGCCGGAATTGCTGATCACGGTCGACAACGGTGTTTCCAGCCTCGATGGCGTGGCGGCGGCCAAAGCATTGGGCATCAAGGTGATCGTCACCGATCACCACCTGCCTGGCGCCGATCTGCCGCAGGCCGATGCCATGGTCAATCCGAACCTTGAAGGCGACGGGTTCCCGAGCAAG
The DNA here is from genome assembly GCA_035703435.1 of Chiayiivirga sp. Classification (GTDB taxonomy): domain Bacteria; phylum Pseudomonadota; class Gammaproteobacteria; order Xanthomonadales; family Xanthomonadaceae; genus Denitratimonas. The sequence goes on along the minus strand of DASSYF010000022.1, from coordinate 50,083 downwards.
GCATTGGCCGGTGTCGGGGTGGTGTTTTATCTGCTGCTGGCATTGCGTGCGCGCTTGCGTGAGCAGGGCGCCTTCGCACAGCGCGCCGAGCCAGAGCTGTCGTGCCTGCTCGATCTGGTGGCGCTGGGCACGGTGGCCGACATGGTGGCGCTGGATCACAACAACCGCATCCTGGTCAGTGCCGGTTTGCGCCGCATGCGCACAGGTCACGCTCAGGTGGGCGTGCAAGCCCTGCTGAAGGTCTCGGGACGCAGCCTTGCCACGCTCAACAGTGCCGATCTCGGTTTTGCCTTGGGCCCGCGACTGAATGCCGCCGGTCGTCTGGAGGACATGGCACTCGGCATCCAATGCCTGCTCAGCGATGATCCCGTACAGGCACTGGAGCTTGCGCGGCAACTCGACGGCATCAACCAGGAACGCCGCGCCCTGCAGGACGACATGTTGCAGCAGGCCGAGAGTGCCGCGCAGGCGTGTCTGTCCGCCATGGCCGATGGCGACGCATCGGCGGCTCTGTGCGTGTTCGAACCCGACTGGCACGCCGGTGTGATCGGGCTGGTGGCTTCACGACTCAAGGACCGCCTGCATCGTCCGGTGATCGCCTTCGCGCCGGGTGGCGAAGATGGCTTGCTGCGCGGATCGGCGCGTTCCATCACCGGCTTTCACATGCGTGATGCGCTGGCCGATGTGGCGGCGATGCATCCGGGCTTGATGGTTCGCTTCGGCGGTCATGCGATGGCGGCGGGCTTGAGCCTTGCACCAGAACAGTTGGATGCATTCCGCGCAGCTTTCGCGGCCTTGGCCGACGCTCGACTTTCACCCGAGATGCTGCAAGCGGTGGTGTGGAGCGATGGCGTTCTGGACGCGGCCGATTTCAGCCGTGACTTGGCCGAACAACTGCGCGGTGGCGGCCCATGGGGACAAGGTTTCCCTGAGCCTGCGTTCGACGGTGAGTTCGAATGCATCCATTGGCGCCGGGTTGGCAACGACCACTTGAAGATGCGCGTTCGGCCACGCGGCTCGACCCTGGACATCGACGCCATCCAGTTCAATGGTTTCGACGGGCAGGCCCCGGCGGCGCAACTGCATCTGGTCTATCAGCTTGCGACCGATGATTTCCGCGAGCGTCGTGGGATCCAGCTTTTGGTGCAGCAACGTATCGACCTGAGCTGAAGCCCATGTACTTTGCGCGCGGGAAGAAAACTAGGTGCTCGGGTGTTATCCATTCTGAGACAACCGAGTCGATGCCGTGGTGCCGATACCGTGCGGTTGGGCGCTCGGCGGCGCGGTATCTGCGTGGCTGCTGGTCGTCTCGGCGCTGTGGCTGAATCGAGCGGAGCGTCAATCCGACTTGACCCGGCAGATCGTCTCGCCGAGCACGATGCAAACGCCGGCGCCAGCGAGTTTTGTTGCTCTGGCGGGTGATGAACATTCGGCCGTGCGGATGTATGTCGCTTTGCCAGTCAAGACCGAGTGGCGAGACTGGCCGTGAGGTGCTTGGCCTGACGGTGTTGTCGGGCCAATTTCGTATCGCGGCATCAATTGAGCAACAACAGCGTAGCCAAGCCCAGGAAGGTGAAAAAGCCCATCGAATCGGTGATCGCGGTCAGGAAGATGCCGCTGGCCAAGGCTGGTTCGAAACCGAAACGCTTCACCGTCATCGGAATCAACACACCGGCCGACGCCGCCAGCAGCAGATTGCAGGTGAGTGCGGCGAAGATCACGATCGACAGGCCGATGTTCTGGAACCAAGCCAGCACGATCAATGCCAGCACCGCCCCCATCAACAGACCATTGAACAAGGCCACGCGCAGCTCTTTCCACAACAGGCTGTAGATGTTGGAGGCGCCGACCTGACCCAGTGCCAAGCCACGAATCATCAGCGCCATGACCTGGGTACCGGCATTGCCACCCAAGCCGGCAACGATCGGCATGAGCACGGCCAAGGCGACCAGTTGGTCGATCGTGCCTTCAAATCGGCCCACCACGCTGGCGGCAATGAAGGCGGTGCACAGGTTGACGAACAGCCAAACCAGTCGCCGCCGCATCGCGCGGCCGACCGGACCGAACAGGTCTTCGTCCTCGTCCACGCCAGCCGCCGACAGCGCGTGGTGTTCGGCGTGCTCGCGGATGATGTCGACCACGTCGTCGATGGTGATGCGGCCGAGCAGGATGTTGTTTTCATCAACCACGGCGGCCGACACCCAGTCGTGGTCGGAGAATTGATTGGCCACTTCGCGCTCGGACATCGTCGCCGGAATCGGTGACTGCTCGTCATCCATCAATTCGTTGATCGGCGTGGACGGGTCGTGCGTCACCAGCATGCCCAAGGACACCCGTCCCAGGTATTGATGGCGACGGCTGACCACGAACAGGTGGTCCATGTGCTCGGGCAGGTCACCGCGCAGGCGCAGATAACGCAACACCACGTCTACCGTCGTGTCGGCGCGCACCGTCACCACGTCGGGATTCATCAGGCGTCCGGCGCTGCCTTCCGGGTAGGCGAGCACCTGCTCCAGTCGCTCGCGGTTTTCCCGATCCATCGACTTGAGCACTTCTTCGATGACCTGGCCCGGCAGGTCATCGGCCAGGTCGGCGATGTCGTCCAAGTCCAGTTCACCGACTGCGGCAACGAGCTCGTCCGGATCCATTTCGGCGATGAGGCTTTCGCGCACGTCATCGCCCACGTGCACCAGCACCTCACCGTCATCCTCGGCGTCCACCAGCCCCCACACCACCGAACGCTTGGCGGCCGGCAGTGATTCCAGCAGATTGCCGATCTCGGCGGGCGACAGCGTGTTGACCAAGCGCCGGATCGGACCCAAGCGGCCACTGTCAAGCGCATCCGACAACAGTCGAAGTTGTTGGGCGGTGCGGTCGTGGCGGGTGGGATCGGACATCCTGTTTCCGGTGCGGCGAAGGGTGCGTGCTGGGCGCGTACTGATTGCGTGGGCCGTGGCCAGCGGTGCGCGCGCCGGTCGGAGTGAAGTCACCTGAGCGGATCACGCCGAGCGCGCGGATTGTAGCCGCTCACGCCGGCACGGTGGACGATCGCCTTCGCAGTACCGCACGCGTGCGCGAGGCTTGACCTGCGTCAGGCAGGATCAAGCTGGTCTGTGTCATGGTGGCGCACCGCCGGACGTTGTGTCCGGTATCCGGAGAATCGCCATGCGTTGTCACACTACCGTTTTCTTTGCTTGGGCACTCGTGGCCTTGGGTGCGTCGCCCGTGCTGGCGCAGTCCGATCCACACGCGGCGCACGCCGATCACGTGGCCCACGCCCAGCACATGCAGGACGCAGCGGAGGCCAAACCGGCTGCGGGCAGTCTGTGGGCCACCGATGCGCCCTTGCGTCAGGGCATGCGTCATCTGCGCGAGGCCACGACGGTGCTGGAGCACTACGAAATGGGGCATCTGGACAACAGCCAGCGCGACGCTGCCGTGAGCAAAATCGATGCTGCCATTGCGGACATGTTCGCCAACTGCAAACTCGATGCCCAGGCCGATGTGGCCTTGCACGAGCTCTTGGCCAAGTTCATGGCCGGTGCCAAGGCCGCGCGCGATGGCGCATTCACCAAGGTCGAGCTGGCCGCGATGCAGGGCGCCTTGGTCAAGTATCCCAGTCTGTTTGACGATGCCGAATGGAACGTGGCTGGGCATTGAAGCCGCGTCCGACGAGGGCATGGCTGATTGATCCGGCCCTCAGTTGTCCGGATCGGACGTAGCTGCCGAGCTTGCTCGGCAGACAATGGAGCAAGCTCCATTGCTACAAAACATGGGCCAGTTCGATGGTGCCTGAACGTCAGTTGCTGAAACCGCTGCCCCGGAAGTTCTATGCGCGCGACACCCAGATTGTCGCGCGTGAACTGCTGGGGCAGTGTCTGGTGCATCGTCTGGCGGGGCAGGATCGCATCGGTCGGATCGTTGAGGTTGAGGCCTATCTGGGTCCTGGCGATTTGGCGGCACATACCGCGCGTGGCCCGACACCTCGCACCCAGGTCATGTTCGGGCCACCGGGCAATGCCTATGTGTATTTGATCTACGGCATGCACCATTGCATGAATGTAGTCACTGGGCCGGAAGGCAGCGGCACCGCGGTGTTGCTGCGTGCGCTGGAACCCATGGCGAATCTGGAGGGCAGCAGCAATGGACCGGGCCGCCTGTGTCGAGCCATGGGGATCGATCGTTCGCATTACGGACACGATCTGCTCAGCACGGATCTTTTCATCGCAAGCCCGTCGACGGTCGAAGCGTTCGAGATCGACCGAAGCGCGCGCATCGGGGTGGACTATGCAGGCGATTGGCGCGACAAACCCTTGCGGTTCTTCATCAAGGGCAATCGTTTCGTGTCGCGACGCCGAGGGGGTTCGACAATCAGTGCGGGCGTTTGGGCCGAGCCGGAGGCACGGGGTCCAGGCCGCCGTCACACAAAGGTTGACATCGAGCCAGTCGCTTGATCGCCAGCCAGCTGCCGCGCACGTGACCGTGCACCTGGATGGCTTCAATGGCATACATTGAGCAGCTAGGATGAAATCGGCAATGCTGTCCCAGCAACGGACTGATGAAGCGTTTGTAGCCGCGCAGCAGCAGGATGATGGGCGATTGCATCACGACTCCGTGGAAGTAGGTGTTTCAGGCTTGCCGCCTTGTGGGGACTAAGCTATAACACGGGACGATTTTTACTCAACGATTGACTCGCGAGGGCCGTCATTGTGGCAAGTAAAGTGAAAGCCGCGGAAAAATCCAAAGCCCAGAAGAAGCCGGCGCCCAAACCCGTGGCGAAGGCCAAGCCAGCAGCGAAGCCGGCGGCTGCCAAAAAGGCGGCCGGCAACATGTCCGCTGGCAGCAAGGTTGCGGCCAAGAAGCCTGCGGCCAAGAAAACGGTCGGGAAGGCGACGCCCGTCAAGGCCGTCGCCAAGAAGCCCGTCAGCAAGACGGTGGCCAAGAAGCCTGTCGGCAAGTCGGTATCGGCCAGGCCTGCCGCCAAGAAAGCACAGGTCAAGGCGACGAGCACGAAGGCTTCGCCTCAGAAGGCGGCCACCAAGCCCGCACCCAAGAGCGCCGCCAAGACACCCAGCAAGGCCAAGAGCGTCAAGACACCCGTCAAACCGGCCAGCGCTCTCAAGCGCGTTGCCGAGAGTTTGGTGAAGTTGGTCAAACCCAAAGTCGCCGGCAAGGCTGCCGCCAGCAAGCCCAGCGCCAGCAAGCCCGCTGCCAAGGTCACTCCCAAGGCCGCACCGGCACCAACCCATACGAAGGCTGCCACGAAGGCAAGCCCTACACCCAAGTCATCAACAAGGACGACGATGAGTCAGGCTGCACCCTCCACCCGCACCACCCGCACCACCCGCACCAAAACGCCCGTCGCCGCGGCGTCGGATAGCAACGTTGCTATCCTGCCTGAGCGCCCGGTATTGCCGATTGGCTATCAACCCAAGCCAGGCGAGGAGTACATGAGCGCCGAGCAGCTCGAATACTTCCGCCAGAAGTTGCTGAAGTGGCGTGCCGATTTGGTGGACGAGTCGCAGCAAACCATCGACAACCTGCGCGAAGAAGTGCGTGACGTGGGCGACGACGCCGAGCGCGCCACACGCGAGACTGAAAATTCACTGGAGCTTCGCACCCGTGATCGTTATCGCAAGCTGATCTCGAAGATCGACAAGGCGCTCAAGCGGGTGGAAGACGGCGACTACGGATTCTGCGAGGAAACGGGTGAGGAAATTGGTCTGGAGCGCCTCGAGGCGCGCCCGATCGCGACCTTGTCCTTCGACGCGCAAGAACGTTGGGAACACCGCCAAAAGCAAATGGGCGACTGAGCCCTGCGCGTGGCAGGCCGAATGGGCTTGCCACGCAGTGCCGAGGCCTGCGGGCTACTCCGGCTCAGGGGATGACCCGCAGGCCCAAATGGATGCCGATGGCCTTGAGGGCCTCGTGCTCGACCGCCAGATCGGCTTGTACCAGCGCATGTGCCAACAGCCAGGTGCGCGGCAGTTCGAGTTGAGCGCGTTCCTCGTTCAGGGTGAGCTTCACCTCGGGCAAGGGTGCATTGTCGCGGCTGCGGTGCAGAAGGATCGCCAGACGCAGCAGCAGCACGGTGTAGATGGTGCTGCGCGCCATGCGGCCCGGCAATTGGTTCAAGTCATTGCGCTGCAAGCTTCGACGCTGGCATCGAACCAGGGTTGCGAGCACGAGTTGCTCCTGACGGGAGAAACCGTCGATGTCGGAGTGCTGGAGCAGGTAGGCGCCATGTTTCTGATGGTGGCTGTGCGAAATGGCCAGGCCGAGTTCGTGCAGTCGCGCCGCCCAGGCCAGCATGAGGCGATCGTCCGATTCAAGCTCCAGGCCATCAGCCACCTGATCGAACAGGCTCAGCACCGTGGCCTCCACCCGTGCGGCGTGTTCCTTGTCCACGCCATAGCGCAGCACCATTGCGGCAACGGCCGCCTCGCGCGGATCGTTCTGACGAACCCGCCCGAGCATGTCGTGCAGAACACCTTCGCGCATCGCCGTGTCGCAGATGCGCATCTGGCTGAGTCCGAGTTGCCGGAAGCAGGTGTCCATGACCAACAAGCCACCGGCAATGACGGGCCGGCGGTCGGCGGAAACGCCAGGTAGATCGAGCTCGTCGATTTGAGCGCACGCCAGGAGGCGCTCCACCAGATGCTCGATCCCTTCGCGGGTGATGACGCCTTCGTTTTGCGTGCCATTGGCCTGCATTTCGGCAATCGCCTTGGCGGTCCCCGAGGATCCAATCACTTCCTGCCATCCGAGTTGCTGGAACGTACCGGTGAACTGCTGGAACTGAATCGCCATTTCCAGCTGACCGGCTTCCCAACGTTTGCGGCTGAGCCGGCCATCGGGAAAGAAGCGCCGGGTGCTGGCGATGCAACCCATTTGCAGACTTTCACGTTCAAGGGCTTGAAAGCCGCGGCCGATGATGAACTCGGTCGAGCCACCGCCGATATCGATCACCAAACGCTGCGCTTCACCGGGCGGCAGGCCGTGCGCCACGCCCAGGTAGATCAGACGTGCCTCTTCGCGGCCCGATACCACCTCGATCCCGTGCCCGAGTGCGGTTTCGGCCGGCACGAGGAAGGCCAGAGGACTGCGCAGTTGCCGTACCGTATTGGTGGCGATGGCGCGAACGCGGTGGCTCGGGAGTGTTGCAACGCGCTCACCGAAGCGAGCAAGGCAGGCGAGTGCGCGTGCGCGCGCAGCCGGATCAAGATCGCCATTGGCGCGCAATCCAGCGCCGATGCGCACGGTTTCACGCAGGCGATCCAGGACCCGCAGCTGCCCCAGAACGGTGGTGGCCACGACCATATGGAAACTGTTGGAGCCCAAGTCGATGGCGGCCAGCAACTCGCCGTCGTCGATGCGAATGTCGGTCAGTGGCATAGACGTTCGATGAGTTGCTGCTGGGCATTGTGCGCGGGTTGGCCCGCTTCCGGCAGGATGCGTGAATAGCTGCCATCGGCATGCAGTTCCCAAGCTTGCTGGGTATCGGCGAGATAGTTGGCCAAGACCTCGTCGAATACGCGCTGGGCCACCACGGGATCGAGAATCGGGAAGCTTACTTCGATGCGTCGCAAGAGATTGCGCTCCAGCCAGTCGGCACTGGAGCAGTAAAGCTCGGGTTGACCATCGTTGCCGAACCAGTACACGCGGCTGTGTTCGAGCAGGCGTCCCACGATCGAGCGCACCCGGATGCGATCGGAAATGCCGGCGACGCCGGGGCGCAAGGAGCACGCACCCCGCACGATCAGGTCGATCTCCACGCCGGCCTGCGAGGCGCGATACAGGGCCTGCATCACGCCGCGCTCGTTCAGCGCATTCATCTTGGCAATGATGCGCGCCGGCCGGCCGGTTCGTGCGTGCTCGGCTTCACGTTCGATCCGGGTCAGGACGCCGGCGTGAAGGGTGAAGGGTGACTGCAGTACCCGAGCCAGCGAGAACGAGGGCGCCAGGCCGGACAGCTGCTGGAACATGCGATGCACATCCTCGCCAATCTCGGGGTGGGCCGTCATCAAGCCGATGTCGGTATAGAGGCGCGCAGTTCCGGCGTGATAGTTGCCGGTCGAAAGATGGGCGTAACGCTGCAGGCGACCGCCCTCGCGGCGCACGATCAGCAGCATCTTGGCGTGGGTCTTGAAGCCGACCACGCCGTAGGTCACCTGTACGCCGGCTTCCTGCAACCGATCGGCCAGCCGCAGGTTGGCTTCCTCGTCGAAACGTGCGCGCAGTTCGATCACCACGGTCACGTCCTTGCCATTGCGCGCAGCCTCGATCAGGTGTTCGACCAGAACCGAATCTTGACCGGCGCGATAGAGCGTCTGCTTGATGGCGAGTACGTCCGGGTCACGTCCCGCCAGACGAATCAGCGCGATCACGGCGGCGAAGGAGTCGAAGGGATGATGCAGGAGCACATCGCCCGCGCGAATGGTTTCAAATAGTCGCTCGTCCTCGACATCCGGCTGCTTGCGTGGCAGCAGGGGCGGGAACTTCAGGTCTGGGCGATCAACCAGCTCGTGGATGGCAATCACGCGATTGAGATTGACCGGGCCATTGATCCGATACGCAGCTTCCGGTGCCAATTCAAACTTTTCCAGCAAGATGGCGATCACGGACTTGGGGCAGTTGTCGGCGATTTCCAGACGCATGGCGCGGGCAAATCCACGGCCGCGCAGCTCGTCCTTGACCGCGTGCGCAAGGTTTTCCACTTCGTCCTCGTCGACCGCAAGCTCGGCATTGCGCGTGACGCGAAACTGGTAAGCGCCCTTGACGTGCATGCCGGGGAAGAGCTCATCGACAAAGCTCGACAGCACGGTCGACAGCAGCACGAAGTCGCAACTGCCCCCGGAAACCTCGATGGGGAGTTGGATGATGCGCGGCAGCGAGCGCGGTGCGCGTACCACGGCCATCTTGCCGGCGCGTCCAAAGGCATCCTTGCCGTGCAACACCACCACCACGTTGAGGCTTTTGTTGAGGATGCGCGGGAACGGATGCGCGGGATCCAGGCCGAGGGGCGAGAGCACCGGCAGGATGGATTCGACGAAATGCTGCCGCAGCCACTGACGCTGGCGTTCGTCCCAGTTCTCAGGGGAGAGGATGCGCACGCCCGCATCGGCCAAGGCTGGTCGCAACACCTCACGCCAGGCGCGGTATTGCTCGTCGACCAAGGTGCTGGCGCGTTCGTGGATGAGCTTGAGCAAGGCCTGAGGCGCCGTGCCATCGGAAGGCAAGGGCAGGCCGAGATCCAGCACCTGATGCACGCCGGCGACGCGAATCTCGAAGAACTCATCAAGATTGGTGCAGGAGATGCACAGAAAGCGCACGCGCTCGAGCAGCGGAATATCGGGATCCAGAGCCTGCGCCAGAACGCGAAAATTGAATTCGAGCTGTGACAGCTCGCGATTCAGGTACAGAGATGGGTCATCGAGCACGCGTGTGTGTGCGGGCTCGTGTGGCAGTCGTCCGGTGCGTGGCTTTCGGCGGGGCATGAACGAAGGATAGCAAGTCCGGCAAGCGTGCATGCGAGCCGGGTTGCGACGATTGGCGAGGGCGCGATCAGTCGCCCGGGCCGATCCGGAATCCGAGCGCGCTGTCGAGTCTGGCGGCGCCCACGCGCTGGTTTTCGCGACGAAGTTCCAGCGCGTCCGGTGTGATGATGGCGATACGCGCATCGATGCGCGAGCGTTGATAAAAATCCAGATCGTCGTTCTTGCGCAGCGCTTCCAATTGGCTCAACGCGTCGTCAGCGCGGCCATTGAGCCAGGCGACTTCGGCGTAGGCTTCGGCGGCGCGGACGGTATCGCCCGCCACTTCGCAGGCGCGGGCAAAGCTGCGTTGCAGGGATGGGTCGTCGGCTTCACGCGCAAGCACGGGGCGCAAGAGTTCCTGTGCCGTGCGGGCCGCGTCCGCCGTGCCCAGTTCAGCCAGACTGGTGGCATAGCTGAGAACGATGGCCCGATTCTGCGGATGCTTGCGCAGCAAGGCCTCGTAGCGCTCGTGCGATGCCACACGATTGCCGGCGCGATGGTCGTTCTCGGCTTGTGCCAACGCGACCCAGTACGACCCTGGGACTTGCTGGTGCAGGCTGGCAAGCTCCTTGGACGCGATCGTGGTTTTTCCTGCCAGGCTATGCGCCAACGCGAGGCCGTAGCGTTGGGCCGCGGTGAACGCTGCGGGTTTTGCGTCGCGCAGGCGCTCCAGCTCGTGAACAGCTTCGGTTGGCGTGGTCGCCGACAACACGCGCAGGCGTTCGCGCGCCATGGCAAACATTTCGTGCGTGAGCGGTGTCTCGGCGATGGCCTCGGCAACATAGTCTGGAAGGAGTGGGTTGCTGGCGCGGCGGATCGTCGAAAAGCTTGCGCAGCCTGTGCGGCTGGCGGGCGCGTCCGGGGTGCTGGCTTGTTCGCTGCACGACGAGGTTTCCTCGATCTGGTGGGCACGCGACTTGGCCTCGCTGATGCGCGTCGTGGTTACCGGATGGGAACGCAGGTACTCGGGTGCTTGCTCGCCACCCTTGTTGCCGCGCATCTGGCGCTCCATGCGGGCGAAAAAGTCGGCCATCGCAATCGGTGCATAGCCGCTTCGAGCCAGGGTTTGGATGCCGATGCGGTCGGCTTCGTATTCATTCGAGCGGGTGTAATTGATCTGTCGCTGTTGCATCAGGGACATGCCGCCAACAATCGCGGCTTGCACGCCGTCGCCACTGCCGGATTGTGAGGCGGCGAGGATGGCACCGAGCATGCCGAGCATGATCGGAAGCTGGTCGCGTTGTGCTTGTTCGACCGCACGCAACACGTGGCGCTGGGTGACGTGCGAGATTTCATGCGCGAGCACCGCCGCCAGCTCATCCTCGCGCTCGGCCGTCAGGATCAAGCCGGCATTGACGCCGATGTAGCCACCGATCGTGGCAAAGGCGTTGATCTGTCGATCGCGCATCAGGAAGAACGTGAAGGGCTGGCGGGGACGATCGGAGTGCGAAGCCAGGCGATAGCCGAGGCTCTGCAGATAGCCATCCAGCAGCGGGTCATCCAACACCAAGCCATAACCGCGCAGTTGCCGCACCATCATGCCGCCGTAGGCGCGTTCCTGCGCTGGCGTGAGCAGCTCGCCGGCCGATGATCCGATGTCGGGCAAATCGGTTGTGGTTTGTGCCAGTGGCAAGGGCGAAACGGCCAACAGGGCGGCGCAAAGGAACCAGCGCTTCATCGTGGACGAACATCGGGCAAGGCGGGGTGACGATGATGGCCTGTGCTGGATTCATGCGTGTTAACTGGCTGTAAACCTGCCAGTGAACGACAATGGGGGCCGATGAATCCGTTGAGTTGGATGTTCACGTTATGAGCAAAGTCGTGATGTACACCACCGCCGTCTGTCCTTATTGCGTGTCGGCGAAGCGCTTTCTGGCCGAACGCAAGGTCGAGGTCGAGGAAATTCGAGTGGATACCGATCCCGCACGGCGCGAGGAAATGAGGACGCGGGCCAAACGCACATCGGTGCCACAGATCTTCATCGGCGACACCCATGTGGGTGGCTTCGATGACATGGTGGCCTTGGATCGTGCCGGTGGCCTTGCGCCGTTGCTGGCTGGGCTGACGCAAGCCTGATCGCGGCGTCGCCGGGGCGTTTCAATCCAGACGGAAGGCCAGCACACGCTGGCCGTTCATATCCCAGCCGCGCAAGCTGCGCAGGGCGATCTCGGTGAACTCGATCACCTCACCATCCGCTTGGTGCAGACGGCACATCGCGGGTGGTGAGTTCGTCTCATTGGGCGGTGCCCTGCATTCCAGCCGGGCCTGATCGTCAGCGCCGGTCAACACGAAGCCGTCGGCGGTTTCTTCCACGCGCGTCCACTGCAGCCATTGGGTGGGACGCAGATTGGCGTGGTCACTGGTGATGAGCCACCGCCCCAGCAAGGTCTCGCCAGCGGACTGGGAAAACTGGAATCGCACGATGGACACGGGGCGCAGGCTCAGGTGCCCGTTGGCGTTGTCGTGTTGCGAGAACCACAGCGTCGCCTTCGTCGGCGAGTGCACTTCGATATCCACGGCGCCGCCAAGCGTGACTTCGACCGGAGCGGCATAGCGGGTGAATGGCCCCGAGCCACCCTCGAACTGACCCAGTTCCATGTGCGCGAGGCCCTGATCGAGCACGCCGGCACCAAAATGCCACGTTGCGCGACCCTCGGTGTCATAGCCCATGACGCTCAGGCTGAGCATCCCCGATTGGTTTTCGATGGATAGGCCCAACCCCGGTCCGGCTGCAAACTCACCACCTTGCTCGGCCCACCAGAGGCCGGTTTCCAGCGTCATCGAAGTTCGACCTCGATCAGCGGTCACCAGCCCGAAACCAGCCAGTTGCGATTGCACACCGGGCTGTTCTTCAACCAGCAGCCGAACCCGTTGGACGCCACCGTCCGGCCAAATCTCGGTGGTGTCGAAATCAGCGCTGGAGAAGGCGTAGGGCGTTTCGATGTGGCTGCACGCTGCCGTCTCGCGCACGGCCGACAATGTGACCTCGCGCCCTTCGAATTGCATGCCCAGCAGTTGCGGTGGGCAGGTATCGGGCCAAGCGCCGCTCACATCCAAACGTGACAGGCCATTGCCGGAATCGACCAATTCGATGCGCGCAGGCTCGCTGGCCCAGGTCGCACCGATGGCAACCAGGCCCAAGCCAAACGCAAGTGCAACACGAATCGAGTTGTGCATGGCCGCAACTGTACCCGATTGCGTTGATCCACGATAATGGGCGGCTCGCTCCGCCTTTGCGGAGTGCTTCATTCGCGATCACAGAAGGACGGCAACACCATGACATCCACCATTGCAATCATCCGCGGCGACGGCATTGGGCCGGAAATCATGGACGCAACCCTGCACGTGCTCGACGCCATGCAGCTTGGCCTGAACTATGAGTTCGTCGATGCCGGGCTGGTCGCGCTGGAGAAGCAGGGGGATCTGTTGCCTGCGTCCACGCTGGATACGATCGAGCGCCTTGGCGTTGCGCTCAAGGGGCCGTTGACGACACCGGTTGGCGGTGGTTTCGCCTCCATCAACGTGGCCTTGCGTCGGCGTTTCGACCTCTATGCCAACGTGCGACCAGCGATCACGTTCCCAAATACCCGCTCGCGTTATCAGGACATCGACATCATCACCGTACGCGAGAACACGGAAGGTGCGTATATCGGTGAAGGACAGGCGATCTCGGCGGACGGTGAAACCGCGACCCTGACCCAGAAGATCACCCGCAAGGGCTCCGAGCGCATCGCGCGTTATGCCTTCGAACTGGCGCGCAAGTCCGGGCGCAAGAAGGTGACCGTGGTGCACAAGGCCAACATCCTCAAGACCACCTCGGGCCTGTTCCTGCGCGTGGCACGCGAGGTGGCAGCGCACTATCCCGACATCGAAGTCAATGAGATGATCGTGGATAACACCGCCATGCAATTGGTGATGCGCCCCGAGCAGTTCGATGTGATCGTGACCACCAACTTGTTCGGCGACATCATTTCCGACCTGTGCGCCGGTCTGATTGGCGGTCTTGGCCTGATTCCCGGCGCCAACATCGGCGAGAAGGCGGCGATCTTCGAGGCCGTACACGGCTCGGCACCCGACATTGCCGGCAAGGGCGTCGCCAATCCGGTGGCCCTGATGCTGGGCGCGGTGCAGATGCTGGGACACTTGGGGCGCGAGCCCGACGCTGCGCGCCTGCGCAAGGCCATCGTGGCCACGTTGCAAGCCAAGGATCACCTGACCCCGGATCTGGGTGGGACGGGAACAACGACGAGTCTTGCTCAGGCCATTGCCAGTCGCGTTCAGGCTTGATGCGGGCTTCGGCCGGGCGCATTGGACGAGGATGGACTGTAATTGTTGCATCGACACAACATTTTTGTCGCAGACTTGTGGCGTCCGGCCAAAAATAATTGGGCAAATGGCATTGCGGTGCCGATTTCTCGCTTGACCGAGTGTTGCTTATTTGCGATCCTTTGCGCACGTTCAGGGCATTCAGGACGAATGAGCACCCCATCGATCCCCACTGTGACACGGTCGCTGACCTTGGCAGTTGCCTGCGGTCTCGGTTTCGTGTTTGCCATTCCTGCGCACGCAGCGGGGCATGGCACGGAGGCGTGGCGCGATTTCGCACGCCGCAGCATGATGCCGGACTACGCATGGAGCGGTGCGCCGTCGGCGCAGGACGTTGCGCCTCGCCTGCGCGACAACGTGCGAATGTCATTGCAGGATGCCCGTCACGTGGTGCGCCTTTTTTCTGATCGTGGCGGCATGCGTCGCAGTCTGAATCTCGCCGTTGACCGTGGTTACGGTAGCGGGGCGGCGCAGCGCAACCACAGCTCCACGTCAGCGCCAGATCTGACCGTGCGCTTGACCCCGCTTCGCAGTCAATTGTTCGACGCGAGCTACGAACAGGATCTGGGCGTTCGTGGGCGCATCGGCGTGTCGGCGCTCATCGCGCAGCAACAGTATGCGACGCCAGGTTTTGGGTTGCTGGGCGCATTCACACCGAATTTCCACGACACCGCCGAGTCTGGCAAGGGCGAGATTTCCCATGGGCAAGGCATGCGCGTGGACTATCGCTTGCCGCTCAACGACCGGGTGACGTGGCGTGCCAACGCGCAATCCCGGTTGGACATGCGTTCGTTCGAGTCCATCCACGGCATTTATGCCGAGCCGGGTGATTTCGACCTTCCGGCGCGCCTCGGGGCGCAGGTCGAGTGGCAAGTCAGTGCCGACTTCGCACTGAGCTTTGGGGTCGATCGCGTCTACTACGGCGCGATAACGCCATTCACCAGTCCTGCACTGCCTGCGCGCTTGTTGTCGCTGATGGCTGACGGCAGCGCCCCCGCGTTCGCCTGGGAAGACCTGACCGTTTACTCGTTGGAAGGTCAACTCGACGATCGTTGGCGCGGCCAGTGGACCCTGCGCTACACCACGCGCCAGCAGCCGTCGGCGAGTGTGGACATGTATCAGCAGGTGCTCGAATCCGAGTACACCAACATCAACCTCATGCTGGGCTATCAACGCGACATCACGCGCACGGGCGCGTTGCGCTTGACCGCCAGCTACGCACCCTCGATGGCGTTTCTGGGGCCAGGCCCGGCGTTTTCGTCTCGCACTTACTCACGCGGGGCTGTTGCAGAACTCGAAGCGGCGTGGGTGATGGCGTTCTGATCCCGTCGTAACGAAGACACTCGTTTCATACACAGGCGACTCTTTTCAGGCCCCTCTCGGGGCCTTTCTTTTGGCCTGAACGAAGGACCTTGCGTCGAGTACTATCGCCCCCACCTAGAAGATCATTCGTGGGCATGCGTGAATGACGTCACGCGGCTGATGAGGCGGGTGTGATGCGAGGCCTCACCGACACACGCGATCGTGCGACACCCCGTCGCTAGAACCCTTTGACATGGAGAGTTATCCCGATGGCACATGGCAAATCCAGTGAAGCACTTCGCCTGCCGGTACTGCCCTTGCGGGACGTGGTGGTGTACCCGCACATGGTGATTCCATTGTTCGTGGGACGTGAGCGGTCCATGCGTGCGCTGGAACTGGCGATGGAGAGCGACAAGCGCATCCTGCTCGTGGCGCAGACCGGCCCCGACATCGACGATCCGACGGCGACCGATCTCTACCGCGTCGGCACCGTGGCGTCGGTGCTGCAGTTGCTCAAGCTTCCGGATGGAACCGTCAAGGTGCTCGTGGAAGGCAGCACCCGTGCCCTGGTCTCCAATTGTGCAGAAGGCGATGGGGCCTTGTCGGCCGATGCCGTGCCGGTAGAGTCGGGGACCACACACGAGGCGCGTGAGTTGGACGTCACCACGCGGTCCTTGCTGTCGCAGTTCGAGCAGTACGTCAAGATGAATCGTCGCATCCCGCCCGAGCTATTGACCACCCTGGCCAGCATCGAGGACTCGAGCCGGATCGCTGATACCGTGGCCGCACATCTGGGCATTCGCCTCTCCGACAAGCAGGCCTTGCTGGAGGAGTTGGATACCTGCGTACGCATGCAGTCCTTGATCGGTTTCGTCGATGGCGAGATCGACGTTCAGCAGCTGGAAAAACGCATCCGTGGTCGGGTCAAGACACAGATGGAGAAGAGCCAGCGCGAGTACTACCTCAACGAGCAGATGAAGGCCATCCAGAAAGAACTGGGAGACCTGGACGAACAGCCCGGCGAACAGGATGAACTGTCGCGCAAGATCGCCGCCGCCAAGATGCCCAAGGCGGTTGAGGCCAAAGCCAAGACCGAGCTTGGCAAACTGCGGCAGATGGCACCGATGTCGGCCGAGGCCACCGTCATCCGCAACTACCTCGATTGGCTGGTGGGCGTGCCGTGGAGCAAGCGCAGCAAGGTGCGACGTGACCTGCCAGCGGCACAAGGCGTGCTCGATGCCGATCACTATGGTTTGGAGAAGGTCAAGGAACGTATCCTCGAATATCTGGCGGTGCAGACGCGCGTCAAACAGATGAAGGGTCCGATCCTGTGCCTGGTCGGCCCGCCGGGTGTGGGCAAGACCTCGCTCGGACAATCCATCGCCAAGGCGACCAACCGCAAGTTCGTGCGCATGAGCCTGGGCGGCGTGCGCGACGAAGCCGAGATTCGGGGGCATCGACGCACCTACATCGGTTCGCTGCCGGGTCGCTTGGTGCAGAACCTCAGCAAGGCCGGTGCCTGCAACCCGTTGTTCATGCTCGATGAGATCGACAAGCTGTCGAGTGACTTTCGTGGGGATCCCGCGTCGGCTTTGCTGGAAGTGCTCGATCCCGAGCAGAACCACAGCTTCAACGATCACTATCTGGAAGTGGATCTGGACCTGTCCGAGGTGATGTTCATCGCCACGGCCAACTCACTCAACATTCCAGCGCCCTTGCTCGATCGCATGGAGGTGATCCGCATCCCGGGCTACACCGAAGACGAGAAGCTCAATATCGCGATGCAGTACCTGCTGCCCAAGCAGGTGCGTGGCAATGGACTCCAGCCGGAAGAAATATCCATCAGTCCGGAGGCCATCCGCGAAATCGTGCGCTACTACACGCGTGAATCGGGCGTGCGCAACCTTGAGCGCGAGATTTCCAAGATTTGCCGCAAGGTGGTCAAGGAGATTGCATTGGCAGGACCGAAACCATTGCGCAAGGGACGCCGCAAGGACGGTTCGATCAAGATCACACCGACCAACATCGACACCTATTTGGGCGTGCGGCGTTACTCCTTCGGTCGCGCGGAAGAGCAGGCCGAAGTGGGTCTGGTCACCGGCCTGGCATGGACCGAAGTTGGCGGCGACCTGCTCCAGATCGAAGCAGCACTGATGCCTGGCAAGGGCGCGTTGCAGCACACCGGGCAACTGGGCGATGTGATGCAGGAATCGGTGAAGGCCGCGCTGAGCGTGGTTCGGGCGCGAGCCGAGCGGCTCGGTATCGACCCGGAGTTTCATCAAAAGAACGACATCCATGTGCATGTGCCCGAAGGGGCCACGCCCAAGGATGGCCCCAGTGCCGGCATTGCGATGTGCACCGCGCTGGTGTCGGCGTTGACCCGTATTCCGGTCAAGTCCGATGTGGCCATGACCGGCGAGATCACCCTGCGTGGCCGCGTGCTGCCGATTGGCGGTCTCAAGGAGAAGTTGTTGGCAGCGCTGCGTGGTGGCATCCGCACCGTACTGATTCCGCAGGAGAACGAGAAGGATCTGGCCGACATCCCGGCGAACGTCACCCGTGATCTCGACATCGTTCCGGTGCGTTGGATTGAGCAGGTTCTGGACCTCGCCTTGGTGCGACCGCTGGGTGCCGGTGATGTGCCCAGCGAAGCCAAAGTCGGCCGTGTGGAAAAGCCCGATGTTCACGCCGCGGTGCGCGCGCATTGATCCCCGGTGAGTGCCGTTGCGCGCTTGACGAATATCAGCGAATGTGCGTTCGTCGCCTACTTGATGAAGACTACCCCCAATATGGTCGAAGTGTGTTGCGTGCCTTGGTTTGCGCTGGTATAAATTCGCGCTACCGCTGGCTGGTGCAGGACGCACACTGGCGTGAACATGGCCGGTCGCTGCAGCTCGTTCACATCGAGTAACACGACGGCCGTTGAATACAACTAGCGAGTTGAGTGGGCTCGCACTCTGGAGTGATTGAACACATGAACAAGGCTGATTTCGTTGCGGCCGTAGCCGCCACTGCCGAGCTGTCCAAAACCGACGCAGCCAGCGCCGTGGACGCCGTCATTGAAGTGGTGAAGAAAGCCCTCAAGAAGGGTGACAGCGTTTCTCTGGTGGGCTTTGGAACGTTCGAGGTTCGCAAGCGTGCCGCCCGTACCGGTCGCAATCCGCGCACCGGTGACACGATCAAGATCAAGGCTTCGAAAATTCCTTCGTTCAAAGCTGGCAAAGCGCTCAAGGATGCTGTAAACTGATCGTCTTTGCCGGGTGCTTAGCTCAGCGGTAGAGCGTCGCCCTTACAAGGCGAGGGTCGGGGGTTCGAAACCCTCAGCACCCACCATAAGCACCAGCAGCGTCAAAGTGCGGAGTGGTAGTTCAGTCGGTTAGAATACCGGCCTGTCACGCCGGGGGTCGCGGGTTCGAGTCCCGTCCACTCCGCCACCTAAGCCGAGGGCGCCTGATACCAGGCGCCCTTTGTTTTTTCAGGTGCTGTGATGTCTCGTCGCAGTGCCATTCACCCAACCACTGAAGACTACGCCCGATGTTGCAGCTACTTCGTGAAAAGACCACCGGCTGGGTGGCGATCTTGATTGTCGGCATCCTGGCCGTACCGTTTGCTTTCTTCGGCATCGAGAACTACTTCCAGCTGCAGGTGCCGACCTACGTGGCCAAGGTCAACAAGACGGAAATCAGCCAGGATCAATTCCGGCAACGCTTCGAGGACTACCGTAGTCGCATGCGCCAGATGCTGGGCGACAACTACGACGCGCGTCAGTTCGATACGCCCATCGTCAAGCGCCAGGTTCTGGAAAGCCTGATCGACGAAGAGGTGCTGCGTCAGGCGGCGCAGAAATACGGCTTGGTGGTGTCACCCGAGCGCATCCAAAAGGAAATCGCCGCGATCGATGCCTTTCATGTCGAGGGCAAGTTCGATCTCAATCAATACCGTATGGTACTTGAAGGCGCGCGCATGACGCCGCGTGGCTTTGAGGATCGCATGGCGAACGACATGCTGACTCAGGCCTTGCCCGGCGCGGTGCGATCCAGTGGCTTGGTGACAAGCCGCTATCTTGACCAGTACTTGAGCTTGCGCGACCAAACACGTAGCTTCGACTACGCCTTGCTACCTGCCGCACCGTTGGAATCGCTTGGCGAAATCAGCGAGGATGACCTGAAGGCTTACTACGACGCCCATCCTGATGCCTATCAGAGTCAGGAAACGGTGTCGGTCGAGTATCTTGAGCTGGACGGTGCCAAGCTCGACATCAACGAGGTGGCTGACGAGGGTACCCTCAAGTCGCGCTACGAAGAAAACAAGGCGCGCTATGTCCAGCCCGAGACGCGGCTGGCATCCCATATCCTCATCCAGACCGCCGCCAATGCCGATGCCGAAGCGGTGAAAGCCGCCCAAGCCAAGGCGGTCGAAGTCGCTACCAAGGCCCGCGCGGAAGGCGCGGACTTTGCGGCCTTGGCAAAGGAATACTCGGAAGATCCGGGTTCGCGTAACACCGGCGGTGACTTGGGTTGGATCGAGCGCGGTGTTACCAACGCGCAGTTCGAGGAAACCCTGTTTTCGATGCAGCCTGGTGTCAGCGATCCGATCAAGAGCAATGATGGATGGCACGTGATCTGGTTGCGCGATGTGCGCCCGGAGAGCGGCAAGAGCTTCGAGCAGGTACGTGGCGAGTTGGCGACCGAATATCTGGAAGGCGAACGCGAACGCGCCTACAGCGACGAGGCCGCGAAGTTGATCGACGCGATCTACCGTGACCCGAGCACGCTCGATGGTGCCGCCGCCGAGATGAACTTGACCGTGCTGAAAGCCGGCCCGTTCAGCCGTGCGGGTGCGCCCGGTTTGTTCTCGAACCCCGATGTGTTGCGTGCGGTCTTCTCCGACAGTGTGTTGTTGGAGAATCTGGATAGCGACCTGATCGAACTGAGCCCGACGCACGGCATCGTCGTGCGCGTCAGTGAGCACACGCCAGCTGCGACACGACCCTTCGCCGAGGTGCGCGATCAGGTCGAAGCTGCTGTACGCAGCGAGCGCGTGGCCGAGCAGGGCAAGAAAAATCTGGCAGAGGCGCTGGCAGCCATTACTTCGCTGGACTCCCTCAAGGCGTATGCGCAAGCGCACGAGATCGAGGTCAAGACCGCCCAAGACGTGGGACGTAACGGCGCAACGGTCGATCCTGCGGTTGCCAAGGCCGCGTTTTCCTTGCCACACCCTGCCGAGGGTGCTGCCAGCATCGGCAGCGCACAGTTGGTGGGTGGCGTGAATGCCGTCATCGCCTTGACCCAGGTGACTGCTGGCGACCCGACCAAAGTTGATGAGAGCCAACGGACCGCTTTGCGCGAACAGTTGTCCAACGCCGTGGCATCGCTCGAGGCGACCGAGCTGGTGAAGGCCTTGCGCAAAGAGGCCAAGATCGATATCGCCGAATCGCGCATGTAGGACGATTCACAACGATCGTATTCAAGAGGAAGCCCGGCGCAAAGCCGGGCTTTTTTTCTGACCGAACCCAAGGGATCGGCAAGATGGTTGATCCAGCCCTCAAATGATCCGAGTCTGGCGTAGCTGCCGAGCTTGCAGGGCAGGCAATGCAGCAAGCTCCATTGCTACCAAACAAGGTCCGGATCAATAGGTACTCAAGGGCAGGCGCCGAGGTTGGGGCAGGGCGCGCGGGCGCTATCGCAGGACCTCGATGCGCCCGTGCGTCGGCGAACTCAAGGTTGCTTGTAGACCACACCGTCCTTCATCACGAAGCGCATGCGCTGCATCGTGGTGATGTCTTCCAATGGATTGCCATCCACGGCGACGATGTCGGCCAGCTTGCCGGTATCGATGCTGCCCAGTTCCTTGTCTTTCTTCAGAAGCTGGGCGGCGTGGGTGGTGGCCGATTGTAGTGCGTACATGGCTGGGATGCCGGCTTCGACCATGTATTGAAACTCCTTGGCATTCTGGCCGTGCGGATAGACGGCGGCATCGGTACCAAAAGCGATCTTCACCCCTGCGCGATAGGCGCGGCCTGCGGTTTGTTGGATCAATGGTCCGACTGCACGCGCCTTGGCGGCCACTTGCGGCAGGTAGTAACCGGGCTTCTCCGCCATTTCGGCCACATAGCGCCCGGCGATGATGGTGGGCACGAACCAGGTGCCGTGTTGCTTCATCAGCTTCATGTCCTCGTCGTTCATGAAGGTGCCGTGTTCGATGGAATCCACGCCGGCGATCACGGCTCGACGAATGGCTTCGGCGCCATGGGCATGTGCAGCCACGGTGAAACCGTAGTCGTGCGCGGCCTTGACGATGGCCTCGATCTCTTCCACCGTCATCTGCGGATTGTCGGCACTGGCGCTCTCGTCCAGCACACCACCCGAGGGCATGATCTTGAGCAGATCGACGTGGTCCTTGTAATGCTGGCGCACGGTTTTCCAGGCGTCGTCCACACCGTTGATGATGCCGTCCTTGGGACCGGGATCGCCTTGCAGGTCGGCTCGCAGGCCGTCGGTATCATCGGCATGGCCGCCGGTGGAGCCGATGGCGGCACCGGCGGTGAAAATGCGTGGACCTGGCACAAGGCCTTGATTGATGGCGTTGCGCAAGGCGACCGAGATGTTGCTGCCGTCGCCGAGATTGCGCACCGTGGTGAAACCGGCCTCCAAGGTGCGGCGGGCAAAAATCGTGGAGCGAATGGCGTGATCGGCGACGTTCAGGCGAAAGCGATCGGTGCCGCCGGTAGCGCTGGTTTCGCCAGTGAGATGAGTGTGGCTGTCGATCAGGCCAGGTAGACAGCTCTTGTCCTTGAGGTCGATCGTGCTGGCCCCAGCCACGGCCTCGTGTCCGGGTCGTACCGCCTTGATGAGCGTACCCTCCACCAAGATGGTGCTGGCATCCAGCAACTTTCCTTGGACTGCGTCCAGCACATGCCCGCACTGCAAGGCGAAAACCGGACTGGCGGACGTTTGCGCGTGGACTGTGATGATGGGAAGTGCCAGCAGCAACGTTGCGTACTTGAGCGTGGACATGGGCGTTCTCGATGACGGGCCAAGTTCGATGGTAGGCGCATGACGAGGCAGCTGCCAATGGCCACAGGTCACGGCCATCCCGTTCGCGCGGCTTCTCGAAAGCGGTGACCACAGTGGGGTTTGGAGTTCAAC
This sequence comes from Chiayiivirga sp., assembly GCA_035703435.1. Classification (GTDB taxonomy): domain Bacteria; phylum Pseudomonadota; class Gammaproteobacteria; order Xanthomonadales; family Xanthomonadaceae; genus Denitratimonas. The sequence goes on along the minus strand of DASSYF010000022.1, from coordinate 27,771 downwards.
GCAGGTAGTGATCCGGCCCTCAACTGATCCGAACCTGGCGTAGCTGCCGAGCTTGCTCGGCAGGCAATGGCCAAACAGCATTGCTACACAACAAGGGCCGGATCAATAGGCATGTGCTTGCCGTGGTTCCACGTCCTCTCGTCAGCTCGGTTACAGACTTCGGATCAGTTGCGAAACCAGCCGTGCGGCCGAGCCTTCCGCGTGATCGAAGAACAAGGATGGTTCGATCAGCTCCAGTTCCAGCAGACGCGGACCGTCGGGCGTGGGCAAGAGGTCGATGCGGACGTAGAGCGGCACGGGAAAGGGCAAGGCCTTCAACACGTGCTGCGCCACGTCGTGCTCGGCCTGAGTGGGTGTGCGCGGATCGATCTGTTCGGTGGCAAACAGCAACGCCGTGGCTCCCGATGCGCGTTGCAGCAAGGGGCCTTTGCGAATGGCGTGGGAGAACACGCCGTCAAAGTGGACCAGCGCGGTTTCGCCGGCGCTGTCCACGGCATCGATATAGGGTTGAACGATCACGGAACGCCCTTGATCGAGCAAATGCTGCACATGGGCGATGGCCTCGGATCGCGCTGCACGCACATGCCGGCGGGTATCGCGTGAGCCGGCACTTACGGCGGGTTTCACCACAAACTCGGCGTAGTCCGGAAAGGCATCGGCGGCCTCGCCAGGCTCGATGAAGCAGGTTTCCACGATCGGTACGCCGCGTTCGGCCAAATCGCGCAGATAGTGTTTGTCGCAATTCCAGCGCACCAGTTCCAGCGGATTGAGTAGACGCGTCACCGCCGTCACACGCTCGCACCACGCGAGAAATTCCGGCAGGCGCTGGGTGTAATCCCAGGTCGAGCGCAGCAGGACGCAATCGAACGTCGACCAATCCACGTTTGCATCATCCCAATCGCAGACCTGCGCCTGGACGCCCGCCGCGCCGAGTGCGGCGAGCAATTCAGGCAGGTCCTCATCCAGCGGGCGGGCAGCGGCCACGGAAGCGATGGCAACGCGAAGACCCGCACTCATGCGGACTTCCACTCACGTACCGCGTGCTTGCATGGTGCGTTCGATGGTCTTGAGTGCGCGTTGCACGCCGCTGTCGGCGACAAGCGCCATCGGATATTGGTTGCGGAGGGAATCATCATCGTGTTTCAGTACAGGAATGAGGGATGGTGCGTGTTGGGTGCTCTGCAGCATCCTGCGCACCAAGGCCAGATCATTGGCGCCGGCAATGACGATATCGTAGGGTCGTTCAGCGATCAATTGCGCGAGTTCTTCGGCATTTTTCGCGACGAAGGTTCGATGTCCTGCCGCGTGGAGTTTTTGACGGAAAGCCTCTCGATCCATGGTGTTGGCTTGAGCTTCCGCGCTTTCGCCGTACAGCAGAATTTGTGCGGGATGGCGCGAGATGAACGCCTGATATCGCAAGGCGCTGCCCATGCGGTACATCACCTCGCCGCAGGCTTCCACGGGTCCCGTGACCAGGGTCGTACTGCCCAGCAACAGGGCGGTCAGGGTGATTCGAGCTGCAATGTGCATGATGGTGTCCTTTGGTTGAGTCGGGTGCGGGATTGCGTCGGTCTTGCACGATGCCGCCTTGGCTTGTGTGTGACGGGTGGCGGCTTCCGTCAGAACTCCCGCGTCAGCCTCACTTCAATGGCGTGGCGGAAATTGATCACCGATTCCCCCCAGAGCATGTCGTGCCATGCGGCTGAAAGGGTGTAGGGCGAGGAAAAGTGGTAGTCGAATCCGATGCCGGCTTCGGCAAAGTCATGTTTGACGATCTGGTCGTGGTGGTACCAATAGTCGTTGCTGCGGCCGGCCGTCAGCGGTCCCAATTCCTGCAGCGAATAGCCGTCGCCCTTCTTGCCGATGGTGAACACGCGCGCAGTGAGTCGTTCGTTGATGAACCACCCCAGTTCCAGCTCCAGACGATGGTGGCTCATGCGCGTATCCAGCACCTTTTCCGTCAACACATAGCCGTAGCGCGCACGGTAGTAGAGGTTGGTGAAGTCGAACTGGTGGGCCAACTCCAGCGCTGGCTCCAGTTTCCAGATTCGCTGGCCAGGTGCCGCGTTGGAGAAGAAGGTGTAGTTGTGGCTCGGGATCCAGACGGTCAACGAAGGCGTCAGAAACCAGCCGGGGCGCGGTGTGGCGTGGTAGGACGCACCGAAATGCCAATCTTGCCACGTGCCGTGATAACGATCGTCGTCCTGGAAACGTGATTCGGGATGTTGTGGATTCAGTGCCGGCGTGTTGCGGCACTGCACCGGCTCGGTGGTCGGACAGTGTGGTGAACCGTGAAAAACGTTCGAAACAAATGGGATGCCGGCGCGCAGCGACCAACGGTCGGACAGGAAATACTGGGCGTCGAGTTGAAGCGAACGCATCGTGCCTTCGCCAGCGTCGATAACCGTATGGCTATCGCGGCGCAGGCCATCAACGTAGGTTTGCTGGTAGCCGATCGAGATGCTGCCATGGCCGGCGGCGGGTGTTCCGGACGGATTCCCTTCGTCAGCCCAAGCTGCGGGCATGCTGAGCGTCAAGATTGCAGTTAGCCAAAGTATCTTGCGAATCGACATGGGCTGGCGTTGTAAGTGGTGATCAAGGAGATTCATCTGCTTCCCTTTGTCTGTGCTGTTCGGCTGGAGAAGGGGCGCGTGGGCAGGGTTGCCACGGTCTCGTGAGAATCATTACTCGAAAAGGTGGCGGCGATTACAGGCTCGGCCGTGATCGCGAAGATAACGGGGTTCGACCACTCGTCACGGGTGGCTTCAAGGTCCAGACTGACGATGCGTTTTTCAGGATGAGGGTTGGGCAGCCTTGGGTTGTTCACCCATTGCATGCGGCTCAGGCCGATCAGGCGTAGGAAGTCACTGCGCACCCAGCCGACAGGCACCAGGCGATCGGCAACACCGAGACCGGAGACTTCGAGTTGTGTGCGTATTGGTAGATCGGCTGTGCTGCCATCGGCATAGTGGAGGCGAACCAGGGCATAGTCGCGGATGCCTTGCGCCGGTACGGCAAGTGGAGCAAACAAGAGCACGTGAAATGCAGCCAGCGGCACGTCCGGCGTTTGGATGCCGGTCACGCGCTCGAAGCCTTCTCGGTTGCGCTGCAGTTCGATGACGCCGCGCAAGTCGTATTCCACCCCGTCGATGCGTGCCAGTCCCAGGCGCATGCCCACATAGCCTGGCATGGTGCTGGAATTGATGTCGGCTCGCATGTCGGTCGCGCGGTTGTAGGCGGCAGTCAGGTCCAATTGCATCGGAGTTGCAGACGGATCGCGTTGTGGGATCGGATAGCCACGCACGGTGCGCGCCGCCACAAAGCTTGGTCGCGCTTGTACTGGAGGGGGCGCGCCAGGGTCACGGCTACGCAGGCGTTTGCGCTGGGCTCGTTCAGGCAAGGCGATGACTTGCAGGCCGTCCTCGTCAGGGGCCAGCAGCTGGGTCAGCGCCCGAAGTTCGGCCACGGGCCGCGTATCGGGTGCAATCGGCCAAATATTCCACGGCCGGAAGCCACCGAGCAGGGTGCGATCATCAGGGGCGAAGGCGAGGTGGTACGGCAAGGCATAGGTGCCAGCACTCAATTGCAGCGGGGGTCCGATCGGATCGAGCGTGGCGGTATCGTAGATTTGAACCACGCGGCCGAAGCCGTGCGCGATCATTCGGCCATCGTGGCTACGCGCGAAAATGGCCGTGGGTTCGACGTGGTTGGTGCGTGGGGTGGCGATGACTTGTTTCGAGCCGGCGTCGAGCAGGTCTTGGTCGCGCGTGGCAAGCAAGGGCTTGCCGTGCGTTACCGTCAGCCCGACCGGGAACACGCCAGGCACCTGACGCCGCTCCAGCACCGTGCCATCGCGTGGATTCCACAGAAGGAGTTCAGCGGCATTGGCAAAGCCATCGTCGGCCTCACGTGCCATGAGCCAGAGCGCTTCCGAGCCGGGCACGAAGGCGGCCCACGTCACCGGCCAGCCTGGATCGTGATCGACATGGCCGATGCGTTCGAGGCGGCTTGAGAACACATCGGTGCCGGCTGTGGACGTGCCCACGGCAAGCAGGCGCTGGCCATCATCAGACAGTTCAAACTGACGCAAGGGTCCCGGAATCGTCACGGTGGCCAGTTGCTTGCCGTGGTCGAGATCGATGCTGAGTATCTGGATCTCGAAACCGGTGAGGCCATTGCTGCCGAATCCGAGATAGGCGAGCTCGCCCTTGGCATCCAGCGTGAGGTAGAGCGGATTGGCCGGCAGGGATACCGGGGCGATGTGCTGCGCCATCGTGTCGGTGTCGAACACATGGAGAGCCGGTCCTGAAGCGACCACCAGGAGGCGTCCCTGTGCAGTGAGTTCGGCGAAGTTCGGCGGTTGGGGCACGCTGCGCCACGGCGTCGGTGGGCTGCCGTCGATGGATACGACGCGGACTTTGTTCCACGCGACGTCTGGCAGATGTTTGCCGTCGAAGTACACGTTGCCCGCCATTTGGCCATCGCTGGGAGCCTGCGCGGCCAGTTGTGCGGCCGGCGCGATCCGCCATAGGCGAACTTCTCCGCTCATGTCGGCACTGGCCAGCAAACGTACGCGCAGCGCGATGCCGAGGGCGTTGGTGCCGGCGCGTTCCGCGCGCGAGGGCGAACTGATCAGGCGTGTGGCGCCGGGCGCATTGGGACCGGGTTCGGGAAGCCGCCAGAGCGCAGTCTGGCCCAGGCCGGTCACCACCAGAAGGCGTTCTTCGCGGTCTATAGCGACTTCGTGCGGCTCAAAATCGTTGAGCATCTGTCCTGCATTCAGCGGCTCGCCGCTGGCCACGTCGAAGGCGAAGGCTGCGCCGTCCCAGCGCACGGCACCCAGCCAGGTGTCATCTTCACTGAAGGCAAGCCAAGTGACTTCGCGCCCGTTCGGGGTGTGGAGTTGGCGGGTCTTGCCGCTCTCGACATCGACGAGGTAGATATTGCCGCGTGAATCACCGACGGCGAGCAGGCGACCGTCCGCGCTTTCCATCCACGCGGTCAGTGGGGCGTGGATGCCGGTGAGGCGCAGCGAGCTGCCGTCGCGCGGATCGCGCAAGGTCAGCACGCCGTTGTCTTCCGTCTGTTTCTCGGCCAAGTAGCGGCCATCGCGCCCCAGCAGTGCCGCCGACACATTCGAGCGCGGCGACGGCCATGCACGGCCGAGGGCTTGCCACGGGCTGACTTGCCACAGTTGTACCTGGTCGTCGCGGTTCCGCAGCAGGGCATGGCGGCCGTCCGCGCTGAACACAGCTTCGGCCGGACGGGCGAAGTCGGGCGGGAAGGCAATAAGTCTGCTGTGCGACAAGTCAAGCAGGAAGCTGTCGTTGTGCGACGGGCTGGCGAGGTAGTCGAACCAATCGAGCGTCACCACCAGACGTTGGTTGTCGATGAAGCGCAGGCGGCGTGGCAGGCGTGGCTCGCCGTCTGAAGTCGGCATGTCGGAAACATCGACGCGCCCGCGTTCTTCCAGCGTTGCCGTGTCGTACCAACGCACGCTGAAATCGTTGAACGCCAAAGCCAGAAGCGCGCCATCGTGGCTCAGGGCGCTGGCGAGCGGATCGGCATCGGGTATCACCATGCGGTCGATCAAGCTTACGCCCTGCGACAACACCATGCCAATTTCGCGGCGCTCGGTGCTGTGCGGATCGGAAATACCTTCGCGCTCCTGCTCTTCGATGTTGTCCAACAACGGTGTCAGCGCAGTGAAGCCTCGGCCCTCCTGCATGAAACGAGCGGCCGCTTCGTGCCGACTTTGCCACAGTCGTGTTCTGGCCTGGGTGGCATTGATGCTGGCCGTGAGTGCGTTGGCATCGGCGCGGCGCCACTGATGGAGGGTGGCCGCAAAACCGATCACCAGCGCGGCGATGGCCAAGGTCAATGCCGCCGCCAATTTCGGTTCGCGACGTGCCCAGCGCCCCACACGCTGCAAAGGCGGCAGCGGGCGAGCCAGCACCGGATGCCCCTCCAAAAAACGCGCCAGATCGTCGGCCAATGCGCGCGCACTGGCATAGCGACCTTGCGGGTCACGTCGCAGGCAACCGAGGATGATGGCTTCCAGATCGAGTGGCAGGTTTGGCACGTAGAGACGCGGGCTGCGCACCGGTTCGCTGCGCACCAAGTCGAGGGTGGAGATCGCGCTGTCACCACGATAGGGCGGCTCGCCGGTGACCAAATCGTGCAGCACGGCTCCCAGGCCCCAGATGTCGGTTGCTGGGCTCAGGGGTTGGGTGCCGACGACGGCTTGTTCCGGGGCCATGTAGCTGGGCGTGCCGGAGATTTCCGTGTTGCCGAGGGCCATGAGCGGATCGAACTTGCGTGCCAGCCCGAAATCAGCCACGTGTGCGGTACCGGCTTGGTCCAGCAGGATGTTGGCGGGCTTCAAGTCGAGGTGGAGCACGTTGAGGCTGTGGGCATAGGCCACAGCCTCAACCACCGGCAGCATGAGTGCGGCCGCGCGTTGCGGATCAAAGCGACCTTCGGCCCGCAATGCGTTGGCCAGACTTCGCCCGCGCACCAAGCGCATGCTGAAAAAATGCAGGTCCTCGGCGGTGCCGACTTCATAAACCGTGACGATGTTGGGGTGCTGCATGCGGGCGGCATGACGAGCCTCACCGAGGAAACGGTCGACGAAATCGCGTGAGGCCCACGGCCCGGCCGCGAGGAGTTTGATGGCGACTTCGCGTTGCAGATCCAGTTGCCGCGCGCGGTAAACCATGCCCATGCCGCCTTGGCCGATACGCTCGAGTAGCTCGTAGTTGCCAAACTGACGCTGTTGCGGGTCGGCGAGATCCAGTTCGAGCGCGTCGGCCGGCAGCAGGGCCAGTGGGGCGGATGCATCGGTGAATCGTGCTTCGGTGGCACTGCCGAACGCCAGTTCGGCGAGCGCGGCATGGACCGTCCGTGCGCGCGGCGGTGGCGGCGCAAGGGTCAGGCCAGGGTCGGAAAGCTCAGGATCTTGGATGGAGGAAGCCATGCAAGGTCCTCTGTTCTTCGAGCAGATCGGCGGGTGAGTCGACGGTGTCGGACAACTCTCGGGCGACCAGCTCCCTAAAGCGTTGGCGCAGGCGTTTGAGCGCCACGATCATGGCCAATTGGCGGTGTCCCAGCTCGCGTGCCAAGGCGTTGTATTCGCCCGGAGATGGATCGATCGCCAGAAACGGCCGCATGAGTTCAAACATTTCCAAGTGACCGCTGTAACGCGCTTCTTCGCGCAGGCTATCGAGTGCCCGTTCGATGACCTCGGCCGCGAAAGCGTGTTGAAAGACTTCGTCCGGCGTGGCGGCGGTGTTCTCGCTCAGGAGTTGGGACTCGAGGTGATCTATGGTCGGCGCTTGCAAGGTCGCCTCGGCCGCCGCAAGGTTGCCCCAGTCCCCTGCAACGAAGGCCGATAGACGCTCCAGCAGGAAGTCGCGGAAGCGCGGGCGTGATGGGGAATCGGAACGCAGGGGGTGTTGCAGCAATTCGGCAAAGAAACTGCGCGTGATGTGCTGCGCCTCATCCGGAGTGCAACCACCTTTGCGCACGTAGGCATAGACGGGATACCAATAGCGGCGGCACAGCTCGCCCAGTGCCTCGGAGGACTTTGGCAGGGTTGGATCGTGGTTCATCACCAACGACCAGCAGGTGGACGAAAAGCGCGATAAGGAATCAGGGGTGGGCGACATCGTGGCAAGCTTCCTTCATGTCGGCAGGAGCGGGGTGCACAACGGAAAGTGGCCGGTGCCGTTCATGACCGGAAGGCTGAACCCAGTGCGGCGCGCAGTTCATGCAGCTCCTGCTTGGCCGCATTCGCATCATCGGCGGTTTGGGCGATTTCCTGATGCACCAGCTCGCGTAGCCGGTGGCGCAGACGATGGACCGCGACCGCAAGCGTATTGCGACGAAGGTTCAGCGCGGCCGCGACCCGGCCGTAATCGGCGTCGGCCGGGCGTTCGGTGAGAAACTCGCTCAGGTGTTCGAACAGGTCCAGCTTGTCGACGGACTGTGCTTCGGCGCGAAGGCGGGTCATTGCGGCGTCGAGTACCGCCAGCGCCCAGTCGCGGTGGAACGTCGCTTCCGGGCTGTCCTCGCTGGGAGTGGCCAAGCCTTCGCTGGCAGGGGATTGATCCTCAAGCGACTCGAAAAACAAGCCGCCGCCGTGCTTGAGTCGCTGTGCATGGACATGCTGATCGTGGAGGAAGCGTTTGACGGCGGTCAGTAGATACGCACGAAAACGACCGCGCAAGGGGTCGGCGCCGTTGTTCCAGCCGCGTTCGAGAAACTCCAGGAAGAAGGCCTGGGTCAGGTCCTCGGCAAGGTCGTGGTCGCGAACTTTGCAGCGGACAAAGGCCAGCACGGGCGCGCGATAGGTTCGGCACAGGGTTTCCAATGCGGCGTGGGCCTCACGCGGGTCGCCGGCCGCATTCAGCACCAAGCTCCAGCGCGTGGTCTGGAATCGACTCATCGTGATCGCCCCCATGGATGACCTGTGGTCATTATGACTCTGCGTCACGCGCAACGCTGCCTTCGCGCCGCGCCAATGCGTAGCGCTTGTTTGGGCATGGCTTTGCGTTGGCGCGCGTCGCCGCGTGGCCGTACGGCGCGGGGAAGATCGCGGCGACAAGCCTCGGGGATCGGTGGCGAAGTGAGTACGAGTGAGCATGGCGCGGTTCGTCTGGTCAGGTCAAAGTGGGGAAGCATTGACCATGTATTCCACAAACCGCGCCAAGGATTACGGCGGCATGGTCGGTGATCGGCTGGAAAACCGGTTGGGATGCGGTCACGGGTTGTGGACATGGCATCTTGGCGTCACCATGAACTGTTTCATCCATACCTCTTGCACCCATGAACGACATCGTTGATTCGCTTCGCCATGCGCCTCTGTTGTGTGTCATCCAGGCGCTGGCCAGTGGCCGCACGCAGAGTGCCGCGTTGACGCGGGCCTTTCTTGAGGCCATCGAGCACGATGCGCACCTTCGCGCCTGGGTCCATGTGGATGCCGAGGGTGCGATGGCGGCGGCGCATGCCGCCGATGCGCGGCGGGTGCAGGGCGCAGCGCGCGGCTGGCTTGATGGCGTGCCCTTGGCGATCAAGGACAATATCGATGTGGCGGGCATGCCGACCTTGGTGGGCTTGCCTTCGCGCCGTCAATCGATAGCGAATGAGGATGCCTTTATCGTGGCGCGCTTGCGCGCAGCCGGTGCCGTGTTTCTCGGCAAGACGGCGCTGGACGAAGCCACCTTGGGTACGGTGGGCCGCAATGCCCACCACGGTGATGTCGGCAATCCCGTCTTGCCCGATCGCGTCAGCGGTGGCTCCTCGGCTGGCTCGGCGGTGGCGGTGGCGGCCGGTCATGCGGTGGCGGCCTTGGGCTCGGATACGTTGGGATCCAACCGTTTGCCCGCCGGATTCTGCGGTATGGTGGGCTTGAAACCCACCACCGGTGAGCTGTCATGCCGAGGTTTGATTCCGTCGCTTCGGCGGCTGGATTGCCCTGGCCTCATCACCCGCAGTGTGGGCGATCTGGATGCCATGCTGCAGGTGATGGCCGGTTACGATCCCGATGATCCGCGTTCGCGCCGGCGACGCGTCGCTTTGGCAGCGCCGGATTGGAACCCAGCCAGTCTGCGTGTCGGTGTGCCGGAAGGCTTGGCCACGATGGGGGCACAGCCCGAAGTCATCGCTGCGTTCGAGGCGGCGGTCGCACGCGCGTCGGACCTGCTGCAACAGGCCGAAGTCGCGTATTTCGATTGGGATGCGCTGGAGATTCCGGTCACCCGCCGTGCCGCTTTGCTGCTGATGGAGGCCGAATTGCTGGCGACCCATGGGGAGGATTTGGATCGCGCCACACCGGCCTTGATGGGCTTGCTGGAGTTTGCCCGGAGGAAATCGGCGGTCGATGCTGCCGTCGCGGATCGACGTCTGGACGCGCATCAGCGTCGGGTACGCCATCTGTTCGAACGCTTCGACGTGTTGCTGTTGCCGCTTGCTCCGGTTCTGCCGCCGTTGCGCGACCAAGCCGAGCCTGGAAACTTGGCCGATTTCACCGCGTTGGCCTCGATGGCCGGGTGCCCCGCCTTGGCATTGCCTTTGGGGCAGGGAATGGGCTTGCAGCTGGTCGGGCAACCCGGCAGCGATTTACGTCTGTTGGAATTGGGAACGGTGCTGGAAGCGGTGCTGGGGCCACAGCATGAATACTGATCGGATGTGGTCGGCTTTCAGTTCATCAACATCAGGACCACGCCCGGCAGGGTGAGCGCCACGCCGATGATGCCGCGTCGCCCCAAAGGCTCGCGCAGCCACCACCAGGCCAGCAGCAGGATGAAGACCGAGGCGGTTTCATTCAGGACTGCCGCAATCGAGGCGGGCGCGTACTTGTAGCCCGCCAACCACAGCACCATCGACAGGCATTGACCGAAGAAGGCAGCCAGCAGGAGCAGCTTCCAGTCGATCGTGCGGCCGCGCGCCCGTAGCAGGTCGAGTTGCCCGCGCACAGCGGCGATGATGACCAGACCGACGAGCGCGCCCACCAGACGCAGCACGGTCACCCAACCGAGCAACTGGGCTTCCAGCACCGGCTTGATCATCACGATGGCCACGGCCATCATCACGATGGCGCCAAGGCCGATAAGGATGGCGGAGGCGTAAGTCAATTCCCTGCCCACAGGGAAAGGCTCGGGTGCGGGCAGTGGATCCGGCGGAGGCACGGGCTCGCCCACCACCACCGGCGCGGGGCTAGGGCGCTTGGCGATCACCAGAACGCCCATCATTACCAACATGAACCCGGCGATCTGCCATGGCCCCATGCGCTCGCCCAGCCACAGCAACGAGAGCACGATCACCATCGGGCTGTAGGCATTGCCGATCACGCCCATGCGCCCGGCGCCCAGGCGTGCGAGTGCGACGAAGTACAGGGTGTCTGCCACGGCGATGCCGAGAAAACCACTGGCCAGGGCGATCAGCGCGTCGCTCCAGGGCATCCAAGGTGAAGCGGTGCCGTGCAGCACGAACGGCAGCGGCAACAGCATCAGCAGCACCAGCAGGTTTTTGTTGAAGTTGAGCGTCAAGGCCGGCAGGCCGCGCACCAGTTGCCGGTAGAGGATCACGCCGACCGCCCAGGTCATTGCGCTCAAGAGTGAGAAAATTTCGCCAAGGCCGATCTGCATGGGCGCATTATCGGTCAAGATTCACCGCCGGTTGGTGTGCGCTGCGCATACTTCGCAGCGATTTTTCATTCTTTCTGCCGGCGACAGCGATAACGCCCGACATGACCCACTATCCCTACGCCACGCGGGTGCAGTTCCTGATTGAATTGGCCACCCGCCTGCACACCTGCGGCACCACCGCGCAGCGCCTGGAAGCGGCGATCTCGGCGGTGGCGACGCGCTTGGGGTTGCGTTGCGAGCCTTGGGCCAATCCCACCGGTTTGATCCTGTCGTTTTCTGACGCCAATCAGCCTGAAACTTTCGCCAACACCACCCACGTCGTGCGACTGGAACCCGGCGATGTCGATCTGCGCAAGCTCTGTGCAGTGGATGCCATTGCCGAACAGGTGTTGCGCGAGGAATTGTCGATTGCCGATGCCATGGCAGCCCTGTCGGCGCTCGATGTTCCCGGCACGCGCCTGGATCGTTACGTCGCCGCATCAAGCTTTGGTGTGACATCGGCCGCGGTGGCGATCCTGTTTCGCGGCAGTTGGGCCGACGTGGTGGTCGCTGGAGTCATTGGGCTTTTGATCGGCGTGATGTACGTGTTGGGTGCCGGTCGCCCGCGCGTGAATGAAGCGCTGGAATTGATCGCGGCGATGCTGGCCACCTTTCTGGCCGCAGCCGCCGCGACCTTCGTTGTGCCCGTGTCCCTCAACGTGGTGATCGTGGCCTCGTTGGTGGTGCTGATGCCGGGTTTGACCCTCACCAATGCCGTATCAGAACTGACCAGTCAGCAACTGGTTGCTGGAACGGCGCGCTTTGCTGGTGCCATCGCAACCCTGCTGAAACTGGCCTTTGGCAGCATGATGGCCTCGCAATTCGCGTTATTGCTGGGGTGGACACCCTTGGCGCATGCGGCACTCACGCCGGTGCCGGCATGGAGTGAATGGATCGCCGTGCTGGTGGCGGCCGTGATGTTTGCAGCCTTGTTCAAGGCCGCCTGGCGTGATTGCCCGTTGGTGATCGCCTCGGTGGTGCTGGCCTATGTCAGCACCCGCGTTGCCGGGCTTTGGCTCGACGGCAGTGGCGCGGTGTTCGTGGCCAGCGTGACCATTACCGTCGCCGGCAATCTGTATGCGCGGCACTTCAATCGGCCCGGTGCCTTGATCCGGGTGCCGGGCATCATCTTGATGGTGCCCGGCAGTGTGAGTTTCCGCGGCATGAGTTCGATGTTCGAGCAAAACATCGCCTTGGGCCTCGATACCGCCATGCACTTGACCGTGATCCTCATCGCCTTGGTCGGCGGCATCATGATCGGCAACGTGCTGGCGCCAGCGCGACGCAATCTGTAAGGCGGTGATTCTCGGCGATCCGTCTGCGGTCGCTTCGATGGCACATGAAAATGATCCCCGTCGAGCGGGGATCATGGGCACAAACTTGAAATCAATCAGTCGCGGATCAGAAGATCGTCGCGACTCTTGCCGGCATCGATCAGGGCCGCGAACCACAAGGGCGAGCGTCCACGTCCGGTCCAGGTTTCCTTCGGATTATCCGGATTCTGGTACTTGGCAGGGACTTTGCGACCGGCCGAGCCGAGGCGCGTGGTTTTGCGGCCTCTGGATTTTGCCGGCGCTGCGCTGCTGGCGGCTCCGCCGTTGCCGAACAGTTCGCTCAAGGTGTAGCCCTCGGCCTTGGCCACCTTGGTCAGTTTGGCGCGAACCTTGGCGATCGGAGCGCGCTTCTTTTTGCGCTTTTGTTCGCGGGTGGCATCAGAAATGAGTTTCTGCAGGGCTTTGGGCGACAGAGTAGTAAGGTCAATGCTCATGGATACGCTCATGAATGAAGGGAGTGAGAGTGCCAGGCTGACCAATGGCGGCTTATGAATGCGGCAGCAAATTGCCACGACCTTGTTTCAAGATTGAATTTGCTTGAGATATTGGCGGCCTGCGCGCACGAGAGTACTCAGATGTGGGTTATTTGACAAGGACTGGAAGTGTTAAATAATGCCGCAGGATGTGCGTCTGCCAGTGCATTCGTTGATGGATTTTTGGGCTTGCGAACCTGTGGTTCAGGCGATAGCGTTAGCCATCCGGGAATGTGTGGTGGCGTGAGGAACGATCATGGGCTTGCTCGACGAGCTGGAACAGGAAGCTGCGCGGCGCAATGCCGATGAGGCCGGTGAGGCTGAACGTCTGGCACGCGAGAAGCACTGGAAAGAGCAGCTTCAGCCCGCCGCCGTGCGACTGGGCGAGTACCTGACCCGATTTGGCAAGTCGCTGGTGGCGGCCGAACGTCGCATTCGTCTCAGCTATGCGATAGCGGGCTATGGCGAGGTCGTGGCTTTCGGCGAAGCGCCTTTCGACTGCCGCATCGTGCCTGGGGCAGCCCAGCACGAAATTGAGTTCGTCTTCGCCGCACAAGCATCGCCGGGTGACTGCACCTTGGTCGTGGCCGACACGCCAAGCAAGGTCCGTTTCATCGGTGGCATTTTGCAGAACCATCACCTGTCGGGCCTTCACGATGTTTCCAAGAACGCCAACGGCGAGGTGATTTCCGGACGCTTTCAGGCGCGGGGTCGTATTCCGGTGAAAGTACACGCCGTGGCGTCGGCCGAGAGTGGGAACTTGAAGCTCAGCGTGAGCAATGTCGAGGCCTTTGGCATCTTGACCAGTACCTGGACAGCCGACGCGCTCACCGACGAGGCCTTCGATCGTATCGGCCGCTATCTATTGCGTGATTTGCCAACGCTCTCGCGGGAGAAGCTCGACGCCAATACCCGGCGTCAATTGCAGAGCCAGATCCAGCGCGACCAGATCAAGCGCGAATGGGAGGCGAAGCTGTCGATGCAACTGCGCGAGGACGAGGCCAAGGTGATTGCGCTGATGGCACCCAGTGCTTCACCGCGGGCCTTCGCCACGCGCGCGTGGTCTGCGGTGGCGCGCGCATTTCGCCGCGGTGAGTGACGCGTGCGGCGAAAGCGTCGGTTTCCGCCCGGCCCGAATCAGGCCGGGGTGACGCCCAGGCGCGTCAACAGGCCGGCTTCGTCGAGTTCTTCGTTCTCGCTGGCGCGACGCGCGCGATATTCATAGGTTCCGGCGGCCAGGCCACGCTCGGACACCACCACCCGATGCGGGATGCCGATCAGTTCGATATCGGAAAACATCGGACCAGGGCGCAGGCCGCGATCATCCAGCACCGGGTCCATGCCGGCTGCGATCAAATCTTCGTAGAGCTTCTGTGCCGCCTGATTGACGGCTTCGTTCTTCTTCGGGTTGATCACGCACACCGCAACTTGCCAAGGCGCCATCGGCTCGGGCCAGATGATGCCAGCCTGATCGTGGTTCTGTTCGATGGCCGCGGCCACGATGCGCGAGACACCAATGCCGTAGCAGCCCATCCACATCACTTGTTTCTTGCCGTTTTCATCCAGCACCGTGGCTTGCATGGCTTCGGCATATTTTTGCCCGAGCTGGAATACGTGGCCCACTTCAATGCCCCGGGCCAGATGCAATTGACCCCGGCCATCGGGCGAAGGATCGCCTTCCTGCACGCTGCGCACATCGGCGACGAGATGGGGTTCGGGCAGATCGCGGCCAAAATTGACGCCCGCCAGATGGAAGCCTGCCTTGTTTGCACCGATGACGAAATCGACCATCATGGCCACCGTGCGATCGGCAATGACGGTGATCGGCTTGAGCGGCGCACGCGGGCCGATGAAGCCCGGCTCACAGCCCAGGTGTTCGATGATTTCAGCATCGGTTGCCATGCGCGATTCGGCCAAACCCGGCACCTTCGCTAGCTTGACCTCGTTGGCTTCGTGATCGCCGCGCAGCAGGACCAGGGTGAAGCCTTCGCTGCCCACGTAAGCCAAGGACTTCACCGTGCGGGAAAGCTCTATACCTAGATGGGACGCCACATCCGCACAACTTTTCTGTGTCGGGGTGGCCACCTCGCGCAGGTCCTCGCTTGCGGCAGGACGCGGGCCCTTTGGCGCCAACGCCTCGGCGGCTTCGAGATTGGCGGCGTACTGCGATCCATCGGAAAACGCGATGGCGTCTTCACCCGAGTCGGCCAGCACATGAAATTCCTGTGACGCATCACCACCGATCGCACCCGAATCGGCCTTGACCGCACGGAACTTCAAACCCAAGCGGGTGAAAATGCGGGAATACGCATCGTGCATGGTGTAGTAGCCGCGCTCCAGACACTCGGGCGTGAGGTGGAAGGAATAGGCATCCTTCATCAGGAACTCGCGTGCCCGCATCACTCCAAAACGCGGACGGATTTCGTCGCGGAACTTGGTCTGGATCTGATAGAAATTGATTGGCAATTGCTTGTAGGACTGCAACTGATTGCGGGCAAAGTCCGTTACGACTTCCTCGTGCGTGGGGCCGTAGCAGTATTCGGCTTCCTTGCGGTCACGGATTTTCAACAGTTGCCCGCCAAACTTTTGCCAGCGGCCGGTCTCTTCCCACAATTCGCGTGGCTGGATCGAGGGCATCAGCATCTCGATGGCACCGGCGCGGTTCATTTCCTCGCGCACCACCGTTTCCACCCGGCGCAGAACGCGCAGGCCCAGAGGCGTCCAGGTGTAAATGCCGGCCGCCAGCTTATGGATCATGCCGGTGCGCAACATCAGCTGATGGCTGACGATCTCGGCGTCGGCCGGGGTTTCACGGGTGGTGGCAAGGTGGAATTGCGACAGACGCATGGCGGACTTCACATGGAAACTGAGCCGCGCATTGTAGCGTGCGTGCTGGCTGGATGAGGCCATCGGTGCGTCCAAGCAACAATGGACCAGGTCAAAACGATGTCATTGCGATCGCTGCGACGCAATCCATAGGCTGACTAGCCCCATGACTCAGCCAGGCCGTGACCGCCTGACCCGTGAAATGCCGCAGAACCGGCGCCTTTGTAGAGCGTAGCTTGCTGCGCTGCCTCGGCTTTTCGGGTCGCCCAACGCAGCAAGCTGCGCTCTACGAAAGCCCGCATGTTTTGTGGAATTTTCGACAACGAAGGGCATGGAATTGGCTGAGGGATGGGGTAGTCAGGATCCATTATGGAAGCCGTGCATCAGACTCCGCGACTTCGCCGCATCGCTTCAGCAGCAGCGTGTGAGTGCGTGAAACAATGTTCAAGGCAACCAGAACGCAAAAACCCCGCCGAAGCGGGGTTTTTATGGGTAACCGGTGGGGATGCGCCGGATCAGGCCACGCTCACCATGCGGCGCTTGTTGGCGCCCTTGACCGAAAACTCGACCGTGCCATCGACCAGTGCGAACAGGGTATGGTCGCGGCCGATGCCGACACCATTGCCGGGGTGGAACTGCGTACCGCGCTGACGCACGATGATGTTGCCGGCGTCGATCGCCTGGCCGCCATACACCTTCACGCCCAAGTACTTGGGATTGGAATCGCGGCCGTTACGGGTACTGCCGCCTGCCTTTTTATGTGCCATGACTCAAGTCTCCTGCGCGGGATCAACCAGCAATGCTGGCGATCTGGATTTCGGTGTAGTGCTGACGGTGGCCCTGCTGCTTGCGATGGTGCTTGCGGCGGCGGAACTTGATGATGCGCACCTTGTCGGCACGGCCGTGCGACCTGATCGTCGCGGTGACCTTGGCGCCCTTGATGGCGTCGCCCAAGCGCACGTTCTCGCCACTGCCCACGAGCAGAACCTGGTCGAATTCGACCGTGGAGCCGACCTCGGCTTCCAATTTCTCGACACGCAGATATTCGCCTTCCATCACGCGATACTGCTTGCCGCCGGTCACAATGACTGCATACGACATAGTGGATTACCTCTGTAGTTATTCTCGAACCAGACGAAGCCTGGTCGGCATGGACCTGCTGAACGCCGTTATCGGGCGCAACAGCAGACTCGCAAGTATGATGGCGAAACGCTGGTGCGTCAATCGCGCTGAACGTGGCGGCCTCGGCTCGCGGGACGAGCCTGGCTCATCGATCTGGGTCGCGCGGAAGTTGGTTTGCGGGTACCAAATTGCGGTTGGGGTCGATCTTCACCGCTTCCCAAGGCCGATCAGCCGGCGGTTGGTCGGTGATGTGCAGGTTGCCTTGCGCGTCGTGCCAGCGGTAGATCGTTGGCATGTAATCCTGCGAGTTGACATTGGCGCGGCGCCATTCCTTGGGCAGGCGTTCCGGCATGTAGACCCAGACGTACGCTGCTGCGGCCGCCAGCAGGGCGACGGCCGCGAGCATGCCAAGCAGGAACGAACGCACGCTCAGGCGCCGTCGGAACTCGCTGTGTCGCTCCCCGCGCAGTTGTCCTTCACGAGTTGTTCGTTGTTGGCGATCTGCGCCTTCTGCTCATCCTCGGTCAGATAGCGGGCCTGGCCGCTCGCATCGGCCATCATGGCCACGCCGGCGCGCAGGTTGGTAAGGTTGGACTCGGCGATTCGGCAACGCTCGGCCTTCGCGGCTGCGGTGGCAGCGTCGGCTTCAGCCTTGGCCTTGGCGGCCTCGGCGTCTGCTGCTTTTTCCTCCGACGCTTGGCTGACTGCGCCCGTACGTACGTCAACCCGCTCGAACTTGACGCCTTGCGGCGGCGCATCGGCAAAGTGGGTCACGCCCTTGTCGTCGGTCCAGCGATACACGTCGGTGGCGTGGGCGAGGGTGAAACCGAGCAGTGCGGCCGTGGCAATGACGATGGGGAGGATTCGCATGGTTCAACTCCGGCAGTTCGAAAAGTGTCCCTGTGTGACAAGTGTGCACCAAAGCCGCTGGTGATGGCAGGCCATCACGCTAAACTGGCGCGTATCCGCTCAGGAATCATCATGGAACAGCAACCACCATCCGCACGTCCGCGTCCCAAGGGCATCTACTTGCTGCCTAATCTGTTTACCTCGGGGGGCTTGTTTGCGGGTTTCTACGCCATCATCGCGGCGACTCAAGGACGATTTTCCGATGCCGCCATCGCGGTCTTCATCGCGGCGGTGCTCGATGGCCTGGATGGCCGCGTGGCGCGCATGACCGGCACCCAGAGCGATTTCGGCGTGCAATACGATTCGCTCGCCGATCTGGTGAGTTTCGGCATGGCGCCGGCCTTGGTGATGTACCACTGGGCCTTGGTGGAACTGCAGTTTGATGGTCCGATCCCCGGCAAGATCGGATGGTCGGCGGCGTTTCTGTACGCCGCCTGCGCGGCCTTGCGTCTGGCGCGCTTCAACACCCAGGTGGGTGTGGTGGACAAACGTTGGTTCATTGGATTGGCGAGCCCGGCTGCGGCCGCGGTGATGATGAGCTTCGTCTGGACCTTGGACAGTCGTTTCAATTTCACCGGTGGACAAGTGCGCTGGATCGCCTTGGGCGTGACCGTGATTGCGGGGCTGTTGATGGTCAGTCGGATTCGCTACTTCAGTTTCAAGTCACTGCCATTCGGTGGGCGCGTGCCCTTCATGGCGGTGTTGCTGGCATTGCTGATCCTCGTGTTGCTGGCGATCGACCCACCGCGCGTGCTGCTGGTCGGTTGCACCGTGTACCTCTTGTCCGGCCCGCTGTATTGGGCGATCTCGCGTATCCGGCGGCCGCGCGCCTCATCGTCGGCAAGCGGATGAACGAGGCGAGCGCCGCGCCGAGACTGGCCGCGAACGGAGGAGGCGCCGGCGCTGGCGATCTTCTGGCCTTCATCGCCGACATCAGCCAGAAGTTGGCGATATCGGTGGATTTGTCGCGAACCTTGCGGGAGTCGACCCGATTTGTCGCCGACTATCTGGATGCAGAAGCCGTCAGCGTGTTTTTGCTCGATCCCAAAGCCGAAGTCTTGGAATGCCGCGCCTGTCAGGGACCGGTGGACGTGCTCGGCCTGCGCATCCCGCTAGGTCAAGGCATCGTGGGGCGTGCGGTCGCCAGTCGCAGTGCGCAACTGGTGCGTGATGCCTATGCCGATCCGGACTTCCACACCTCCAGCGATGTGCAGACCGGATTTTCCACCCGAAGCCTGCTGTGCGCGCCCTTGTTGACCGCACAGGGCGCGATCGGCGCGATCGAACTCATCAACAAGCGCGGTGAACGCCTGTTCGACGAGGCCGACATGGCGGCGTTGCGGGTCTTGGCGGCGCCGATGGCCTTGGCGCTCAATGGTGCGCGCATGGCCGAGGAACTGGTCGAGCAGAACCGTATCCGGCGTGAACTCGGCATGGCGCGGCGCTTGCAGCGCTCGCTCCTGCCTCGGCGACGACGGGGTGCCTATCCGGTGCGTGCGATCAACCTGTCGGCGCGCGAGATTTCCGGCGACTTCTACGATTTTTTCGACCTGCCCGATGGGCGCATTGGCTTCACCGTGGGTGATGTCGCCGGCAAGGGGCTGGATGCCTCCTTCCTGATGGTGCGGTGTGCGAGCCTTTTGCGTTGGGCCGGCAAGGACGGCTTGCGGCCATCGGACTGGTTGGCGCAAGTCAATGACGAACTGGGCGAGGCGATTGCGCCGGGCATGTTCGTGTGCGCCGTCGCAGGTCACTACGACCCAGCCACGCACGAAGTAGTCTGGGCCAATGCCGGATTTCCACCCTTGTTGCGAGTCGGTGCGGAAGGTGCGCTCGATTCCTTCGAAGCCGAGGCGCCGCCGCTGGGTATCCTGCGACGCCTGAGTTTTCCCGAGCAGACCTGTTCTCTGTCCGATGCCAGCTTGTACCTGTTTTCCGATGGCGTGACCGACGTTCGTCATGCCTCGCGTGTGCCGCTGGGCGTGGAGGGCGTGGCCGAGTTGCTGCGACGCTATGCCGGCCTGGCACCTGAGCCGCGCTTGCGTGCACTGATTCGAAGCTTGCGTCGCCTCGAGGTCACCGATGACATCACCCTGATGCTGATTTCCGGTCAGGTCGTGGTGTCGGGTGAGTATGAGCTGGACTACGGTTTTCCAGCCCAGCCCAGCGAGCTGTCGGGCATGCGTCGTGCGCTCAGCGCCGCCTTGGCGCGTGCCGGGGTGGAGTCGCAGTTGCGCCAATCCTTGGTATTGGCGGTGGACGAGGCCTGTACCAATATCATTCGTCATGGCCATGGCGGCCCTTGTCAGGCGATGATCCGCCTGCGTGTCAAACGCCGTGCGGACGACGTGGTGTTCGAAGTGCTGGACGAAGCCGCGCCCGTCGATGCCAGTCAATTGCGGCCGCGTGATCTCTCCGAGTGCCGTCCCGGCGGCCTTGGCATCAACTTCATTGAGAGTTTGATGGATCATTGGTCGATCAGCCCGCGAACGGACGGGCAGGGCAACCGTCTCACGATGATCAAGCGCCTGGTGCCGGAAGGAGGCAATGCATGAGTCAATGCGACACACACGTCGAAGGCGATACCGCCACGGTGATTCTGGGTGGCGAGGTGGACCTGTCCTGGTCGACGCAGGTGCGGCGCGAGGTGCTCGACGCACTGACGCGCGCGCCCAAGGTTGCCATCGATCTGTCACGGGTGAGCTACATCGATTCATCCGGGATCGCGGCCTTGGTCGAGGGTTTCCAGAATGCACGCGGCAAGGGCCAGAGTTTCGAATTGGTGAGGGTCAGTCCGGCGGTGCTGGCGGTGTTGAAGCTGGCTCGACTGGATCGCGTGTTCACCCTGCGCTCGGATGATGCGACCTGAGCGATGGAGGCAGTCTTCACGCCACTGGAGCGTATCGGCAGGCGCGTCGTCGCCAGCATCGGCGAGCTGGGTTTTGGTGCCATGCTGCTGCTGGAATCGCTGTGGTATCTGGCGTTCGGCTGGCGCGTCGGACAGCCGGTACGGCTGCGCATGATCTTCGAGCAGATGCGGCAGATCGGCGTGGATGCGATACCGATCGTATGCCTTTTGGCGCTGACCATCGGTGTCATGCTCGGCATCCAGTTCGTCGCGGCCTTGGCCGAGTTCGGGGCGCAAAGTCAGGTGGTCATGGCGGCGGGCAAGTCGATCACGCGCGAGTTCGGGGCCTTGATCACCGGCATCGTGGTGGCCGGGCGCAGCGGCTCGTCGCTGGCCGCCCGTCTGGGGTCGATGGTGGTCTCGCAGGAAGTGGATGCCTTGGCCGTCATCGGCATCGAGCCGGTGCGCTATCTGGTGGCGCCTGCTCTGGTCGCGATGGTGGTGATGCTGCCGGTATTGACCATCCTGGCCGACGCCGTGGCCTTGCTGGGTGCCGGGCTGTACACCATGGGGCCGCTCGATATCAGCCTGGCGGGCTATTTCGTGCAGACGCTGGATCTTCTGGTCATGCGCGACCTTTGGGAAGGGCTCGCCAAGAGTCTAGTTTTCGGCACCTTGATTGCCTTGATCGGCACCAGCGTCGGCTTCTCGGTTACGGGCGGGGCCGAAGGTGTGGGGCGCGCCACCACCCGTGCGGTGGTGCTCTCGATCAGCGCCTTGGTGATTGCCGACATGTTGTTCTCGTTCTTCTTGAATCGCTGATTGGGGTCGGGAATGGGGAATCGGGAATGGGGAATCGGAAGTGCGGGCACGGTGCGTACTTCGTGCGGTCGATTCGTGCTTGATCGTCGCTGGGTTGAGGGGTGCTGAGTGGCCATCGACGCCGCCCCGATTCCCGATTCCCCATTCCCGATTCCCGGCGCGGGCGAGCCCATCATCTCCGTCGCCGGTCTGGAGGCGTGGTACGGGCGACGGCAGGTGCTTCATGGCATCGACTTTCGCGTCGAGCAAGGTGAAATCCGCGTCATCATGGGCGGTTCCGGTTCGGGCAAGAGCACGCTGTTGCGTCATCTGATCGGCCTGCAACGTCCTCGCCGCGGCAAGGTGTGCCTGTTCGGGCGTGATCTTGGCGAGGTCAGCGCACGAGAGCTTCTGGCCCTGCGACGCAAGATCGGCGTGAGCTTTCAGGGCGGGGCCTTGTTCACTTCAATGAGCGTGGGCGACAACGTCGCCTTGCCCTTGCGCGAGCACACCCGGCTCGATGAAAACACCATCCGCATCATGAGTCGGCTCAAGCTGGAAGTGGTCAATCTGGGTGGCTTTCAGGACCTGATGCCAGCACAACTGTCCGGCGGCATGGTCAAGCGTGCGGCGCTGGCACGCGCGATCGTGATGGACCCGCGCTTGATGTTTTTCGATGAGCCTTCGGCGGGGCTTGATCCGGTGGTCTCCGCCGAACTCGATGACCTCATCCTGCAACTGCGTGATGCCATGCGCATGAGCATGGTGGTGGTGACGCACGAATTGGAATCGGCCTTCAAGATTGCCGATACCATCACCGTGCTCGATCAAGGCCGTATCCTGATGACCGGAACCGTGGCACAGGTGCGCGCGGCCGACAACGAGCGCATCCAGGATCTGCTCAACCGTCGTGCACGCGAAGTCGAATTGAACGTGGATGATTACTTGCGCCGGTTGACCGAGGAAGAGGGCTGATTCGACTTATGCGACGCGACAACATCAATTACGTGCTGGTCGGCGGCGTCACGGTGCTGGCCTTGGTGGTACTGCTGGGCGCCGTGTACGCCATCACCGGGCGGGGTGGCACGACCGTGACCTACCATGCTGACTTCGACAATGTCACCGGGGTGCGTTTTGGTGCGCCGGTGCTGTATCAGGGTTTTCGCATTGGCCAGGTGCAGGCCATCGTGCCCGAGCGTGGTCAGGTCACGCGCTATCGGGTCGAGATGGCGGTGCGCGCCGATTGGCCAATTCCGTCGGACAGCGTGGCGCAGCTGCAAGCCAGTGGCTTGTTGGCCGAAGTTCGGGTGGCCATTCGCGGTGGTCAGAGCACCACCATGGTTCCGGCGGGCGGCGAGTTGAACAGTGCTGCCGGCGGCGATGTGTTTGCTGCCATGAACGAGTTGGCGGACGAATTGACCACCTTGACGCGTGATCGCATTCGTCCCTTGGTGGATACCCTGAGCCAGCGCATCGATGCCATTTCCGGCACCTTGGACAGCGGCTTGCCGGGCTTGGTGCAGCAGAGTCAGGGCTTGCTCACGCGCCTCAATCAGGCGGCCGACAACATCAATCAGGTGCTCGGTGATGACAATCGCGAGGCCATCGGCGGCACCCTGCGCGATCTGCGCACGGTGGCTTCGGATCTGAAGCAAACCCAGGCCCAGACCCAGGCGCTGATTGCGGCCTTGAATGGCACGGTGGACGAGAGTCGGCCCGAGATCCGACAGGTGGTGCTGGACTTGGAGCGCATCGTCGGCACTTTGGCGCAGCGCATGGATTCGGTGGCGCATCATCTGGAATCGTCCAGCCGCAACATGGATGAGTTCAGCCGCGAGATTCGTCGTCGACCCAATCGCTTGCTGTTCAACCCGAAGGCCGATCAGGTGGAAGAACAATGAGAATGCTCCGAAACCTGTCGATCATCCCGTGGGTGTTGGTGCTGGCGGCCTGCGCCGGCGCACCGGCCATGCCGGAAACGACCTATTATCGGATGCCAGCGCCGGTCGTGGCTGCGCCCGCACAGGCGCCGGTGGAGTTGCCTATCGTCGTGTCTCCGCTGGAGGCCGATGGCCTGTACTCGGATCAGGCCCTGATCTATGCCATGGATGCGCAGGCCGGCAGCCTGCGCAGCTATCACTATCAACTCTGGATCGACCCACCCACGCGCTTGTTGCAACGGCGGCTGGTGGACACCCTGCGGCGCGCGCGGCTCAGTCGCGTGGTGACCGACCGCCTGCCCACCCGCATGGTCGTGTTGGCGGTTTCGGGCAGGATCGTGCGCCTGGAGCGGATCAAGACCGACTCGGGCTGGGAGGTCGTCACCGGTTTGGTACTGCGCGCCGAACCCTCCGAGGCCGGCAAGCCTTGGGTGATCGGTGAGTACCAGCATCGGGTTTTGGCCGAGGGCGATTCGATCACCGATTCGGTTCGTGCCATGGCGCAGGCGCTAGACCAGATCAGCGCCGACTTCATTGCCGACATCGAGGCCGCGGCGAAAGCACGCGCCGCCGGCGAAGACATGATCCAAGTCCGCGAGTTGGAACACGAGTGAACACACGCGTTTCAGCCTTCGACGATCAGCAAGTCCGCTTGCAGGCGCTGGGCATCGTGCCCTTGCGGCTCCGATCTCGTCTGACGCCGCCGCACGCCGCTGACGTCGAAGCCACATCGGAGCCAAGCCCGTCGCAGCCAGCGTCGCGTCGCGTGCGCCTCTGGTTTGCGGATCGAAAAACTAGGCCTACGGAAGGGCCGCAGGCGCGTTTGCTGGAGCAGATTCTGCGCAGCGTTGGGGTGAGCGACGCGGAGGTGGCCGTCGGGCCGGACGAAGCCGGCGACGATGACTTGATGATCCTGGCTTTCGGTGTCGGTGCGCCCGCGTCGGCGGTGAGCTTGCCAACACTGGAGCGTTTGCGAGATCCGCTGGAAAAACGTATTGCCTGGCCGATCCTGCGCCGCCTGCGTCGACAACTTGCGGGCAGGCAGGGCGCATGAGTGCGGTGGCACTGCCCTCACAACCCAGCCTGCGCGCGATGCGCACCACCGACATGGACGTGGTGATGCAGAACGAGCTGGCAGCGTATGAATTTCCCTGGACCGAAGGCATCTTTCGTGACTGCCTGCTCGCCGGCCATGGCTGCTGGGTACTGCTGCTCGATGACAAGATCATCGGCCACGGGGTTTTATCGACCGGCGCAGGCGAGGCCCACATCCTCAACGTCTGTGTGGCGCCGCGCCATCAGGGGCGCGGATTGGGGCGCTATCTCACCGGGCGTTTGATCGACCTGGCGCGCTGGCACCGTGCCGAGCGCGTGTTTCTGGAGGTGCGCCCGTCCAATCCGGCGGCGATCCACCTCTACGAAAGCCTGGGCTTCAACGAAATCGGCCGACGCCCGCGTTACTACCCGGCGCACAAGGGGCGCGAGGATGCCATCGTCATGGCGATCGAGCTGCTGCCTGCGGGCGAGTAAGCGCGCAGGCAGCCGCCGAGGATCAGTCGCGTTTGATCGCGGCGCGGTACAGCAGCACCGCCACCACCACCAACAAGCTCAAGCCAAGCCAACCACCAAACTGCAGGGACTCGGCCAGCGCCAGCACGTCATCGCGTTCGGTCAATACGATGGGAACGGCGATGCCGATGCCCATCAAGGCTTCGCCGGTGATCAGGCCCGCGGCAAACAACATGCCGCGCTGGTGCACTTTTTCCTTGTTCGGATCATCGGCCTTGATGCCGAAGCGGCGCTCGACCAACCACGCCACGATGCCACCGGCCAGAATCGGCACCGACAGTTCGATCGGAAGATAGATGCCCACCGCGCAGGCCAGCACCGGCACGCGGAAATGGGACTTGCGCGCCTTCAGCCAGGCATCGAAGGCAATGATGATCGCGCCGATGCCGGCGCCGATGCCGATCGTGGTCCAAGGCAGTTCGCCGCCGAAGATGCCCTTGGCGACCGACGCCATCAAGGTCGCTTGCGGCGCCAACAGTGGATTGGGATGGGCTTCGCTGACCACGCCGATGCCGTAGGCCTTGTCGAGGATGTTGAGCACCGGCGCCATCACCAGGGCCGAGGACACCGCGCCGATGGCCAGCATCACCTGCTGCTTCCAGGGCGTGGCGCCGATGATGTAGCCGGCCTTGAGGTCCTGCAGATTGTCACCGCCGATGCAGGCCGCGCAACACACCACCGCGCCGATCATGATCGCGGCCACCGCGCCGATGGGTGAGTCGCGTCCGAGCAACAACACCAGGATCAGCGCCGCAAACAGGATGGTGGCGATGGTGATGCCCGACACCGGATTGTTGGACGAGCCGACCAGGCCGGCCATGTAGGCCGAAACCGACACGAACAGGAAGCCCGCGACCACCATGATCACCGTCATCGGCACGCTCACATGCCATTGCCCGACGATGGCCTGATACAGCGCCAGCAAGGGCAGGGTGAACAGGATCAGGCCGATGCCGATCCACTTCATCGGAAGGTCCTGCTCGGTGTGGGCGATGGTGGCGCCCGCGCCGCTGCGTGCCGCCGACATGCCGCTGCGCATGCCCGAGAACAGGGAATTGCGCAGCGAGATCAAGGTCCAGACGCCGCCGATCAACATCGCGCCCACGCCGAGGTAACGTATCTGCGCCGACCAGATGGTGTTGGCCGCGCATTCGGCATCGCCACCGATGCCGCCACAACTGGCGGCAATGCTCGCCATCAATTGCGGATCGTTGGCGAGGAAGAAATTGCTGTAGATCGGCAGGGCGATGTTCCAACCGATGAAGCCACCGGCGAACACCACGATGCCGATGTTCAGGCCGACGATGTAACCCACGCCGAACAGCGCCGGCGAGAGGTTGGTGCCGGCGTAGCCGAGCGTTTTGCCGAACCAGCCTGCGATGGCGGCGGTATCGGGAATCATGCGCAGGCCGCTGCCGGCCGCCAGCTTGATGAGGCCACCCAGGAGTGCGGAACCCGCCAGCAGCTTGATGCCCTGGCCGGGGTTTTCGCCGGTTTTCAGCACTTCGGCCGCGGCCTTGCCTTCAGGGAAGGCCAAGCCTTGATCGACGATCAAGGAGCGCCGCAGCGGCACCGAGAACAACACGCCCAGGAGGCCGCCCAAACCGGCAATCGCCAACACCCACGAATACTGGAAGTCTTTCCAGTAGCCCAGGATCACCAGCGCCGGAATGGTGAAGATCACACCCGATGCGATGGATGAGCCGGCCGATGCGCCGGTCTGCACGATGTTGTTTTCATAGATCGTGCCGCCGCCCAACATGCGCAGCACTGCCATCGACACCACGGCCGCCGGAATCGCCGAGGCGATGGTGAGGCCGGCAAAGAGGCCGAGATAGGTATTGGCAGCGGCCAGGATCACCGCAAGGACCACGGCCAACAGCACCGCGCGCACGGTCAACTGCGGCGGCGAGACGGTTTGATTCATCGAAGGTTCCCCAGAGCGTCACACGTGTGAAGACGGCCATTCGAACCGATCAAGCCACGCGTGGCAAGGCCCGAGCGTGTCGGGCGGAAGCCCGACCTACGGGTCATCGCGCTTTGGCAGGTCGGGTTTCATCCCGACACACGGCGACGCAAGGCAATCCAATTTCGTCATCGCGAGCGCAGCGAAGCGATCCAGCGTTCTGGCTCCGTATTTCTGGATTACAGGCTGCCTCCTGCAGTCTGCCCTCCGGGCCATTCGCTGCGCAAATGTTCGCTTCGGCATCCATGCCTGCGCAGTGCCACGGCCCTTCGGGCCTCGCCATGACGACTGGGGGGCAGGTTCATGGCCCGTGGGCATTTTCGGAACGGAAAAGGGATCTCGCAATGACGGCGTTTGGACTTGATCAGATGTTCCCAAGGCTTGGGTAGGTTGGGATTCATCCCGACATGGCGCCCGATCTGCGTATCGAGGTCTGGGAACACCCCGTCGGGCTGAAGCCCTACGGAAAGCGTGTCGGGCTGAAGCTAGGGAGCATCTGAACAAGTCGATATGTGCTCGTCACTCCCGCGAAGGCGCACTGCTGTCCGGAGAAAGTGGCGCGCGATGCGTGGAAAGTGTTGCGGCACCTTGCTAAACGGGTTAGAACCCTGAGCGTCGACTCGAATTCAGAGGTGCCGCAACGTGTTCAGCATAAACCGTCTTCACAGCGTATTGAATGGCCTGCCGCGCAAAGTGTTTGATGACAAGGTTCGTGAGTGCGGATCAGACCGTTACAGCAAGGGATTCAATAGCTGGAGCCAGCTGGTGACGATGCCTTTTTGGTCAATTCAGTGGTG
>DASSYF010000021.1:0-67984 GCA_035703435.1 Chiayiivirga sp. | reverse complement strand
CCGCCGGTGACGAGCCAGGTGCTCATCAGAACGGCAATGAATCGTCGTCGAAATCATCCATCGGCGCGGATTGAGGGCTGCTGGGTGCCGCTGCGCGTGGTGCCGAATAGCCGGCGCCGCTCTGACTTTCGAACGGATCGGCCTCGCGCGGGGCGCGCCCGCCGCCGGCCTCTGCGCCACCGCGCGAACCATAGCCTTCATTGCTGCCGCGGCTGGGGCGCGCGCCGCCTTCACCGCCGCCGCGCCCGCCCAACATCTGCATTTCATTGGCGATGATGTCGGTGGTGTAACGCTCCACGCCATCTTGGCCGGTGTACTTGTCGGTGCGCAAGGCGCCTTCGATATAGACCTGCGAACCCTTGCGCAGGTACTCGCCGGCAATTTCAGCCAAGCGACCGAAGAACTTCACCCGATGCCATTCGGTGCGTTCTTGCTGCTCGCCCGTCTGCTTGTCGCGCCACGAGTCTGACGTGGCGATGCGGATCGTGACGATGGCTGCACCTGCGGTGGAATAGCGTGTTTCCGGGTCGGCGCCAAGATTGCCAACCAAAATGACCTTGTTGATGCCGCGTGCCATGAGTGAGCTCCTTGCCAGGCCGCAATGTCGCGGCGGGGTGACAGGCTAGTATATTCGGACCACGGTCCGGCACCGGAATTTGCCGTGAATTTCGACTGAGACTTTTGCTCGCACCCCTGAACGCATTGGACACACCACGTGAATCCTGAATTCTGGCGCCAGCGCTGGCGCGAGGGCCGCATCGGCTTTCACCGCACCGAAGTCATGCCGCTACTGGAGCGGCACTGGCCAAGTCTTGGCGTCGCTCCCGGTTGTCGGGTGCTGGTGCCGCTGTGTGGCAAGAGTTTGGACATGGCCTGGCTGGCTGCGCGCGGTCATCAGGTGCTGGGCGTGGATGTCTCGGAGCTGGCCATCGAGCAATTCCTGAGTGAGCACCACTTGGAAGCGCAGGTGCACCGCTCGGCCATGGGCACGCACTATCGGGCGGGCGCCATCGAGCTGATCTGCGGTGATGCCTTCGCGCTCGATGCATCCACCCTTTCAAGCTGTACTGCGCTCTACGACCGCGCCGCCATGATCGCCCTGCCGCCCGACCTGCGGCATCGCTATGTCGAAAGCGTGTATTCACGCCTGCCGCAAGGAGACTGCGCCTTGCTCATCACGCTTGAGTATCCACAGCCGGAAAAGGATGGCCCGCCGTTTTCGGTCGATGAGCCCGAGGTTCGTGCGCGCCTGACCCCAGCGTGGACGGTGGAGGTGCTGGAGCGACGCGACATTCTCGCGCACGAACCCGGTTTTGGTGTCTCCTCGTTGCAAACCGTGGTCTATCGCCTGACGCGACGTGGCGTGGATGCGACGGCCAACTGACTGACTGCGCGTCCATCCACAGCGGCCGGATGACGCTTGCCCGCTATAATGCGCCGATGATGAACGCCGTTCCTGCTCAATCGATGTCCAGCCCGCGTGCGCTCGCATTTGCCGAGATCCAGTCACTGGTCCAGGCCGACATGGCCGCCATGGACACCTTGATTTCCGATCGCCTGACGTCCAGCGTCGCGCTCATCAACCAGATCGGTGCGCACATCGTGGGTGCCGGCGGCAAGCGCCTGCGCCCGCGCTTGCACCTGATCGCCGCGCGCGCCTTGGGCTATGCCGGCAACGAACACCTGCAACTGGCGGCGATCATCGAATTCATCCACACCTCGACCCTCTTGCACGACGATGTGGTGGATGAATCCGACCTGCGCCGTGGCCGCAAGACCGCCAACGCGTTGTGGGGCAATGCCGCCAGTGTGCTGGTGGGCGACTTCCTGTACTCGCGCAGCTTTCAGTTGATGGTTGAACTGGACCGCATGGCGGTGATGAAGGTACTGGCCGACACTACCAATGCCATCGCCGAAGGCGAAGTTCTGCAGCTTTTGCACGTCAACAACCCCGACGTCGACGAAGCCGCCTATCTGCGCGTGATCGAACGCAAGACTGCGGTGCTGTTTGCTGCGGCCACGCGATTGGCGGCCGTGCTGTGTGAGCAGGACGCACACCTTGGCACGGCCCTGTACGACTACGGCCTCAATCTGGGCTATGCCTTCCAGATCGCCGATGACGTGCTCGACTACACCGCCGACGAAGATGCGCTGGGCAAGCATCTGGGCGCTGATCTGGCCGAAGGCAAGGCCACCTTGCCCCTGATCCATGCGCTCGCCCATGCCGATGCCGAACGACGCCAACGCTTGCGCGACGTCATCGAGCACGGCGAAATTACGGCCATGCCTGAAGTGTTGCAGGCCATCATCCGCGCCGATGGCATCGAGTACAGTCGCAGTCGTGCCCTGCACTATGCCGGCAAGGCCGAAGCCGCCTTGGATGCCCTCGCGGACAACGCGTGGACCGCGGCCCTGCGTGGCCTGGCTCGCTATGCCATGGATCGAACCAGCTGAGCTGAGATCCACACATTCGGGTGAACTGAAGCCCGCTCTGCAAGCTTAAACAACGACGTCGACGGGATGCCAAGGTCGGCATCCCGTCGTTGTGCCCAGCCTCAACCCGCGTGACTGACCAACTGCCCGACCCGCTGCAAGGCGACCGAGGCGGTCGGATAGTCCATTTCACGCTGGCCGCGCAGCTCATCCAGCATGGCAAGGGTGAAGCGCAAGTTCGAATCGTCACGCTTCAGCCACGCACTCAAACGCTGCTCCGACGACCCCTGACCGGATGCGAGCACCTGCGCCACCAAGGCGCTCTGACGGGAACGCAATTCATCCAGCAAGGAGCCGCGCGCCAGTGCGTGCCAACGTCCTTCGACCGGCAGCTCATTGACCCGATGCGCCAGCCACGACAGGTGCAATGCGCCACCCAGACCAAAGTAGGTGCGTGCCACATCCGGCACCGCAAGCTCCTTGTCGAGCGCGACCCGCACAATATCGAGCACGCTGGTCTGGAACGGCAAGGCGGCCAACTTCTCAGCCAGTTCCTGACCGAAGCCCTGATCCATCCATTGCGCCCGCGCCTCGGCGTATTCGGCGCGATCTGGCTCCGACAACGCCTGTCCCAAGCTGCTGCGCAGGGCTTCGATGCCAGCGCCAAACCGCTTCACCGACGCGGCGATGTCGAGATCCTCGCCCGGCAGGTTCAGCAACCAGCGCGTCATGCTGCGCAACTGCGTCCAGACCAAGGCCAAGGCATCGAGCTGGGCCTGCTTGGGCACGGTCAGGTTGACCGCGTCGATGCCAGCCCACAGCGTGCGGGCATCCGCCAGCACGCGTGCGATGCTGTACGCCTTGGCCACTTGCGAGGCGCTGGCGCCGGTGTCTTCCTGCATGCGCAGCAGGAAGGTGGCACCCATGCGATTGACCATCGAATTGGTGATCGCGGTGGCGATGATTTCACGCTTCAGGCGATGCCGCTCCATGTTGGCAGCGAATCGCTCTTGCAGTGGCTTGGGGAAGTAACGCTTGAGCTCGGCCGACAGGAAGGGGTCTTCCGGCACGTTGGAATCCAGCAGTTGCCCGTACACACTCATCTTGGCGTAGGACAGAAGCACCGAGAGTTCCGGCCGGGTCAGGCCTTCGCCACGCGCCTTGCGCTCGGCAAATTCGGCATCCGACGGCAGGTACTCGATCTGGCGATCCAGGCGCCCCTCGCCTTCCAGTACGCGGATGAAATGCTGCTCGGACCCGATGCGGGCCACGCTCATGCGTTCCATCAACGACAAGGCCTGGTTCTGGCGGATGTTGTCATGCAGCACGAGCTCCGCGACCTCATCGGTCATTTCCTGAAGCAACGCCTTTCGGCTTGCGACATCGAGCTGGCCATGGGCCATCGCGTCGTTCAACAGAATCTTGATGTTGACCTCATGGTCTGAGGTGTCCACACCAGCCGAGTTGTCGATGAAGTCGGTATTGAGGATCACGCCATTGCGGGCCGCTTCGATACGTCCGCGTTGGGTCATGCCGAGGTTGCCACCCTCGCCAATGATGCGACAGCGCAGTTCGTTGCCGTTGACTCGGATGGCATTGTTGGCACGATCCCCCACGTCGGCGTGGGTTTCGGAGGTGGCCTTGACGTAGGTGCCGATGCCGCCGTTGTAGATCAGATCCACTGGTGCTTTCAGTGCGGCGTGGATCAGCTCAGCCGGCGTCAGGTGAGCCACGTCGGCTCCCAGGCCCAGCACGCCACGCATTTCCGGGCTGATGTCGATGGTCTTGAGGCTACGCGAAAACACACCACCACCCGCCGAAATCAGCTTGCTGTCGTAGTCTTCCCACGAGGAACGCGGCAAGTTGAAGATGCGCTCGCGTTCGACGAACGAGGTTTCTGCATCCGGGTTGGGGTCGATGAACACGTGGCGATGATCGAACGCCACTACCAATCGGATATGGCGCGACAACAGCATGCCGTTGCCAAACACGTCGCCCGACATGTCACCGATGCCGACCACGGTGAAATCCTCGTTCTGACAATCACGGCCCAAGGCACGGAAGTGACGCTTGACCGACTCCCACGCGCCGCGCGCGGTGATCGCCATGCCCTTGTGGCTATAGCCCACCGAACCGCCGGAGGCAAAGGCATCACCAAGCCAGAAGTTGCAATCCGCCGACAGCGCATTGGCGATGTCGGAGAAACGCGCGGTGCCCTTGTCGGCGGCGACCACCAGATACGGATCGTCGGCGTCGTGACGCACCACCTGTTCAGGCGGCACGATCTTGCCATCGACGATGTTGTCGGTGATGTCGAGCATCGAGCCGATGAAGAGCTGGTAGCAGGCAATGCCTTCGGCCTGCACCGCCTCGCGATCAGTGGGCGGGCGCTTCACGAAGAAACCACCCTTGGCACCTTCCGGCACGATCACGGTGTTCTTCACCATTTGCGCCTTCACCAAGCCCAGCACCTCGGTGCGGAAGTCTTCACGCCGATCCGACCAACGCAGGCCACCACGCGCCACCGCGCCAAAGCGCAGGTGCGTGCCCTCCACACGTGGGCCATAGACGAAGATTTCCCGGTAGGGATGCGGCTTGGGTGACTCGGGTACGGCAGCCGGGTCGATCTTGTAGGCGATCACTTCGCTGCTGCGCGGCTTGCTCGACTGATAGAAGCTCGTGCGCAGCGTGGCCAGGATCGCCGCCTCGAACTTGCGCAGGATGCGGTCCTCGTCAATGCTCTCGACCTGATCCAGCAAGGTGCGCAAGGCCTGCTTGGTGGCGACCATCTGCGCATCGCGACTGGCCGTGCGCGCCGCCACGACGGCTTCCAAGGTCTGCATGGCGAGTGCGTCGGAGCTAGCCAGAGCCACCAGCTCGGCGCGGAAGTTTGCCTGCCCTTCCGCTTTCTTGGCGGCGTCTTCTTCCGGGTGGAAGCGCGCCTCGAACAACTCCACCAACAGGCGCGCCAACAAGGGATAACGCACCAACGTTTCTTCCATGTAGGTCTGCGAGAACGGCACGCCGACCTGCAACAGGTACTTGGCATAGCCCCGCAACATCGCAACCTGACGCCACTCCAATCGACCGGCGAGAATCAGGCGATTGAAGCCATCGCTTTCGGCGCGACCACGCCAGATCGCCTCGAACGCATCCTCGAAACGGGCGCGGACCGAATCCACCTGCACGCTGGAGCGCGCTTCGATCTCGAAATCCTGGATGTGGATGGTGTCGTGGCCTGCATGCACGACATAGGGATGCTCGGTGCGAATGCGCAAGCCGAGGTTCTCCATCAAAGGCAAGGCATCGGACAAGGAAATATCCTGCCCGAAGCGGTAGAGCTTGAAGCGCAGGTCGGCATCGCCGCGTTCGTACAGTTGCAAACTGAGATCATTGCCGGCATCCAGTCGCGCCAGACGCTCGACGTCAGCCGCCGCCAGCTCCGGGCTGACTTCTTCGATGTAACCCATGGGGAGGGCACGGGCAAAGCGACCGGCCAGGTCGAGGCCTGCCGCCTCGCCATGGCGCTGCACCAGCTGATCACGCAGGGTGTCGTGCCAGTCGCGCACGATTTCTTCGAGGTTCCGCTCCAGCGACGCCACGTCCACACGCTCGGGCGCACCCGCCTTGGGTCGCACGATCATGTGCAACTGCGCCAGTGGTGACTCACCCACCTGCGTCGTGGTGTCGATACGTTGGCCATTGAGCGCCTGCATCAACATCGATTCGATGCGTTTGCGCGCCACGGTGTTGTGCCGATCGCGCGGAATGTAGACCAGCACCGAAAAGAAGCGGCCATAGCGATCACGACGCACGAACAAACGCGGACGAATGCGCTCCTGCAGCGACAGCACACTCATCACCGTGCCATACAACTCGTCGCGATTGGATTGGAACAGCTCATCACGCGGCAAGGTCTCCAGGATGTGCCGTAGGGCCTTGGCGCTGTGACCATCCTTGGGCAACTCGGAGCGCTCCGCGACGTATTCATTGCGCTCGCGCACCACCGGGATATCCCAGGTGCTTTGGTTGTAGACGCTGGAGGTATACAGGCCGATGAACCGGCGCTCGCCACAGGCGCGCCCATTGGCATCGAACTCCAGCACCCCAACGTAATCCATGTAACCGCCACGATGAACGGTGGAGCGGGCGTTGGTCTTGGTCAGAATCAGAGCATCGGGCGCATGGCCCGCTGCATGCATTGCCTCCAGCAAGCCACTGACCGAACGCGGACGACCGGCACGACGGTCGTCGCGCAACAGTCCCAAGCCGCTATTGGCAACCGGCAACAACAGGTTGTCGCCATTGTCTGGCGACACCTGATACTCGCGATAACCCAAGAAGGTGAAATGATCATCCGCCAACCAACGCATGAAATCGCTGGCTTCCTGCAGCTGCTGTGCCGACACCGGCGACGCGGCCGTCGCAATGTACTCGGCACTTTCACGCGCACGCTCGCGCATGGCCTTCCAATCGGCCACGCACACGCGAACGTCATCGAGCACCGCATGAATCTGACTATCGAGCTGTGAAAACTCGTCGGTGCCAGCCTGGCGGTTGATCTCGATATGCATCATCGATTCGAGCTTGCCATCGCGCGCGTCCTCGCCGATGGCGACAATGCGGCCCTCAGCATCTCGCTGAACCCGCATCACCGGGTGACCGAGCACATGGATGCCGATGCCCATGTTCGCCAGCACCATGCAGACCGAGTCCACCAAGAAAGGCATGTCGTCGTTGACGATCTGGATCACCGTGTGGGGCGACTCCCAGCCGTGCTGCTCCAGCGACGGGTTGAATACCCGCACGCTCACCTGGCCTTGAGCACGTACGCTGGCGAACTCCATGAAGCTTGCGACCAGCGCGGCCCAGTCCTTCGAGGCCCGCACGCCGAACTCATCAGAGTTCATGCGCGAGTAGAACGTGCCCGCGAACAAGGCCGCGGCACCGTATTGCTTGGGTGACACGCTGCTGCGCAAGTCGTTGAGGATGCTGGCCAAGGCCTCGCGGGTGCCGTTGTGGACCGCTGTTTCCGTGATGTTCATCGCAAACCACAGCTAGGGAAGTTAGCTGGGCATTGTGCCACCGCGTGCTGCATACAGCGACCACGAAAACCCGGGAAAAGGCCGAGAAGCGACGCCCTCACCGACCGCGCTTAGAGCTTGTTCATGCTCGCGGCATGACCCGACATGAATGCGTGGACACCCGTCACGAAGCACGGCGGTCATGCCACGCTGTGCTCGGACCGGCGGGAACGAAAACGAAAAAGCCACCATCACGGTGGCCATCGTCAACTGCATTGAACCAGATGGTGGGCGGTATAGGGTTCGAACCTATGACCCCTGCCGTGTGAAGGCAGTGCTCTACCGCTGAGCTAACCGCCCGAAGGCGCAATGCGTATGAATTTGGTGCCCAAGAGAGGACTCGAACCTCCACGGTTTTACCCGCTAGTACCTGAAACTAGTGCGTCTACCAATTCCGCCACCTGGGCAAGGTGCATGGCCGCGTCGTCGAACGAGGCGAGCCGCGCAATTTACGGCCAGTCTGGGGTTCTGTCAACCGTCAATCATTGACTGTGTCAACGCAATTTGGAAATGTCCCCTGTTTGTGCCAGTTAGACCTGTCCCCTTCGATCTGAGCTGGATACCGCCTTGGAAACGTTCGCGTTCTGACGGTTTTGGTATTGAACCCAAACCCGTCCGCCGCACGTCGGCGCGACGCACGCCATGATCGGCTTCGATCTGAGCGATCCGGCACCATACCGACCCTTGGCTGTTTACATCGACGCCCCACACGTGCACGATACGCTGGCGCACGGCGTCGTGTGTCAATACTGAAATGAAGCGAACGGGAGGGGCACCGTGAGGAACTTCGGATCAAGGTCATGGATCGTCGCTGGATGCATGATGCTGGGGGGCTTCACCATCCCCCTGCAAGGCGCACAGGCCGCCACGTATCGTCTGGCGGTGGAGCCGTCTTACCCGCCTGACCAGGCTGCGGAAGTCTACAAACCCCTGCTGGACTATCTGGATCGCAGCACCGGCCAGCACTTTGAGCTTGTCGTGGCGCGCGATTACCACGCCTACTGGCGAGACCTCGTTGCGGCCAAGCCCGTGGACTTCGCCTTCGAAGAAGCCGACTTCGTCGGTTTTCGCATGCGTTTTCAGGGCTTCAGCCCCATCGCCCGCACCGCAGAACCGACCGTTTACGCCCTCATCGCGCAGGCGGACTACGACGGGCAGGACATTCGCGCACTGATCGCCAAGCCGGTGGCGTGCATGTCGGCACCCAGCCTTGGTTTTGCCTTGCTGGCCGAAATGTACGACGACAACCCGCTGGCGCAGCCGGTGGTTCGTTCCGAGGCGTCCTCATGGCGCGATGCGGTGCAAATGGTGTTTGCGGGCGAGGCCGACGGCGCAATTGTGCCGGCGCATCTGGCCGAGGAGTTCTACAACCTGCCGACCTTGGCTCGTTCCGAGCCGCTGCCCGGGCGTGCGTTCAGCGCCGCACCCACGGTGCCGCCCGAGGTGGTTGAATCGGTGGCAAAGGCGCTGGAAACCATGCACGAGGACGAGGCTTTGTATGACGTGCTCGCTGAGTTGGGCGCGAGCAAGTTCCAGGCCGCCACCGCCGCCGAGTACACCGGCCAGGAAAAGATCCTGAGCGGCTTCCACGGCTTCAGCAAGGCCAAGAAAGCTGCTGCGGCTCAGTCCGCGCCCGAACCGGCGCCCACAACATCCCAGTAAATGGGCTCAAGGAATTGACGCCGCATCAGCTGTGTCTGCCTGAATCGGCAAAGGCCTTGGCCAGGGCTTCATAGGCCGCCCGCTGCGCTTCCGTGCTTGGCTTGGGCGCACGCAGGTCCAGCACCACGAACTGATCGCCGTTGGGCGTTCCGGGCATGCCGCGCCCGCGCAGACGCAGACGCTGCCCGCTGCCAGAACCGGCCGGCACGCTCAGGTGCACAGTGCCGCCCAAGGTCGGCACTTCCATTTGGGTACCCAAGGCTGCCTCCCACGGCGTGACCGTGCGGTGCACGATCACGTCGCGTCCTTCCACCGAGAACGTGGGATGCGCGCGGTAACCGATCTCCAGCAACAGATCACGTCCCTGGCCACCCTGTCCTTTGAGGCGAATCACTTGCCCGGCGGCAATGCCCGCTGGAATCTTGATCTCCAGCGTCTTGCCGTTCACATCCACGCGCTGACTGGCGCCGGCGTAGATGCTTTCCAGATCGACATCGAGGTGCGCGCGCGCATCGGGTATCGGCCCAGGTGCACTGGCGCGGCCGGCGCGCGAGCGCCCGAACAAGGATTCGAAGAAGTCTGAGAAACCACTTTCGCCAAAGCCCTCAAAACCCGGACCACCCTGCGATGGCCCACCCCAATTCGGCGGCTGGTAGGAGTCACCCGGACGATAGCCGCTGGCGCGCAGCCGATCATACTCGGCCCGCCGCTCACGATTGCCCAACACCTCGTTGGCCTCGTTGGCGGCCTTGAATTTTTCCTCCGCGCCAGCTTCCTTGCTGACATCGGGATGGTATTTGCGTGCCAGCCGACGGTAGGCCGACTTGATCGCCTTCTCGTCCGCATCCGGCGCTACGCCGAGCACTTGGTAGTAATCCTTGAACTGCATGCTTCACCCTTGCACGCGTAACGTGCCGATGGTTTGAATCATAACGTGCAAAAGCGACGGCCCACGGATTGCGCCGCGGGCCGCAGGGTTGCACGAGGTTGGGGCACGCCCGACCCCATTGAACTTACTGCACCTGGATACGGCGCGGCGTGGTTTCCGGCTTCTTCGGGATGCTGATTTCCAGAACGCCATGTCGACCTGTGGCCGTTACGCCTTCGGCATCGGCACTGTCCGGCAACGAGAAGCGACGATAGAACACGCCGTGCGCGCGCTCGACGCGCGAGAACTTGGCGGAGTCTTCGCTGCTCGCGGTCGTACGCTCACCCTTGATGCTGAGGATGCCCTTGTCCATCTGGATTTCGATCTCGGACGGATCGACGCCCGGCACATCGGCAAAAATGACGAAGCGAGTTTCCTCTTCCTTGATGTCCACGCGCGGCGCCCATTGACTGGTCACCACGTTGCTCTGGTCGCCATCGGCTTCGTGCATCACGCGATCGAAGAACTGTTTGACTTCGGCTGGAAGGCCGTATTGATTGGCCAAGCGGGAAAGCGGGCTGGAATAGCTGCTCATCGTACGTCTCCTGAATTGAAGTGAATGCGGCATCGCCGCTTGCTTCATCAGGTGGTTGCGCCGATCACACATCTCAAGCCATGGCGATGGTGCGGATCGATCCACCGTTCCCTTGGTTGCCACCGATTCAGTGAATCAGGCTCCCACGCCAAGGCGTTGCAGGGTGTCGCGCGCGTCATTGGCGGTGATCGGAACGTCCCAGTCCTCCATCAGCACCGCGTACACCAAATGTTCGAGCTGACGCTGGAAACGTTCCGTCACGTGACTTGGGTCGGGGATGGATTTGGCATCGGCGATCAACCCGAAATGCACTCGCCCCTGATAGCTCAGGATCGAGAGCCCGACGCCGATGCTGCCAGTCTGCGGCACCCAGAACATGAACTCGGTGATGCGCGCCCCGGCCAAGTACAGCGGCATCTGCGGACCGGGCACATTGGTGGCCACCGTGGTGGCCTTGCGACTGAACAAATCCAGCGCCATGCGTTGTATCGGCGTTGGCGCCATACCCAGCGCGGCCAGCGCGCCGAAGGTCATTACCGCTTGTCGCGAGGACTTGATGCGATCCATGTCCTGCGCCACGCGCTGCACGCGTGCCACCGGATTGGACTCTCCCACCGGCAATTCGAGAAACACCAAGCCAAAGTGATTGCCCAACTTCTTGGCGTGTTCGAGCGGGCGCAGGTTCACCGGCACCGTGGCGCGAAGCATCAATTCGTCAACCGGCTCGCCACGCTCGATCAGGTATTCGCGCAAGGCACCGGCGGCACAGGCCAACAGCACATCGTTGACCGTGCAGTTGAGTGCGCGGCCCACGGTTTTAACCTCATCCAGATCCATCGGCTCGGCCCAGGCGCAACGCTTGATGACGCCAAGCGGCGCCTTGAGTACGGTCGGCGGATCATCTTCCAGCGTCAAGGCCTGCACCAGTTCGCGGGTGATCTCACCACCTTCGCGTGCCAGCACCGAGGCCAAGCCCGGATCGCGGTACAGGGCCATGCTGCCATCGAACACCTTGCCGCCCAACTTCATCGCCGATTCGAACTGGCGTTGACCTGGATAGAAGAAACGTCGGGTGATGCGCTCGCCATCCTGCTTGAACCAAGCTTTGGCGAGACTGTCCTCGGCCGCAGGATCGGGCGCAACGTCGGTCAGCGACAGCAGCACTTGGATCAAGGCAATGCCATCGGCATAGCAATGGTGCACCCGTGCGATCAAGGCGCTGCCGCCGAGGTAGTTTTCCACCAGATGGAATTGCCAAAGCGGCTTGGAATGATCCAGCGCGGTCGAAGCCAACTGGCTGGCGAGCCGTTGCAGTTCGACCTGACCGGCCTCGCCGGGCAAGGCGGTCAGGCGCACGTGCCACTCCAGATCGAAATCCGCATCGGTTTCCCAATGGCAAGCACCGCCCGTATCCACCGCCTTCTGTCGAAACCGCTTGAAGGCCAGAAACCGTTCTGCAATGAGCTGGCGCAGGGCGTCGATCGACAAGCGCCGCTCGAACATCAAGACGCCGGTGATCATCATCAAATTGGTGGGTTTTTCCATCCGCAGCCATGCGGTATCCACCTTTGACATCGCCTCGCGCTGTTTGCCACCCCGAATCATGCGTGTGCCCGCCGCTGCGTCTTTGGTCGAACGATGGTGCACGCGCCTCCGATCAGCGTCAACGCGCACGCGCTCACAGCGTCGGTTCCCACTCGGCGTGGATCAACTGCCAGTCGTCCGGCCCATCGCGCCAGCCACTGTCGAATGTCCATGCCTCGGCGCGATCGGGCAGAAGGCCGCCACCGCTGCCGGTCAACATGGCCGTGAAACGAACCGAAGCGCGCTCACCGTAGAGGTCGATTTGCAAAGGCCCCAGCGTGGCCCCGATCCGGGCATTGCGCAGTCGCTGTGCTCTCAGCAGGTTGGCTACGCCCCGCCGATCCAACTCGCCGCCCCCATCGAAATCCTCGGCCACGCCGGCCATGAACTCCGACACCTCGCCAGCCTCCAAGGCCACCTGCATCGTGGCGATACGATCGCGCAGGCGTTGTTCCGGTGGGCTGCGCGAACAGGCCGCGAGGCCAAGCATCAACAGCCCGATCCCCGCGGCAGCCAGAATGCCGCGGCATCGTGAAAAATCGCGAATCGTTCGCGTATCCATGCGCCTTGCCCTTTCGAGTTGGCCTATGATCCAATCCAAGGACGATACACGCGCAGTGGCGGGTTTTGTGGGGCTCATCCCGATCAACACGCCGAATCCAACGCTTGCCACTGATGCGCACATCATCGAACCGCCGCAGGTGCGATCCGCACACGTGGCAGCCAACAACACACTGCGGGAGCAGCACCATGAGCATCGAACGACCCTGGCTGGCCAACTACCCCAAGGGCGTGCCGGCCGAGATCGATCTCAACGAGTTCGGCTCGATTCCCGAAGTGCTGGCGAGTGCGTGCAAGACTTACGCCAGCAATCCGGCCTACGAAAACATGGGCCGCACCCTGAGCTATGCCGAGATCGACGCTCTCAGCGCTCAATTCGCGGCCTATCTGTTGCACGATCTGCAACTCAAGAAAGGCGATCGCATCGCGATCATGCTGCCCAACATCCTGCAATACCCAATTGCCGTGTTCGGCGCGTTGCGTGCAGGGCTGACGGTGGTCAACACCAATCCCATGTACACCCATCGCGAGCTCAAGCACCAATTGCACGACGCGGGTGCAGTCGCCATCGTGGTGCTGGACAACTTCGCCGCGACGCTTTCGGAAGTACTGGCTGACACCCCGGTGCGTCAGGTCATCACGACGGGCGTCGGCGACATGCTCGGCTTCCCCAAGGGCGCAATCGTCAACTTCGTGCTCAAGTACGTGAAGAAGGCGATCCCGGACTTTCGCATCCCGGGTGCGATCCGTTTTCACGAAGCCCTCGCCCGCGGCGCAGGCAAGACCGCACCACCGGTCACCCTCAGCCATCAGGACATTGCCTTCCTGCAGTACACCGGCGGCACCACGGGCGTAGCCAAGGGCGCCATGCTCACCCACGGCAACATGGTGGCCAACATGCAGCAGGCCTCGGCGTGGCTGGGCACCAATGTCAAACCCGGGCACGAGCACATCATCACGGCGTTGCCGCTGTATCACATCTTCGCGCTGACGGCGAACTGCCTGGTGTTCATGAAGTTCGGCGGCCTCAACCACCTCATCACCAATCCACGCGACATGGCCGGCTTCGTCAAGACGCTGGCAGGCATCCCGTTCACGGCCATTACCGGCGTCAACACCTTGTTCAACGGCCTGCTCAACACGCCCGGATTCGATCGCATCGATTTCAGCCATCTGCACCTGACCTTGGGTGGTGGCATGGCGGTGCAACGTGCCGTGGCCGAACGCTGGAAGCAGGTCACTGGCGTCACCTTGGTGGAAGCCTACGGCCTGACCGAAACCTCGCCAGCCGCCTGCATCAATCCCATGAACCTCGCCGAATACAACGGCGCCATCGGGCTACCCATCTCCTCCACTGATTGCTGCGTGATGGACGAGGAAAACCATAGGCTGCCGATGGGCGAAGTGGGCGAGCTGTGCGTGCGCGGACCGCAGGTGATGGCGGGCTACTGGCAGCGCCCCGACGAAACCGCCAAGGTGCTCGGCGCCGACGGCTGGCTGCACACCGGCGACATGGCCAAGATGGACGAAAAGGGTTTCTTCTACATCGTTGATCGCAAGAAGGACATGATTCTGGTCTCCGGCTTCAACGTCTATCCCAACGAAATCGAAGACGTCGTGGCGCAAATGCCCGGCGTGCTCGAAGTCGCCGCCGTGGGCGTACCCGACAGAAAGTCAGGTGAAGCCGTGAAACTGGTGGTGGTGCGCAAGAATCCGAACCTGAGCGAAGACGACATCCGCAACTTCTGCCGCCACGAGTTGACCGGCTACAAACAGCCCAAGCTGATCGAGTTCCGCAGCGAACTGCCCAAGTCCAATGTCGGCAAGATCCTGCGGCGTGAACTGCGTGACAGTCAACCCGAGGCCAGCACGGCGTCGCACCATTGATCCAGCCCTCGTTTTGTAGCAATGGAGCTTGCTCCATTGACTGCCGAGCAAGCTCGGCAGCTACGCCAGGCTCGTACAATTTTCGGGCTAGATCAACA
Source organism: Chiayiivirga sp. (assembly GCA_035703435.1). Lineage (GTDB taxonomy): Bacteria > Pseudomonadota > Gammaproteobacteria > Xanthomonadales > Xanthomonadaceae > Denitratimonas. The sequence continues at coordinate 53,212 of DASSYF010000021.1, read as the reverse complement.
GTTGGTTTGTGCCGGACCAACCGCGAGTCACGCTGGATTCGCAATTGTCATCCACTCGCATCCGATGGCCCATGAATCCGACGGTCGCTCGGGGTCCGGACCCAGATTGAGGGCATCGAGGCCCGGCAAGCCAGGGCTTGCGACTTGCGCATGTTCCCGCCCATCACCCCTCGCCCATCTGTCCGATTCGCACACCTTGGTGCGTATCGCCAAAACAGTCGTGAACCCCAGGTCATCGACGGCGCCATGGCTGAACCGCCCTCTGTTCTGGAGATCGAGTCATGAACACCCTGCACCTTGGAACCCAGCTCACTCGCGGACCTCTCGCGCTGCTCGTGGGCGCAATCACCGCGCTATCACTGCCCGCTCAGGCGCAACTGCTGACCGACGGCAACTTCGCCCTGTATGACGGGGTCGGCCAAGCCAACGCCGAGTATGGCGATGTTCTTGCCAGTGGCGACTACGACGGTGATGGCTGGCTGGATCTGGCCATCGGCGCTCCGAATTGGGACAGTGGCTCCGCAACCAATGTCGGCAAGGTCACGCTCTTGACCAATACCGGCACGGGCGACTTCCAATTCAGAACGTCATCGACCGGCGCCGTTAGTGGCATGCATTTGGGCTGGTCAGTGGTCTTTGGCGACTTCAACAACGATGACAAGGATGAGCTGGTCTTCGGGGCACCGTTTCTTGCAGTCAGCGGACAAACCAACGCAGGGCGCGTCTATGTTCTGTCGTATAGTGAGCCCACCAAATTCTTCAACCAGGGTGGTGATCTGCAAGACACGCCGGAAGCCGGGGACGCATTCGGTGGTGCACTCGCCGTGGGTGATTTCAACAACGACGGTTTCGACGATCTGGCCATCGGTGTTTCCGGGGAGAGCCGTGAAGCTCCGACCGCAGTCATCGATGCGGGTGCGGTGCAGATCCTGTATGGATCGGTGGCCGGCCTGACGGGCGTGGGGAACCAGTTCTTCCACCAAGGCATGATGGGCGGCGCCCAAGCCTTTGCGCACTTCGGTGGCAGCTTGGCAACCGGCGACCTCAACGGCGATGATGCTTTCTCGGACCTGGTCATCAGCGCACCGGATCAGGATATTGCAGGCATTGGCGACGCCGGTCAGGTCACGGTGATGTTTGGCACCTCCGGAGGCTTGCTGACCACCGGCGCGCAGGTTATCGATCAATCGGACATCGGAATGGTCAACCAAGAAAACGACTATTTTGGGTCTTCGCTCGCCGTGGCGGATTTCAATCGCACCCAAGATTGCTGGGTTCCGATAACCTGCCGTGAGGACTTGGCCATTGGCATCGTGGGTAAAGACGTCAATGGCCATTTGAACGCAGGCGCGGTGGTGGTTCTCAATGGCTCGGACAGTGGCTTGAGCTTGACCGCTCCCCTCATCATGAACCAAGGCACGGTCGGCGTGGCGTCCTCGCCCGAAGACTATGACTACTTCGGCCGCACGCTTGCCAGCCGGTGATTGACTTCAAGCTATCTGAAGGCAGGAGTCATTTATGGAAGTCCTGACCACCTCTTGATTGGCGCACCAGGTGAAGATTGGGTCGGCACCGTCGATGCCGGAGTGATACATCTGGTTTTTTCGGGTGGTGCCAGTGGCCTGAACACCGGAGTCGGTGAGCAATTCTTGATGGTTGACACGGGCATGGCCACGGCCCCGATGCAGGCCAACGCACAATTCGGATCGGCCATGACGATCGGTGATTTCGACCACAACGGCACGACGGATCTTGCGGTGGGCCTGCCTGGGCAGACGGTCGGTGGTGTCGCCGCAGCAGGCGCCGTGCAGGTTCTCTTCGGCGCCTCTGTCAGCATTTTCTCGGACGGCTTCGAGGAGTGATCTCGGAACCAATGCGCCGACATCCCTGCCAACCTGCCCCTCGGGCAGGTTGGCAGTAGCGGGCAATCAACCATCGTCTGGGGCGCGACTTTTCGATAGTAGCCCCGGCTTCAAACCTCGCCCGGGCTCAATTCACGCAAGCGCCCACCGGCCAGTTCGAGCGTGCGATCCATGGTGCGGGCGAGTTTGCGATCGTGGGTGACCAACACGAAGCTGGTGCCGATTTCGCGGTTGAGCTCCAGCATCAACGCATAGACTTGGGCCGCGGTGGTCTCGTCGAGATTGCCGGTCGGCTCGTCGCCCAACACACAGGCGGGCCGCGTCACCAAGGCACGCGCCACGGCGCAGCGCTGGCGTTCACCGCCCGACAATTCGCCCGGCTTGTGCGCCAGACGCGCGGCCAAGCCGACGCGCTCCAGCAAGTTCGATGCCGCCTGCAGCGATTGTGCGTGCGGCGTGCGCCGAATCAAGAGCGGCATCATCACGTTTTCCAGCGCAGTGAACTCGGGCAAGAGATGGTGAAACTGATAGACGAAACCCAGGGCGCGATTGCGCAGACGCCCGCGTGCCGCGTTGGACAGCCCACTCATCGCTTCGCCCGCGACGAACACTTCGCCAGCACTGGGGGTATCGAGGCCACCCAGTATGTGCAACAGAGTGCTCTTGCCGGCACCGGATGCACCGACGATGGCCACGGTCTGGCCGACACCGACGGTCAATTCCAGTCCATCGAACACCGGCGTGCGCAAGCCGCCTTCGGCGTAGATCTTGGACAGGCCAGTGCAACGGATCACGGCTTGCTCGGAGGTCATGTGCTCACTCATAACGCAGGGCCGCCGCTGGATCGGTACGCGAGGCGCGCCATGCCGGATAGATCGTGGCCACCATGCACATGACGAAGGCGATACCGACGATGGCGAGGATGTTCTCAAGGCGCAGATCGGTCGGCACGCCACCACTGATGTAATAGACATCGGCAGGCATCAACTCAAAGCCCAGGATGCGCTCGATCAGATGCATGATGGCATTGAGGTTGCGCGTGAGCAGCACACCACCCACCACGCCCAAGGCGATGCCGCTGATACCGATCAAGGTGCCCTGCACCACGAATACCGCCATCACCGAACCGGGCGACATGCCCAAGGTGCGCAGGATGGCGATGTCGGCTTGCTTGTCGGTCACCAGCATGATCAGGGACGACACCAGGTTGAAGGCCGCCACCGCCACGATCAGCGAGAGAATCACGAACATCACGCTCTTTTCCATCTGGATGGCACGAAAGAAATTGGCGTGATCCCGCGACCAGTCACGGACGCGGTAGACCTCGCCCATGCGATCGGCCAGATCACGCGCCACGCTCCAGGCATTGAACATGTCCTTCAGCTTGAGCCGCACGCCGGTGACGCCATCACCCATGCGCAACAGGCGCTGGGCATCGGCCATGTGCACGATCGCCAATTGCATGTCGTATTCCTGCATGCCCACTTCGAACAGGCCGGCTACGGTGAAGCGTTTCATCTGCGGCACCACGCCCACCGGCGTACTGCGCGCCTCGGGCACCAGCACCGTGACCGAATCGCCCATGTCCACGCCCAACAACATCGCCAGCTCGGTACCCAGCAGGATGCGAAACTTGCCCGGCTCCAGCGCGTCGAGCGAACCGGCTTTCATCTTCTTGCCGACGCTCGATACTGCCGGCTCCAGAGCCGGGTCGACGCCACTCAACAACGCGCCCTGGCTTCGCACACCGGTCAGCAAGGCTTCGCGCTCAACATAGGGTGCCGCACCCAACACGCGTGGATCCGTGCGCGCTACCTCCACCGCGTGCTGCCAGTCGCGCATGTCCTCGCCGGCGCCGCTGATGGTGGCGTGCGCCACCATTCCGAGGATGCGGGTGCGCAATTCGGATTCGAAGCCGTTCATCACCGAAATCGTGGCGATCAAGGCCACCACGCCCAAGGCAATGCCCAGCATCGAGACGGCCGAGATGAATGAGATGAAGCGGTTGCGACGCTTGGCTCGGGTGTAACGCAGGCCAATCGCCAGTTCCAGCGGTCTGATCATCCGCGCGAGACTCGGTTTTCGGAAGAAGTTGTGGCAGCGACCTTGGCCACGGCGCGGCGCCTTTGTTCGGCCAACCACAGGCGAAGTTCCCGCCGTGCAGGGCGCGACAGGGTATCAGGAGCCCACGCCAAACGCTGAACGCGCGCATCCACGGCCAACACCAACACCCCGATACCCCCGCGCTCGTGCAGGGCCATGAGCTGGACTGGCTGCTCGATATCGCCATCCAGGAGGCGCATCGCGCTACCATCGGCGCGCAACACCAAACACAATGGCAGATCACGCGCCAAGGCGTACCACCCATGCCAAGCCAGTAGCGGGACCAGGATCATCACACCCGATGGCACGCGCGAGAACCAAATGGCCAGCAACGCCAGCCCGGCGAGCACCAATATGGCGGCACGCAAGCTGCGCGAGGGCGCCAGTTCGATTCGAATGGGTGCAGTCTGGAGGGACTTCATGCCCTGCCCTCACGACCGTCACACGCAGAGACCGTCACACGGATCGAAATGACCGCATCACATCGTGAAGGTCGGCTTTTCGCCACTGAGCATGCCCGCCAAGTGGGTTTCGATCTTGCCGCGAACCGCCTCACCCTCGGGCGAAGCACTGAACTGCACGCCGATGCCCGCCACGCGATTGCCCTGCGCGCCGGGCGGCGTGATCCAGACGACCTGCCCAGCCACCGGCAGGCGTTCCTTGTCATCAAGCAAGGTGAGCATGACGAACACTTCATCGCCCAGGTTGTAGCGCTTGGGCGTCGGCACGAAGATGCCACCGCCTTTCAGGAAGGGCATGTAGGCGCCATAAAGCTGGTTCTTGTCCTTGATCGCCAGCGACAGAACGCCCTGACGAGCCATACCTGGCAACATGACCTCACCCCTGTTCTGCGTGGACCTCAATCTTAGATTGTCGACAAGCGGCCGGTCCAGCCCGATCAGCGTTCAACGCTGCCATCGCAATGTCTGGAAAAGACCGCGCATGGCTTCAGTCGCGCGTCTTTTCGTCCCGCATCGCAGGCCAGGCAGCGCGCAGATATTGGAAGCCAGACCACAAGGTCAGCAGGGCCGCCACCGCCAATAGCCAATCGCCAATATGGAACACCGGCTCACCCATCCACGGCAGTGGCCGACGTGGCCGATCAGGCGTAACCGAGTACAGCAGGCACAACAGCGCGATCATCTGCACCACGGTTTTGAACTTGCCGATCCACGCCACCTTCACCTTTGCGCGCTGGCCGATCTCGGCCATCCATTCACGCAAAGCCGACACCGCGATCTCGCGTCCGACGATTACGGCCGCCCAAATCGCCATCCACGGCGATGGATGGCCCTGCACGATCAGAAAAAGCGCCACGGCCACCATCAACTTGTCGGCCACCGGATCCAGGAAGGCACCAAAAGCCGAGTACATCTCGTAGCGCCGTGCTATCCAACCGTCGAGCCAATCCGTGGCCGCAGCCAAAGCAAAAATACCGGCAGCGGCGAAGTTGGTCCAACGGAAAGGCAGATAGAACACCAGCACCAGCACCGGTATCAGCGCGATGCGCAGCAAGGTCAGCAAGGTGGGGATGGTGAGTTTCACGGTGTATCGGCTTTGGTCGGCGATGGTGTGGCTTCGTCGGCTACCCCGTGCAACGCCTGCCAGATGCGCTGCGCCAGAGCGTGGCTGACACCCTCGACCCGTGCGATCTCCTCTGCGCCCGCACGCTTGAGTTCGGCCAACCCACCGAAATGTCGCAACAGCATAGCGCGTCGACGCGGCCCGATGCCGGGGATGTCTTCCAGGCGGCTGGTCTGCCGTGTCTTGGCGCGGCGTCCACGATGCCCGGTAATGGCGAAGCGATGCGCCTCATCACGTACCTGTGCGATCAAATGCAGGGCCGGTGAGTCTGATCCCGGATGGCAACTGCGACCATCGGCCAGGATCAAGGTCTCTTCGCCGGCACGACGTGCGACACCCTTCGCCACACCCATCAGGATGACATCATTGATGCCCAACTCATCGAGCACCTTGCGCGCCTGCGCCATCTGTCCCTTGCCGCCATCGATCAACAGCAGGTCCGGGCACACGCCGTCCTCCAATGCCCGACGAAAGCGGCGCTGCAGGGCCTGATGCATGGCCGCGTAGTCATCACCCGGCGCGATGCCGCTGATGTTGAAACGTCGATACTGACCACGCACCGGCCCTTCCGCATCGAACACCACACAGGAGGCCACGGTCGCCTCGCCCATGGTGTGGCTGATGTCGAAACACTCGATGCGCTGGGGTGGCGCGTCAAGGCCAAGCAAGTCCTGCAGGGCATCAAGACGCGCGCGCTGCGTCGCCTGGCTTCCGATGCGGCCGGCGAGCGCGATGTTCGCGTTCTGCATGGCCCAGTCACGATAACGTGCGCGCTCGCCACGGACGGTCGACTTCACCTGCACCCGCCCACGGCTGCGCTCGCTCAGCAGCCGCTCGATCAAGGCGTCGTCCTCGCCGGTGTGGCTGAGGATCACTTCCGCCGGCGGGTTGCGATGGGCGTAGTACTGGGTGAGGAAGGCGTCGAGCACTTCGCCGGGTTCGTCATTGCCACTGATCTGTGGAAAGTAACTGTGCGTGCCGAGGTTCAGCCCCCCGCGAAAACTCAGCACCACCACGCAGGCCATGCCCTGTTCGACCTTGCAGGCCAGCACGTCCAGATCGGCGCGATCGCCCTCGACGTACTGGCGTGCCTGCATCGCACGCAGGTTCGCAATCTGATCGCGCAGCACCGCCGCGCGCTCGAACTCCAGCGCCTCGCTGGCACGCTCCATGTCGCGGCCTAGCTCATCCAACAACACGTCGTTGTGACCATCGAGGAACAACATTGCACGATCCACATTGGCGCGATAGGCCTCGGCCGAAATGAGGCCCACGCACGACCCACTGCAACGCCCGATCTGATACTGCAGGCAAGGCCGGCTGCGGTTGTGGAAGATGCTGTCCTCGCAACTGCGCAGCTTGAATACCTTGTGGATGATGTTGAGGGTTTCGCGCACCGCACTGACATTGGGATACGGCCCGAAGTATCGCCCAGGCAGTGTGCGCGCACCGCGATAGAGGGTGATGCGTGGAAATGCGTGCTCGGTGCTGACGTAGATGTAGGGATAACTCTTGTCATCCAGCAACAGGACGTTGTAGCGCGGCCTGAGTGCCTTGATGAGCTGGTTCTCCAGCAACAAGGCCTCGCCTTCGGTACGCGTGACCGTCACCTCCATGCGCGCTACATGCGCCAGCATGGCTCGTTGACGCGGACTGCGTTCGCTGGTCACGAAGTAACTCGACACCCGGCTGCGCAGGGACGAGGCCTTGCCCACGTACAACACGCTGCCATCGGCCGCGAACATGCGGTACACGCCGGGCGCGGTGGTCAGCTCGCGTGCAAAACGCTTGCCGTCAAAAACCGCATCGCGTTCGCTTGAATCCGTTTGCTTGGCCATGTCCCTGTGAAACGGCGTGCCGTGCGATCAGCTCGTCATCGGCAGCACGACGATCTCGCCCGTGGCCACGTCCATGCGCAGCACTTCGTGTGCATCGGTATTGGCAATCCATAGGTACGCCCCCGAACTGGCGACGGCCGCAGGCCCATCGAGCCGATGCTCGAACGGGAACCGCACCAAGCCACCGCCTTCCAGATGCCAGGCACCGATGGCGTCGTTGTAGGTATCGGCGATCCACAGCATCGGTGCGGTTGGATCCATCGTCAGATCCAATGGAAACTGCAAGCGTGCCAACTCGCGATCGCCTTCTTCGTTGCCATACTCGAACAGGCTATGGCCAATCAGGGTCTGCACCTCACCGGTGCGCGGCTTCATGCTGCGCACCGCTGAGGTCTGGCTGTCACACCAATAGAGCGTGTCCTGCACCAACACCATGCCGGCCGGCTGGCCCAACTCCGCCAGAACGCCATTGCCATCGCCCAAACCGAGTCGACTGGAACCGGCCAATGGTCGAAAGCCGGAACTGGTCAGGTCGAATTCCCAAATCTGGTTGCTGGCCGACATCGAAATGAACAGGCGCGCACCGTCGCTGGCAACGGCCCAGGGACGATCGAGCAGTGTTTCGCCCACGCTCGCGTTTGCACTGGCACGCGGCACACCACCACGTCCGGCCCCGAGAACGGTGTCGACCACGCCGGTATCCAGGCGTATCCGGCGAATCGAATGATTGCCCGAGTCGGCCACGTAAAGGAAATTCTTGACCACGACCAAGCCGACTGGCGCATTGAAACCCGCCTGGAATCCGGGCCCGTCGATCCACCCGGCATTGCCCGAACCGAACGACCGCAACACAAGCCCCTCGTGATCGCATTCCAGCACGCGGTGGTGGCCGGTATCGCTGACATAGAGGCGATCGGCCGTCAGTGCCAGGCCACGCGGGAAGGCCAAGGGTCGAATCGGCTCAGGACGCACGGCAGGTGCGGCCACTTCGTACACCCGCAGGCCACGCTCACCGGCATCATCCAGCAGCGCGCCGATCCGCTCTTCCAGCAGCTCGGACTGCTGATCGCCCGCGATCACTTCCATCAGCCGGCCTTCGGCATCGATCAATGCGACCGACGGCCACGCCGCAATGCCGTAGTGCTGCCAAGTGATGGCATCCGGATCGCTGGCTACCGGGAATCGCACACCCATGCGATTGACTGCACGCGCCACCCGTTCACTGTCGCGCTGGGCATCGAACTTGGGCACATGGATGCCGATCACGATGAGGCCATCGGCAAAGCGCATCAAGGCCCGCGACAGGTCAGCCAGAACATTGGCCGCGTTGGCCGACCCCGCATGCCAGAACACCAGCGCGACGACGCGCCCGCGCTGCGCGTTCAAGCGCTGGGGCGAGCAATTGACCCAGTGCAGTTGCGTGGGTAGATCGGGAGCGAGCGGAAATTCAGTCATCGTCAGCCCAGACTCAAGGCGCTCGGCGCGCCGGCAGGGTCATTATGCCTGCCCGCGCAAGCGTTCGAGCAAACCCGGCATGGCGCCCTGCAACAAGCGCACCGTGCCGCGGAAAGCCTCCATGTCGGCGTAATACGGATCCGGCACTTCAAGATCCGCCTCCGCCCCACACCAAGGCAGGAGCAGGGCCACGTCGGCCTTGGCCTGTTCCGGGCGATGTTGCTGCAACCAGCGAAGGTTGGACGCATCCGCCGCAAGAATCAGATCAAAGCGCGAGAAGTCCTCACTGCGCACACGCCTTGCCCTCAGATCATCGATCGGATACCCGAATTCGCGCCCCACCGCCCGCGCACGCTCGTCCGGCGCGGCGCCAGGGTGGTAGTCGTGCGTACCGGCCGAATCCAGCCGCAGGTCCAGGCCCGCATGCCGCAGGCTCACCCGCGCCACGCCTTCGGCCAGCGGCGAGCGACAGATATTGCCCATGCAGACAAACAGGATGGATTGGATGGTCGATCGTGGTGCCACGCGCAGACTCCCTTCAATGGGCCAACATTCGCAAGCTCACACCCGTGACATAGGCCAGATAGGTCCCCGTGGCATAGCCCACCGTGCCCAGGAGCACGCCCACGGGCGCCAACGATGGATGAAACGCGGCGGCCACCACCGGTGCCGATGCCGGTCCGCCGATATTGCCTTGCGAACTGATGGCGAAATAGAACAAGGGCGCGCGGGTCAAACGCATGGCGATCCACAGACACAGGATGTGGATCGAGATCCAGATCGCCGCCAGCACGAACAGCCACGGCCGATCCAGCAAGGCCAGCATGTTCATCTGCATACCGATGCAGGCAATCAGGAAATAGAGCAACACCGTGCCGATGCGCGATGCGCCGGCGCCCTCCAAGCGCCGCACGCGGGTAAAGCTCAGGCCCAGACCAAACGTCGTCGAAAGCACCACCACCCAAACGAAGGAGGACGTCAGGCTGTAGCGCGAAGCCCAGTCAAAGTTGGCCCCGAACCACTGCGCCATGGGCACGGCGATGGCATGCGCCAGGCCAACCAGGCCAAAGGCCACGGCAATGATGAGCATCAGATCGGTCAGGCTGGGAATGCGCGCGTGTTGCGCCTCATACGCCGCCACATGCGCCTTGAGCTCATCCAGCGCGCGCGTATCGGCACCATTGTGACGATCGATGGCTTCGGAACGCCCGGCGAGAAGCAAGAGAATCGCCATCCAGAAACTGGCAATGGCCACATCCACCACCGCAAACTGCCCGAAGGTCGTGGCATCGACATGGAACACTTCGCGCATGGCAACCATGTTGGCGCCGCCGCCGATCCAACTGCCGGTCAGTGCCGCCATGCCCGCCCAGGTATCGCCCGCCACCACGCTCGGATGCAGCCAACCCATCAGGGTGAACGAACCCACCGCACCAAGCATGATTCCGATCGTCGCCGCCGCAAACACGATCAACAACTTCGGACCGAGCTTGAGGATCGCCGGCAAATCAATGGACAGCGTCAACAACACCAGGGCCGCCGGCAAGAGCACATCGCGTGCAATCGGGTTGTAGACCTTGGTGGTGGTGCCATCGATCACGCCGAGTGTGTTGAAGATGGCCGGCAGGAAGTAACACAACAGCAAGGGCGGCACGAAACGGAAGAAACGCTGCAGCCACGAGATCTTCGAATCCGCCGCCCAGAAGACGGCACCGAGGGTCGCAGCGATCAAGCCGAACACGACGATGTCATTGGTGATCAGGGGATTGCTCGGCTCGGGCATGTGCAACTCGCAAGACAACGGGGTCCGAACACATGCCGGACGGCCCACGACTATACTTGCCGACTTGTTCCTTCGTCATGCGCCCATGAACCTCAACTTCCTCGATTTCGAACAACCCATCGCCGAACTGGAAGCCAAGATCCAGGAACTGCGCCACACCAGCCAGGGCAATGCCTTCAACATCGAAGAGGAAGTCACGCGTCTGCAGGACAAGCTCAAGGCGCGCATCGCGGAAATTTTCCGCAACCTCACGCCGTGGGAAGTCTCGCAATTGGCGCGCCATCCGCAGCGCCCGTACACACTCGATTACCTCGGCCTGATGTGCGAAGAATTCCACGAGCTGGCCGGCGACCGCGCCTATGCCGATGACGCCGCCATCGTCGGAGGCCCCGCCCGCATCGATGGACGTGCGGTGATGGTGATCGGCCACCAGAAAGGCCGCGACACCAAGAGCAAGATCAAACGCAATTTCGGCATGCCGCGCCCCGAGGGCTACCGCAAGGCCCTGCGCCTGATGCAACTGGCCGAACGCTTCCGCCTGCCGATCCTTACCTTCATCGACACCCCTGGCGCGTATCCGGGCGTGGGTGCGGAAGAACGCGGCCAGAGCGAGGCCATCGCGCGCAACTTGCTGGAAATGGCACAACTTCGCGTGCCGATCGTCTGCACCGTGATCGGCGAAGGCGGCTCCGGTGGCGCGCTCGCCATCGGCGTCGGCGACCGCAGCCTGATGCTGGAATACAGCACCTATTCGGTGATTTCACCGGAAGGCTGCGCCTCGATCCTGTGGAAAACCGCCGAGCGCGCCAAGGATGCGGCCGAAGCCCTCGGCATCACCGCCCCGCGCCTGCTGGAGCTTGGCCTGATCGACCAAGTGATCAAGGAACCCTTGGGCGGCGCGCACCGCGATCCGCAGGACATGGCGCAGCGCCTCAAGCAAACCCTCATCGGCCAGCTCGATCGGCTCGAACGCCTCGACCCGGCCAGCCTCGTCCAGCAGCGTTACGAGCGCCTGCGCGGCTACGGTCGATTTCAGGCCGCCTGAACGGCCGCGCGCCCTCACCAATCAATCGGCAACCGGCAGGCACAAGGTTTCCTTGACCTCCTCCATCACGATGTAACTGCGTGACTCGCGCACATGCGGCAGGGTCAGCAAGGTGCTGCCGAGCAACTTGCGGTAGGACGCCATCTCACTGATGCGAGCCTTGATCAGATAATCGAACTGGCCGGACACCAGATGGCATTCGAGCACGTTCGGCAAGCGCAGCGCGGCGCGACGGAACTCCTCGAAGATGTCGCCGGACTTGTAAGCCAAACTGATCTCCACGAACACCAGCAAGCTGGCATTGACACGCTGCGGATCCAGACGCGCGTGGTAGCCGGTGATGATCTTTTCCCGCTCAAGGCGACGCACCCGCTCGGTACAGGGCGTGGTGGACAGACCCACCCGCTCACCCAATTCGGTGAAGGAGATGCGACCTTCCTCCTGCAGGAGGCGCAGAATCTTGCGGTCGATCCGGTCAAGCGCGCGACTGGTCATGGGGTTGCGGTCTTCGTGTGGTTTGTTGGTGAATTATCCTGCCACGGAACGAAACTTGGGTAAAACCACTGGCACTATGGCCGTAGAATGCGCCGATCACGCATCAAAAGGCCATCGTCCAACGATTTCCAACTGATATCGCCAACTGGTTAGCCCAACCTGGGTTCAATCACGCACGCCTTCTCCACCTTTGCCGTCATGCCTCTCTCAGAGTCCGCAACGCCACAACCTCGATGCACCCGCCCGCGTCGACTTGGACCCGGTCAGCCAGGCTCGGCCGTCGTTCCCAATGGAACCCTGATGAAGAACGCTCACGTTCGAGTCTGGGCGATACTCGCGGCAGCGCTGGTGCTGCTTGTCTTGCCCTTCGCACCCGCATCGGCATTTGTCGATCCACCGACCTTCTCGCCGACCCAACCCTATGCGGGACAGGCGATAGACATGTCGGTGAGATCGGGGGTTTGTCATGCATTTGGCGTGCCACCACCGGGTTACCCCTATGTTGAAGTTCAGACCAGCGGAAACGTCGTAGACGTCATCATCGCCGGCGTGGAAGCCTACGACTCCATACTGTGCATATTTGGCGTGGGAACCATCACCGTTGATATTGGCGGGTTCCCGCAGGGTGACTACACAGTGCGGGTTCGTATCCGTCAAGCAAACCCACCGTTCGACATCCTCCCCCCTGCATCCGAGGCGGATTTGGTGGTTCTCGGGCAACCCACTCCTGTCACGGTGCCGGCAACCAGCGTGATGGCCTTGGCCGCCTTTGCAGGGCTTTTGATCGTGCTGGCAATCGCAGCGTTCAAGCGGTCCCCCGGTGTTCTCATCCTGGTGCTTGCCCCATTGCTTCTGGCTTCGCCCAAGCTGGCCGGCGCCCAGGACGGCAATTCAACCATTTTTGTTGAGATTTCACCGGAGGAAGGCACGCCAACCCCGGAACAGGTCGTTGACGACTTCGACATGGGAAGCGGGCTTCCGCCTCCAATTTCCGCATTGTCGGTCGAAAGCCCGAACCTTCTTGAGTACTTGATCCCGCGAGACTATCGTGCACAAGGCGATTTCAAGGTCTACCTTGAGAGCCACCCCGACCTGCCCAGAGCGCGGCTGGAACAGACGATCATCGTCGGGTATCCAACAGGAGCCGATCTGGACGTGGCGCTTGCAGCCATGTATTCGCAGACGGTTGGGTACCGTAACCACGCCGCGCCTCGTCAATGACACCGCATTCTTTTCCCTGTTGCGCAGGTGGATTGCGTGACCTGACTAGCCTCATCACTCAGCCATCGCTGTTGCGCCATCCCTTCTCCCGCCGGGAGCAGCTCCCCGAAGGGTGGATGAGGGGCCTTTATCTTGCTTTGCCGGCAACGATTCCCTCAACCCAACCCCTCTCTCTGAGGGAGAGGGGCTATACAACGGTTGAGGAATGGGGCTAGTCACGTTGCGTGCCCCCCCACCCGCGCCAGCGATGGTGAGCGGGGATCACTCATTTACAAACTTGCACCGGCCAGTCGGCAGGAAATCATCATCAGGAGTGTTTCATGCGTATTCTCGTTCTCGGAAGCGGCGTCATCGGCACGGCCAGCGCATGGTATTTGCGCAAGGCGGGTCACGAGGTGGTGGTGGTGGACCGCGAAAGTGCGCCCGCCCTTGAAACCAGTTTTGCCAATGCCGGGCAGTTGTCCTACGGCTACACCTCACCGTGGGCCGCGCCCGGCGTGCCGTTCAAGGCGATCAAGTGGTTGTTCCAGCATCACGCACCGCTGGCGATACGGCTGACATCAGACCCGAGCCAGTACCGCTGGATGTTGCAAATGCTGCGAAATTGCACCCGTGGCCGCTACGCCATCAACAAGGCGCGCATGGTGCGCATGTCCGACTACAGTCGTGACTGCACCAACGCCTTGAGTGCCGAATTGGGCATCGACTACGAAGGCCGCAGTCTCGGCACGACCCAAGTGTTCCGTACCCGGAAGCAGCTCGATGGCGCCGCCAAGGACATCGAAATCCTGAAAGAATACGGCGTGCCCTACGAGGTGTTGGATCGCGCCGGCATCGTGCGCGCCGAACCGGCGTTGGCGGCCTCGGTCGACAAGCTGGTCGGCGCCCTGCGTCTGCCGCGAGATCAAACCGGCGACTGTCTGATGTTCACCCGCAAGCTGGCGGAGCTGGCCGCCAAGGCCGGTGTCGAGTTCCGCTGGGGCAGCTCGGTCGAGCGCCTTCAAACCCAAGGCGATCGCATCACCGGCGTCGAAATCGACGGCCGAGTCGAAACGGCGGATCGTTATGTGCTTGCGCTGGGCAGTTATTCCACGCCCATGCTCAAGTCCGCTGGCCTGCATCTGCCGGTGTATCCACTCAAGGGATACTCGATCACCGTGCCGATCATCGATCCGGCCGGCGCGCCGGTATCCACGATCCTGGACGAAAGCTACAAGGTCGCCGTGACGCGCTTCGAGGATCGTATCCGCGTCGGCGGCATGGCCGAGATCGCAGGCTACGATCTGGCGCTGGAAAAGCGTCGCCGCGCCACGTTGGAAATGGTCGTCAACGACCTCTATCCGAACGCCGGCGATGTGAATCGTGCCGAGTTCTGGACCGGCTTGCGTCCGGCCACGCCCGATGGCACGCCAGTGATCGGCGCCACGCCGTATCGCAATCTCTTCCTCAACACCGGCCACGGCACCTTGGGTTGGACGATGGCGGCCGGTTCGGGACGTTATCTGGCGGATCTGATCGATGGCAAGAAGCCTGCGATCGACACCGAAGGACTGGACATCTTCCGCTACGGTTCGCAGCAGGTCGGCTGAAACCGCGCGCTCAGTCCGCGTCCACGCCGGCCAGGATCGCCTGACGCACGGCTTCGCAGTGCTCCGCTGACAGCGGCCCGTCGGATTCATCGCTGAGCTCGAAAAAGTCCTCGACACGTTCACCGAAGGTGGCGATACGGGCATCGTGCACGCGCACCTTGTGATCGCGAAACACGACCGCGACCTGAGCCAGCAAACCGGCGCGATCGGTACACACCAAGGTCAACAGGGTGACATCGCCTTGGTGGCTGAATTCGATCTGCACCGGCACGCGGAAATGCCGGAGCTGGCGTGGCAGGGATCGCCTCGCCGGTGGCTTCGGTTCAGCACGACCCAGCACGCTGTCTCGCAAGGCTCGGGCCACATATTCGGCACGCAACTCCGGCGCGATCGCAAGCGTGTCGGTGTCGAGCATTTGGAAGGTGTCGAGGCTCATGCCGCCCACCGAGGTGAGGATGCGCGCGTCCACGATCGACATGCCCAGACGATCGAGCGTGGTCGCCACGGTGGCAAACAAGCCATCTCGGTCGGGCGAATACACGAAGGCCTCCAACGCACCCGGGCGCGCATGGGCGCGCGCCAGCACCACCGGCAAGCCATGTGCACCTGCGGCGGCGATACCCTGCGTCTGCCAAGCAATCTGCTCGGCCCGATAGCGCAGGAAACTGTCATCGGGGAAATCTGCCCAGATGCGCTCGATCACGTCGTCGTCCAGCGCACTCGATACCAGCAACGTGCGCGCTGCGGCCCGAGTTTCAGCCACGCGCTCGGCCACGTGCACGCGCTTGGCCAAGCCGCGCCTCAGGGCGAAGCGGGTAGCGGCATGGAGGTCTGCCATCAGGCGATCCTTCCAGGCATTCCACAACTTCGGACTGGTACCCGCGATGTCGGCCACGGTCAGCAGGTACAAAAGGTCCAATCGCTCGCGCTCACCCACCTGATGGGCAAACGCCGAGACCACGTCGGGATCGGAAATATCCTTGCGCTGGGCGGTCGTGGACATCACCAGATGGTGACTGACCAACCACGAGATCAGGTCGGTATCGGCCGCCGACAGCCCATGCGCGGTGCAGAATTCGCGTGCATCGATCGCACCCAGTACCGAATGATCACCACCCCGCCCTTTGGCGATGTCGTGAAACAGCCCCGCCAGCAACAACACTTCCGGTTTGCGCAATTGCTCCCACAACTCGTGCCCCAAGGCAAAGCGTTCCACCGATTCGGCCCGACGGAAACTGTCGATATTGCGCAACACGGCGAGCGTGTGCTCATCGACGGTATAAACGTGGAAGAGGTCATATTGCATGCGCCCGGCCACTCGGCCAAAGGCTGGCAGGTAGCGTCCCAGCACACCCAGCCGCGCCATGCGTTCCAGCGTCGGCACCGCCTCGCGATCACGCACGAGCTCCATGAACAAGGCGCGCGCCGCCGGATCGGCGCGGAAGCGCTCGTCGATGCGTGACAGCCCTTCGCCCAGCGCACGCGCGGTGGCCGAATGCAGGCTGGTCAGTTGCGGGTGCTGCTGCCAGACCCGAAACAGCTGCAGGAGGGTCAAAGGACGCCGGAACGCCAGCTCGACATCGCGCAAGGCCAAGCTGGAGCCGATGCGGACGAAATCCGTATCCAGCGCGACGGTTTCCTGCGCAGGTTGCAGACTTTCATCGAAGCGTTGCAAGAGCCGATCACCCAAGCGTTGCACCAGTGCGGCACTGCGATAAAAGCCCTGCATCAATTGCTCGACAGCAAGATTGTCGCGGTGTTCATCGCGCAAGCCCAAACGCGCGGCCAGCGGTTTTTGGTGATCGAACAGCAAGCGATCCTCACGTCGCCCGGCCACCAGATGCAAGCCATGACGCAGGCGCGAGAGCGAACGCCGATGGGTATCGAGCACCGAGAATTCATCCGGCCCCAGCGCGCCCAAGCTCACCAGCTCACCCAAACCCTGCACCCCGAACAGGCGCTTGGCCAACCAGCCCAAGGTCTGGATGTCGCGCAGTCCACCGGGGCCATCGCGCAGGTTGGGCTCCAGGTTGTAGGCAGTATCGTGGAAGCGCGCATGGCGCGCACGCCATTCCTCGCGCTTGGCCGACAGATAAGCTTCCGGCGGCCAGAACGCAGGACCACGCATGGCCACGATCAAACTGGCCAAGGCCGAGTTGTCGCCGGCCAGCGGGCGCGCTTCCAGCAAGGCGGTGGCGACCGTCACATCGGCACTGGCCACCGCCACGCACTGCGCGACGCTGCGCACGGCCAAGCCCGGTGCCAGCCCGAGATCCCACAGCGAGGCCGACCACGCCTCGATGGCGGCACGCGCGGCATCCTGCTGCGCCTCATCGGCCAACACCAGCAGATCGACATCCGAGTACGGAAACATCTCGCCGCGGCCGTAGCCGCCGGTTGCGACCAAGGCCAATCCCGGAACGCCCTCGGTGCAGCGCATCCAGGCCGCCAGCACGGCCCGATCCACTGATTGGGTGCGCCAAGCCAGCAAGCGATCGATGTCCTCACCGCGATCGAAGGCCGCCGCAAACTGCTCGGCGCCGGTTTCCAGCGACTCCCGCGCGCTGCGCAGCCAGTTCGATGCGTTCGTTTCCTGCGACGAAGCGGCGTCGCTCATGCGTCGTTGTCGTCGCCGGGAATTCGGGTGAGGATCTCGAAGCCGTCGCGCGTCACCGCGACGGTATGTTCCCACTGCGCCGAGAGCGAGCGATCCTTGGTCACCACGGTCCAGCCATCGGGCATCACCTTGCTGTGGCGACCGCCGGCGTTGATCATCGGTTCGATCGTGAACACCATGCCCTCACGCAACACCGGGCCGGTGCCAGGGCGACCGTAATGCAGCACCTGGGGTTCGTCGTGGTACACGCGGCCGATGCCATGGCCGCAGTATTCACGCACCACCGAGAAGTTTTCCGCCTCGGCATGCGTCTGGATGGCATGGCCGATGTCGCCGAGCGTAGCTCCCGGGCGCACCACACGAATTCCGCGAAACATCGCCTCGCGCGTCACTACCACCAATCGCTGCGCCAACACCGAGGGCGTGCCGACGTAGTACATGCGGCTGGTGTCGCCATGCCAGCCATCCTTGATCACGGTGACATCGATGTTGATGATGTCGCCATCTTTCAACACCTTGGAATCACTCGGAATTCCGTGGCAGATGACATTGTTGACCGAGGTGCAGGTGGCGGCAGGAAACGGAATGCGGCCATGGCCACCGCCGTACCCGATGTTGGCGGCGATGGTGCCCTGCACCTCGACGATGTGGTCGTGGCAGATGCGATCCAGTTCGGCGGTGGTCACACCCGGCTTGACGTAGGGCTCGACTACGCGCAGCACTTCGGCGGCCAGACGCCCGGCGACGCGCATCTTTTCCAGTTCTTCGGCGGTTTTTATCGGAATGCTCATCATTTCATTATGCCGCCTAAGCCTTCGTCACGGCCAGCACCCGCCAAACGGGTGCGATTGATCCTGGTCAAGGCAGCCAGGCGGCAAATGGGCGATAGTTCGAATTCACTCAGGCCAGAGAGATTCCGATGTACCAGTGCATCCTGTTTCCGACCGACGGTTCCGAGCTGTCCATCAAGGCCGCCGATTCGGCCATCGCCTTGGCCAAGGCCCTGAGCGCGAAGTTGGTGGTATGGGCGGGCGCAGAAGTCTATGCGCTACCCGCTGCCGTGCAAGCTTCCATCGACCAGACCGCCTTAATTGCCGAGGCGCTGAACGAGGCCCAGATCGGTGTGGATGCGATCACCGCCCGCGCTGCTGCCGCCGGGATCAGCTGTCAGGGCGCCACCGATGTCACCGATACGCCGTGGAAAGGCATCCTGCAGGCCGCTCAAGACCACGCCTGCGATCTGATCTTCATCGCCTCGCACGGGCGACGTGGCATGGCAGCCCTATTGCTCGGTAGCCAGACCCAGAAAGTCATCACCCACTCCAGCGTGCCGGTGCTGGTGCATCGCTAAGGAATATCTGAACAAGTCCAAACGCCGTCATTGCGAGCGAAGCGAAGCAATCCATGTCTTTGATTTGCCGAACATCCATGGATGACAGGCCGCCTCCTGCAGCCTGCCCTGCGGGCCATTCGCTACGCAAATGTTCGCTTCGGCATCCATGCCTGCGCAGTGCCGCGTCGCTACGCCCCTCGCAATGACGGATTATTCAGAGGTTCCCCAATGGGCGAACCGGTCGCCTGCGGCTGACGATCGACACGCGTCAAGATCGTCAGCTCAGTCCCATGCCGCACGACGTGGCCAGTTCGCGAAAACCGGGGAACGAGGTTGCCACGGTGCTGCACCCTTGAATGCGCACCGGCGCTGAAGCACATTGACCGGCCACCACGAAACTCATCGCGATGCGGTGATCGTGATGCGCGATGACCTCACCGCCGCCCAGTGTGCCGCCGTGGATCGTCGCACCGTCCGGCGCTTCATCCACGACGATACCCAGGCTGCGCAAGCCCGTGGCCATGGTGGCGATGCGATCGGACTCCTTCACCCTGAGCTCGGCCGCACCGCGCACCACGGTCACGCCCGAGGCGGCAGCGGCGGCAATGAACAACACCGGGAACTCGTCGATCATGTCCGGCACCAGATGTTCGGGCACCTCGATGCCGTGCAAGGGCGCGTGTTGAACATGCAGATCGGCAATCGACTCACCGCCGTGCTCGCGCCGATGACGTTCCTGGATGTTCGCGCCCATCAAGCGCAAGGCATCCAGCAAGCCAGTGCGACGCGGATTCATGCCCACGCCTTCGAGCACCAGATCCGAACCCGGCACGATGCTGGCTGCCACCAGATAAAACGCGGCCGATGAGAAATCGCTCGGCACGGTGATGTCCGCTGCACGCAGTCGATGGCCGCCCGTCAGACGGGCAGCGCCGGGGGAGAACTCGATCGGCCAACCCAAGGCGGCCAACATGCGCTCGGTGTAATCGCGGGTGGGATGCGGCTCGCGCACGGTCGTGGTGCCCTGCGCGTACAAGCCGGCCAGCAGCAGTGCCGACTTGACCTGCGCACTGGCCACGGTCAGATCGAACTCGGCACCCTTCAAGGTCTGTCCACCACGAATCTGCAAGGGTGGAACGCCACCGTCCGCGGTGTCGATGCGTGCGCCCATTCGCGCCAACGGTTCGGTCACGCGGCGCATGGGGCGCTTCGACAACGAAGCATCGCCAGTCAAAATCGAATCGAATCTTTGCCCCGCCAGCAGGCCGGTGAGCAGGCGCATGCCGGTGCCGGCATTGCCGCAGTCGATGGCGGCAGCGGGGGCTTTCAGCCCATCGATGCCGACGCCGTGCACCAGGCGCCGCCCGGGGCCATCGGCCTCGATGCGAACACCCATGGCGCGAAACGCCGCCGCGGTGGCGAGCGTGTCCTCACCCTCAAGGAAACCATCGACCTGACAGACGCCATCCGCCAAGGCACCCAGCATCATCGCTCGGTGCGAAATCGACTTGTCGCCCGGCACCCGAATCGTGCCGCGCAAAGGCCCACCGGGCCGTGCAATCCACTCATCCATCACGATCATTCGATCTCACGTCTGCAATCCCACGTCGGGCTGAAGCCCGACCTACAAAACCAAACCCAGGGAACATCTGAATAAGCCGTCATTGCGAGGAGCGCAGCGACGTGGCACTGCGCAGGCATGGATGCCGAAGCGAACATTTGCGTAGCGAATGGCCCGCAGGGCAGGCTGCAGGAAGCGGCCTGTCATCCATGGATACTCCACAAATCAAAGCCATGGATTGCTTCGCTTCGCTCGCAATGACAGCGCTCTGACTTGTTCTGATGCCTAGCCTTTCAATCTTCGTTCTTGCTCTAGCGAATCCCCAATCCCCAATCCCGGCCCTCAAGGCACCGCCACCGGATAGGAACCCAACACCTTCACCTGGGTGGAATGTTGCGCCAGTTCGGCCAAGGCCTGCTTCATGCCCTCGTCTTCAACGTGCCCGGAAACATCGATGAAGAAGGCGTACTCCCATTTGGCTTGATGCGAAGGCCGTGACTCGATCCGGTTCATGCTGATGCCGTGACGCGCGAAGGGGCTGAGCACGTCGAACAAGGCACCGGGCTTGTCGTGGATGAAGACCAGGATCGAGGTGCGATCGTGTCCCGAGGCCGGGAAGATGCGGCGACCGATCACCAGGAAGCGCGTGGTGTTGTCCTTGTCATCCTGGATCGGCTTCATGATGACCTTCTTGAGGCCATACACATGCCCGGCGCTTTCACCGCCAATGGCCGCCGCGTCATCGGCATTGCGCGCCCGACGCGCGCCCTCGGCATTGCTTGACACCGGAATCTTCTCGGCTTTGGGCAGGTTGATGCGCAACCAGCCGGCGGTTTGGGCGAAGGATTGCGGGTGCGCGTAGATGCGCTCGATATCCTCGATGTGGCCGGTGCGCGAGAGCAGGTACTGGTGCACGCGCAACTCCACCTCACCGCAGATCATCAGGCCCGAGGTCAAGAACAGGTCGAGGGTGATCTGGATCGTGCCCTGACCCGAATTTTCAACCGGCACCACGCCGAAATCGGCATTGCCGTGTTCCACTTCCTGGAACACTTCTTCGATGCTCGCCAGCGGCAGGCCATGCGCCGAGCGTCCGAAATGCTTGAGCACGGCCTGCTGGCTGAAGGTGCCTTCCGGTCCGAGATAGCCGATCTTGAGCGGCTCCTGCTGCGCAAGGCAGGCCGACATGATCTCGCGGAACACATGAACCAGCACTTCGTCGCTGAGCGGTCCCTGATTGCGGTCGACCACCATGCGCAACACCTGAGCCTCGCGCTCGGGGCGGTAGTAATCCACCGCCGCGGCCAACTTGCCCTTGGCCTTACCCACTTGCAGCGCGAAACCTGCGCGCTCGGCGATCAGGCTTTGGATCTGCCGGTCGATGGCGTCGATGCGCTCGCGCACCTCGGAAAGAACGGGCGCTGCGACTGCGGCGACGGCCTTGGTCGCCGTGCGCTTGGGTTTGCCTGCCGGCGCCTTGCCAGCCTTGCCTGAAGCCATGGATTCCCGCCTCCTTGAGTCGAACCGCCATTGTGCCGCAGAGCCATCAGCCGTGGCGCGTGGCGAAGTCCTGCATGAAAGCGATCAGGGCCGCGACGCCTTCTTCAGGCATGGCGTTGTAGATCGATGCGCGCATCCCGCCGACGATGCGATGGCCCTTGAGCGCCAGCAAACCTGCGGCGCGCGATTCTTCCAGAAACACTGAATCCAGCGCGGTATCGTGCAGGTTGAAAGGCACGTTCATGCGCGAACGCGCAGCCGGATCCACGCGATTGGAATAGTAACCACCCGATCCATCGATGGCGGCGTACAGCGCGGCAGCCTTGCGGTCATTGCGTTTTGCCATGTCGACCAAACCACCCTGCATCTTCAACCAGGCAAACACCAAGCCAGACAGATACCAGGCGAAGGTCGGCGGGGTGTTGAGCAAGGAGCGCTCGGCGGCGTGCACGGCGTAATCGAAAATGCGCGGCAAACGCCCGGCGCTGCGCGCCAGAAGATCCTCCCGCACGATCAGGATCACCAGCCCGGAAGGCCCGATGTTCTTCTGCGCCCCGGCGTAGATCAGCCCGTAGCGCGAGACATCGATCGGCCGCGACAGGATGTTGGAACTCATGTCCGCCACCAGCGGCACCGCGCCCACCTCCGGGGCCTCGTGGAACTCGACCCCGTGGATGGTTTCATTGGCTGCGATGTGGACGAACGCTGCCTCCGCGCTCAAGCCCCATTGCTCGCGTGGCGGAATGCTGCGGAAACCATCGGCTTCGCCGCTCGCGGCGATGTGGGGCGCAAGGTGAAAGGCCGCTTCCTTCGCCGCCTTCTGGCTCCAGGTGCCGGTGACGACGTAGTCCGCGCCCTGCCCCGGCTGGGCCAAGTTCATCGGGATCTGAGCGAAATGCTGGCTCGCCCCGCCCTGCAGGAACAGCACCTTGTAGTTTTCGGGAATCGCCATCAGTTCGCGCAAGTCCGCTTCGGCCTGCTCGGCCATGGCCATGAAGGCCTTGCCGCGATGCGACACCTCCATCACCGAAGCGCGCTCGCCTCCCCACTCCAATAACTCGTCCTGCGCCTGGCGCAACACTGATTCCGGCAAGCCCGCCGGTCCCGAACTGAAGTTGTACGCGCGTGTCATGGGCTCATCACAGGCAAGCTGAATGTCGGCAGACTAGCATGGTGCATTGCAACACGAAACAGGCGAACCATACGGTTTCAGATGCCGTTCTCCTGTTGTAGAGCTCATGGTACATGGTCATTATTATTGTTGATAATCAACATGATATGTCGAACAAAAGCAATCTGTTTGCAAGCTGAACAAAGTCATTCCAAAGCACCATGACACCGCTAGTTGTTAACAAGTTGTTCATACCCGTATACTCGAAAAGTCGGGCAGGTCTGTTCGACGGACTAACTTGGTCAACCTTACCCAATGGGGGTTACACAACAATGGCATCCAACTACTTCACCAAGGGCCTGAAACGAAGCGCGCTCACCGTCGCGCTGGGCCTGTGCTTTGCGGGCGGCGTGCAGGCACAAACCACGACTGCAGGTGTCTATGGCTCGGCCCCGGCTGGCGCCACTGTCACCGTCACCAGTCAGACCGGCGTTACCCGCACCCTGACGGCGGACGCGAACGGTCGCTTTGCCGCCAGCTCCTTGCCGGTGGGCGAATACACCATCACTGCGTCGCAGAATGGAACGACCTTGGGGACCCGCCGGGTAGCACTGACCGTGGGCGCCAATTCGAATGTCTCATTTACTGACGCCACCCAGTTGGAATCGATCACCGTGCTCGCCAGCGGCATGGCACCCATCGACGTCACCAGCGTGGACACACGTACTGTGATGACCTCGGCAGAATTGAATCGCCTGCCCATGCGCCGCTCGGCTGAAGCCATCGCACTGTTGTCGCCAGGCGCTATCCAGAGCACGGCGCGCAACTTCGGCGGCCTGATCTCCTTTGGTGGTGCAGGTGTGTCCGAAAACGCCTATTACGTCAACGGCTTCTTCAGCGGCAACCCGGTCAGCAACTTGGGTGGCGACAGCCTCCCCTTCATGTTCATTGATCAGCAGGAAACCTACACCGGCGGCTATAGCGCCAAGTACGGACGCTCCGACGGTGGCGTAATCAGCCAGATCGGCAAGCGCGGCACCAATGAATGGCATTTTGGTGGGCAGATGGCGTTCACACCGCAGGCTCTGCGTTCGGATCGAGTGGATGAGTACTACCCGAACATGAGCTTTGCCGATGCCAATGCCAACCCCAATATCCCGGACAATCCAGCAACGCCGGGCCATCCGTACGAGTACTCTTACGAGAATCCCGACTTGGCCGGCACCCTGTACTCGCGTGGACACGGCAACGAATCGGAAACCATGTCCTACAGCGCCTATGCGAGCGGCCCGATCCTGAAGGATCGCCTGTTCTTCTTCGTGGGTGCCGAATACAGCACCACGGACGCGATCGGCTTGCCGAGCCAAGGCGGCGTCACGTACAGCGACACCACCACGCGCAACCCGCGCTACTACGCGAAGTTGGACTGGAATATCACCAACGACCACCTGCTCGAGTACACCTATCTCGGCCGTCGCTCGCGCTACAAAGGTGATCTGTACGCCTATGATTTTGCCAACGACATCAAGGGCGCTCTGTCACCCGTTGTGGTGACGCCCGTCAACAGCATGCAGGAGTATCAAACCGCCAAGTACACCGGCTATCTGACCGACACCCTCACGCTCAGCGCGCAGTATGGTCGCGGCAACTTCCGCAACGATTCGATCAATCCTGCATTGATCCCTGGAATGCCATACATCGCCGGGTCAACCGCGCAGGATCCGGCAATCACCGGTGGCACGCCGATCCGCAACAACCAACCGACCTACACCGGCGTGGACTCGCACAGCACGACCGAAGGTCTGCGCGTGGATCTCGAGTGGGTTCTGGGTGACCACACGCTCTCGGGCGGTATCGACAACATGGAGTTCAAGGCACTGAGTGACGGTACCGCACAGGTTGCCCAGCTCTGGCAGTACGGTCGCTCCGCCGCTGGCGCCAACATCAGCGGCGCACTCGGCGTTGGCCCTGCTGGCACCAATGGGTACTGGGTGCGTGACTACCGCTACACCGATGCGTATTCGTCCTCGCTGAAGCAGGAATCGCAGTACATCGAAGATCGCTGGCAGGTGACTGACAACCTGATGCTCTCGCTCGGCGTGCGCCATGACAACTTCACCAACAAAAACGATGCGGGTGTGGCCTTCATGGAAGGCAAGAATCAGTGGGCCCCCCGCCTTGCTGCCGTCTGGGACGTGAACGGGGACTCCTCGCTTAAAGTCTTCGCCAACGCCGGTCGTTACTTCCTGTCGCTGCCTAACAGCATGGCCCGTCGTGGCGCCTCCGCCTCGAACTACTCCTACAAGTACTACACCTACACCGGCATTGATGCCAACGGCGCTCCCACCGGCCTGGTTGAAGTTGGCGGTATCAATGGTGCACCGCCCCCAGGCTATGTTTCATCCAACGGCGAACTGGGCATTCCGCCCGATCCGAAGAGCTTTGCTCCATCCGACTTGAAGTACATCTATTCGGATGAGTACATCTTGGGTATGGAAGCTCAGCTGGGCGACTCTTGGTTGTGGGGTGCGAAGCTGACGCAGCGTTCGCTCAAGTCCTCGGTCGACGACTTCTGCGATCCCTACGCCTTGATGGATGCGGCCGGACTGACGCCATATGACTACGCGGGCGGCAAGTTCTTTGCCGAAAGCGCGGCCTTGGGCCAAGTTCAGGTGTCCTACTGCTACATGTTCAACCCCGGTGGCAGCAACACCTACAACCTGCCGATCGCCAATGGCACCGATCTGGTTGGCGGTTACCAGCAAGTCACCCTCGACTCCAGCGCATTGGGCTTCGAGGGCAAGATCAAGCGCGACTACAACTCGCTTGATTTGTTCCTGGCCCATCCTTTCGATGGCACCTGGGAAGCCCGCATCGACTACACCTACAGCAAGAGCAAGGGCAACACCGAAGGTCAGGTCAAGAGCGAATTCGGTCAGGCGGACATCTCCAAGACGCAGGACTGGGACTCGTTCTATTTGATGCGCTACGCGACCGGCTACATGGCCAACGACCACCGCCATCAGATCAAGATCCGTGGCAGCTATGCGATCACGCCTGAGTTGATGTTCGGTACCAACGTGCGCATCCAGGACGGCATGCCTGTGAGCTGCTTGGGCTACTACAACCCGGACGGCAGCTTGGACTCGACCGGCATCGAATCGGACTCGATTGGTTATGGCTCGTCGTATCACACCTGCTTCGGTCAAGTCTGGACTCCGGGCAGCAAACGGACACCGTGGACGCGTACCGTCGACATGGGCCTGACCTACACCCCGGCCTTCCTCGACAACAAGCTGTCGGCCAGCTTCCAGGTGTTCAATGTGTTCAACGAGCAGAACCCGACCCAGTTCGACGTCACCTCCGAGGCCGAGCCGTACGTGGTCAGCAACACCTTCATGATGCCCGGCGGCGCCTATGGCTCGCGCCAGCCCCCGCGCTCCATGATGCTGACGATCTCCTACGACTATTGATCGACCACGATCAAGCCCGCTGTAACATTGAACCGGCCTTCGCAAGAAGGCCGGTTTTTTATTGCCCGAAGTCACAGGAAGCATCGCACCAACCATGTCTGATCCCACGATCCAAGCGCGCATCCACCTCGCTACCCGCCTGACCGAATCCGGCCAGTACGATGCGGCTCGCGAGGCGTGGCTGAATATCTATCGTTCCAGGCCTGATGCCGGCGAAATCATGCTGGAACTGTCTTACGTCGAGTCTTTTGCTGGACGATTCCAAGCTGCGCATGAGTGGTGCCTGCGTGCGTGTTCGCACCCACCTTCCGGCACGCACGATCAAATCTCACTGATTCGTCGGTTGAGAACCTTCAACGAGATCCCTCGCTTGTGTGCATTTGCCACCGATCGACTGCACTCTCAATCCGGCGATAGCGCAGTTCTCTCCGAGTGCGCGCGGCAGTTGAGCAACGTCAATGACGCTGAGCTTGCCTTGCGTTGCGCAGAAGCAGCCTTGGCTATAAACCCACGTGATCTGGGCGTACGTGTATTGCGAGCTCAACTCTGGGCGGATTTCGGTCGTGACGCTGACTCGCGATCCGAGCTGGAAGCGGTGCTTGCAATCAATCCGCGCATCGCCATTGCATGGTGGATGCTGGCACGGCTGCAACGCGCTGATGCAAGATCCAATCATGTTGCCGCGATTCGCAGCCAGCTTGCCTTTGCCGGCCTTCGTGCCATCGACGTGGCTGCATTGTCGCGCGCGTTGCACAAGGAACTGGACGACCTCGGTGACCATCCTTCGGCTTGGCAGTCACTGGAACAGATGTGCCGCGCCAAACGATCTGGGTTCGATCACGATTCGCTGCATACCCGTACTCTGGTCGACAAGTTGATCGCCCTTCCCAAACACCACACTCATGTCTTGCCCAACGGCATGTCGCCCACCCCGATCTTCATCGTCGGCATGCATCGCTCGGGCACCACCTTGTTGGAGCAGCTGCTCGACGCACATCCTGATCTGGCCTCACTGGGTGAGTTGCTGGACTTCACCTCGGCAATGCGACACGCCACCGATCACTACTGCAAGGGCGTGATCGACCTTGAGATCGTGCATCGTTCATCCGAGGTGGATTGGCCCACGACAGGTCGGCGGTATCTGGATGGCGTGGCGTGGCGGGTAGGCGAAAGGGCCTTCTTCACCGACAAGGAGCCTGCCAACTTCTTCAACATCGGCTTCATCTGCCAGGCCCTACCGCAGGCACGCATCATTCATCTGGTGCGTGATCCGGTCGAAACATGCTTCTCCAACCTGCGCGAGCTGTTCTCCGATGTCAATGCCTGGTCTTACGATCAGCACGAGCTGGCCGATCATTTCATCCAATACCGACGCCTGATGACGCATTGGCACAACCGTTGGCCAGGGCGGATTCTGGACGTGCCGTACGCCGAACTGACGGGCAACACCGAGGCCACGATGCGTGGGGTCGCCGCCTTTTGTGGCCTGGATTTCCAGCCGTCGATGTGCGACCCGCGCCACAGCACGCGTGCCGTGGCCACGGCCAGCGCCATCCAGGTGCGAGAAGGCATCGTCAGGCGCGATGCGCCGAAATGGTTGCCGTACGCACACTACCTTCGCCCGCTGATTGGCAGATTGCACGGGGCGGGTATCAAGCTGCCCGCACAAGCTCAGGCGCAGCTTTGAGGCAATCAGGTGTTCTGCACCACGATCTTGGGAAAGCCAATGGACTTGTTTTTGGCGCGCAACGACAGGCGGCCTGCGGCGGCGCGGGCGATGCCGCGGTAGGCCGCGGCGACGGCAGAATCGGGTTGCGCCACAACGCTGGGATTGCCGCCATCGACCTGTTCGCGAATGCGGATATCCAGCGGCAAGGAACCCAACAAGGGCACGCCATACTGCTCGGCCATGCGTGTGCCGCCACCTTGGCCGAAGATGTGTTCGGCGTGGCCACAGTTCGAGCACACATGCACGGCCATGTTCTCGACCACACCCAGAACCGGCACTTCCACTTTCTCGAACATCTTGAGCGCTTTGCGCGCATCCAGCAGGGCGATGTCTTGTGGTGTGGTGACGATGAGGGCACCCGACACCGGCACCTTCTGGCACAGGGTCAACTGGATGTCGCCGGTGCCCGGTGGCAGGTCGATGATGAGGTAGTCCAAATCCTGCCAAGCGGTTTCGTTGAGCAATTGCTGCATGGCCTGGGTGACCATCGGCCCGCGCCAAATCATCGGCGTGTCCTCGCCGATCAGGAAACCGATCGACATGGCCTGAATGCCGTGCGCCTGCATCGGCACGATGTGTTTGTTCTCGATGGCTTCCGGCTTGCCGGAAATGCCCAGCATCAGCGGGATGCTGGGGCCGTAGATGTCGGCGTCCAGCACGCCGGCGCGCGCGCCCTCGGCGGCCAGTGCCAGCGCGAGATTCACCGCCGTGGTGGATTTGCCGACGCCGCCCTTGCCCGAGGCCACCGCGATGATGTTCTTGACGCGTGGCAGCGGGCTGAGGTTCTCGCGCACCTTGTGCGCGACCACGCGCGAGGAAATCGAAACGCTGGCCCCGGCAATCGCCGGATCGGCCCGCAAGGCGGCTTCCACCTCGCCAGCAAACGCTTCCTGCCAGCCGAGTGCAGGGTAGCCCAGCACCAACTCCACCGCCACGTTGTTGCCATCGATTCCGATGCCGCGCACCACACCGCTGGCCACCAAATCCTGTCCGGTGTTGGGATCCATCACCCCTGCCAGCACCGCACGTACATCCGCTTCCGAAACCGTCATGGCCTGCTCTTTGTGAATAAAGACCGATGTGGTCTAGTTTAGCGACAGCGACGGTGCGGCGGACACCCCTTGCGCGATCTGGGATAATCGGCGGTCTGCTTTTCACTCGGAATGTTCATGTCCACCTCTCCGCTGTTCGTCACCTGCGCCCTGCCTTACGCCAACGGCCCTTTGCACCTGGGTCACCTGGTGGGCTACATCCAAGGTGACATCTGGGTGCGCGCGCAGCGGATGATGGGCCGACAAGCGCATTTCGTCTGTGCCGATGACGCCCACGGCACTCCGATCATGCTGGCGGCGGAAAAGGTGGGAAAGGCCCCGGAAGACTTCATCCGCGCCATCCAGATCAGCCACGAACGCGACTTCTCCGAGTTTTTGGTGGCCTTCGACCACTACCATTCCACCCATTCGGAAGAAAATCGCGAGCTGGCCTCGTTGATCTACACCCGTCTGCGCGACGCCAGCCATTGGCCGGAAACCAGCATTGCGCGACGTGCGATCGCCCAACTTTACGATCCGGTCAAGGGCATGTTCCTGCCCGATCGCTACGTCAAGGGCGAATGCCCCAACTGCGGCGCAGTCGATCAATACGGCGACAACTGCGAGGTTTGTGGCAAGGCCTATGCCGCCTCGGACCTCAAGAATCCGATCTCGGTGATGTCCGGTGCGACGCCTGAATTGCGCGAGTCGGAGCACTACTTCTTCCAGTTGGGCAAATTCGAAGGTTTCCTGCGCCAATGGCTGGCCGGTGATGTGGCGTCGTCTGCGGTCAAGGCCAAACTCAGCGAATGGCTGGAAGGCGGTCTGCGCGATTGGGACATCTCGCGTGACGCGCCCTACTTCGGCTTCCCCATCCCCGATGCGCCAGGCAAGTTCTTTTACGTTTGGCTGGATGCGCCGATTGGCTATTTCGCCAGCTTCAAGGCCTATTGCCGCAGCGCCAAGGGCCGCGCCCAAGGTTTGGATGAGGCGCAATTCGAGCGCCTGCTCGCGCCCGCCGATGGTGCGGAAATGCACCACTTCATCGGCAAGGACATCATCAACTTCCACGGCCTGTTCTGGCCGGCGATGCTGACGGGATCGGGTTTCGTGACGCCTTCGCGGCTGCACGTCAACGGCTACCTCACCGTCAACGGCGCCAAGATGAGCAAGTCGCGGGGCACCTTCATCATGGCCCGCACCTATCTGGACGCCGGACTCAACCCGGAATACCTGCGCTACTACTTCGCCGCCAAGACCGGCGGCGGTGTGGACGATGTCGATCTCAACCTCGGCGACTTCGTGCAGCGGGTCAATTCCGATCTGGTCGGCAAGTTCGTCAACATCGCCAGCCGTTGTGCGGGCTTCATCGAAAAGCGTTTCGACGGCAAATTGGCGGTGCAGTTGCCCGCCGAGCTCCAGGCACGCTACGCCGATGCTTGGCAACGCCTGTCCGATGCGTGCCTGGGTGAGAACGGCGCTTACGCCCGCGACAACCTCATTGCCGTGCTCAATCGCTGCATGGCCGAAGCCGACGCGGCCAACGAGTGGATCGCACAGATGGCGCCCTGGGCGATGGCCAAGGACGCATCACGTGATGCCGAATTGCATGCGGTGTGCAGCCTTGCGATCAACCTGTTCCGCCTGATCGCCGGCTTCCTCAAGCCCATCCTGCCGGCCACCGCCGCCGGTGCGGAAGCGCTTTTGCGCGCACCATTGGCCAACTTCGACGCACTCGCCACGCCGCTGCTGGCTCACACCATCGCACCGTACCAGCCCTTGTTGACCCGCGTCGACCCCAAACAGGTCGAAACCATGGTCGAAGCCAGCACCGAATCCCTGCAACCCACCGCCACGGCAAACCATGTCAAGGCGGTGACTCCGATTCCCGATTCCCCACTCCCGACTCCCGTCGTCGGTATCGACGATTTCGCCAAACTCGACCTGCGCATCGGTCTGGTCACGGTTTGCGAGTTCGTCGACGGCTCGGACAAGCTTTTGCGCTTTGAACTGGATGCTGGTGAACTGGGCACGCGCCAGATTTTTTCCGGCATTCGCGCCGCCTACCCCGAACCGGAAAAGCTCGTGGGCCGCCGCGTCGTCTTCATTGCCAATCTTGCGCCGCGCAAGATGCGCTTTGGTGTGAGCGAGGGCATGATCCTGTCCGCCGGCACCGGCGGCGATGATCTCTTCCTGTTGGATGCCGACGCCGGCGCCGTGGCGGGAGCGCAGGTGAAATAAGGCCGTGAGCGCGGGCGTGGCCATATGGGTTGCAGGGGCGCTCGGGCTGAGCCTCCTGATCGGTGAACAGGGCTTGGCGCGCAGCATCGCGGTGCGACGGATTGCCGCCACGCCGCGAAGCCTGGCGCGCTGGCTCATCGGCGGCGTGCTGCTGGCGGCCGTCCTTGCGGCCCTGAGCCACCTCGCGCATCCAGCGATCGATCACCGCGTCGCAGCCCTCATCGGCATCATCCCGGCGCTGCTCGTCCAAGTCCTCGTGTTGCGACGGGCACACGGCTCGCTGACACCCATGGCGATCCGGTGGCTGCTGCCGTGCAGCCTCCTGCCCATGCTCGCCACGATGACCTTCGCGCACGATGCGCGATCCAGCTTGCAGAGCGGCCTTCTGGTAGCCCTCGCCTTGGCCATTGGATTGCCGGCCTTCAGCGCATTGGCGCAACGATTGGATGATGCCGACGTGCCCGCGTGGATGCGGCCGCTGCCGACACGGCTGCTTGCCACCGGTGTCATCGTGTTGGCCATGGCGGGCAGCCTGCCATGGTGACGGCGGCGCTGTTGTTGCTGTCAGTGCTGCTGATGGCATGGGCCTGGCGTACTTGGCTGCTCGCCGCGAAAGTCGATGCCGGCTCGGGCAATACCGAATCACTGGCCGACCAGATTGACGCCCTCCTGCCACAAACCCAGTGCGGACAGTGCGGTTTCCCCGGCTGTCGGCCCTATGCCGAAGCCATCGCACGCGGTGAGGCCACGATCAATCGTTGTGCACCCGGCGGCGCACGCGTCATCGAAAAACTGGCGACGCTGCTTGATCAAGCCGTGGTCCCGCTCGATCCAGCGCATGGGCACGAAACGCCACCGGAAGTCGCCTTCATCCACGAAGACGCCTGCATCGGCTGCACCAAGTGCATCGATGCGTGCCCCGTCGATGCCATCATCGGGGCTTCCAAATTGATGCATACCGTGATGAGCGATGTCTGCACCGGCTGTGGCCTGTGCGTGCCGGCCTGCCCGGTCGATTGCATTGACATGCTGGTATCGCAGGCAGGCGTGGGCACTGCAGATAGCCCTAGCTCTCCATGAACCCATACAATAAGTTGTTGATTCGTCATCGCAAGCGTAGCGAAGCGATCCAGCGTTTTGGCTCCGAATTCCTGGATGGCCACGGCCCTTCGGGCCTCGCCATGACGAATGGGGGGCAGGTTCATGACCCGTGGGCATTTTCGGAACGGAAAAGGGATCTCGTAACGAGCTGTTCGCGGGTCGGGATTCATCCCGACGTTTTTGGCGGCATCGATCGGCTTGAAACCCGAGCTATGATTGCGGCGGGAGACCCGCCAGTGCACCCATGAAGCGGCGGTAATGGGCGAGTTCGGCCACCGACTCGCGAATATCCGACAAGGCGGTGTGCGTGCCCGCCTTGATCAGTCCGGCAGCGATGTCGGGTGCCCAACGCCGTGCCAATTCCTTGACGGTGGAAACATCCAGATTGCGGTAGTGGAAATAGCGTTCCAGTGTGGGCATACCTCGTGCCAGAAAGCGTCGATCCTGGCAGATGGAATTGCCGCAGATCGGCGACTTCCCGGCCGGCACCCAGGCTGACACGAATGCCAGCGTGCGCCGCTCGGCTTCGGCCGTATCCACCGTCGAGGCCAACACCCGATCCCACAGGCCACTGCCGCGATGGGTCCTGCGATTCCAGTCGTCCATGGCTTCCAGTCGTGCCAAGGGATGAGCAATGGCAAGCTCCGGGCCTTCGGCCAGGACATTGAGCTGGCTGTCGGTGATGAGGCTGGCGATCTCGATGATCTGATCGGTGTCCGGATCCAGACCGGTCATTTCCAGATCGATCCAGATCAGATGCTCATCGCGGCAATGGGTAGTCATGGCAGTCACCGTCAACAGGGTGGGTGATGATAAGGGGTGACGACTCAGCCCCGACGATGGTCACGCTTGGCACGAAAATACGCGCTCAACTGCGCGCCGCATTCTTCGGCCAGTACGCCACCATCGACGATCACCCGATGATTGTGGCGTGGATCGCGCAGCAGGTCGAACACGCTGCCGCAGGCGCCGGCCTTGGGATTGGCTGCGCCGTACACCAAGCGCGCGATGCGTGCATGCACCATTGCCATCGCACACATCGCGCACGGTTCGAGCGTCACGAAAACGGTGCAGCCTTCAAGCCGATAGTTCCCGAGAACGTTGCCGGCGGCACGCAAGGCCACGACTTCCGCATGCGCCGTGGGATCGCAATCGACAATCGTTCGATTGCTGCCGGTAGCCAGCAAGCGACCATTCGCATCCACCACCAAGGCTGCAATCGGAACCTCATCATCTTCGCGTCGCACGCGCTCGGCTTCGACCTGTGCCACGCGCATCCAATCGTGATCGCCGCGCGGCTGCATCACGATCTCAGTCGCCTTGAGCCAAAGCCGCCCGCATGTAAGCACGCGCCTCATCGGCCAGATCATCGTGTTCGAGCGCGAACTGGATGGTGGCTTCAACCAGACCAATGCGACTGCCGCAGTCGAAGCGTCGGCCTGCGAATCGGTGTGCCAACATCGGCTGTTCGGCCAGCAAGGCGGCAATGCCATCGGTCAATTGGATTTCGCCACCGCTGCCCGGCGCGAGTCCGTCGAGCAGGGCGAAGATGCGTGGTGGCAGCACGTAGCGCCCGACCACCGCCAGCGTACTCGGAGCCACGTCCGGTGCGGGCTTCTCGATGATGGCTTGAATCCGATCGTCGCGCGCACCCCAAGGCCCGGTGGCGACGATGCCATAGCTGCGCGTCTGTTCACGCGGCACATCCTGCACCGCCACCACGCCGGCTTCATTGTCTGCAGCCAGTTCGAACATCTGCGCCAAGGCCCCGGGACCACGCGAAAAGATCAGGTCATCGGGCAGCAACACCGCAAAGGGTTCATCACCCACCACCGGCTGCGCGCACAGCACCGCATGACCAAGGCCACGGGCTTCGCTTTGCGTCACGAACACCGCACGCACGTGATCGGGCAGGACATTGCGCACCAGTTCCAGCAAATCGGTTTTGCCCGCGTGTTCGAGTCGGTGTTCCAACTCGTAAGCCTTGTCGAAATAGTCCGCGACCGCGTGTTTGTAGCGGTTGGTGACGAAGATCAGGGTGTCGCAACCGGCGGCGATGGCTTCATCGACGGCGTATTGGATCAAGGGCCGGTCCACCACCGGCAGCATTTCCTTCGGCACGGTTTTGGTGGCTGGCAAGAAGCGCGTGCCCTGGCCGGCAACCGGAAAAACGGCCTTGCGGACACGGCGATAGTTCTGACGTGCTGCGCTCATCGGCTCACTGCCTTGCGATGGATGGATACCACGCGCGACGAGTCAGGCTCTCGCGTGTATTCGGGAACGAGTTGGCACAGCATTGCTTCCAGTGCCTCCTGATCAAAACGCAATACGGCCTGCCGGGCCTCGTTCAGCACGCTGTCGAGCACCACCTGAGGCAACTCACGCGGCTGGGCCAGCATGATCTTGGCGTGCGCGGTGGGATGGTAGTTTTCCTGCGGGTGGAACAGTTCTTCGAACAATTTTTCGCCCGGCCGCAAACCGGTGTAAACGATGGCGATGTCACGCTCGGGCTGCTTGCCGGCAAGGCGAATCATCTGCTCGGCCAGATAGGCGATGCGCACCGGCTCGCCCATGTCCAGCGCAAATATTTCGCCTCCATCGCCCAGGGCCGCCGCCTGCAGGATGAGTTGGCAGGCTTCCGGAATGGTCATGAAGTAGCGCGTGACTTCCGGATGCGTGACCGTGACCGGCCCACCTTCGCGGATCTGTTCGCGGAACAGCGGCACCACGCTGCCGGCCGAGTCGAGCACGTTGCCGAATCGCACGGTGATGAAGCGCACGTGGCTCTCGCGTGCCATGGCCTGACACACCATTTCGGCCACGCGTTTGCTCGCGCCCATGACATTGGTGGGATTGACGGCCTTGTCGCTGGAGATGAGCACGAAACTCTCGACGCCGTGCTGGATCGCCGCCAAGGCCACGGTGCGCGTCGCCAGGACGTTGTTGCGTACCGCCTCACGCACTTGCTCCTGCAACATCGGTACGTGCTTGTAGGCGGCCGCATGGAATACCGCCTGCGGTCGGCAGCGCGCCATGGCGTGTTCGCACACCGCCGCATCGCCGCAGTCGCCAAGAATCACATCCAGGATCAGGTCGGGAAACTCGCCACGCAACTCGCGTTCGATGCGATAGAGGTTGAACTCGCAGGCATCGATCACGCACAAGGATTCGATCCCGAGACGCGCCACTTGTCGGCACAGTTCCGAGCCGATCGACCCGCCACCACCGGACACCAGCACACGACGTCCGGCCAAACCGGTGCGGATCGCGGTCCAATCGAGCGTGACTGGATCGCGACCCAGAAGGTCATCGATGGCCACTTCCTTGAGTTGGTTGAAGGCGGAGCGTCCCTCGATCACATCGCGCAGGCGCGGCACCGTGCGAAAAGGTAGTTCAGTCGATTCGCACAAGGCCACCACGCGCTGCATCTGCTGGTTGTTGATCGAGGGCATGGCGATCAGGAGCATTTCGGCAGCTACTTCCCGTGCCACCTCGACCAATTTGTCCAAGGTGCCCAACACCGGCACGCCCTGAATTCGCGCACCGCGCAGCTTGCGGTTGTCATCGAGGATGCCGACCGGACGCAGCAGGTTCTCGCGACGCAACTCGCGGATCAATGCTTCCCCGGCACTGCCGCCGCCCAGCACCAGCACACGCCGCACCGGCAGGCGCGAGGCCGCGCCGTAGCGACCATCCTTCCAGCGCCGATACAACAGGCGTGGGCTGGCCAGAAACAGGATCAACAACATCGGGTAGATGAACAACACCGCGCGCGGGATGCCATCCAATCGATTGAGCAGGAACACGGCCGAGGCAATGGTGAGCGAACCCAAGGTCGCCGCTCGCACGATGTTCCAGATGTCGGGCATGCTGGCAAAGCGCCACAGCCCGCGATACAGGCCGGTCCACCACAGCACCAGTGCCTGCGTACCCAGCACCACCGGCAACTCATCCGCAAACAGGGCGACGGGCGGCGCATCAGGTACGAAGGCGTAGCGCAGCACATTGGCCAGATACCACGCCAGCCACACCATGAGCAGATCGTGCGTCACCACGGCCAAGCGTGGATGGATGCTGCCAATCAGCGACTTGTAGGTCATCAATTTCGTCCCTGCCCACGCGCCGGATCGATTCCCCGACCGCGCGCGCGACGATGCGTGAGGATCGCGCGCTTGCCAAACCACCACAGGCCACAGGCCAGCCACAACACGGCCACGGCCACACTCGCAGCGCGTGCTGGCCAGACCTGCATGGCAGCCAGAGCTGGCACCACCACCCCAAGGTTCCATGCCATGTACAGCATGGCGACCTGGGCATGGCTGCGACCGCTGCGAATCAACCATTGGTACAGATGTTCGCGGTGGGCAGTATACCAACGCCGTCCTGACACGATGCGCGAGGCCAGGGTCAGACTGGCATCCACCAACAGGGCCGATGGCAGAAGGACCAGCGCCCACCCCTGTGCCGGTTCGGTCACCCAAGCCATCCACAGCAGGAGCCCACCGAGCAAGCCCAAGGCACCACTGCCGACATCACCCAGAAAGATCGCCGCGCGCGGAAAGTTGAACGGCAGAAAACCCAGGCACGCCGCAGCGCTCACCCAGGCCAAGC
Organism: Chiayiivirga sp.; assembly: GCA_035703435.1. Taxonomy (GTDB): domain Bacteria; phylum Pseudomonadota; class Gammaproteobacteria; order Xanthomonadales; family Xanthomonadaceae; genus Denitratimonas. The sequence goes on along the minus strand of DASSYF010000021.1, from coordinate 15,929 downwards.
CGGTCCACGACGAAACGGATGCGTGCGACAGGAGTGCCCAGACCCCCAGAACCACGCCCAACCACAGGCACTGGCTGGCAAGAAGCCCATGGCTGCCATCCATGAAATTCCAGGCATTGATGCACGCGACCAGAAACACCACGCACACCGCGATGAACAGCCAAGCCAGCGCTGGCGAGAGCATGCCAGGTGCAGGCAGAGCCAACGCCAAAGCCAGCGCCGCAAGGGTGTGTATCAGCAAGCGCCGGATCACCGGCTGCGGTCGATGGTCATCCAGCCAACCGATGCCCGCCACGGCAAGCAAAGCGAGGACAACAATCCACGCCAACGAAGTCGCCTTCCAGGCCAGGAATGGCACGCTGACGACAACGGTCGCCACGATCGCGATGCCGCCGCCGCGTGGCGTCGGCACCACATGACTGCGACGCTGGCCAGGCTGATCCAGGAGTCGTCGGCTACGCGCATAGCCCAGGGCCAGCCGCGTCAGCACCGCGCTCAATACGGTGAGCAGCACGAACCACATCGCCCATGAGCCGCTCGACGGCATGGCCACGGTTTATTCCCCGAACGCGTCGTGCACCGGTTTGACCGTGCCCCAACGCTTGCAGCTCGGACACTGCCAATGGTGCGCCTTGGCACCAAAGCCGCAGTGTCCGCAACGATAGGCAGTGGCGCTGGCGACCAAGCGCCCACTGATCTCGCGAACGCGGCCGAGGGTTTCAACGGCTGCCAGCTCGGGCGCCTTGAGCGCCAGATCAATCAGGGCATTCTGGCCGCGTGCCGATGGTCTGCGCTGCAATTGTCGAATCAGGAATTCTCCGGCCGCCACCACGCCCTCGTCCTGCTCGATCAAGCGCGCCAGCGCCAGCATCGGCGCCACGCCGGGATAACGTTCACTCATTTCGGCCAGAAACGCACGCGCACGCGGCCGATCCCCCAGCTGTTGGTAACAGTGCAGCAGTGGCGTGAGCACTTCCGGCAAGGCATCGACATCGTGTCGCGCCACGCGCTCGAACGCACGAACCGCTTCCTTCTCATCACCTCCCGACATGGCCATGCGCCCTTCGATGATGCCGGCGCGCACGCTGTGCGATTCGGCTTCGTAGGCATCGCGCAGGTGCTGGCTCACGCCGACCAGATCGCCCGCAGCCCGCGCCTGTTCGGCCAACTCGCAATGGAACTGGGACAACAGTTTGCCCATGGGTTCGCCGGTGGCCGCCTCGTAACGGCGCGCATGATCGATGGCCTTGACCCAGTCGCGTTCCTGTTGATAGATCCAGATCAGGTGATGCAGGGCCTTGGGCGCTGGGCCATGAATCTTGCCAAGATCGGAGAACAAAGCCTCGGCACGATCCAGCAGGCCGGCCCGCATGAAGTCCTCGCCCAGCTCCAGCACGGCTTGCAGCCGCTGCTCCTCGCTCAGATGTGGGCGCTCGACCAGATTCTGGTGGATACGAATGGCACGATCGACCTCGCCGCGCCGACGAAACAGGCTGCCCAAGGCGAAGTGCGTTTCAACCGTGTCCTTGTCGACTTCCGCGATTTGAAGGAAGACCTCGATGGCCTTGTCCGGCTGCTCGTTCAAGAGGAAGTTCAGGCCACGAAAATAGCTCGATGACAGCCGGCTGACGCGCTGGCCGCTGCGTCGCTCACTCGCTTGCCGGCCCACATACCAACCCGACAGCGAGGCCAGCGGCAACAGGATCAGCAGCCACCAGAGTGACGGCAAGGCCATGGTCAGGGCGCGCCGGGAAAGGCACTGGGGGTCGGTTCGGGTGGTGTAGCAGGTGTCACATCACGGCGCGCCAGCCGCGCGATACGCCGTCGTTGCGGCCAGATCACCGTGATCCACAACAAAGCGCCGGCCGCCGCAGCGCCCAACACCGCGAACCCGAGCAGGGCCACGCCCAAGGGCAGGGTGAATTGGAAGCGGTAGAAGTCGAGCACGACTTCACCGGCGTTGAGCGCACCAAAGAGGATGCCCGACACCAGAAACACCACCGCCACAATGAAAGCCATCAATCGCATCGAAATGCCTGCGGATCCGCGTTCGCCAAGGCTGCAAGCTTAGCCCAAATGGCGCACGCACTCGTGTTCGCATGATGTTGGAGACAGCGCACCGATGGGAATCCGGACGCATGGCGCGTCGTGCCTGTCAGCTCACCGGTCGCGCCGGTGCGAAATACGAAGGGCTCAGTCGGCCGATCGAGACTGGCCGGGGCGCGGTACCACCGATTGCACCTGGTCGCGCAATTCCTTGCCGGGCTTGAAATGCGGCACGTGCTTGCCGGTCAAGGCCACGGCCTCACCCGTCTTGGGGTTGCGCCCAATGCGAGCCGGGCGATAGTGCAGGGAAAAACTGCCGAAGCCACGGATCTCGATACGCTCGCCTTCGGCCATGGTGGCACTCATCTGCTGCAGCAGGGTCTTGACCGCCATATCCACGTCGTCGGTTCGCAGATGCGCCTGCCGCGCCGCCAAGGCTTCGATCAGTTCAGACTTGGTCATCGAGTTTCCCCTCATCGATGCAAACGGTGAACCGAGCCGACGAAACCGCCGGCTCGGCTCGGATACAACACTTACTCGGACTTGCCGCTGTCCAGCTGCTCGCGCAACAGCGCGCCCAGCTTGGTGGTGCCACCGCTGGCGCTCTGGTACTCGGCCAGGGTTTCGGCCAGTTCGGCGTCGTCCTTGGCGCGGATGGAGAGCTGCAGGGTACGGTTCTTGCGATCCAGACCGATGTATTTGGCCTCGACCTTGTCGCCCACCTTGAGGTGCTGGGTGGCGTCCTCGACCCGCTCCTTGGCGATGTCGTTGGCGCGCACATAGCCTTCGATACCTTCCTGCAGTTCGATCACCGCACCCTTGGCGTCCACTTCCTTGACCGTACCGGTCACGACCGTGCCCTTGGGATTGGCGGCCATGTACTGACCGAAGGGGTCCTGCTCCAACTGCTTGACGCCGAGGGAGATGCGCTCGCGCTCGGAATCGACCGCCAGCACCACCGCCTCGACCGTGTCGCCCTTCTTGAACTGACGCACCAGCTCTTCGCCAGTGGCATTCCAGGAGATGTCGGACAGGTGCACCAGGCCATCGATACCACCGTCCAGGCCCACGAAGATACCGAAATCGGTGATCGACTTGATCTGGCCGGACACCTTGTCGCCCTTCTTGAACATGGCGGCAAAGGCTTCCCAAGGATTGGAACGGGTCTGCTTGATGCCCAGCGAGATGCGGCGACGCTCTTCATCCACGTCCAGCACCATCACTTCGCACTCATCACCCACCTGCACCACCTTGGACGGGTTGACGTTCTTGTTGGTCCAGTCCATTTCCGAAACGTGCACCAAGCCTTCCACGCCCGGCTCGATCTCGACGAAGCAGCCATAGTCGGTGACGTTGGACACCTTGCCGAACAAGCGCGCGCCGGTCGGGTAACGACGGGCGATGTTGTCCCACGGATCCTCGCCCAACTGCTTGAGGCCGAGCGACACGCGGTTGCGCTCGCGGTCGAACTTGAGCACGCGCACGTCCAGCTCCTGGCCGACTTCGACCACTTCGGACGGATGGCGCACGCGCTTCCAGGCCATGTCGGTGATGTGCAGCAGGCCGTCGATGCCGCCCAGGTCCACGAACGCGCCGTAGTCGGTGAGGTTCTTGACCACACCCTTGACGATGACGCCTTCCTGCAGGCGCTCGAGCAACTGCTCGCGCTCTTCCGAGAACTCGCCTTCGACCACGGCGCGACGCGAAACCACCACGTTGTTGCGCTTGCGATCGAGCTTGATGATCTTGAAGTCCAGTTCCTTGCCTTCCAGGTAGCCGGGATCGCGCACCGGGCGCACATCCACCAGCGAACCAGGCAGGAACGCACGCACTTCCTTGATGTCGACGGTGAAGCCGCCCTTGACCTTGCCGCTGATGCGGCCGGTGACGACCTCGTCGGCCTGCATGGCTTCTTCCAGCTCGTCCCACACCATGGAACGCTTGGCCTTTTCACGCGAGAGCACGGTCTCGCCAAAGCCGTTTTCGAGCGATTCGAGCGCGACCTTCACTTCGTCGCCGATACCGACGTCGATTTCGCCCGCGTCGTTACGGAACTGTTCGATCGGGACGATGCCTTCGGACTTGAGTCCGGCGTTGATCACCACCACGTCGTTGCGTACATCCACCACCACGCCAATTACGATGGCGTCGCGCTTGAGCTTGGAGATCTTTTCACTCTGCTCGAACAGTTCTGCAAATGATTCTGTCATGGGTTGTTTACTCGGTTGAACACACGGATCACCGCAGTGATCCACCTGGTCTGGGGGATTTCCCGGCATACATGTCCGGGGCCTTTTTTGCTGTGCGTGATCCGCGGCCTGCGAGCTGGCGTGCGCCCCGCCACGGGTTCAAGCAGCCGTCATGGGCTGGATTGAACCGGAAGCAGTGCCAGTACCCGATTGACGACCGTATCGATGGGAACCGCCGTGGTATCCATCGTGATCGCATCCGGTGCCGGCTTGAGCGGTGCCACCGCGCGTTGAGCATCCCGCGCATCGCGCGCCTGAATCTCGCGCAGCAAGTCGGCCATTCTAACCTCAAGGCCTTTATCCTTCAACTGCTTATAGCGCCTCTCGGCACGTTCAACGGCGCTGGCAGTCAGGAAGACTTTGTAACCTGCCTCGGGGAAGATCACCGTGCCCATGTCGCGCCCATCCGCCACCAAGCCCGGTAGTTGCAAGAATGCGCGCTGTTTCTCGAACAAGGCAGCACGTACCTCGGGGATCGCAGCAATTGCAGACGCCGCCGCACCGGCGGTTTCGGTACGCAACTCATCGGTGGCGTCGATGCCGTCGACGATCACTCGTGGCTCGCCCTCGCCGTGGGTCTGGAACTCGATGCGGGTACCAAAAGCCAGTCGCATCAAGGCAGCATGGTCGGACACATCGGCATCGGCCCAACCGGCCGCCACGCCGATGGCGCGATACAGCGCGCCCGAATCCAGATAATGCCACCCCAGCCGCTGCGCCACGGCGCGACTGATCGTGCCCTTGCCCGAACCAGATGGCCCGTCGATGGTCAGGATGGGAATGGACTCGGCGCGCGGTTCGGCACTCACGTCGCCACCTGAATGATGGCATCGGCCACGTGATCGAGATTGGCTTGGTTGAGCGCGGCCACACATATGCGCCCGGAATCAACCGCATAGATCGCAAACTCATCCCGCAGTCGCGCCACTTGCGCCTTGTTCAAACCCGAATAGGAGAACATGCCTGCTTGTTGCGCGACGAAAGCAAAATCCGGGCGACCCTTGGCCGCCAGGCGATCCACCAGGCCCTGTCTCACGGTCTTGATGCGCTCGCGCATCGTGGCCAGCTCCGACGCCCAAAGCTGACTCAGCTCCGGACTTTCCAGCACCGTGGCCACCATCGCCGCACCATGCGTGGGTGGGTTGGAATACGTGGCCCGGATGGTCTGCTTCACTTGCGAGCGCACCCGAGCGGCCTCGTCGGCATCGGCGCACACGATCGAAAGCGCGCCGACACGTTCGCCGTACAGGCCAAAGGACTTGGAATAGGAGTTGGCGATCACCACGGTGCCAATGCCGGCGTCGAGCAGGATCTGGATGCCGATCGCATCTTCACTGATGCCGCGATCAAAACCCTGATAGGCCATGTCGACGAAGGGAATCAGCTCGCGTTCGCGCAGCAAAACGGCCAGCTCGCGCCATTGATCGGGACTCAGGTCGGCACCCGTCGGGTTGTGGCAACAGGCGTGCACGATCACCACGGTACGTGCCTGCAACGCAGCCAAGGCATCCGTCATCGCGGCAAAGTCCACGCCATGGCTGCTCGGGTCGTAGTACGGGTACTCCATGATCGAGAAGCCGGCGGCGGCGAACAGGACCTGGTGATTGGGCCAGCTCGGTCCGCTGATGGCGACGGTCGCGTCGGGCAACACGGAGTGCAGGAAATCGGCGCCGGTACGCAATGCGCCGGTTCCGCCCAAGGTTTGCGCAGTCACCACGCGGTTTTCCGCCAACAGGCTCGAGTCCTTCCCAAAAATCAGGTTCTGGGTGGCGCGGGTGTAGTCCGGGCGACCGTCGATCGGAATGTAACCCCGGGTGTGGTGCTTGGCGACCAGCACATCCTCGGCGCGTTTGACCGCTTCCAGCAGTGTCAGCCGCCCTTGCTCGTCGTAATAGACGCCAACACCCAGATTGACCTTGGTCGGGCGCGGATCGGCGCGCCAGGCGTCGGTCACACCAAGGATGGGATCGGAAGGGGCAAGGGCGACACGCGCAAAAACGGACACGACGACTCCAAGGCAGGCAGTGGGCCTGCTATTGGAACATCACCCAACCGCCAAGGCAAAAGAACCAGAACCCATCGATGGTACGGCCGGCAGCAAAATCCGCGGGATTATTGATTCGGCCATCGAATGATCCGAACCTGACGTAGCTGCCGAGCTTGCTCGGCAGGCATTGAAGCAAGCTCCATGGCTACCAAACAGGGGCCCGATCATTAGCCCTTGGAACGCGCCGCTTTGCGCTCGGCCTTGGCCTTGTCCCGCGCTTGCTGCTCGGCATCGAGCTCGGCGTCGGAGATTTTGCGGAGGGTGTTCACGCGGCAGCGGTCAAACCCAGCCGACACCGGTTGATCCAGCACCACGATGTCCACCGCCTTGGCATCCTTGGCGCAGATGAAAGACGATCCCCCCACGGTGCGCAGTCCGATTCTCAGACTCCAATTCACATCCGGACAAAAGTGCATGAGCTTGAGCTCGTACACATCCCGTGGCCCGACCTGCAAGCGCACCGTAGTGTCATCGATGGGCGTGAAGCCACTCACCCGGTCGGCGCTGAAACACTCACGCGCCACGGTGTTGGCATCGGGTTTGGTGGCAGGCCCAGCGCACGCGGCCAAGGTCAGCGCCAACGCCGCAACCATGCCGATTCGAGTTGGGATATTCATCACACGCACCTTGTGAGAGGGATGCTTGGCACGCTAACGCAGGTACCCACGGGTGCCAAGCCACCCTGATCATCGATGGACAGCGCTGTTCAGATACCTGTTCGACTGGCCCGAGAAATGCCACACGCGGGCCAGGCTCCCGTGGCACCCTTTGCCACGATGAAACTGCGCTGGCGCTTACTGCTTGTTCTCGTGACTCCCGTGATCGTGGCCTGGGGTCTGGACCGGCTTTTTCCCTTGCCCATGCCGAGGCTGGAACACGGTGCGGCCACCGTGGTGCTGGCCCGTGACGGTACGCCGCTGCGTGCCTTTGCCGATGCCGAGGGGGTTTGGCGCTACCCCGTGACGCCCGATGATGTTTCACCACTCTATCTGGAAGCACTGCTCGGCTACGAAGATCAGTGGTTCCGCTGGCATCGTGGCCTGAATCCCCTGGCACTGACACGCGCCATCCTGCAAGCCGCATGGCATCGCGAGATCGTGTCGGGCGGTTCGACCCTGACCATGCAAGTGGCACGGCTGATCGAGCCGATCCCGCACACGGCTCTCGGCAAGCTGTGGCAGATCGCACGGGCGTTGCAACTGGAATGGCACCTGGACAAAGACCAGATCCTCACCCTCTATCTCAACTACGCACCCTTCGGCGGCACGGTCGAGGGCGTGCAGGCAGCCAGTTTTGCCTACCTTGGAAAGCCCGCACGCGATCTATCACATGCCGAGGCCGCCTTGCTCGCGGTGTTGCCGCAAGCACCCAGTCGACTCCGCCCGGATCGCTGGCCCGAACGCGCACGCAAAGCCCGCGACAAGGTACTGGCACGCATGGCGTCGCAATCGCTCTGGTCCAGCTCGGTACTGGACGAAGCACGACGCGAGAATGTCGTCGCACGGCAATTGCAAGTGCCGCTGCATGCTGCACTGGCGGCCGAGCGCGTGCGGCGCGAGTGGCCAGGGGCCCGTCGCATCCAGACCACGCTGGATGCCGACCTTCAAACCCGGGTGGAAGCGCGCGTCGCGGACTGGGTTGAACGCCTGCCGCCGCGCACCTCGGCGGCCGTGATCATCGCAGACACCCGCAGCATGGAAGTGCGCGCCTACGTCGGCGCCGCGCGTTTTGGCGATGAGGAAAGCTTCGGCCATATCGACATGGCACAGGCCTGGCGTTCACCCGGCTCCACCCTCAAGCCCTTTCTCTACGGCATGGCGCTGGATGCAGGCTTGATCCATTCCGAAAGCCTCATGAGCGATGCCCCGCAGGACTTCGACGGCTATCGCCCAGGCAATTTCGATCAACGCTTCCGCGGACCGGTCAGCGCACGAGAAGCGCTGCAGCAGTCTCTGAATGTACCGGCCGTGGCCCTGCTCGACGCACTCGGCCCGGCACCCTTCGCAGCACACCTGGCCCACGCCGGCGCGCCCTTGCGCCTGCCACACGGCAGTCAACCCAACCTCGCCATGATTCTGGGCGGCACCGAAGCGCGACTGGACGACCTGGTGAGCGCCTACGCCGCCCTGCATCGCAGCGGCCTGGCCGCACCAGCCCATCTGGTGAAGCGTGAACGCATGGACGAACGCCGCCTGATGTCCGCCGGAGCCAGTTGGATCGTGCAGCAGATCCTCGCCGACACGGGACGCGCGGGCGCACTGGATGAACGTATCGACGCCAGCCGTCGCGCAGGCCTGGCCTGGAAAACCGGCACCAGCTACGGCTTCCGTGACGCATGGGCGATCGGTGCGGCACCCGGCGCCACGATCGGCGTGTGGATCGGCCGACCCGATGGCACGCCCCTGCCCGGTCAATATGGCGCCATCACCGCCTTGCCCTTGTTGTTTGCGTTGCACGATCTATTGCCGAGAAACCTGCGCAGCACACCGCAGCCGATGCCCGACACGGTGACGCAGGACATGATCTGCTGGCCACTGGGGCAACGCGAACGCGATACGCCACCTGAACACTGCCAACGCCGATTCGAGGCCTGGATCCTCGACGGCACCGCACCCGCCACGCACGGCTGGGCGGACGATGCCGCGCCCTCACCCATCGTGTACCGACGTGACCACAACAGCCAACAGCGCCTGGCCGGAACGTGCGGTCTGGCGCACGACGAAGAATTGGCCAGCGTGGTACCGTGGCCCACGCGGATTCAGCCCTGGCTCTCGATCGCCGAACGTCGCGCCTCGCGTCTGCCGGCTCTGGCCTCGGACTGCCATCTCGCCATGGAGCCGACGCCGACACTGCACATCGAAGGCCTGATCGATGGCGCCGTGCTGCGCAGTCCGCCCAATCGCGTCAATCCGCCTGCCGTCAATGCAAGAGCCTTGGGCGCCCAAGGTGAAGTCACCTGGCTGCTCGACGGACACACGATTGGCACCAGCCACGGCGATGGCATCGTGACCTTGCGCCTGGCATCGCCTGGCCCAAAGCAGTTGCTCGCGATCGACGCCCAAGGCCACTACCACAGCATCACGCTTCGCATCCTTGCGCCTGCTGGCTGAGGAACGGCTGACACGGGTCGCCTGCCATGGAGAAGCGCATGCTTGACGCCGCGTGCATTGCACTGCACCACGATGCTTTGTATACTTGCCGATCTTTGTTCCCAATCCATAGGATTTCTGCCATGAAAGTGCTGTCTTCGCTGAAGTCGGCCAAGTCCCGGCACCGCGACTGCAAAGTGGTCCGTCGCCGTGGCAAGGTCTTCGTGATCTGCAAGAGCAACCCGCGTTTCAAGGCGCGTCAACGTTGATCGTCGCCGCGATACGTCTACAAAGGGCCGCCAACGCGGCCCTTTGCATTTGAGCCGGATACACAGAATCGAGCGTGGTGCATGGCTACTTGTGCCGAACACCCCACGGCACCCAGCAGTGGCATAATGTCACGCAATGTGACCTCACCGTGATGTTTCAGGAGCCGCCGATGAATCGTTGCCTCGCCGTTTCACTCGCCCTTGCCATGGTCTTGCCGGCCGCTTCCGTTCTCGCCCAGCAAGGCGACGTGCTGCTGGTCGACCGTGCCGCTGCCAGCCAGTCGCTGGACGGCCCCAAGCGCGGCGTTCTGATGAATCAAGTGCAGGCGCAATATGGCGAACCCGAGCAGAAGCTGGAACCGCGCGGCGGCCAGCAACCACAGTGGCCGGTCATCAGCCGCTGGGTGTATCCGAACTTCGTGGTGTACTTCGAGAGCAACCATGTGGTGGATGTCGTAGCGCGGAAAGCCACACCCGGCGAGATCGGTCCCAAGCCGATTCAGTAAAATCCCTGCGCTACGAATCGGCGAACCGACTTGCGTTCTGCGCTCACTGCGTGAAGCAGGCCTGATTGATCCACCACACCAGACGGCCACGATCGTTCTGCGCTCGTGGCCTTTTCTTTGGAGTTTTCAATGCCGAACTGGCGCTTTCCGGCCGAATGGGAACCACAGGACGCCGTCATTTTGGCTTGGCCTCATGCCGGCACCGACTGGGCCGAACGCTTGGCCGAGGTCGAGCACACCTATGTTGCCCTGATCGCCGCCATCACCCGTTTCCAGAAGGTACTGCTGTGCGTGGCCGATGCCTCGGTCGCCGAGCGTGCACGGCACATGCTGGCCGCGGCCCATGTGGATGTGTTCAAGCTGCACTTGATCGAAATTCCGTACAACGACACTTGGCTACGCGATTCCGGCCCGATCTCCCTGCTCGACATGTTGGGCACGGCGCGCTTCCTCGACTTTCGTTTCACCGGCTGGGGCGGCAAGTTCGAGGCCGCGGCTGACGATGCCTTGATCGCCGGTCTGGCCGAACGCGACGTGCTGCGCGCCGATGCGGTGCAGCGCATCGATTTTGCATTGGAAGGTGGCGCCATCGAAACCGATGGTCGCGGCACCCTCCTGAGCACCTGGCGATGTCTGGCCGAGCGCCACGGCGAATCGGCACGTGAGATGGTGACAACGACCTTGAGCCGCGCCCTGCATCAGGACCGTGTGCTGTGGCTGGAACACGGCTATCTGGAAGGCGATGACACCGATGCCCATATCGACACGCTCGCGCGCTTTGCTCCGGACAACGCCATCGTGTATCAAGCCTGCGACGACGTGGACGATTCGCATCATGGCGAACTCGCCGCGATGGCGACGGAACTTGCCGCCCTGCGTACAGCGGCTGGCGAGCCGTATCGTTTACATCCTCTGCCCTGGCCCAAGCCCATCCTCGATGGTGGTCGTCGACTGGCGGCGTCCTACGCCAACTTCCTCATCGTCAATGGCGCGGTATTGATGCCTGCCTACGGTGATGAGGCCGATGCGGCAGCCGCCGCGGTGCTGTCACAGGCGTTTCCGGGTCGTGAAATCGTGCCGGTGCCGTGTCGCGCCTTGATCTGGCAGAACGGCAGCCTGCACTGTGTCACCATGCAGATTCCCAAGGGAGCCGTGTTCGATGTCTGAGTCCCGCCGCCTGCCGGTCGCGCTGCTGCAAGCGGCCCATCAAGGTGACAGCGAAGCCAATCTGGCCCTGATCGAAGCACAGGTCGCTGCCGCTGCGAAGGATGGCGCGCACCTGATCCTGTTGCAGGAGCTGCACAACGGACCGTACTTCTGCCAGCACGAATCGGTCGAGGAGTTCGATCACGCGGAGGCCATTCCCGGCCCCAGCACTGAACGATTGGGTGCGCTGGCCAAACGTTTCGGCGTGGTGATCGTGGGCTCGCTGTTCGAGCGTCGCGCACCCGGCCTCTACCACAACACCGCCGTGGTGCTGGAAGCCGACGGACGGTTGGTGGGTCGCTACCGCAAGATGCACATCCCCGATGATCCGGGCTTCTACGAGAAGTTCTATTTCACCCCGGGCGATCTGGGTTTCGAGCCGATCGACACCTCGGTCGGCCGTCTCGGCGTGCTGGTGTGCTGGGATCAGTGGTATCCGGAAGCCGCGCGCCTGATGGCCTTGGCCGGCGCTGAATTGCTGCTCTATCCCACCGCCATCGGCTGGGATCCGGACGACGCGCCCGACGAGAAAGCCCGCCAACGTGATGCCTGGCTCCTGAGCCATCGTGGTCACGCCGTGGCCAACGGCTTGCCGGTCTTGTCCTGCAATCGCGTCGGACACGAAACCTCGCCGCTGGGCGCGTCCGGCATCGACTTCTGGGGCCACAGCCATGCGTTGGGGCCGCAGGGCGAGTTTCTGGCGCAGGCCGGCACCGAGGCCACCCTGTTGCGCTGCGACATCGACCTTGGCCGCAGCGAACACGTGCGTCGCATCTGGCCGTTCCTGCGTGATCGCCGCATCGACGCGTACGGCGATCTTCTGCGCCGCTACCGCGATTGAGGCATGGCCATGACCGAGTCCCTCGCCGCCGAAACCGCGGCCAGCGCAGCCGAGCCGCTCGATGACGCCCTCGCGGGTCAGCCGATCCTCGAAGTCGCGCGCGACGGCGTGCACTACACCCTGCTGGGCACAGCGCATGTGTCGCGCGCCAGTGTCGACGCGGTGGAAGCGCTCGTGGCGCAGCGCGCATTCGATGTCGTGGCCGTGGAGCTGTGTGCCACCCGTCATCAGGCCATGACAAAACCCGATGACTTCGCACGCTGGGACATCTTCAAGGTCATCCGCGATGGCAAGATCGGCATGGTCGCGGCGAATCTGGCGCTGTCGGCCTATCAACGCCGTCTGGCCGAGCAATTGGGCATCGAACCCGGGGCCGAAATGCGCGCAGCAATTGATGCCGCCGGCCAACGCCACGTGCCGCTGTGGTGCATCGACCGCGACATCGGCACGACCTTGCGGCGCACGCACGCCGCACTCGGCTTCTGGCGCAAGTTGACCATGATGAGCGGCCTCGCGGCCAGTCTGGTGGTGAAGGACGAGGTCGATGAACAGGAAATCGAGCGCCTGAAGCAGGGCGACATTCTCGAAAGCAGCTTCCACGAATTTGCCCAGCGCGATGAAACCTTGTTCCGCAGCCTGATCGACGAACGCGACCGCTTCATGGCCGCCAGTCTGCGTGGAAAATCGGCGTCGGCCGGCAGTCGCGTGCTGGCCGTGGTCGGCGCCGGCCACCTCGCCGGTCTGGCGCGTTATCTCGCCGAGGACGCGCGTGACCCGAGGACTGAAATCCTCGAACTGAACCAGATTCCCCCGCCCAAACCCTGGGGCACGTGGATTGGCATTGCGCTCACGATGTTCGTGTTGGGCGGCTTTGCCTGGGGCTTTTATCAAGGCGCAGACATTGGCACGGATCTGGTGCTGCGCTGGGTACTGATGACCGGCATCGGGGGTGCCCTGGGTTGTCTGGCCGCCGGCGGGCATCCCTTGAGCCTGCTGGGCGCCTTCGTGGCCTCGCCACTCACGCCATTTCATCCAGCGCTGTCCTCCGGCATGGTCAGCGCCTGGGTCGAAGCCAGTCTGCGCCAACCCAAAGTCGAGGATTTTTCCCGCCTGCGTGACGATGTCAGCCATGTCAAAGGCTGGTGGCGAAATCGAGTCGTGCGCGTATTCTTGAACTTTTTCCTCACCAATTTGGGAACTGTTGCAGGTATCTACCTGGCTGGATGGGGCATACTCAAGCAGTTGTTCTGACGCGAAGGTGGGGCTGGCAGGCCAACGGAGGCTATTCCGTTGCCATCAGCAGGGGCGTTCCGGAGACACATGGGATGAGATCAGTACTGGTAACCGAGGACTCGCCTACACGGCGACGGGCAGTCTGCGCCCTGCTCAGCCAGCGCGGCTGGGACGTCATCACTCCGACCAGTGTCGAAGCCTGCTGTGACCTGCTCGAAAACATGGGCGCACGCGGCATCCAGATCGAAGCGGTCGTCGTGGGATGGCCTGAGGCGGTCAGCGATTCCGACCAGAAACTGCGCGAACTGCTGCATGCTGAACACCTGCTGCACGTGCCGGTAGTGATTTTTTCCGACGAGAGCACCGAGGCGATCGCGCATTGGCGGATGTCGCGCCCACGCACCTCGCTGCTGATGTGGAGCGAGTACACCCAGGTTGCACACCAGATCGAACATACCGGCACCCAGCAAATTCTCGCCGCCCCCTCCTTGGCACGACCCAAAAGTGCCCAACGTGTTCTGCTGGTAGACGATTCACCCACGGTTCGCGCCGGTTTCAAACGTCTGATTCAGGCCCACGGCTATGAAGTCGAAACCGCCGACGGCGTGGACGCCGCACTCAAGCTGGCGTTGTCTCGCAGCTTCGACCTGGCGATCGTGGACTACTACATGCCGGGCAAGAACGGCACGGCATTGATCGCCGCGCTGCGCGAACATCCGCAAACCCGAAACATCCTCTCGGCCATCATCACCGGCACCTATTCGGATGAAGTCATCGTCGAGTCGCTCGCATCGGGTGCCGCCGAATGCCTGTTCAAGAGCGAAGCCAAGGATTTGTTCGTCGCACGCTTGGGTTCCATGGCGCGCACCGTGCACGATCGCAAGGTGATCGATACCGAACGTCGCCGCCTGGAAGGCATTCTGGCGGCCGTGGGCGACGGCGTGTTCGGGGTCGAGGCCGATGGCACCATCCAGTTCGTCAATCCAGCCGCGGTTGGTATCCTCGGCCATCAAGATGCTCGCGACCTGATTGGTCGCGCTGCTGGCGAAGTCATCCATCCCGGCGCCAGTGGCGAATGGAATCCGGACAAGCCCGGCCAACTCACTCAGGCCTATCTCATGGGCGAGGCACTGCCCGCCTTCCAGTCGATCTTCTGGACCGCCGCGCGCCTGCCGATTCCGGTGGAATGCACGGTCTACCCGCTGCACGTCGATGGCATGCGTCGTGGTTCGGTGGTGGCCTTCCGCGATGTCTCGGCACAGCGCAAGCTGGAAGAACAATTGCGCTGGCAGGCCGAGCACGACAGCCTGACCCAACTCCACAACCGCGCCTGGTTCGAGCGCGAGCTCGATCTGGAATTGCAGCGCCTGCGCCACGCCAACGAACAAGGCGCGCTGCTGTTCGTCGATCTGGACCGATTCAAGTACATCAACGACACCGCCGGCCACAGTGCGGGCGATCAGCTCCTGATCGAAGTCAGCCGACGCATCAAGAGCCAACTGCGTCCCGGTGATCAAGTGGCACGCATGGGTGGCGATGAATACGCGGTACTGCTGCGCAACGTGCCACCCGACGGCATCGCCGGCCTGGCCGAAGGCATCCGCACCGCGGTCAGCAATACGCCCTTCCGCCACGCCGGCAAGTCCTATCGCATCACCCTTTCGATTGGTGCCACGGCAATTGACCGCTCCACGCCTTCGCCGGAAGTGGCCATGGCCCAGGCTGATCTGGCCTGCTATCAATCGAAGAATGCCGGCCGTGCACGCAGCCATGTGTACAACGCTGAGCAGGATGCGCTGGCCACCATGAGCGAGGAGCTGGGCTGGTCCACGCGTCTGCAAGAAGCCTTGGTGCAGGACCGCTTCGAACTGCTGTTCCAGCCCATCGTGCCCTTGAACGGCATCGAGAACGAAACCGGCAGCCAGCCCGCCGCCGAGCTGTGGCAACGCCAGTTCATGCGCAATCCGGATGAGCGCATGATCTTCGAAGCCCTGCTGCGCCTGCGTGGCGAGGAAGGCGAACTGATCCTGCCACGCCTGTTTCTGCCCGCTGCCGAACGTTTCGGCCTGATGGGCTACATCGACCACTGGGTGATCGAGCGCTCGATCCGCAGCCTGCAGGAAGTGCGCGGATCGCATCGTCCGGTGGCGCTATCGATCAATCTGTCCGCCGAGAGCCTGAGCGACAGCACCTTGCCGGACTTCGTCACCGACTGCCTGGTGCGTTACAACGTCGATCCGACCTCGTTGATCTTCGAGGTCACCGAATCAGGCACGCTCGATGACATCGTGGGTGTGCGCGCCCTGCTCAAACGCCTGCGCCTGCTCGGCTGCCATATCGCCATCGATGATTTCGGCACCGGTTTTTCCACCTTCGATTACCTGCGCCAGCTCGATGCCGACTATCTCAAGATCGACGGCTCGATCGTGCAGGGCCTGCCCGA
>DASSYF010000067.1:0-55831 GCA_035703435.1 Chiayiivirga sp. | reverse complement strand
CGCCGCCAGTCCTGGGCCATCCAGTCACCACGCATCACCGGCCGCATCGCGTTGTTGCCGCTGCTGCACAAGGAACTGCGCATCCTCCGCCTGAGCGGCGTCGCACCGCAAATCTGGGTGCAACGCGCCGAATCGGAACTGGCCTCACCGCCACCACGCGAAGACGCCATGCGACTTGCCTTCGAGGACGTGCGTGTGGATTCGCCACTGCGCCTGCAGTTGGGTGACACCCTGATCGAAGGGAATGCCCGCGCCCGCGGGAGCTGGTTGCAACAATTGCGTGGCGGGCGTTTTGAACTGCGTCCTTCCACGCTCGAACTGGACAAGGCGCAAATCAGCCACGGCGATCGCGCCTGGATCGACGCGGGCACGCTCAGCCTTGCAGCGCGAATCGATCCACACCTTCGACGTGAACATCGCGGCTTGGCGATTCTGGACGTGCTCACGCTGAACCTGAAACTCGATGCGCGCGGACCTGGTTTCGATCTGCGCGTGGACGAACACTTCAAGCCCAAGCTTGCGTTGCGGCCCGGCGCGGGGCACCTCGACGCGCGGCTGGCCATCGACCACGGCGCGCTGGCTGATGGCAGCGAGATTTCACTCACCGTGCCACTGGATGCCCAGGGACACGCTGGCGTCGCGACTCAGGGCGACGCGCACATCGCGCTCACAGCCCTGCCACAAGCCATCGGTCTTGAACTGGACCTGCCGCCGATACCGGATCTGGTGCAGCGCCTCGAAGCACGCATGCAACTGAGCGATCGCCGCCTGCCTTTGCCGCCGTGGTCCGCGCTTTTGCCGCGCATCAACGGTGAGATCGATCTGGATGCACGCTTCACCTCGCTGGATTTCGTGCAGCCCTTGCTGGATCGCCTGCATGGCATCCATCTGGATGGGCGCGGTGCGGTTGAAGGACGCGTCAGCGTCAAGAGCGGGCAACTGGCCGAGGGAACCGAGCTGAGCGTGGATGACGCCGAGTTCACGCTCGATGCGTGGTCGCATCGATTCCGTGGCCAAGCGCACGCACTGGCAACGCTGGCGAGCAACGCCTCGGGTGTGTCCGGCGCACAGGCTCGGGTCACGCTCGACCAGTTCGCCATCAGCCCGCTCGCCGCGCCCGATCAGGCTCTCGGAACCGGACGCTCACTGACGCTGGATCTTGTCGCCGATGGAAACCTCCAACAACTTCGCGAAAGCATGCGCGCACACCTGCGCTTCCAGAATGCGCGCCTGCCGGACCTGCGTCGATTCAACCGCTACCTGCCGTCCCAGGGCGTGCGACTTCTGGCCGGCAGCGGGCATGTCAGCGCCGACATGCAGTTGGATGTTGGCCGCGCCCGCAACGGCGGGCGCTTCAGCTTGTCGGCCCAAGCCGCCAACATCGGCATGGGCGAGATGGTGATGCGAGGCGACGTCACCTTGGATGCGCATCTGGAAGCGGGCCAGCTCACCGACAAGGTGTTTCGCATGCCCGGCACACGGCTTGTCATCCGCAAGGCCGCGATCCTCGAACCGGCTGGCGAGCGCGTGGACGACTGGTGGGCGACGGCCCACGTACGCGATGGCCGCATGAGTCTTGAGCAACCGATGGACGTGTCTGCGCTGGCCGATGTGAAGCTGCGCGATGTCGCGCCGCTGTTGTCGATTTATGCGCGCAAGAAACAGCTTCCGGCTTGGCTCAGGCGTGTGGTCGATGCCGGTGAAGCCACGGCCGGTGCGCAGCTGCGGCGGGAGGGCGACTGCATGGTGATCGAGGACCTTGCGGCCAGGAATGCACGCTTTGATGTGCTCGGACGCCTGCGCCTCTGCGCGGGCCCGCCGTCCGGCCAGTTGTATGCGCGCTGGGGCATTCTCGGCATGGGCCTCGAACTGGAACGTGGCCAACGCCAATTCCATCTCAAGGGCGCAAAGTCCTGGTTCGAGTCGCAGCCGCGCTGGTAACGGCATCGGACCGACGCGCATACAGCGTGATCCGATGGCGTGTCGCTATCATGGCGACACCTTGCTATTGCGATCCCTGCCATGACCGTCCACGACAGCATTCTTGATCTGATTGGCCACACTCCGATGCTGCGCGTGCGCCGGCTGGAAACCCACGGCTGCGAGATTTTCCTCAAGCTGGAAAACACCAACCCGGGTGGCTCGATCAAGGATCGCATCGGGCGTTCGATGATCGAAGCCGCCGAGGCGCGCGGCGACATCAAGCCTGGCGATACCTTGGTCGAAGGCACGGCCGGCAACACCGGCATCGGGCTGGCACTGGTCGCGCAGGCCAAGGGCTATCGCCTGATTCTCGTGGTGCCCGACAAGATGAGCCGCGAGAAGATCTTCAACCTCAAGGCCATGGGCGCGGAAGTGGTGTTGACCCGCTCGGACGTGGCCAAGGGCCATCCGGATTACTACCAGGATCTGGCCGCCCGCATCGCGCGCGAAACGCCGGGCGCGCATTTCATCAACCAGTTCGGCAACCCCGACAATCCGCGTGCCCACATCGAAACCACCGGCCCGGAAATCCTCGAACAAATGGAGGGCCACGTCGATGCGCTGGTGTTCGGCTGCGGCTCCTCGGGCACCATGACCGGACTGTCGAAGTATTTTGCGCAGCAATCGCCGGCGACCGAGTTCGTCCTCGCTGATCCGGTCGGCTCGATCCTGGCGCAATACATCAACGAAGGCGTGCTCAACGAGAAGTCGGGTAGTTGGATGGTGGAAGGCATCGGCGAGGATTTCCTGCCGCCCATTTCCGACTTTTCGCGGGTGAAGAAGGCCTACGCCATCTCCGACAAGGAAAGCTTTCTCACCGCGCGCGAACTCTTGGCCAAGGAAGGCGTGTTGGGCGGCTCCACCGCCGGCACCCTCTTGGCTGCGGCCTTGCGCTATTGCGCAGAACAAACCACGCCCAAGCGCGTGGTGGTACTGGTGCCCGATACCGGCAACAAGTACCTGTCGAAGATGTACAACGACTACTGGATGGCCGACAACGGTTTCATCGAGCGTCCCCAGCACGGCGATCTGCGTGACTTGATCGTGCGGCCCTACAGCCAGCGCGACACCGTGGTGGTGGGCCCCAAGGATCTTCTGACCGTGGCGTATCAGCGCCTCAAACTTTATGACGTGAGCCAGTTGCCGGTGATGGAGGGTGATCGCATCGTCGGCATCCTCGATGAATCGGACTTGCTGCTGCATGTGTATGACCACGAGGAACGCTTCCGCGATCCAGTCTCGACCGCGATGGTGGACAAGCTCGAAAAGATTTCCGTCACCGCTCCCGTGCAATCGCTGTTGCCGGTGTTCGATCGTGGGCATGTGGCGATCGTGATGGATGGTGAGCAGTTTCTCGGCCTCATCACCCGCATCGACCTGCTCAACTACCTGCGTCGGCGGGTGCAGTAAGCATCACCGGGCTATCATGGCGGCATCGATCTCATTGAGACATGGGCATGAGTGATTCACTTACGCTGGGCCTTGGCACACGCGCGATCCACGCCGGTCAAGCACCCGACCCCACCACCGGCGCGGTGATGACGCCGATCTACGCCACCTCGACCTATGCCCAGCAAAGTCCGGGCGTGCATCAAGGCTTTGAGTACTCACGCACCCACAATCCCACGCGCTTTGCCTACGAGCGGTGCGTGGCAGCGCTGGAAGGCGGCTCACGCGGCTTTGCCTTCGCCTCGGGCCTGGCCGCCACCTCCACCGTGCTCGAAATCCTCGATGCCGGCAGCCATGTGATCTGCATGGACGATGTGTATGGCGGCACCTATCGCCTGCTGGAGCGCGTGCGTCGTCGTTCGGCGGGTCTGGACATCGATTTCGTCGATCTCAACGACATGGCCGCACTGGCCGCGGCGGTGCGTCCGAACACGCGCATGATCTGGTGCGAAACCCCGACCAATCCGCTGCTCAAGATCGTCGACATCGCGCGTCTGGCTGAGTTCGCCCGCAAGCACGGCATCCTCTTGGCGGTGGACAACACCTTCGCCTCGCCGATCCTGCAGCGCCCACTGGAACTGGGCGCGCATCTGGTGGTGCATTCGGCCACCAAGTACATCAACGGCCATTCCGACATCATCGGCGGCATTGCCGTGGTGGGCGATGATGCCGAACTGGCGGAAAAGCTCGAATTCCTGCAGAACTCCATCGGCGCGGTGCAAGGCCCCTTCGACAGCTTCCTCGCCCTGCGCGGCCTCAAGACCCTGCACCTGCGCATGCGCGCGCACTGCGAGAACGCCTTGGAACTGGCGCAGTGGCTGGAAAGCCACCCGTCGGTGGAACGGGTGATTCATCCGGGTTTGGCCTCGCACCCACAGCGCGATCTGGCCACCCGTCAGATGCATGGCTACGGCGGCATGATCACGCTGTTCGTCAAAGGTGGACTGGACGCGGCGCGGCGCACCCTGGAGCGCACCCAGCTGTTCGCCTGCGCCGAATCGCTGGGCGGGGTGGAAAGCCTCGTCAATCATCCGGCGATCATGACCCACGCCTCGATTCCGCCCGCCAAGCGTGCTGCCTTGGGCATCAGCGACAACCTCATCCGGCTCTCGGTCGGGGTCGAAGATGTGGCCGATCTGCGTGCCGATCTGGACCACGCCTTGCGCGGCTGAACCTCGATCCGACATCCATTCACCGGCGCGGTCGTAAAATCGCGCGGATTTTTCTTTTCACTTTGGAAACACCATGTCCCTCGAACCCGTCCTGCGCGAACGCATCCAGAACCTGCTCGCCCAAAATCCCGTCGTCCTGTTCATGAAAGGCATGCCAGGCGCGCCGCAATGCGGCTTTTCCGCCAAGGCCTCCGGCGTGCTGGACAGCCTCGGCGTGAGCTACACCGGCGTCAACGTGTTGGCGGATGCGGAAATCCGCGAAGGCATCAAGGCCTATGGCAACTGGCCCACGATTCCGCAGCTGTATGTGAAGGGCGAATTGATCGGCGGCAGCGACATCATCGCCGGCTTGATGGAATCGGGTGAGTTGTTCGAGCTGCTCGGCGTGCCCGCACCCGATCGCACGCCGCCGGATATTCACATCACCGAGCTGGCGGCGGAAAAGATCCGCGCCGCCATGGCCGATGCCGATGACCTCGTGCTGCACCTCTCCATCGGCCCGCGCTTCGACTCCCAATTCCACCTCGCACCTGCCGACGCAGGCGATATCGTTGCCCAATCGCAAGGCCTGTCCGTGCACTTCGACCTCGCCAGCGCCCAGCGTGCGCGTGGCATCGAAGTGGATTGGGTGGAAAACGTGCACGGCGCGGGCTTGTCGATCCGCAATCCGAACGCACCCTCGGCGGTGAAGTCGATCTCGGTGCGGGAACTGCGCGACCGGCTGGATGCCCAGAACATCACCGTGATCGACGTGCGCCCGCTCGCGGCGCGCAGCATCGCCGCCTTCCCGTCTGCGCACGAAGTGCTTGACGAGTCCTCGCGCAAGCGACTGGAAGCCCTGCCCAAGAACACGGCACTGGCCTTTCTGTGCCACCACGGCAATTCCAGCCGGCCGGAAGCCGAAGCCTTCCGTGCCCTCGGCTTCAGCGACGTGTTCAATGTCGAAGGTGGCATCGATGCCTGGTCGGTGCATGTGGATGCCAACGTGCCGCGTTACTGATCCCCGATTCGGTTTGCGACCTGCCCGACCCCGGGCAGGTCAACAATCGCAACAGGCTACGATCAGGCGTGAAATTCGCAAATGATTGCGCTATCTTCGAGCAAGCGTTCAGCTTGACGATTAGCTGGGCGTGACCGAAACGACTCCGGGACAGTCGGATAGGGAGCACTCATGAAAAACATTTGGCGTCTGACGGCAATCCTTGCGAGCACCTGCCTCTTTGTGACCGCCTGCAGCAGCTCACGCGAAGAACGCGCGGCGGCTGCCTGCGAGGTGGCAGCCAAGGAAAGCGCACAAGGCAAACTGCTGTCCGTCGACATCGCGGCACTGGCCAAGAGCGCCTCCGCCACCGGCAAGGACACGCTCGAATTGACCGCGCCGATCACCCTCGATACCGGCCTTGAGACCGAATACAAGCAGACGCTCAATTGTCGCGTGCAGTTTGTTGGCGACGAAGTCAAGGTCCTGCGCGCCACCTTCGTGTTCTGAGTCACGGCCACTCGCCACGGCGTCGCAAGCCATCGATGCCCGGCGCGTGTCTCGCGCCCCTGAATCAGCCGTGGGCTGGGGTAAAATGAGCCGCTCCCGCATGGCCGTCGCCGGCCATCCCAATTCTGGAGCACGCGCATGAATGTTCGCCCCCGCATCACCTGGTTTGCACGCGCATGAAGCCGCCCAGAGGCTGTCTGTTCGTGGTGGCGGCGCCATCGGGTACCGGCAAGTCGAGCCTGGTCAACGCGGTGCTTGCACGCGAGCCGGACATTTCGCTTTCGATTTCGTTTACCTCGCGTGGACCGCGCCCGAACGAGCGCCACCATCAGCACTACCACTTCATCAGCGTCGAACAGTTCCAGACCATGATCGACGCCGGCGACTTCTTCGAGCACGCGCTGGTGCACGGCGATTACAAGGGTACGGCGCGGCAATCGGTGGATCCGTTCCTTGAATCGGGTCGCGACGTGCTTCTGGAAATCGACTGGCAAGGCGCGCGCCAGGTCCGTGCGAAAGTTCCGGACTGCGTGACCATCTTCATTCTGCCGCCATCGAGGGCCGAACTGGAGCGCCGCCTGCGTGGTCGCGCGCAGGATTCGGAAGAAACCATCATTCGCCGTCTGGCCGATTCACGCGGGGAGATCGAGCATGCTCCGGAGTTCGATTACCTCGTGGTCAACCAGGACTTCGAGCGCGCGGTCGAAGACCTGCGCGCCATCGTCGGTGCCCAGCGCCTGCGCCGTGATCGGCAACTCCAGCGCCACGAGGCACTGGTCGCCTCGCTCTTGGCCTGAATGCCTTGCACGACTTCCGCATCGGCAGTGCGCCACGAATCTGTGGCATTCTGCGCGGTCCCATTGAAACGACAAGTACGAGATAACGATGAGTGCACCTGTGGTCAATTCGCGGGTCTATCCCCGCGCCGGTCTGGATATCCTTTCGCGTCAGGAAGTCAGTCGCCTGGAAGACGCGACCAATGGCGGCCTGCACGAGCTCCTGCGACGTTGCGCGCTGGCCGTGCTGACCTCGGGTACGGCCACCGACGACCCGCGCGCGGCCTTGGCGCGTTACCCGGATTTCGACATCCAGGCGGTGCAGCAGGATCGCGGCATCAAGCTCGAACTGACCAGCGCCCCGGCCGAGGCCTTTGTCGATGGACGGATCATCACCGGCGTGGCCGAACTGTTGTTCGCGGTGGTGCGCGACATCGCCTACGTGTCCTCGGAAATCCAGAACAACGGCCAATTCAATCTCGATGATCCCGAGGACATCACCAACGCCGTGTTCGAAATCCTGCGCAATGCGCGTGCGCTGCGTTCGCACACCGATCCCAACCTCGTGGTGTGCTGGGGCGGCCATTCGATCGGCCGCACCGAGTACATCTACACCAAGGATGTCGGCTATCAATTGGGCTTGCGCGGCCTGGACATCTGCACCGGCTGCGGGCCGGGCGCCATGAAGGGCCCGATGAAGGGTGCCACCATTGCGCACGCCAAGCAGCGTCGCACCGGCAACCGCTACATCGGCATCACCGAGCCGGGCATCATCGCGGCCGAGTCGCCCAATCCGATCGTCAATGAACTGGTGATCATGCCGGACATCGAAAAGCGCCTCGAAGCCTTCGTGCGCATGGGCCATGGCATCATCGTGTTCCCTGGCGGCGTGGGTACGGCCGAAGAAATCCTGTACTTGCTGGGAATTCTCATGGACCCCGCCAATGCCGGCATTCCCTTCCCGCTGGTATTCACCGGTCCGGCCGAATCGGCGGCTTACTTCGAGCGCATCGACCAGTTCCTGTGTCTGACCCTGGGCGAAGACGTACGCAAGCACTATCGCATCGTGGTGGACGACCCGCGCGAGGTGGCGCGCACCATGCAACTTGGTTTCAAGCAGGTACTCAACCACCGGCTTGAGTCCCGCGACGCCTTCTTCTTCAACTGGTCCCTACGCTTGCAGCCCGAACTGCAACACCCGTTCAACCCCACCCACGAAAACATGCTCAAGCTGCATCTCCATCGCGACCTGCCGCCGCACGAATTGGCAGCCAACCTTCGGCGCGCCTTCTCCGGCATCGTCGCGGGCAATGTCAAGGAAGAAGGCATGCGGGCGATCGAGCAGCACGGCCCCTTCGTGATCGACGGCGAGCCGGAGATCATGCGCGCGCTCGATCAGTTGCTGCGTGACTTCGTGGATCAGAAGCGGATGAAGATGTCGGGCGAATATCAGCCCTGCTATCGCTTGGCGCACTGAGGCCTCGCGCAGGAGGCGCCCGAGTCATCGGGCGCCCGCTCAATCAATACAGCACGCGGGTTCGCAAGGTTCCCTCGATCGCGGCCAGTTCACTACGCATGCGCGTGGCGTCGACGGCATCGGTGTCGGCGTCGATCACCACGTATCCTATCGCAGGATCGGTCTGCAGGTACTGACCGCTGATGTTGACGCCGGCACGTGAGAACACCTCGTTGATCTGACTCAGCACGCCCGGCACGTTGCGGTGAATGTGCAGGAAGCGGCGACTGCCCGGATACTCAGGCAAGGAGACTTCCGGGAAGTTGACCGCCGACAGCGTGGAACCGTTGTCGCTGTATCGAATCAACTTGGCCGCCACTTCCAGCCCGATGTTTTCCTGCGCTTCCTGCGTGCTGCCGCCGACGTGCGGGGTCAGGATCACGTTGTCCATGCCACACAAGGGTGACTGGAACGGCTCGTCATTGGCCTTGGGCTCAGCCGGAAACACATCCACCGCCGCGCCGGCCAAATGCCCTGCGCGCAGGGCCACGGCCAGGGCATCCACATCCACCACGCTGCCGCGCGAGGCATTGATCAACACCGCGCCGGCACGCATGCGTGCGATCTGCTCGCTTCCGAACATCATGCGGGTGGAAGCCGTGTCGGGCACGTGCAAGGTCACGATGTCGGCGCGTTCGAGCAGATCATCCAGGCCCCGCGCCGATTGCGCATTGCCCAGCGCGAGCTTGGTGTCGATGTCGTGATAGATCACGCGCATGCCAAGCGACTCGGCCAGCACCCCGACCTGGGTACCGATGTGGCCATAGCCGATGATGCCCAGCACCTTGCCACGCACCTCGTAACTGCCATCGGCGGATTTGTCCCAGCCGTGGCGGTGGCAGATCGCGTTCTTTTCGGGAATGCGGCGCATCAGCAGGATGGCCTCGGCAATCACCAGTTCCGCCACGCTGCGGGTGTTGGAGTACGGCGCGTTGAACACCGGAATGCCAAAGGTCTTGGCGGCCTTGAGATCAACCTGGTTGGTGCCGATGCAGAAGCAACCGATCGCGGTCAGGCGCCGCGCCTCGGCCAGGACGCTGGCCGTGAGCTGGGTACGCGAGCGCAGGCCGACGAAGTGCGCCTCGGCAATGCGCTGGATCAGCTCGTCTTCCGGCAGCGACTTCCTGTGGTATTCGATCTGGCTGTAGCCGGCGGCCTTGAAGCTCTCGACGGCACTGGCGCTGACGCCTTCCAGCAGGAGGATTCGGATGTCCTTTTTCGGGAACGATGTTTCTTTCATGGCTCGCAGGCTTGGATGGAACGTGGAAGGGAAATGCACTATGCCAGATTGCAGCTGCGTTTGCGGCAGTGCAACATGGGCCATCGGAAGCTGGCATGATGAACCTCCCGGATCGCCGTTGCTGGCATCGCCTGTTATCACGACATACCCATGACTGCCGCCCTTTTGGCCGACTTGGCCGCCCACTTGCCCACGCTGGTACTCAAAACCGACGCCAGCGATCTGGCGTACTACGGCCGCGACTGGACCCGCCGCTGGACTCCAGCGCCACTGGCCATCGCCTTGCCCGCGAGCCTCGACGAGGTGCAGGCCGTGGTGCGTTGGGCGCACGCGCGGAGCATCGCCATCGTGCCTTCCGGTGGACGCACGGGCCTCTCGGGTGGTGCCGTGGCGGCACGTGGCGAACTGGTGCTGAGTCTGGAACGCATGAATCGTGTGCTGGCTTTCGATGCCCACGATCGCATCCTTACCGTGCAGGCCGGCATGACGCTGGAAGCAGTGCACACCGCCGCGCGTGAGCATGGCTTGATCTACCCCGTGGATTTTGCCGCGCGCGGCTCCTGCAGCATCGGCGGCAACATCGCCACCAATGCCGGCGGCATCCGCGTGATCCGCTACGGCAACACCCGCAACTGGATCGCCGGCCTGACCGTGGTCACCGGCAGCGGCGACGTCCTGCAGCTCAATCGCGGCCTGGTCAAGAACTCCAGCGGCTACGACCTGCGGCAGTTGATGATTGGCTCGGAAGGGACGCTCGGCATCGTGGTGGAAGCCATGCTCTGGCTCACCGATCCGCCGCCCGCTTCCAACGTGATGCTGCTGGCCCTGCCGTCCTTCGAGACCTTGATGCAGGTGTTCGCTCACCTGCGTGCACGCCTGTCCTTGTCGGCCTTCGAATTCCTCACCGATGTCGCATTGAAACACGTCGTCTCCCACGGCGCACAGGCGCCCTTTGCCGAAACCTGGCCGTTCTATGTCGTCACCGAGTTCGATGCCGAAAGCCCAGTCCAGCAAGAAGCGGCCTTGAGCGCCTTCGAAGTGCTGCTCGAACAGGGCTTGGTTTGCGATGGCGTCATCGCCCAAAGCGAGGCGCAAGCCGCGGCCTTGTGGCGCCTGCGCGAGGGCATCACCGAATCCCTGGCGCGACACCTGCCCTACAAGAACGACATCGCGGTGCGCATCGGTGCGATGCCGGCGTTTCTGGCCGAGGCACAAACCTTGTTGGCGCAGGCCTATCCGCAGTTCGAAGTGGTGTGGTTCGGGCATATCGGTGATGGCAACCTCCACATCAACGTGCTCAAGCCCGCCACCATGGACAACGCCGATTTCGTACACGAATGCGGGCGTGTCACCGAACTTTTGGCCGAACTGCTGCACCGTCACGGCGGCAGCATTTCGGCCGAACACGGCATCGGGCTCGTGAAAAAGCCCTATCTGCAGTGCACCCGCAGTGACACCGAAATCGCGCTGATGCGCGCCATCCGCCAAGCCATGGATCCGGCTGGCATCTTGAACCCGCACAAGCTCTTCAACCGTGAAGCGGGCGATACACCCTATGGAGAAACGGCATGAAATCATGGTGGCTGGCGTGCGCGCTCGTGGTCTTTGGGGTAGTTCGGGCGCAGGCTGCGCCGCCCACACCGCTGTTGTGGAAGGCACAGGGCGAGTCCGCCACGGTGTACCTTCTGGGCAGCTTTCACTTGCTCAAAGCCGATGACTATCCGCTCGACCCCGCGGTCGAGGCGGCCTATGCCGAGGCCGAACGCGTGGCATTCGAAATCGACCCTGCGGAAATGGCCGATCCATCGATGGTGCAGACGGTCCAGAAGCTGGCGCGATTCTCCGACGAACGCCGCTTGAGCGATGTGATTTCAGCCGATACCGCCAAGAAGTTGCGGCAGTTTCTCGGCAGCGATGCTGCGATGACGGCCTCCGAACCCTTCAAGCCGTGGTACATGGGTCTCAACATCAGCGTCGGCATGATGGTGATGACGGGTCTGGACGTGAAGCTCGGCCTCGACCAGCACTTCATGCAGCGTGCGGTCAAGGACGGCAAGATCGTGGCCGGCCTGGAAACTGCGATGGAGCAGATGTCGGCACTCGATGGTTCGCCGATGGACGAGCAGGCGCACATGCTCGATGAAGCACTGGAACCGGCTGCCGACACGCGCAAACGCATCCTGGAACTCCATGCCTTGTGGCGTGCGGGTGATGCGGAAGGCTTGGAAAAGGCCGTCAACGAGGACATGCGCGACAACACGCCGATCATGTACGAGCGGCTCAACCGCAATCGCAATCGCGCCTGGTTACCGCAAATCGTGGCCTTGGTCCACGGCAAGCAGACCGCCTTGGTGGTGGTCGGCAGCATGCACCTGCTGGGCGCCGATGGCTTGGTCGAATTGTTGCGCGCCGAAGGATTCAAGGTGGAGCGCGTTCAGACCATCCCCGCCGTGCTGGACAAGGCCGCCTGAGGTTTCCGTCGCGTACTCGCGCTGCGCGGCTACGCCTAGCCGCTGCAGCTACCGCAGCACACCGATGGCAGGCGAACGATCTGCCTGACCTGAATCGGGTGACCTGCGCGGCCAAGCGCATCGATCAATTCGCTGTCGAGCATGTTGGTGCTCAGGCGCAGGGTGTGACCGTCGCGATCCAGATCGGCAATCGCGGCCGGATCGACATCCTGCAACGCATCGCTGATGAGGCCCAGATCGGGTGCGGCAGCGTCAAGTCGAATGGCGTATTCCATGGTGATCGTCACATGGCAAACGTGGCGAACACGCCGTCTGCATCGGTGCAGCGGTACTGCCACGCGGCTCAGGATAGCACTGTGCATCCGCTGCGGCGGGCGTTTTGGCCCAGGCTGCGCGCGGAGATTCAAAAAGGCCAGAAGATCGGAATGAAGATCACCCCGAGCACCCAGAAGATCAGGTTCAGTGGCAGGCCGACCTTGACGAAATCCATGAACTGGTAGCCGCCGGCGCTGTGCACCATGGTGTTGGTTTGGTAGCCGATCGGGGTGAGGAAGCTGGTCGATGCGGAAAAGGTCACCGCAATCAGGAAGGGCGTGGCATCCACACCGATGGCATGGGCCGTGGACACGCCAATGGGCGTGAGCAGGATGGCCGAGGCCGAATTGCTCATCAGTTCGCTCAGAAGCAGGGCCATCAGGTACAACACCGCCAGCACCACATGCGGGCCGAAGTGGCTGACGAGGCCGACGCTGTTGTCGACGATGAAACGCGCGGCACCGCTGCTGCTCATGGCAATGCCCAATGGCAAAAGACCGGCCATCAACAGCAGTACCCGCCAGTCGATCGATTCGTACACCGTATCCACGTCCACGCAGCCGGCCATCACCATCGCCACCGCACCCAAAATCGCCGCGATCGTGATCGGCACCCAACCCATGGCCGACACCACCACCACCGAGGCCATCACCGCGAGCGCGAACGGTGTGCGCCAGCCCTTGGGGCGCGGCGCGCTGCGCTTGGACAACACGATGATGTTGCGATTGCGGCGAAGTTCGGCCGATTCGGATTCGGGCAGGATCAGCAACAGGATGTCGCCCACCTGCAGCACGATGTCCCCCAGCTTCTCGCGGATGATCTGATCGCGCCGCTGCACGCCAAGGATTCGGGTGTGGTCGGGCAAGCGATAGTCCAGCGCCGCAAGGCGGTGCTCGGCGATGACCGAATTGGGCGCGATCATCACCTCGACCATCACCTGCTTGTCGTCCTGCTGCAGGTCGGCTTGGGCCCGTGTGGACGTGTTGAGAGCAAGGCGCGTCTCGTGCTGCAACTTCTCCAGCGCCGGCCATTGACCGCGAATCAGCAGGACATCGTCCTCGCGCAAGGTTTCCGAACGCGGCGACCACAGTCGTGCGCCCTCGCGCCACAGTTCCAGCACATAGACCTGATGGCGTTGATTCAACTGCGCCGCTTCCACGGTTTTCCCGAGCAGGGTGGAATTGCCGCCGACGCGCAGTTCGGTGACGAAATGGCCGGTTTCGTAAAGCTGTTGCTCGCTGTCGCTTTCACCCGGCAACAGCCAACGCCCGAACAGCAGCAAGTACAGGCATCCGGCCAACAGGCAGATCACGCCCAAGGGCAGGAACTCGAACATCGAAAACCCACGGTGCCCCAGTTCCTGCGCCATGCCGTTGACGATCAAATTGGTGGAGGTGCCGATCAGGGTGCAGACACCGGTCATCTGGGTCACGAACGACAACGGGATCAGTGCCTTGGTGCGCGGCATGTTGACCTTGGCGCAGGCGCTGATCACGATCGGAATGAAGACGGCCACGATCGCGGTGTTGTTGACGAAGGGGCCCACGACAAACAGCACGCCGAAAAGGATCAACAGAAATTGCCAAGGCGAGCGGCCACGACTCAACAGGTGGCCGATGCGCGACAAGGATCCACTGCCTTGCAAGCCGGCGGCCAGAACGAACATCGCCGCCACGGTGATCGTGGCCTGATTGCTGAAGCCGCTGATGGCCTGGGTCGGTGTGACCAAGCCGAAGATGGCGAGCGCAGCCAGCACCAGCATCGCCACCAAGTCCATGCGCAGCTTTTCCGAAAGGAACAGCACGGTGGAAGCCAGCGCGATCAGCAGCACCAGCGCAATGTCGATCGTCATATGGCGTTTCCTGCTGGTCGCATCTGGCCTTGATCCCCCGCCTCAGCCGTCAACGCGCAGCGCCGGTGTCGGCGACATCCAGGGTGGGAAGATAACGCGGCGCCTGACGTTTGTGGGTGGCCTGCTCGAAGCCATAGGCCAGTTCGATCAAGCGTCCCTCGCTCCAGGCCGCACCCATGAACACCAGGCCCAAAGGCAGACCGTGACTGTCGCCCATCGGCACGGTGATGCTGGGATAACCCGCCACTGCCGCCGCGCCATAACCGCCGCCCAGATAGTGATCGCCGAGGATCCTGTCGGTGGGCCATGCCGGCGCGGTTGACGGTGCCACCAACGCATCCAGTTGCTGCGCCTTGAGCGTGGCATCGATGCCTTGTGGGCCTGCCAGATCAAAGGCCAACTTCTTGGCGCCTAGATAACCCGGCTCGGTGAGTGGACCTTTGCCTTCGGCCATCTCGAACAACTCCTGACCAAACCAGGGCATCTCCTGCGCGGCATGCTCACGATTGAACGCAATCAAATCCGTGAAGGTATTCACCGGTCGCTGATGGCTGGCGAGGTAACGTCCCAGCCCATCCTTGAACTCAAAAAGAAGGACCTGCAACTCGGCCGCATCCCATTGTCCGGCCGTCGTGATTTCCGCATCCACCACGGTGGCACCCGCGGCCTTGAGTGCCGCAATCGCAGCTTCCGTGGCTGCATCCACATCCGGGTGCAGGCCCATGGCTTTGCGCAAGACGCCGATGCGCGCGCCACGCAGACCATCGGCCTTGAGGTGCACGCTGTAATCGAGGACTCCCGGATGCTTGGCCGCCGCAGGATCGGCCGGGTCCGGCACCGCCATCACGCTCAACAACGCGGCGGCGTCCGCGACGCTGCGTGCCATCGGCCCGGCGGTGTCCTGACTGATGGCAATCGGCACGATGCCGCTGCGACTGACTGCACCCACGGTCGGCTTGATCCCGACCAGGCCGGCCACGGCCGACGGGCAAATGATGCTGCCGTCGGTTTCGGTACCGACGCCGACCGCCGCCAGGCTGGCGGCAATCGCCGTGCCGGTGCCGGAGCTTGAGCCGCAGGGATTGCGATCGAGCACATACGGATTGCGGGTTTGCCCACCGACGCCACTCCAGCCGGAAATGGCGCGGGTGGAGCGGAAGTTGGCCCACTCACTCAAATTGGTCTTGCCGAGGATCACCGCGCCGGCAGCACGGAGGCGGGCTACGAGGAAGGCATCGCTGGCCGGGATGTTGTCGATCAATGCCAGCGAGCCGGCCGTGGTTGCCATCGGACGCGCATCGATATTGTCCTTGAGCAATACCGGAATGCCGTGCAAGGGCCCGCGCAGCTTGCCGGTGCGGCGTTCAGCATCCAGTGCAGCCGCTTCGGTCAGCGCATCCGGATTGGTGGTGATGATCGAATTGAGCGCCGGCCCCTTGCGATCGATGGCCTCGATGCGCGTGAGATACGCTTGGGTCAAGCGCTGGCTATCCAACGCTCCCGACTGCATCCGTGACTGCAAGCTGGCGATGTCGACCTCCTCGATGGCCACGCCTTTCGCCGTCGGCGCGGTGGCAGGCGTCGACGACCTCGCAGGCGCAGAGGTCAGTGACACATTGCAGCCGGCGAGGACGGTGACGAGAACCATGGACACGGCGACGCGCATGGCGGACTCCAGCGGGAATCGGGGGTGCACAGGGTTGCGTACAACGCGCGAGGGTGCAAGCCGGCGACGCACAGGACGGGCGTGGGTAGCGTAGCCGTCAGCGATCGTCATACGGCGCCGCAGATCCGCATGGCAACGGGCGCGGCGGGCCGCGACAATCGATGCTCGCCGCTTCGATCATGCAGTATCGGCATGTGAGCACGTGGAGCTTTTATATCGCTCACCTTGGAGGCAAGGCGAGCAATTGCGGATCAAGCCGAACGCGAAACCAGGTCAAGCCCCAGTGCAGGTGCGGCCCGGTGGCGCGCCCCGTGGCCCCGACCTCGCCAATCACCTGACCTTGCTCGACCCGCTCACCCGCCGCCACGTCCAGTTTGGAAAGATGGAGAAAGTTGGAGCCCACGCCGAAACCGTGATCGATCAATACCGTGCCGCCGGTCAGGTACAGATCCGGATCGGCAAAGACCACCAGACCTGCGGCCGGCGCACGGATCGGCGTGCCCTGCGCCGCTGCTATATCGGTACCCGAGTGCGGTGTTCCGGGCGAGCCGTTGTACACACGCTGGCGTCCGAAGCGGCCGCTGATGCGGCCACTCACTGGCCAGATGAAACCACCAAACACATCGCTGCGCGCCTCATCGCGGCCACGCGCCGCATTCACCGCAGCCTGCTCGCGGGCGATGCGCGCAGCAATGGCCGGTGGCGGATCGACCGTGGCCTGCGGCACACCGCTGACGCGCTCGACGGGCCAATCGCGTCGCTTGACCGCCACCACCACGCGCTCGGTGCTGCCATCGGGAAAGCGGATGGCAAGCGGGGCGTTGCGCGATTCATCGCGGCCGATGCCAAAGACGAAGTGGCCATCCGGGTCGACGCGCAAAATCTGCTCGTGCAAGCTGACCTGGCTGCCCGGCAGCGTCTGTCCGAATACCAGCGCGCCCTGCTGCACCGATTCGGGCACATGCGTGCGCAGCGCGGACTGGGCCAACACCGCGTTGGACGCCAACAGCCCCATCATGCCCAGCAGGCCTCGTGCCGCATGCCGCCATGCCCGACGCCAAGCGTGCGGTGTACGCGATCCAGATTGGGTCATGGTTCTCCGTCTCCTTGATCGAGTGCCGCAGGGCGGCCTGTGCCCTGCATCCGTTACTGATCCGGTCCTCAAATTGTCCGAACCCGGCGTCACAGCCGAACTTGCTCGGCAGGCAATGGAGCAAGCGCCATGGCTACAAAACAAGAGCCGATTCGATAGGCACGAACTGCAGGACCGCCACGCTGCCGTGCGAATCGGTTCTTGATTGCAGACTCACTTGCCAGCCATAGAGGCCACACAGTCTGCGCACGATCGCAAGTCCGATGCCCGCACCCTTGCTGCCTTGTGCCGTTTCACCGCGAATGCCGCGTTGGAACAGGCGCTCCACGTCTTCATCGGCCACGCCGGGGCCGGTGTCGATCACTTCCACCCGGTCGGCCAGCACCGTGACGACGACTTCGCCTTGCGGGGTGTACTTGCAGGCATTGCCGATGAGGTTGTTGAGTGCCACCGACAACACCGCCTCGGGTGCATCCACGGTCATGTCCTGCTGGCCCTGCACACGCAAGTTCACGGGCTTGTTGCTCAAGTGCACGCGATTGGATTCGGCGACCAGCTCGGCGAGACGAAAGACATTGGTCTGGCCGCTGCCACGCTCGTTGCGCGAGAGCATCAGCAAGGCCGTGGTCAGGTCGATGCATTGGCGGGTGGCGCGCTCCACGCGCAACAGGCGCTGGCGCGATTTCTCCGAAAGATCGGGCGCGTTCAACAGCAATTCGGTGGCCCCCAGAATCACGGCCAAGGGCGTGCGCAATTCATGGCTGACATCGGCATTGAATTCGCGATCACGTGCCACGCGTTCGACCAACTGGTCCGCGTACTCATCCAGGGCGCTCGCCAATTGCCCCACTTCATCCGGCGCAAAATGCGGTGCCAGTCGCTCGCGCTGGGCTTCGTCCCGGAACGCATCCACACGCGCGGCCAGATCGGCCACTGGCCGCATCACTCGACGTGAGGACCACACTCCGACCAACCACGCCAGCAAGGTAAATCCGACCACGCTGCCACCCAGCAAGACCATCAACTGGCGCGCGCCAAGTGTCTGGCGACCATAACCGTATTTGATGAAGGTCACGATGTCGTCGGCGCGTGCCACGGCCAGCTTGAAGTTGGCGTTGCGACCGCGTGCATCGGTATCGTGCCAGTCGTGCACGCCGTCGGGAAGTTCGCGCCATGCCAGGGGAATGTTCGGGCTGCCCGGGCGGTAGGCGAACATCTCGATCTGTTGTTCCTGCAGCCCATAGGCCGCATCCGGTTCCGGATGCTCGCGTTTGAACTGCAGGTAGGTGTGGGCTTCGGCATCCAGCCACGCAACCACCAACTGGTTCTCGATGCGCTCACGCAAGACCAGGGTGGAGGCTGCAAACAGCGTGGTCAGGCCAAAGCCCAACAGCAGAAACGAGATGATGATGCGCGCCCGCAGGCGCTGGCGATTGGGTTGTCGAATGCCGACATCGGCGGACGCCGAGTGGCTCTCATCGGTTCCCATCAAGGTCCACGATGCGGTAGCCAATGCCGTGGCGGGTCTGGATCAAGGGATTGGAGAAGGGCTTGTCCACCGCTGCACGCAAGCCATGAATGTGCACGCGCAAGCTGTCCGAGTCGGGCAGTTCTTCGCCCCACACGCGCGTTTCCAGATCCTGCCGCGTGACCACCGCGGGCGAGGCTTCCATCAGCGTTTGCAGGATCTTGAGCGCGGTCGGATTGAGCGTGATCGACTTGCCGGCGCGCGCCACTTCGAGCGTATCGAGGTTGTACTCCAGGTCCGACACCGTGAGGATGCGCGAGGTGTTGCCTTGGCCACGCCGCAACAATACCGCCAGACGCGCCTCCAGCTCCTGCAAGGCAAAGGGCTTGACCAGGTAATCATCGGCGCCCGACTCGAAACCGGCCAGCTTCTGCGCCAGCTCGTCACGCGCGGTCAACATCAATACCGGAGTCTGCTTGCGCGCTTCCTGACGCAGCTTGCGACAGACTTCCAATCCATCCATGCCGGGCAGGTTCAAGTCGAGGATGATGGCGTCGAAGTCATCGACGATGGCGCGGTGCAGGCCGGTAATGCCGTCGCCGGCAAAATCGACGGTGTGATTGCGATCTTCGAGATAGTCACCCAGATTCGCGGCGATATCGCTGTTGTCTTCAATCACAAGTATGCGCATGGGGCGGTTCGGACTCTTGGCAGTGCGGAGGCTTTCAGGGACGCGGCACGATGCATCACGCCGCGTGGCCAGCCGATGCCGGCAGTATGCCAGCAAATAAAACGGCCCACGGGAATCGGCGGGGGGACGCCGGTTCACGTGGGCCGCCAACTGCTGCCCCGATTACCGCGATTTGCAACTTACCAGAGAACCTTGGGAGTGCCTGATCACCACAGGCAGGATGCAGCTTAGGCCTTGGGCTCGAAAGAAAACGTTAAAGACCTTGCAGCCATTCGTTAATCGCTGAATGCATGCAAACACGGTGGGCAGGACGGAGCATTGCCCGTGCGCGGGCCACAGCGATCACGCCGAGGCGCCCGCCATGGCGTGATCGACGATGCGCCCCGCCACGTCCACGCCAGATACCGACTCGATGCCTTCCAAGCCAGGCGATGCATTGACTTCCAGCACCAGCGGGCCGCGTTCGCTGCGCAAGAGATCGACACCGGCCACCTGCAAACCGACCGCCCGCGTGGCCGCAACCGCGGTAGCGACTTCGGCCTCGTCCAGGATCACGGCGCGGGCGCTGCCGCCACGGTGAAGATTGGAACGGAATTCGTCATCGCCCGCCTGGCGCAGCATGGCCGCCACGACGTTTTCCCCGACCACCAGACAACGCAGGTCGGCGCCACGCGCTTCTGCCACGAATTCCTGCACGAGGAACTCGGCGTAGAGACCACGAAAGGCTTCGATCACGCTGCGCGAGCCCTGCAGGCTCTCGGCCAGCACCACGCCCTGCCCTTGGCTGCCCTGATTGAGCTTGATGATGTGGGGCGGCGCGCCCAGCATGGCCAGCACATCGGACGTGTCATCGGGATTGTCCGCCACCACCGTCAACGGCATGCCCAGACCGACGGCCGCGAGGCGTTGCTGGCAACGCAGTTTGTCGCGCGCACAGGCAATCGCCTCCGAACTGTTGAGGGCGTGCACCCCCATCAATTCGAACTGCCGCAACACCGCCGTGCCATAGCGCGTGACCGAAGCACCGATGCGTGGGATGACGGCATCAAACCCTGACAATGCGCGCCCCTTGTAGCGGAGTTGGAATGCGCCGGGCGCAATGCTGAGGTAACAGCGCAAGGGATCCAGCACCCGCACGACGTGTCCGCGCTCGCGGCCCGCTTCGACCAGACGACGGGTCGAATACAAACGCGGATCACGCGAGAGAATGGCCAGCTTCATGGCCCGACTGCATGGCGACCGAGGAGGAAACGCTGCGCCGGATCGACCAGCCAGGCATCGGCAATCGCAGCTCGACCAATGAGCATGGGATGACGCAGGCGATGGCGATCCACCAGGTTGACCTCGACCTCGCGTTGCCAATCCCCCAGCTTCAATACGGTGCGCACGAAGATGCGCTCGCTGCCCTTGCCGCCGGAGTTGGTCACCACCCGTCGATCCGCCACCGGCAGGCAACAGGCATGGGTCGGCCCCGGCGTGCCGGTACGCAGTTCGAACTGCACGTACTCGATGCCATCGCGAACGATCAGCCTTTGCGAATCCACGTGCAACGAACAACTGCGTGCGCCGGTATCGACCTTGGCCAGAACACGCCCTGACGCCAAATTCGGCAAGCCCGCCCATTCACTCCAGCCCAGCACCCGCGTCTGCTCGAATCCGTCCATCCGATGTGATCCTTGTCCTGCCCACCTGTCGTCGGCGCGTGCCGATTGTAACGGCGCCCCCCATCGCTTCCGCCATCTTCGATCCGCGCTGCCGTTATCATGCAAAGCAATCCGTTGGCGAGTCTTCCCATGCTGTCCACACCCTCGCGCCTGATGGCGTCGGCGCTAGCCTGTTTGCTGTTGTTGGCGGGCTGCGACGTGATCCCGACACGCCCCACTACCGAAACGGCCCCTGCGGCAGAAGCGGCCTTCGAGCGTGGCGACTTTGCCGAAGCCGCGCAGGGTTTCATGCAAGCGGCTGCCGAACACCGCAGCCAGCGCGACCTCATGTACCTGCGCGCCGCCGAGGCTTGGCGGGAGGAAGGCGAACTGGAACGTGCTGGCGAGATTCTGCAGAACATCTCGACGCGCCGCTTGAGCCCAAATGCGGTGCAGCGGCTCGGTCTGTTGCAAGCCGAGGTGGACTTGGCACGCCAGCACGCGGACCAGGCGCTGGATCGTCTGGCGGCACTCGAACCGTCCGTGGCGCCCTCCCTCCGCCCGCGCCTTTTGGAGCTGCGCGCACGCGCCGCCCAAGCAAATGCCAACCCCGTGCAAGCCGCCACGGCACTGGCCGAGCTGGGGCCCTTGTTGGCCACGGCCGACCGCGCCGGAAACCGCAAGCGCATTCGCGGCCTGCTCGACACCATGAGTGACGCGGATCTCGCCTTCGCTGCCGCTTCACTGAGCGCCGAGGCGGTGCTGTACCCGCATCTGGCGCGCCTTCTGAGCAGTCGCGGCCTGCCACTACCGCACCCGCTGCCGCGCCAAGCCCTGGCCGACGGCAACGATTTTCCCGCCGACAGCGATGGCTATCGCCCCTTCAAGCGCGTGGCCCTGCTCCTGCCCTTGGAGGGTGATCTGTCGGCCGCGGCCAGCGCGGTGCGCGATGGTTTTCTGGCCGCCTATTTCCAGGAGTCACGCAGCCGTCCGCAACTGCGGATCTACTCCAGCGGCAGCACCCCGGAATCGGCACGGCAGGCTTGGCAGCAGGCGCTCGATGATGGCGCCCAGGCCGTGGTCGGCCCGCTCGGACGTGAAGCGGTGATGGCCATTTTCGAGGCCGATGGCGATGGCCGCGTGCCCCTGCTGGCACTCAATCGCAGCGAGGGTGCGCCACCGCCTCCGGGCAGCATGGGTTTTGCCCTGGCGCCGGAGGACGAAGGCATTGCCATCGCCAATCGCATCGTCGATCAGGGCGGCAAGCGCGTGATCGTGATCGATGCCGGCGATGACTATGGCAAACGGGTCAGTGCCGCCTTGGCGTACCGCTTGCAACAACGCCACGCCCACGTCGTGGCCACGGCGGTGCTTCCGGCGGACAGCCCGATGTATGGCCAAGCCATTGCCGCCGCGCTCAAGCAAGCCGGCGCGCGACAGGTCGTGCGCGAGGAGGGCGATATGCAGACCGAGGAAAATCGTCTCATCATCGATGCCGATGCGATCTTTTTTTCCGGACGCGCCGAACAAGCACGTCTGCTGGCCCCGCAACTGCGTCTGGCCGGCATCTACGACCTGCCCGTGTATGCGAGTTCACAGCTCACGGTCGGCAGCGGCAATGTGCGCATGGACAAGGAATTGGATGGTATCGAGTTCCCCGAATCGCCCTGGCTGTTGCGGGATGACCTGCCGGGCTTCCCGCCCCGCGCAGCCGCACAGGAACTGGACACGGCGCGCGGCGGCAGTACACGGCTGTTCGCGTTCGGGATGGACGCCTTCCTCCTGCTCGGCCACTTTCGACAACTGCTCGACGACCCGCAGGCGGTCCTGTCCGGCGCCACCGGCCAACTGCGCTTCGATGGCCTCGGCAACGTGCTGCGCACGCCGGCGTGGGCACGCTTTCAGGGTGGGCGGATTCAAGCCGCGCGTGAAGGTGGCTTGATCGGCGATCAAATCCAATTTCGCGAGCCCTGAGTACCGGCCTTGGCAACGCGCACCACGATGACAGCCGCACCGCGCGTGACCCGCCCATGAGCACGCGCGACATCGGCAACCACTTCGAAGCCATCGCACGCCGTCACCTGGAGCACGCCGGCCTGCGCTTGATCGCGGCCAACGTGAGCTATCCATTCGGTGAGCTGGATCTGGTCATGCGCGAAGGCGAGGTGCGTGTCTTCGTCGAAGTGCGCTATCGCAAGTCTGCAGACTTTGGTGGCGGGGTGCAGTCGGTCACGGCCAGCAAACGGCGTCGCATTGCACGCGCCGCCTCGGCATGGTTGGCGGCCAATCCGGTCGAAGCGCGCCATCCCTGCCGCTTCGATGTGGTGGCATTGTCCGATGCCCATTCAGAGACGAAGATCGAATGGATACGAGCCGCCTTCACCCTGGACGATTTGGACTGAAACTCCCTCAGGCCTCGGCGTAACGCAGGGCCTGGCCGATCCAACGTTCGATCAAGGCCGCCGCATGCTCGGGTGCGCGTGCCAGCAATTGATCGGCCAGCTGTTGAACCTTCGGCAACAGCGCGGCATCACGCACCGGATCGGCAATGCGAAAGCCGGCCAAGCCGGTTTGGCGCGTGCCAAGCAGTTCCCCCGGCCCGCGCAGTTCCAGATCCTTCTCCGCGATGCGAAAGCCATCGGTGGTTTCACGCAGTACCGCCAGGCGTGCGCGCGCCAACTGCGACAGCGGTGCCTTGTACATCAAGACGCAACTGGATGACTGGGAGCCGCGCCCCACCCGCCCGCGCAACTGATGCAACTGCGCCAGGCCCAGGCGTTCGGCATTTTCGATCAGCATCAGGCTGGCATTGGGCACATCCACGCCCACTTCAATCACCGTGGTCGCCACCAGCACCTGAATCTCACCGGCCTTGAACGCCGCCATCGCGGCCTGCTTTTCGGCAGGTTTCATGCGCCCGTGCACGAGGCCCACGCGAGTCCCCGGCAAACGTTCGCTCAGAAGTGCATGAGCCGTCTGCGCCGCCTGTGCATCGATCTTCTGCGCGCCCGGTGCCGGTGGGTCTTCGCCTTCCTCGATCAAGGTGCATACCCAGTACGCCTGTCGCCCCTGCGTACACGCCACGCGGATGCGTTCGATCACTTCGTTGCGTCGATCGGCGTTGATCACCACGGTCTGCACCGGGGTGCGGCCCGGTGGCAGTTCATCGATCACCGACACGTCGAGGTCGGCATAGGCGGTCATGGCCAGGGTGCGTGGAATCGGGGTCGCGGTCATCACCAGTTGATGCGGGATTTCACTACCGTCCAGACCCTTGTCGCGCAAGGTCAGCCTCTGGTGCACGCCAAAGCGGTGTTGCTCGTCCACGATCACCAGCGCCAGGCGCGAAAAGCGCACCGGTTCCTGCAGCAAAGCGTGGGTGCCCACCACCAAAGGCACGCCACCGGCGATGGACGCGAGCGCCTTCTCACGCGCCTTGCCCTTGACCTTGCCACTCAGGTGCACCTGCTCGATGCCCAGCGGCGAGAACCAGTTCTGGAACGCCTGCGCGTGCTGTTCGGCCAGGAGTTCGGTCGGCGCCATCAAGGCCACCTGCGCACCCGATTCGATCACCGCCAATGCCGCCAGCGCCGCCACGATGGTTTTGCCCGAACCGACATCGCCCTGCACCAGACGCAGCATCGGCGCAGGCTGGGCAAGGTCGTGCCTGACCTCGGCCAGAACGCGGTGTTGTGCCGGCGTCAGCTCGAACGGCAGGCCCGATCGCAATCGCTGACTCAAGCGGTCGTTGGGCTTGATCGCCATGGCACCTTGACGCTTCACCGCCAAACGCTGCTGGCGCAGGCTCAGTTGATGCGCCAACAGTTCCTCCAAGGCCAGCCGCTGCTGCGCCGGGTGGCGATGCTCGGCCAGCGCACGGATGTCGGCATCGGCGGTGGGTTGATGCAGGAAGCGCACCGATTCGGACCAGCCGGGTAGCGGCCCCAATAAGCCATCCGGGATCAAGTCCAGCGCCGCGTCATCCGGCAAGGCCTGCAATGCGGCGTCGATCAATCGCGCCAAACTTGTCGCCCCAACGCCCTCGATGGCCGGATACACCGGATCGAGTCGATCGCTCAGGTGAACTTGAGTCGCGTCATCCAGAATGCGATAGCGCGGATGCACGATTTCCAGCCCGAGTTGGCCGACGCGCACCTCGCCGTGGCAGAGAATGCGCGCACCCACGTTCATGGCTCGGACTTGGGCGGCATTGAAGTGAAAAAAGCGCAGCACGAGACTGCAGTTGGACGCATCACCCACGGCCACGCGCAGCATTGGCCGCCCACGAAAGCTGCGTTCGACCGCTTCGATCCTGCCCTCGACCTGCGCGCTGAAACCGGCGCGCAGGTCTCGAATCGGCGTCAGTCGGGTGCGATCCTCGTAACGGAGCGGCAGGTGCAGCCACAGATCCTGCAAGCAGTGGATGCCACGTGCCACAAGACTGGCTTGGGTGCGCGCTCCCACGCCACGCAATTGCGCGATGGGTCGCCGCGCCGGATCGAGACTCACGTCATCGCCTGCGTGTTCTGCCGCGAAGACTCAGTCCAGCACCATCACCAGATCGATTTCCACCTGCGCATTCACCGGCAAGGCCGCCACACCGATGGTGGAACGTGCCGGAAACGGTTCCTTGAAGTATTCCTTCATCACCGCGTTGACGTGGGCGAAGTTGCTCAGGTCGGTCATGTAAATGCCCACGCGCACGACCTTGCTGAAGTCACCGCCCGCAGCCGCGCACACCGCCGTCAGATTCTTGAATACCTGATGCGCCTGCGCGGTGATGTCGCCTTCCACCAGCTTCATCGTGGCCGGGTCGAGCGGCGTCTGACCAGACAGGTAAACCGTGTTGCCCACGCGCACAGCCTGCGAGTAAGGCCCGATGGCGGCGGGAGCGGAATCGGAGTGGATGATCTGTCGTGACATGGCACAAACCTCGTTGCGGTAAGGCCCGACAGTTTAAGCCCTGACGCGCCCGCCTTCAGCGCGCGTATCGCGCGCACCGTTTCAACGGCGCTGCACGCCGATGGTGACCGGCAAGCGCCGCACCCGACGCATGACATCGGCGATGTGCTTGCGATCGCGCACGTTGATCAGGAACACGATGACGGCCGAAGCCAGATCGCGCTCCTGATATTCGACGTTGTCGATATTGGCCTGCGTCTCGGCGATGGCCGCTGCAACCTGCGCCAGCACGCCCGGCTTGTTCTCGGCTTCGACCCGGATGCTGGAACGAAACTCGCCGCGCACCTCGCGATCCCAGCCGATGGGGACCATGCGCTCGGGGCTCTTGCGCAATTCCGGCACGTTCGGGCAATCAGCGCGATGCACCATGATGCCCTTGCCGCTGGAGAGGTAACCGACGATCTCATCGCCCGGCACCGGCAGGCAGCAGTCCGGAAAATTGAGCACGCCGCGTTCGCCTCCGGTGATGAGGATCTTCTCGGCGCTGGGCGCGTGCGGTTGATGGGTTTGACCGTCGATGCCCCGCACCAAGGCTTGGGCCACCTGCAGGGCCATGCGATTGCCCAGGGCGATATCAGCCAACAAGTCCTCCAGACGACGCAGACGCGCCTCGCCCAGATACTGATCGAGCACCTTGGCGGGAACCCGATCCAATGAATTGTCGAGCGAGTCCAGGGCGCGATCGAGCATGCGATGCCCGAGCTCGATGGCATCTTCGTGTTGCAGGTGTTTCAGATATTGTCGAATCGCCGTGCGTGCGCGACTGGTCACCACCCAATCGAGCCAGCTTGGATTGGGCGTGGCCGATGGCGCGGTGATGATTTCCACGGTCTGACCGCTGACCAGACGGGTGCGCAAAGGTGCCAACTTGCGCTCCACCCGCGCCGCCACCGCATGATCGCCCACCTTGGTGTGCACGGCGTAGGCAAAATCCAGCGCCGTGGCATTGCGCGGCAAGGACAGGATGTCGCCTTTGGGCGAGAACAGATACACCTCGTCCGGAAACAGGTCGACCTTGACGTTGTCGAGAAACTCCAACGACGAACCGGCGGCCTTCTGACTTTCCAGCAAGCCCGACAGCCACGCCTGAGCGCGTTGCTGCGAACTGCTCGGCACAGCATCAGGCGTCTTGTAGAGCCAGTGCGCGGCGATGCCACGCTCGGCCACCTGATTCATCTCCTCGGTGCGTATCTGCACCTCGATGGGTGAACCAAAGGGGCTGAACAGCAAGGTGTGCAAGGACTGGTAACCATTGGCCTTGGGAATGGCGATGAAATCGCGGAAGCGCTTGTCGACCGGCTTGTACAGGCCATGCACCGCCCCCAGCGCCATGTAGCACTGCATCACGCTGCCCACGATCACCCGGAAACCGAGGACATCCATCACCTGATCGAAGGTCTTCTGCTCCATCTTCATCTTGCGATAGATGCTGTAGGGCGATTTCACTCGCCACACCAGATGATGGGCAATGCCCTCTTTGTCCAATTGCTGCGCGAGTGCGGTCTCGATCTGGCGCATGGCCTGTCGTCGCGCCGCCGGCAGGGTCTGGACGTGTCGCGAGATGACGTCGTGGCGTTTGGGATACAGCCCCTTGAAGCCCAGGTCCTGCAGTTCGCCCTTGACCTTGTTCATGCCCAGTCGCTGGGCGATCGGCGCATAGATATCGAGGGTTTCGCGTGCGATGCGGATGCGCGATTCGCCACTCATGGAATCGATCGTGCGCATGTTGTGCAGGCGATCGGAGAGCTTGATCAGGATCACCCGCAGATCGCGTCCCATGGCCATGAGCATCTTGCGGAAACTCTCGGCGGTGGCTTCCTGCCGCGAGCGAAAGTGCAGCTTGTCGAGCTTGGTGACGCCCTCCACCAACTCGGCCACGCTGCCACCGAACTGGGCCGCGATTTCCTCGTGCGTGACCGGCGTGTCTTCCAACACGTCGTGCAGGATCGCGGCGCACAGGGTTTCCACATCCATGCCCAGATCTGCCAGCAAGATCGCCACCGACACCGGATGGGTGATGTACGGCTCGCCGCTTTTTCGAAACTGGCCATCGTGGGCGCGCGCGCCCAGTCGATAGGCGCGGCGGACAAGATCCAGCTGCTCAGTCGGCAGATAAACGCGCGCGCGCGCCAGCAGTTGCTCCATCAATTCCGGGCAGGGATCAATGTCGCCTTCCACCGTGGCGTTGTCTGCTAGCGTTTCTGTGCTGGGACTGCTCATGCCCCAAGCGTACGTTGCTGCGGCGCGAACGGCAATGCGTTCGCTTGCATTCGCGCCGGGCGGCGAGCGGTTTGACCGCAGCCGAGGCGACGATCAGAGGTCGTCGCCGCCTTTCATGATGTCGTCGTCGACTTCGGCCGCCACCCACTCCAGCGCCTCGCGCTCACGGCGCTCGCGCTGGATGCGGTCCTCTTCGGCCAGCATGCCTTCGTCGATGGTGCGCATCGCGATTTCGCGCAGCGCCAGC
This sequence comes from Chiayiivirga sp., assembly GCA_035703435.1. Classification (GTDB taxonomy): domain Bacteria; phylum Pseudomonadota; class Gammaproteobacteria; order Xanthomonadales; family Xanthomonadaceae; genus Denitratimonas. The sequence continues at coordinate 27,578 of DASSYF010000067.1, read as the reverse complement.
ACGGTGGGCTTGTCGTCCTGATCATCCTCACCCAGCGTGCTTTGCGCACCCTTGGCCAACTGGCGGGCTCGGCGCGAGGCCATGACGACCAGTTCGAACCGGTTGTCGACCACTTCAAGGCAATCTTCGATCGTGACGCGAGCCATGGGTTTCCTCGGCGGACAGCATGAAAACGAATGAACTGCGTATTTTAGGCGAGCTTGTGGCCGACAAGCAAATGATGGACCTCGCTCGTGGTCAGGCTTGAGTCACGCAGCGGCATCCGCCCGTCGCGCCGCCGCCACAAACGCGCGCATGCGTTGCGCATCCTTGATGCCAGGCGCTGACTCGATGCCACTGGAGACATCCACGCCCCACGGCCGAGCCTCGTGGATGGCATCTTCGACGTTGCCCGCATCCAGGCCACCGGCAAGCAGGAACGGCGTGGCGCCGGCCCGCGGCAGGATGCGCCAATCGAAGCTGCGCCCACTGCCGCCCATTTCGCCGGCCGCATGGCCATCGAACAGCAGCGCGCGTGCGGAAGGCCATGTCGCGATTCGTTCGCTGACTTGGCTCGCATCCAAATCCGCCACGGCGATGGCCTTGAAAAACGGCACACCGAATCGCGCACAGAATGCCTCGGCTTCCTGTCCGTGAAACTGGAGCACGTCCGGCTGGAGAATGTCGGCGATGTTCGCCACTTCCTCGGCGGGGTTGTCCATCATCAAGGCCACCATCTCGACTCCGCTGGGTATGCGTTGGCGCAGGCCGCGCGCGACGGTCAGATCGACCCGCCGCGCGCTGCGCGCAGCAAACACCAAGCCGATCAGATCCACGCCCAGCGATACGGCCAGGTCCACATCCTGCGGGCGAGTCAGGCCGCAGAACTTGATGCGGGTGTGCACGCTCATCGCGTTACCTCCACGGGCAAGCCCCAAGGTGCCGGATAGCGCGGCCCCACGAATACCAGTCCACGCGCCGGCGCGGTCGGCCCGGCACGAGTGCGATCGCGGCCGGCGAGCAATTCGCCCATCCAGTCTTGCGGTCGTTCGCCACGACCGATCGGCAGGAGACTACCCACGAGGTTGCGCACCATGTGGTGCAGGAAGGCATTGGCTTCGACTTCGATGTGTACATCGTCCCCATGCCGCATGACAACGATCTCGATCATGTTGCGGCGCGCGTGTTGGGCTTCACACTGCGACGACCGGAAGGCGTTGAAGTCATGCTCACCCACCAGGGCCTGCGCGGCGAGGTGCATCGCGTCGGCATCCAGCGGCAGGCGTTCCCAACCCAATTGGCGTGCCTCCAGCGCAGGACGGGCGCGACGATTGCGGATGCGATAGAGATAGCGTCGCGACCGGGCCGAGAAGCGCGCGTTGAAGTCGGCGGCCACCGGCTGTGCCCAGCGTACGGCCACGGTCGGTGGCAGGTGGGTATTGGCGCCCATGGTCCAAGCGTAGTCACTGCGCAGGGCATCACTGTCGAAGTGCACGACTTGGCAATGCGCGTGCACACCGGCATCGGTACGCCCGGCGCAGGTCACATCCACCGCGTGTCCTGCAACCGACGACAGCGCCTTCTCCACGACTTCCTGCACGCTGGCGGCATGGGCCAGGCGCTGCCAACCGTGGAAGTCGGTGCCGTCGTATTCGATGCCAAGGGCAAAACGCATGCGGATTCCAGACGTGCAAAGGGCCGGAGAGTTCAGCCTCCGGCCCTTCCCGTGGGGTAATGCTCAACCGATGTCGGCAAGCAGTTGTCGTGCCTCATCGCGCTGGGCGGACGTGCCCTCGGTCAAGACCTCTTCGAGCATGCCACGTGCGCCTTCGGCGTCGCCCATGTCGAGGTAGGCACGCGCCAGTTCGAGCTTGGTGGTGGCGGCGTCGGAATCGATCAGGTCGGGATCGTCGTCCACCGCGTGAGCCTGCGCTGCTGGCGCGGCCGACGTGAAAACCTCGTCATCGATGAAGTCGTCGTGGGCCTCGGCCTCAGCGACCGGCTCGTCCCAAAGCGCGTCCTCCTCCAAAGATTCAACCGGAACGGTCACGGCGGGCAATTCATCGGTGACGGCGGACGCATCAAGGGCCTTGGCACCCACCACGCGCGTTGCGGCCTCAACGTCCGCTGTCGGGGCTGCTGCCGCGGCAATGCTTTGCGCGAACAGCGGATGATCGGGCGCCATGTGCTGACCCAACTCACGTGCCTCCTGCCAAGCAGGCTCATGCTCGTTGCGGACCTGCGCATACATCGCTTCGGCCGCCATTTCAAAGCCGACGGCGTCGCTGGTGGCCACGTAATGACGCAGCAGATCCAGATGCAGATGGAGATCATCAGGATGCTGCGAGATGGCTTCGATCAGCTCACCCTCTTCCTGATTGGGCTCAAAGCTCGCCACCGCCGGTGTTGCCGACCCGAACGGCGCCGGCGATGCCGGCCGCTTGGCGTCGGACTTGGTACGGCGCGACAGGCCCAATACACCCAAGAGGCCCAACAGCACGGCGGCACCACCACCCACAAGCCAAGGGCTGAAACCAAACCAGCCCGAGGACTCGGGCGCCGACTCGGTCGCGGCCGTTTGCTCGGCGGTGTCCGTTGCCGGATCCGCCACGGGTGCTGCCGGGGCTGTCTCTGTCGTCGTCGCGGCGGGGGCGGTTTCTGCCAACGGCGTTGCGATGCTCGACTCGGCATCGGCAACGGCCGCATCGGCTCCGACCGCTGCGGCAGGTTCACTCACAGCCTGATCCGGAGCCACGGCCACAGGGCTCGCACTCTCGGGCGTGGATGAAACATCGGTAGCTGACGTTGCGCCAGCCGCGGCGCTCGCGCTGGCAGCGGCCTTTTCTTGCTCGGCACGTTGATTGGCTTCACGCAGACTGCGTTGCGCGGCGGCCAACTCGCTGTCCTTCAATTCGATCAGGCGACGGCTTTCCGACTGCAAGTCCTCAAGTTCGCCCACGCGTGATTTGAGTTCCTGATTTTCCTGCGACAGTGCGCTGACTTCTTCCTTGCTGCGCGCCAACTCGGCCCGCAGCTCGCGGCCGCTGCCATCGGCGGCGGCGCCCGAGGTGCTGGCACTCGCCTCACCCTTGCCACGCGGTGGCGTCAGCTCCAGACGGGAGTCGGCGGCACCACTGCCGGCACGGGAGGTGGTTCGCGGGGCCGTTTCCGAGCCTGTCGCTGGCTGTGCCGTCGTGGCCACTGCGCCTTGCCAGCTTTGCATCTGCTCGCGCACCTGGGCCGCAGCCTCGATCGCTGCCAAGGTGGTGGCTTCCTCACGCCCGGGAATGCGCAACACGGCGCCCTTCTTGAGGCGATTGATGTTGTTGCCGATGAAGGCGTCGGGATTGGCGCGCAACAGCGCCAGCATCATCTGATTGATCGATACCGATGCATCCGGACGCGCGGCGTTGGCGATGGCCCACAGGGTTTCGCCGCTGGCCACCGGGCCGTAACTACCGGAAACCGGCGCTGGCGCGCTGGTCGGTGTTGCGGCCGCCACATCCATATTGTCCAGTGTCTCGGCCGCAGACGGCTGCGCTGGAGCCGCTTCGGCTACCGCCGGAGCCTCGGCCACAGGCGGCGGTGCGGGCGCAGGTTCTACCATCGGCGGTGGCGTTTCCAGCAAGGGCTCGACCTGCGCCGGTTCAGGCTCGGAAATCGCAGCCACCGTGGTCGGTGCCGCACTCGCGACCGGCATCATCGAGGGTGGGTCGAGCAGCACGGTGTACTCGCGCACCATCTTGCCATTGCCCCAATCGACTTCCAGCAGGAAGCTCAGAAAGGGATCGGACACGCTGTTGGGCGTGGTGATGCGAATCGAGGTGCGGCCACCGTCCTTGACGACCTCGAAGGCGAGATTGGCCGCTGCAAGCGCCGGCCGATCCAGACCGACACGCGCAAACGCCTCGGGAGCCGCCAGGCTCACGCGCAGGGCATCGGCTTCGCCAGGATTGCTCACCAGCACCGGAATCTCGGCCACGAGGGGTTGATTCAAGGCCGACTTCACCTCGATCTGGCCCAGCCCGAGCGCCTGTGCGCCTGACCCAGCCAAGGCCAAGGCCAGTGCCATCGAAAGTCGGAGAGGCTTGTTCATCTGGAGTAGTCCCCTGCAGTCATGTCTGCCAGTTCTCGTTGTTGCGCGCCCATCGTCCACCCCTGAACCTCGAAACGACTTGACAACGCGTGCCTAACTATAGATCACACGTCACTTTTTACCAATAGTTCAGCGATCTGTACAGCGTTCAAGGCCGCGCCCTTGCGGATGTTGTCCGAGACCACCCACAGGTTCAGACCACGTGGATGGGAAATGTCGCTTCGGATGCGACCGACATACACCGGATCGGTGCCCGAGGCATGGGTGACCGGCGTCGGCCAGCCGCCAGCGCGACGCTCATCGACGACCTTGACGCCCGGCGCCGCTTCCAGCAGACCACGCGCCGCTTCCGGCGTGATCGGTTCACGGGTTTCGATGTGCACGGCTTCGGAATGGCCGTAGAACACCGGCACGCGCACGGCCGTCGGGTTCACCACGATGTGCTCATCGCCCAAAATCTTGCGGGTTTCCCACACCAGCTTCATCTCTTCCTTGGTGTAACCGTTGTCGAGGAATTCGTCGATCTGCGGAATGAGGTTGAAGGCGATCTGGGTGGGAAACTTCTTCGGTTCCGGATCGGCAAAGTTGAGGATGGCGGCGGTTTGCCGGCCCAACTCTTCCATCGCCGTGCGACCGGCACCGGAAACGGATTGATAGGTGGCCACGTTGATGCGCTCGATGCCCACGGCGCGATGGATCGGCGCCAGCGCCACCAGCATCTGCATGGTCGAGCAATTGGGGTTGGCGATGATCCCGCGTGGACGATTGGCCGCGGCCTCCGGATTCACTTCCGACACCACCAAGGGCACATCGTCGTCGTAACGGAAGGCCGAGCTGTTGTCGATCACCACCGCACCGGCGGCGGCAAACTTGGGGGCGTATTCTTTCGAGGTGGAGCCGCCGGCCGAGAACAGGGCAATGTCGACGCCCTTGGGATCGAAGGTTGCCAAGTCCTGCACCGTCACCTTGCGATGACCGAACTCCACCGTGCTGCCCGCCGAACGCTCCGACGCCAGCGCCACCAATTTGCCCACCGGGAATTTGCGCTCGGCCAGGATGGAAAGCATGGTTTCACCAACGGCGCCGGTCGCGCCTACCACGGCCACGGTGTACTGCTTCTGCGAGCTCATTGCGGTTTTGCCTTGTTTACTGGGTTGGAAGGGAAATATTTACGTTCCAGCACTGCCCGGAACGCGGGGAGAAATGAGTCCGACATCACCGCATTGAGCGCGATGGCGCAGGGCTTGATCGACCAGCACCAGCGCCACCATGGCCTCGGCAATGGGGACCGCACGCAGGCCGACGCAGGGATCATGGCGCCCGTGGGTGGCGACTTCGACCACGGCACCGGAGGTATCCAGACTGCGCCCCGGCAAGCGAATGCTGGACGTGGGTTTCAGGGCCATCGAACAACGGATTGCCTGGCCGCTGGATATGCCGCCCAAGATGCCGCCGGCGTGATTGGACAGAAAACCGTCGGCGGTGATCTCGTCGCGGTTGTCGGTGCCACGCATCGCTGCCACACCAAAACCATCGCCGATTTCCACGCCCTTGACCGCATTGATGCTCATCAGCGCCGAAGCCAGCTCGGCATCGAGCTTGCCGTAGATCGGTTCACCCCAACCCGGCGGCACGCCTTCGGCCACCACGTCCACGCGCGCGCCGATCGAGTCACCGGATTTGCGCAAGGCGTGCATGAAGGCTTCGAGTTCATCGAGCATGCCGGCATCGGGCCAGAAGAACGGGTTGGTTTCCACCACGTTCCAGTCAAAGGCACGCGGACGCAGATCGCCAATCTGCGACACATGGCCGCGCACGGTGATGCCGCGTTCGGCCAGCCACTTCTTGGCGACCACGCCGGCAGCGACCCGCATCGTGGTTTCGCGTGCGGAACTGCGCCCGCCGCCACGCGGATCGCGGATGCCGTACTTCTGCCAATAGGTGTAATCGGCATGTGCGGGACGAAATTGCTGTGCGATGTCGGAATAATCGCGACTGCGCTGATCGGTGTTGCGGATCAACAAGGCGATCGGCGTGCCCGTGGTGCGACCTTCGTAAATGCCGGAAAGGATTTCCACCTCGTCGGCCTCGCGCCGTTGCGAGGTGTGACGCGAACGGCCCGTGGCGCGGCGCTCCAGATCGTGGCGAAAATCTTCCGATGCCAACGACAACCCCGGCGGGCATCCGTCGATCACGCAACCGATGGCCGGACCATGCGACTCGCCAAAGGTGGTCAGCGTGAACAGGGTTCCGAAGGTATTGCCGGCCACGGTCTAGTCCTGCCTGCGGGCATTGGCCAAGGCCGCAATGGCCTCGTGGTGTTGCACCAAATCCTCGCGCTCGGCCACGAAGATGCCCATCTGCCCCACCTTGAACTCGACCCACGCCAGTGGCAACTGCGGGAGTAATTTCACCAGCGCACGTTCGCTTTCGCCCACCTCGCAGATCAGCAGACCGTCCTCGCTGAGGTGATCGGGCGCGTCACGCAGGATGCGCAGCGCCAAGTCCAGACCGTCCTCGCCCGCACGCAGCCCCAACTCCGGCTCGAACCGATACTCATCGGGCAAGGCTGCCACTTCGTCGTGGGTGACATAGGGCGGATTGGTGACGATGAGGTCGTAGCGCTCGCCGGCCAAGCCATTGAACAAATCGGACTGAATCAATCGAACACGATCGCCCACATCGAAGCGGGCGACGTTGCTGCGCGCCAATTCCAGGGCATCCGCGCTCAGGTCCACGGCATCGACCTGCCAATCAGGCCGGTACACGGCCGTTGCAATGGCGATGCAACCCGAGCCCGTGCACAGGTCGAGCGCACGTTGGACCTCGCGCTCAGCCAACCACGGCTGGAAACCGCTTTCGATCAGCTCGGCGATGGGTGAACGCGGCACCAGCGCGCGCGGGTCACTCTTGAAGCACAAGCCGGCGAACCAGGCTTCGCCGGTGAGATAGCAGGCCGGGATACGTTCGCGGATGCGACGATCGAACAGGCCCAGAACGGCTTCCTTTTCCAGCGCCGTCAGGCGCGCCTGACCGTAGGTCGGCGACAGGTCATGCGGCAGATGCAGGGCATGCAGCACCAACTGGGTGGCTTCATCCAGCGCGTTGTCATAGCTGTGCCCGAAACTCAGGCCGGCCGCGCTGAAGCGACTGGCACCGTAGCGGATGAAATCAATGATCGTGGTCAGTTCGACAGTCATGGGCGGCAAAGGCGCTGAAAGCATTGAAGTATAGCCCGCAGTCACACCCGAAATGGTGCCGTGCACCATGCCAATCACTCATGACGGATCGACCCAAACCTCATGGCCACGAATTTCACTCGGCAGCTCGCGCAGCGTCTCGCCACGACAGGGACCGGCGATGCAATCGCCCGACGGAATGGTGAAACAGGCGCCATGCGCGGCGCACACCACCATGCCGGTGTCGATGATGAAGCAGCCGGGTGCCACTTCCAGTCGACGGCCGGCATGCGGACAGACGTTGTGGAACACCTTGACCTCGGCCCCGGCGCGCAGGGCGATCAAGGCCACCGCCTCGGTACCGACATCCAGGTCCACACCCAAGGCGCCGCCATCGGGCAGGTCATCGAAAGCTGAAAGAAACATGAAGCTCATGGCAGAACACAGGTCACTTGTGATGGTCGCATACGACCCCGATACTGGCATTCTGCCATGCGACAAGGAAAGCACCATGCGGCCATTTCAATTCGCCATGCCCGTTCCGCGTCATCCATTGATGCGCATCCTGTTGGGTGCCGTTGGCTTGGCCTTGCTGGGATTCTTTACCGTGTTCGGCCTGTTGATTGCCGCCGTCGTCTTGGCGGGGCTAGCGCTGCATCGACTGTTCCGGCGCATTGCCGGGCAGACGCCGGTGCCGACCCGGCCAATCGATCCGCGCGTCATCGAGGGCGAGTTCACCGTGGTGGAAAAACAGCGACTGCCACGCTGAGGCGCGTCATCCTCGCGCCGGCGCCGCCGATCGTGGTCTGGCACCCGCCAGCCGCTCCAGACGACGCCCCGGCACCAAGGTGACGCGGAAGCAGCTGCCACCGGCCATGGGCACGAACTCCAGCGCCGCCTGATTGGCCTCGCACAACTGACGCGCGATGTAGAGACCCAAACCATTGCCCAGTTCGTGCGTGGTGACGAAGGGCTCGAAGATTTTTTCCGCCACCTTGGCCGGGATGCCCGGCCCACGGTCCAGCACCTCCACCACGATCGCCCCGTTCTCGCCGACCCGACGTGTCGCCACCGTGATGCGTGCAGGCTGTCCGGGCAGGTGACCATGCCGAATCGCGTTCTGCACCAGACAACTGACGACCTGCTCCAGCTGCTGCGGATCGACCACGCACTCCAGTTCCTGACCCTGGCTGACCGCACGCATCTCGCTGGAGTCACTCGGGTGACTGAGCTTGAAGTCATCGACGAAACCCTGCACCCAACGCACCGTGTCGATGGCCTCGGGCTTGGATCGCTCCCGCCGCGACAGGCTCAGCACATTCTCGATGATGCCGTTCATGCGCAGGCAGTGGTTGAGGATGATCTCGACCAATCGCCGATCGGCGTCAGGCAGGTCCGGTGACTCTTCCAAAAGCTGCGCCGAATAACTGATCGCCGCCAGCGGGTTGCGAATTTCGTGGGCGATGCTGGCCGAGAGCCGACCGAGGTTGGTCAAGGTCAATTCTTCGGCGCGGCGCGACACCAGCGAAGTGTCGTCGAGGAAGATCACGAACAACTCGCTGCTCGTGCCAAGGCCAGCAAAGCGCGGGATCACGCTGGGCACGTCTTCGCGCAGTTGAAGGTTCTTGCCTTCGTTGCGGCTGTCGTCCATGCGCCACTGGAACAAACGCTGCGCCAGTTCCGGGGCGATGTCGCCGAGCATCAAGGGATCGCCGCTGGGCTGCCCCAGAAGGTGCCACGCGGCTTCGTTGTGTAGATGCACGTTGCCGGCCACATCCACCACGAGCACGCCGGTGCGCATGCGCCTGATCACCAGCTCATTGATTTGTGAGAGATTTTCGACTTCGGCCTCACGCTGACGCGCCAGAGCGTGTGAGTCGCGCATCTGCCGCCCGACGAGGTCGCCGAGTTTCGCCATGGCGAGGTACGCCAAGGCGCAGACCAGAATCTCGATCAGCGAACGCCGGTCCACGCCCGGCGCCACGCGTGAAATCGTGTATTCGAACAACAGGAAAGCACCCGCCGTGATGGCCAGCGTTATCGTGGTGCGCAAGGGCAGCAGCACGGCGGCCGCGCCGAAGGTCACGATCAGGGTCATGGCAACGCCGGTCTGCAGGTGCTGCACCGCGTGCACCATCAACACCGTGGCGAGGATGTCCAGCACCACACCCACGATCGCCTGTGCAGCCAGCGCCGTCTCGCTGCGCCGCGCGTAAATCAATAGCAGGACCGCAACGATCAGATAGATGCCGGCCACCGAGGCCGCAAGGCCGGGACGATTGAGCGCCACCCACTCATCCGGCATCGAGCCCGATGCCAGCAAGGCGAACAATGACGCCACCAGCAGGCGATAAAGGGTGAAGAAATACAGCTCACGCCGAAGCGCGTCATCCCCATTTGCCGAGTCGATATCGTCTGCCGCGCCCAAGTCACCGAACAGGTTCAACGCCACATCTCCTGCCCCTTTTTCTCAAATCACGACTGTTCGCTGCCCCTGTTCAGCGCGCATCAGGTTAGCGCGTTTTGCCTTTGGCGGGTGCGTCCGTCAAAATACGCGGCTGGCCCCGGCGTTCTGCGCGGGCCATGTCAGGCGGCTTCGCCGTATTCCAACGCCCACAACACATCAGGGTGATGCATGAACTTTCACGAATATCAGGCCAAGGAACTGTTTGCCCAGTACGGCATCCCCGTTCCCGCCGGCAAGATCGCACGTACCGCCGAGGAAGCCGTTGACGCGGCCAAGTCCATCGGCGGCAATTTCTGGGTGGTCAAAGCCCAGATCCACGCCGGTGGCCGCGGCAAGGCCGGCGGAGTCAAGCTGGCCAAGACGCTCGATGAGGTCCGCAGCTACGCCAAGGCCATGCTCGGCACGAACATGGCGACCTATCAGTCCGCCGGTGTTGCATTGCCGGTCGACACGGTGTTGGTGACCCAGGCCACCGACATTGCCAAGGAGCTGTACCTGTCCCTGCTGGTGGATCGTTCCACCAAGACCATCACCTTCATCACCTCCAGTGAAGGCGGCGTGGACATCGAACAGGTCGCGGCCGAAACCCCGGAGAAGATCCAGACCCTGCACGTCAACTATGTGCAAGGCCTGCAAGCCTTCCAATGCCGTCAGGTCGGCTTTGCCATGGGCCTGAACGCCAAGCAGGTGGGCCAGCTCAGCAAGATCATGCTGGGCCTGTTCAAACTCTTCAATGAAAAGGACCTGGCCTTGGTGGAACTCAATCCTCTGGCCATCCTCACCGACGGCAATCTGGCCGTGCTCGACGGCAAGGTGAACTCGGATGACAACGCCAGCTTCCGTCACCCGGATCTGGTGGCGATGCGCGACATCCGTCAGGAAGACGAAACCGAGGTCAAGGCCAGTCAGTTCGACCTCAACTACGTCACCATGGACGGCAACATCGGGTGCATGGTCAACGGTGCCGGCCTCGCCATGGCGACGATGGACGTGATCAAGCTCAACGGCGGCGAGCCGGCCAACTTCCTCGATGTCGGTGGCGGTGCCAACAAGGAGCGCGTGACCGAAGCCTTCAAGCTGATCCTCTCCGATTCGGACGTGAAGGCCATCTTCGTCAACATCTTCGGCGGCATCGTGCGTTGCGACATGATCGCCGAAGGCATCATCGCGGCGGTCAAGGAAGTGGACGTCAAGGTGCCGGTGATCGTGCGTCTGGAAGGCACCAATGTCGAGAAGGGCAAGGACCTGCTCAAGAACTCGGGTCTGGCCATCCAGCCCGCCGACGACATCAACGACGGCGCCAAGAAAGCCGTTGCCGCGATTGCAGCCTGAGGAACGACACCATGAGCGTTTTGGTCAACAAGAACACCAAGGTGATCGTGCAGGGCTTCACCGGCCAGCAGGGCACCTTCCACGCCGAACAGATGCGCGACTACGGCACCCAGGTCGTCGGCGGCGTCACGCCCGGCAAGGGTGGCCAGCAGCACATCGGCCTGCCGGTGTTCGACACCGTGCAGGGGGCCGTGGAAGAAACCGGCGCCGATGCTTCGGTCATCTATGTGCCGCCGGCGTTTGCCGCTGACGCCATTCTCGAAGCAGCCGATGCCGGCATCCGCGTGATCGTGGCCATCACCGAGGGCATTCCGGTGCTGGACATGCTGCGCGTCAAGAACGTGCTGGCCGGCTACGACGATGTCGTCCTGATCGGCCCCAACTGCCCCGGCATCATCACTCCGGGCCAGTGCAAGATCGGCATCATGCCCGGCCACATCCACAAGCCCGGCAGCATCGGCATCGTGTCGCGCTCGGGCACCTTGACCTACGAAGCGGTGAAGCAAACCACCGATGTCGGCTTGGGCCAGTCCACCTGCATCGGCATCGGCGGCGATCCGATCCAGGGCATGAACTTCATCGACTGCCTGCAACTGTTCCAGGATGACCCGGACACGCAGGGCATCATCATGGTGGGCGAAATCGGTGGCAGTGCGGAAGAAGAAGCCGCGCAGTTCATTTCCGAATACGTCACCAAGCCCGTGGTCGGTTTCATCGCCGGCGCCTCCGCCCCCAAGGGCAAGCGCATGGGCCACGCCGGTGCGATCGCGTCGGGCGGTTCGGGCACGGCCGAAGGCAAGTTCGCGGCGCTGGAAAAAGCCGGTGTCACCACGGTGCGTTCGCCCGGTGATCTGGGCCGCGCCTTGGCCAAGCGTCTGGGCTGATTCGACCGGTTTCACGATGAAAAGGGCCGCTCCATGCGGCCCTTTTCACATCTGCTCGGCGGAGCGTTTCACGGCTGCGGCTTCGTTGCCTTACGCTCGATCGATTCTTCCAGTTCTTCCAGACTCTGCGCGCTGCGGCGCATCTGATAGATCGGTTTGTTCTCGAACACATCGTGCCGGCGCACAAGGTCCAACATCGCCGCACGATCACCGCGCACGAACACGTGCAGCTCATTGCGCGTGCTCTGCACCGTGCCATCGAGCACGCCATCGATGACCATCCGTGCGACCTTCTTGCTGTCCACCCCACGCAACTCAAGACGATCACCACGGATGCGATAGCGGGCAAAGTAATAGGACTTCGCCGGCACCGGTTCAATGCCGAAAGGCGGTGGAATATCGCCCACGGCGCGCAAGGCGACATCGGTGACCACGACATAGTCCTTGCCATGCGCATGCACGAAGTTGACCGGTATGCGCGTGTACTTGAGTGGGCCATCGGCCTCGGGTTGATCGAACAAGGTCAGCGCGCACCCCTCATCCACGTTGAAGCCGGTGAGGTGCTGTTTGCCATCGACGCGTGTGCCATCGTCGCCCTCGTCCAGCCACACGCCCTTCCACGCCGGATCACAGGTTTCGATGTTGTCGCCCAGCGGCGATTCGAACCGCGTTTCGACGCAGGCACTGAGCAGAACCGCAGCCAACAGCGCGAACAATGAGGGTTTGAGCATGGTGATGGCCCTGAAGTCGAGACGGGTGTGCCAAGGTGGCCGCTGGTGAAGGTCGACATCGATGTCGGTCAATTCTACGCCGGTCGCAGCCCATTTCTCGGGGGCTGTGCTCGGCCGATTGGCCGGTGCGTGTCGGACTGAAGTCCGACCTACAAGGCTGCGGCGCTGTTGTAGGTCGGGATTCATCCCGACGCTTTGCTTGATGCAAGCCCTATGGCAATCAGGACTTTTCTCCCATGCGGAGGCGCATCGTTCGCCGTACCATGACACCACTCGCCTGCACCGGACTTCTCGGGACAGGGCCTCGGTTTCAAGGATTCTCCATGCGTTTCGATGTTTTCCGTTCGGCCACATTGCTGGCCGCGTTCACCTGCCTCGGACTCGGCAGTGGCTGCAGCCAGAAGGATGCACCCAGCGCTTCCAGACAGGCGCCCGCGGCCTTGGTCACCGTTGCGACGGTGATGCCCGGCCCGTGGCAGGATGAAATCCTGGCGCTGGGAACGGCACAGGCCAATGAATCGGTCACCCTCACCGCCAAGGTCACCGAGAAGGTGACCGAGGTGAACTTCAACGACGGCGATTACGTCGAAGCCGGCGCCGTGCTGGTGGACCTGTCCGGTCGCGCCGAAGTGGCACAACTGGAGGCCTCCCACGCCACCTTCGTCGAGGCCAGCAAGCAATACGAACGACTGGCGGAACTGGTCAAGCAAGGCACCATCCCGCGCAGCCAACTCGACACGCAACTGTCAGTTCGCGATGCGGCGCGCGCGCGCGCCGATGCCATCCGTGCCGCGCTTGCCGATCGGGTGATCTCAGCACCGTTTGCCGGCGTGCTCGGTTTTCGCCGCGTCAGCCCCGGTGCGCTGGTCACACCCGGCACCATCATCACCACGCTCGACGACATCCGCACCATCAAACTCGATTTTCCGGTGCCCGAAGCCTGGTTTGCGCGACTCCAGGTCGGCCAAGCGGTCGAAGCGGTCAGTGCCAGCTTCCCCGAGCAGCAATTCGCGGGGCGCGTGAGCGCCATCGGTTCGCGTGTGGATCCGCTCACCCGTGCCGTCACGATTCGCGCCGAGTTGCCCAATCCCAAGGCCGAGTTGCGCCCCGGCATGTTGATGTCGGTTCGGGTGAAGATGCCCGAGCGCCAAGCCTTGGTCGCACCGGAAATCGCCGCCCTGCAAGTGGGCAGTCGCAGCTTCGTCTATCGGCTCAAACCCGACGACACCGTGGAAGCGGTGGACGTGGTGTTGGGCGCACGCCGCCGAGGCGCGGTGGAGATCGTGTCCGGCATCGACGCCGGTGATCGCATCGTGATCGACGGCACGGTGAAGCTGCGCAATGGCGCCAAGGTCCGCTTGGCCGCACCCGCACCTGACGCCTGAGACGAGTGGAATCAACCCCATGAGGATTTCCGACCTCTCGATCAAACGGCCGGTGCTGGCCACGGTGATGAGTCTCCTGCTCATCAGTCTGGGCGTGATGAGTTTCACCCGCCTGACCTTGCGCGAACTGCCCAAGATCGATCCACCCGTGGTGTCGGTCAGTGTCAGCTATCCCGGTGCTTCGGCTGCGGTGGTGGAAAGTCGCATCACCCAGATTCTGGAAGATGCCGTCTCCGGCATCGAAGGCGTGGAAAGCCTGGAATCGAGCAGCGCCAATGGCCGCGCCAACCTGACCATCGAGTTCTCGCTCACCCGTGACATCGAAGCCTCGGCCAACGACGTGCGCGATGCCGTCAGTCGCGTGCTCAGCCGCTTGCCGGAGGAAGCCGAATCACCGCAGGTGCGCAAGGTCGAAGCCGACTCCAGCGCGGTGCTGTGGTTGAACATGAGTTCGACCACCATGGACACGCTGGAACTGACCGACTATGCCAATCGCTACGTGGTCGATCGCCTGTCGGCACTGGATGGTGTGGCCAGCATCATGGTGGGCGGTGAGCAGCGTTACGCCATGCGCATCTGGCTCGACCGCGAGGCACTCGCCGCGCGCGGCCTGACCGTCGCCGATGTGGAATCGGCCCTGCGGCGCGAGAACGTGGAGTTGCCGGCCGGTCGAATCGAATCGGCCGAACGCGACTTCACCTTGCGCGTGGCACGCGGCTATCTGGAACCGGACGACTTTGCCGCGCTGGTACTGCGCCGTGGCGATGACGGCTATCTGGTGCGACTGGGCGATGTCGCGAAAGTCGAGCGCGCCTCTTCTGATCGACGCGCCTACTATCGAAGCAATGGCCAGCCGAACCTTGGCTTGGGCGTGATCAAGACCTCCACCGCCAATTCACTGGACGTTTCCCGCGCCGCCCGCGCCGAAGCCGAGCGGATTCGCCAGGCCCTGCCTCAGGGCACCGACATTTTTCCGGCGTTCGACAACACGGTCTTCATCGAGTCCGCGGTCGAGCGGGTGTACTGGACACTGGCTGAAGCGCTGGTCTTGGTGCTGGGTGTGATCTTCCTGTTTCTGGGCAGCCTGCGCGCCGCCATCGTGCCGGCGGTGACGGTGCCGGTGTGCCTGATCTCGGCCTTCATCGCCCTGTTCGTCTTCGGCTTTTCGATCAACCTGCTGACCTTGCTGGCGCTGGTGCTCTGCATCGGGCTGGTGGTGGACGATGCCATCGTGGTGTTGGAGAACATCCAACGGCGCTGTGACCTGGGTGAACCGCCGCTGGTGGCCGCCAAGCGGGGCACCCAGCAAGTTGCGTTCGCGGTGATGGCCACGACCGCCGTGCTGGTGGCGGTGTTCCTGCCCGTCGGATTCATGGAAGGCAACACCGGCCGCCTGTTCCGCGAACTGTCGGTAGCACTGGCCGCGGCGATTGCGATTTCGGCCTTCGTGGCACTCACGCTGACGCCGATGATGTCGTCCAAGCTGGTGCGGCCGCAGGGTCAATCACGTGGCTTGGTGGCTTGGGTCAACACGCGGCTGGAACGGGTCGCTGCGGCCTATCGCAAACAAATCGCCCGCACCAGCCGCATGCCCTTGTTGTTTGCCTTGTTGATGCTGGGCGCCTTGGGACTGAGCCTGGCCTTGGTACGCGTGGTTCCCAGCGAACTGGCCCCGCAGGAAGATCGCGGCGCCTTTTTCATCAGCGTGCAAGGCCCGGAAGGCGCAGGCTTCGACTACACCGTGCAACAGGTGCAGCAACTCGAAGAAAAGATGGCGCCCTTCCTCGGTGAAGGCAAAGCACTGGATCGCATCAACACCCGCGTACCCGGCAGTTTTGGACCCAGCGAGGAAATGCACACCGGCATGGCCATGGCCTTCCTCAAGCCTTGGCGCGAACGCGATACCACCACGATGGATCTGGTCGAGCAAATGCGTGGTGCCTTGGCCGAAGTGCCCGGCGTGCGCGCTTTTCCGCGCGTCAGCTCGGGACTGGTTCGAAGTCGTGGAATGCCGTTCAGCGTCGTGCTGGGTGGCCCGGATTATGACGAGCTGGCGCAATGGCGTGACCGCATCCTGGCGCGCATGGAAGAAAATCCCGGGCTGTACGCCGCCGATTCGGACTACAAGGAAACCCGCCCGCAGGTGCGCGTCAACATCGATCGCGAACGCGCCGCCGATCTGGGCATCTCGGCGCAGGACATTGGCCGCACGCTGGAAACCATGATGGGTTCGCGTCGGGTGACGACCTATGTCGATGCCGGTGAAGAGTACGACGTGTTGTTGCAGGCAAAGGCCAGCGACCGCGGTTCCGCCACCGATTTGCAGAACATCCATGTGCGCACCCGCAGTGGCGAATTGGTGCCATTGGCGAGCGTGGTCAGCCTGAGCGAACTGGCCGAACCCGGCTCGCTCAATCGCTTCAACCGCCTGCGTGCGATCACGGTGTCGGCCGGCGTGGCACCCGGCTACACCTTGGGTGAGGCCATCACCTGGGTGAAACAGGTCGCCAATGAAGAATTGCCGGACATTGCGCAAGTGGACTTCAAGGGCGAGTCGCGCGAATACCTCAAGGCCGGCGGCGCCATTCTCTTCACCTTCGCCATGGCCTTGCTGATCGTCTACTTGGTCTTGGCGGCGCAGTTCGAGAGCTTCATCCATCCGGTGGTCATCATGCTCACCGTGCCGCTGGCGGTGCTGGGCGCCTTGATCGGACTGTGGCTGACCGGCACCACGCTCAACCTGTTCAGCCAGATCGGCATCGTGATGCTGGTAGGCCTTGCGGCCAAGAACGGCATCCTGATCGTGGAGTTCGCCAACCAGTTGCGCGATGAAGGACGCAGCATCGACGAGGCCATCGTGCACGCTGCGGGCATCCGCCTGCGTCCGATCCTGATGACCTCGATCGCCACCATCATGGGCGCCGTGCCACTGGTCGCTGCCGGTGGGCCCGGCTCGGCCAGCCGTGCTTCGATCGGCGTGGTGGTGATCTTCGGCGTGGCGTTCTCGACCCTGTTGTCGCTGTACGTGGTTCCCGCCTTCTACCGACTGCTGGCGCCATACACGCACTCACCCGAGGCGGTGGCGCACACGCTGGACAAGCTCGAACACGAACACCCGCCCGTGGCTGGACACGCCTGAGCAAGGCGTGTCTGCGCAAGCCTCGAGCATGCCATTCATGCGCGACGAAGTATCGTACGCGATCCCCGAACTCGTCCTTCGATCGAGCCCATGATTCGTGCGTTCCTGCTGTTCCTGCTGAGTACGCTGGCCTGTGCCGCCAGTGCTGCACCACCCCGCTTCGATGTGGACTACCGCGTCCGTTTCCTGCCCGACTCGGGCCTGGCTCAGGTCAGCATTCGCTTGAGTCCCGATGATGCACGGGTCTCCAAGCTGATATTCGAGATGCCGGCCTCGCGCTATTCGGATATCGAAGGCGATGGCGAAGTCGATCGGGATGGCGATCGTCTGCGCTGGGAACCACCCAAAAAAGGCGGCAGCCTCAGCTACCGCTATCGCATCGACAAGAAGCGCAAGAATGGCGCCTACGATGCCTACATGAATGACGACTGGGTGGTGGTGCGCGGCGATGACCTCGTGCCCAGCGCGCGCATCACGGCCACACGCGGAGCGCGCTCACGCGCCAGCCTGCAGCTGGAACTACCGAAGGACTGGACCCACGCGGACACGCCCTGGCTGCCCACGCGCGATCACGCCGACTTTGAATATGACGTCGTCAATCACGAACGCGCGCTGGCGCGACCCACCGGCTGGATCATCGCCGGCAAGATCGGCACCCGCCGCGATGTGGTCGAAGGCATGGAAATCGCAGTGGCGGCACCGGCCGGGCTGTCGATCGCACGCATGGACCTGCTGGCCATGCTCACGGCGACCGCACCGGTGATGCAGGAAGCGTTCGGACAATTGCCGGAAAAGATCCTCGTGGTCCGTGCCGGCGAACCGATGTGGCGTGGTGGCCTCTCTGGCCCACGCTCGCTGTGGATGCACGCCGACCGTCCGCTGATCAGCGAGAACGGCTCATCCACCTTGATGCATGAGGTCGTGCACGTCGTCACCCGCATCCGTGGCGCGCAGGGCGACGATTGGATCGCCGAGGGCGTGGCCGAGTACTACGGCATCGAGCTGCTGCACCGCGCCGGCCTATTGAGCGAGGCGCGCCGCGACAAGGCCATTGCCTGGATGCGACACCACGGGCGCAAGGTCACTTCGCTCGATCACAGTCAATCGTCAGGCAAGCGTACCGCACGCGCCGTGGCGCTATTGGCCGATCTCGACGCTGAAATCCGCAAGCAGACCCACGATCAGGAAACCCTCGACCCGGTGATTCGCGCCTTGATGCGCGACGGCAAACGCGTAACGGTCGACGACCTTCGCGAGGCGGCGGAAAATGTGCTGGGACGTCCATCCAAGGTGCTGAACACACCGTTGCTGCCGGCACCCGTGAAGGTCTCGTGAAGACCTATTGATCCGACCCTCGGTGATCCGAACCTGACGTAGCTGCCGAGCTTGCTCGGCAGACAATGGAGCAAGCTCCATTGCTACAAGACAACAATGAAGCACGCTCCATTGCTGCAAAACAAGGGCGGGACCAACAAGACTTCAATGCGTGCGCCGCGCCTGCGCGACGCCAGGCACGGCTTCGATCTTGCCGAGCAAGTCGCCCAATTGCGCAAAGTCGTTGACCTTGAGGGTAAAGCGCACCTCGGCGTTGTTGCTGGCTTCATCGACCTGTGTGCTGGCCGCGAGCACGTGCACATCGCTGGCACCGATCACGGTGGTGAGATCCTTCAGTAGCCACTTGCGGTTCCAGGCGCGCACCGCGATTTCCACGCTGTAGCTCTGCCCGTGTTCGCGCCCCCACTCCACCGGCACGATGCGCTCGGGTGAGCGCGACAACAAGGCTTTGAACGCGCTGCACGCGGTGCGGTGCACGCTCACGCCTCGTCCGCGGGTGAGATAGCCGGCAATGGCGTCGCCGGCGACCGGCTGACAACACTGCGCGAGCTCGGCCATGAGGTTGCCCACGCCCTCGATGGTGAATCCCTTGGCCGGCTTCGGCGGCTTGGCCAGGGCGCCGCCCAGGCCCGACGTCAATCGCGGACCCGCCGGTTCGCCCGTCATGGCCTCGGAGAGGATGCGAGCCACCTGCCCGCTGCTGACATCACCCAAGGCAACGGCGACGTGCAGATCCTCGACCTTCTTGATGCGCAAGCGTGACAGCACCGGCGCCAAGTCCAGCGCGTGCAGCCCGAGGCGCTTCAAGTCCTTGTCCAGCAACTCTCGCCCATCCTGCACGTTGCGGGCGAAGTCAAGGCGATGAAACCAGGTCCGCACCTTCTCGCGCGAACGCGGACTGACAAGATAGCCCGCGGTCAAGGACAACCAGTCGCGGCGCGGTTCTGAAACCTTGCCGGTCAGGATTTCGACCCGTTCACCACTGCTGAGTGCGTAGGTCAGCGGCACGATGCGGCCATTGACCTTGGCACCACGGCAGCGATGCCCGACTTCGGTATGCACGTGATAAGCAAAATCCAGCACCGTGGCACCGGTCGGCAGATCGATCACCGCCCCTTGCGGGGTCAGCGCATACACCCGATCTTCCACCAGTTCGGTCGATAGCCCGGCCAGCAAGGAGGCATCGCTGTCCTCGTCCTTGGTGGTCTCAAGCAATTGCCGCATCCAGGCGATCTTGCGTTCGAACTCCGAATCGCCTTTGCCGCCTTCCTTGTAGCGCCAATGCGCGGCGACACCCAGCTCGGCGTGTTGGTGCATCTCGTGGCTGCGAATCTGTACCTCGATGACCTTGCCTTCCGGCCCGAACACGGCCGTGTGCAGGCTGCGGTAGTTATTGCCCTTGGGGTTGGCGATGTAGTCGTCAAACTCGCTCGGTATCGGCGACCACAGGCCGTGAACGATGCCGAGCACGCTGTAGCAGGCCGGAACATCGTCCACCAACACACGGAAGGCGCGGATGTCATACAACTCGTCGAAGGCCAGTCGCTTTTTCTGCATCTTTTTCCAGATGCTGAAAATGTGTTTGGCGCGGCCACTCACCTCCGCCTTGATGCCGGCCTTGTCGACCGCGCCACGCAAGGCGTCCAAAGCCGAGTCGATGTAACGCTCGCGATCGCGGCGCTTTTCCGAAACCAGTTTGGCGATGCGGTGATACGGCTCAGGCTGCAGGGTGCGGAAGATCAGGTCTTCCAATTCCCACTTGATCTGGCCGATGCCCAAGCGATTGGCCAAGGGCGCGTGGATGTCGGCGCTCACCTGTGCCAAGCGCCGTTGGTCCTCGGCGTCCAAGGCCTTGATGTTTCGCATCTTGACCAAGGCCCGCGCCAGCAGGATCAACACCACGCGCAGATCCTTGACGATGGAAAGCAACAGGCGACGCAAGCCCTCCGAACTCGTGCCCGCACCGCGCTCGGCGTGGATCGACCAGACTTTCTCCGCTTCACGTTGGCCTTCGATCAGATCATCGGGCACCAAACCCTGGCCACTCTGAGCCTTCGGCATGGCCACAGCCACGATGGCCCCAGACAAGGTGACCGAATCTGCACCTAATTCATCAAGCACCTGCAGGCACGACGCCAGCTCCTGTTCCGCCTCGGGCGGCAACGGGTGGTGTTCCAGCAGGCTCAAAACCGCTGCCGGCACGGGCACGCTGGCTCGCCGTTCACTGGCCAACCAGTCCTGCATTCGGTGGATGTCGTCTCTGCGCGTCAGCATGGACAATCAGTCAAGCCCAAATGAAACGCCGGGGCAAGCCCCGGCGTCCAACATTCTTGCCAAAACAAGCCTGCGTCAAAGCGGAGTGAACACAGCCGACACCTGACAGCCCGTCCCGGTTATTGCGCTCGTGGTGGCACTCCAGATCTGCGTCGATGGGTTGTAGTTGACACTCGCCAAGCTGCAACCGGCTGCCGAAACATCACCTGGCAAATTGAACTTGTAACCAGAATCCGGTATCAGGTTGAACGTGGCGCTCTGACCATGCGGCACGTCGATACTCGTACTGGAGACTTGGGCACCGCCGGCATCGAGGAACCAGATCTTGCCGTTGACGATGGCGGGGTCAGTCGTGACCGGGTACGTGACGAGATTGAATATCAGATCAATCTCACAGTCACCCATGACACTATTGGCGGAGAACATCACGCCCGCTCCAAATGGGTTTGGTACAGGCCCAGTCACGTTAGTGCAGCTGCTGCTGTTTGCCGCTTCAGCCACGTAATTGGCATCCGCCTCCACAACGAAAAAGGCTTGATCAGTCGGATAGGTGATCTGCACCGGATTCTGCGAAGTGACTGTACCGTGCAGACCAGCATTGGCCGTGACGGTGGAGGTAATGGGCTTGAACGACACCAAGACGGCGCAGTTCGCGGTGACCGGGGCGGTGGTTTTCCACGTATTGCCCATATGGTGCACGACACCACCGCAACCGGTGATCGTATCAACCTCATAGCCCGTGCTCGGGTTGACGGTGAAAAATGCCTGCGTGTTGTAGTGAATATCTTGCGAAGGCGGCGTGATCGCACCGTTGGTACCACTGACCGATGTGGTCACCACGGGTTTGCTGCGGAAGTTGGCCGTCACCGTGCAGGAGCTGGGCGCGGTCGTGGTGAGGCTGCCACCGATCTCGGACATGCCGGAGGTCGTGCCGGCGCAGCCGGTAAAGCCGGTGAAGGTGAAACCGGTGCTGGCACTCGCGGTGTAAACCAAGCCTGTGGTGCCAGGCGGGCATGTGCTGGCTACGCCGACTTCCGCGGCGCATCCAACCGGAGCCGACGTCCTCGCAATCGTGCCGCCCGCGCCGCCGGCGCTGCCATTGGTCCATACCGCGCGGGTGATCGTGACTTGATCGACCACCTTGATCCGCAGGCTGCGGCTGTTGTCGGCGTAATTGGCATCCACGCCACCGGCAGGATCGGAAAACGCAGCGACCTGGATAAGTGCCTGCGATTGACCGGCGCCGAAGACGGTGCCGGAAGAAGCCCGAGTAAACGTGAAGTCGCGGTGCGCACCGGCCGCCAAGGTCGCCAAGTCCACCGCAAACTTGTCGGCGCCAATGCCATTCGTACACGGCGTGTTGTCGTTGCCCGACACGCCATGGTCGATACACGCGGTGCGCGTCACGGTCGGACCGAGGTTGGGCGCATTGGTGGGCACGAATTCGCGGATACGCACCTGACTGGCGGCCCATGAACCGATGTTGGAAACCCGTACGCGGTAGCTGACCGTGGCAGCAACGCCTTGGTCGATGACATCCCCCGGCAGCGCCGCGCCGCCTTGCGCATCGAGGAAGTCCACCCGCAGATCGGCCAGTGGCTGCTCGAAGCCGTCCGAAAACACATGGTCAGGGTCGACCGGATTCGCAGCCGGTGGGCCGGCATTGGCTGCAAGCCCTGAATGACAGCGCAGCCACTGCGCGTCGGTGTCGGCGCGGACCGGCCTGATCGCACCGTTCGCCGCCGCATAGTCCACCGCCGTGACACCCGGCATCGAGAGCACGCCCGGGCCGGTACCAAATTGCATCGCATCGCCATTGGCATCGATTATGTCGAGCTGCCAGTTCGGCGTTCCGACGGCACCGGCGTAATAGTCCTCGCACAGGGCGGGCTCAAGCACGTTCACCCGCACCGTCGATGGCGTCCCGATGTGGTAGATCGCGGGGCCTGCCAACGTCAAGGGCAAGGTACCGAGGTCCACGGCAAGCCCGGCCGCCGTCGAATTCGTGCAAGCGCCCGACGTCAATTGGCCTGGAAACTCCAGCACGCCGAATCGGTTGATGGCGGTCACGTCGAACCAGCCATAGTCGGTATTGAAGCCGGCCGTGCACAGGCGATCAGCCGCGACCTCAGTCAGTTGCTCCACGGACTGGGCCGACATCAACTGTTGCGCCATGATCGGCGTGGACATCGTGCCCAGGATCAAGGCACCGATCGCAAAGCCGCTTGCTTTGACCCTGCCGAACGGGCGCACTCTTGCACGACTCATCGTGTTCAACATGCCGTCACTCCTTTGACTTTTGGATCGAAGTTTGCCGCTTTCCCGCCATGAATCAGTCATCCGTATCCACTCGCAGGTCGGTTCGTTGTCGCGCGAAAGGCACGAATTGCCTGATTGTATCGGCACTTAGCCATATCGATCGTGAATTTTCCGGTAAGCGGCCCAAGCCCGCCATTCATGCGGTACGCAGCGGCGCATCGTTTTCGGACAGGCGTTCCAATTGCCGCGCCAAGCGGCGCGCGGAAACCGGTGACGGGGTTCCCAGTTCCTGTGCAAACAGGGACACCCGCAATTCTTCCAGATCCCAGCGCAATGCCTGCCATGCGGGGCTGGCAAAGGCATCGGTGTTACGAACGCCGTTCAGGGCTTGGACAAAAGGCGCAAGCTCCAGCATCTTGGCCTGATCCTTGGCCGGATCACGCTTGGCACGCTCGGCCCGCTTGAGCAGGGCATCGAGATAGCGCGGCAGACGGCACAGGGCCATTGGTGCGGTGTCGCGCAGGAAGCCGGGATGGACCAAGCCATCCAGTTGTGCACGCATATCATCAAGGTTGGCTCCGGCCCAACCCATCAGCGGCGGCTCCAGTTGCGGGCGCAGGGCGGCGACGCGGCTCAGGATCGCCTCAGCCAAGTCCAAGTTCCGCATCGCCTCGGCAAAAAGCGTCCGGCCGACATCAGCGACACGCGCCTCGAACGCCGCCTTGTCCCGAATCTTCCCTGAGTCTTCGCCCACCAAGGCCAAAAATGCCGCTTGTACCAGATCGGAACGTAGACGCTCCTGCGATTCGATGGCGGAATACAGAAGGCCCAACTTCGGCGAAACCGGAAGCTGCTTTTGCGCCTGTTTTGCGCGATCAGCCAAGGCCAGTTGCAGCAGGCGCCGCACACCGCGCGGATGGGACTCCCGCGCCTTGCTGGCATCGGCAAACACGCGCAGCGCCACCGTCTCGCCCTCATCCACCAAGGCTGGAAAAGCCGGCACGCCGGCTTCGCCCATCACGCTTTCGGGGATGGGCTGATCCGGGAATACCAGCAAGCCCTCGCTGGCCATCTCACGCCCGACGCGGGCCGCAAATGCCTGTTGCGCGCGATCCCCAAAGCGCTGTCGCAGTGCATGCAGATCACGCGACACCGCCAACTCGCGCGACTGTTCATCGAGCAAACGGATACGCAGTCGCAGGTGCGCTTCCAGTGTCAGCTCGTCGAAATCCAGCGCCGTGATCGCAACGCCGGTGACGCGTGTCAGAAACCGCGCCAATTCGCCACGCAGGCTGTCGGCGGAAGGCGCGGGCCACGTTTCAAAGAACGCGCGGGCGAAATCCGGTGCCGGCACGAAGTTGCGGCGCTGGGCCTTGGGCAAGGCACGGATGAGTGCGGTCGCCTTTTCCTCCACCAAGCCCGGCACCAGCCATTCCACCTGCGCCTCATCCAGTGCATTGAGAAGGTGCAACGGCAGGTCCAGAGTCACGCCATCATCGGCATCCCCAGGCGCAAAGTGATAGTGCAAGGCCAAACGCGCCGCACCCATCGCCCAGAGTTTTGGAAAGCGATCGACATCACTGCCCTCGCCCGGCAGGAGCGCGCTCAAGGGCCATTGCAGTCCACGCTTTTGTTCATCGCTCAAGCGCCGATGCCACGCCTCCAGGCCGGCGACACTGTTGATCTCCGGTGGCAGCCGATCCAGATACCAACGCGCCTGCCAATCCTCATCGGCCACGAGACCTGCACGACGCAACTTGGCTTCTTCCTCACGCGCCTTGGCCAAGGTTGCACGATTGCGTTCGATGAAGCCGGCACGGGTATCGATTTCACCGGGAACCAAGGCCTGCCGCACGAAGATCTCGCGTGCCTCGACCGGATACAGACCGCCGTAATGGATCGGGCGCTTGGCTGCCAGCACCAGGCCAAACAGGCTGATCTGTTCGTAGCCTGTCACGCGCCCTTGGGATCGCGCCCAATGCGGATCGAAGTGTTTGCGCACCACGAGGTGATCGAGTTCGGCAATCACCCAGTCCGGCTCGATCCGGGCGCAGGTCATGGCCCATACCTTCTGGGTATCCAGCAAGGTCGCGGCCAAGAGCCAGCGCGGGGACTGGCGGGCCAGGGCCGATCCGGGAAACACCTGGAATCGCCGCCCACGCGGACCTTCGAAAATTCCCTTGTCGTTCTTCTGACCGATCTGGGTCGGCAAGCCGGCCAATACGGCTCGATGCAAGGCGGCGTAGCCTGCGGCATCCGGCTCGATGAAGCGGTTGCTGACTTCAGCCTCGATGGTGATGCGCGACTTGCGGCCGGATGGCTTGGCTTCGCGGGCTTTCTCGGTGACGGTCGGATGCTCGCTCGCCCAAGCCTGTTCGTCGGTCAGAAGACGCAACTGGCGATGCAGCTCGCGCCACTCGCGCATGCGCAGGAAGCCGAGGAAATGCCTCTCGCACCACTCGCGCAACTTCGATTGACTCAGCTCCTCGTGCGCGGCCCGATAGGCCTCCCAAAGCTTGAGAATGCCGATGAACTCCGACCGAGCATCGGCCATCTCGGCGTGGGCCTGATCGGCGGCCTGACGTCGATCGACCGGTCGCTCGCGTGGATCCTGAATGCCGAGGAAAGCTGCGATCACCAGCATCGACCGCAACACGCCATGGGTGCGCGCCGCAATCAACATGCGCGCCAGTGCCACATCCACCGGCCAGCGCGCCATGTCACGCCCGATCTTGCTCAGGTGTCGCTGCCGATCGACGGCACCCAACTCCTGCAACTGCTGCCAACCGTCGTTGATGGCGCGCTCGTCCGGCGCTTCGAGGAAGGGAAATGCCTCGATTCGCCCCAGCCCCAAGGCCAGCATCCGCAAGATCACACCCGCCAGCGAGGCGCGCAGGATTTCCGGATCGGTGAAGCGTGGGCGCGCCTCGAAATCGGCCTGTGAGTACAGCCGAAAACACACACCCGGCGAGGTGCGCCCACAACGACCGGCACGCTGGTTGGCGCTGGCCTGGCTGATCGGCTCGACATGCAGGCGTTCAAGCTTGGCGCGTGGGCTGTAGCGCTTGACGCGCGCCAAGCCCGGATCAATCACGAAACGGATGCGCGGCACCGTCAATGAGGTTTCGGCAACGTTCGTGGACAACACGATGCGTCGCCCGGGACCGGGCCGAAAGATGCGGTCCTGATCCTTGGCCGACAGCCGCGCATACAAGGGCAAGACTTCGGTTTCACGGTATTTGCGCCGTTCCAGTTGCTGATGGCATTCGCGGATCTCGCGTTCACCCGGCAGGAACACCAGCACATCGCCCTGCGGATCCTCACGCGTGGCCTCGTCCACCGCACGCACGATCGCCTCGCCGATGCCAATGCCCTCACCCTCCTTTTCCAGCGCGGTATCGAGCGGGCGGTAGCGGGTTTCGACCGGATAGCCGCGCCCCTCGATCGTGACTACCGGCGCCTGGTCGAAATGGGCAGAAAACCGTTCAGTGTCGATCGTCGCCGAAGTGACGATCAACTTCAGATCACGACGCTTGCGCAACAGGGTCTTGAGGTAGCCCAACAGGAAGTCGATGTTGAGACTGCGCTCGTGCGCCTCGTCGATGATGATCGTGTCGTACGCCTTCAGATCCCGATCACGGTGGATCGCGTTGAGCAGGATCCCGTCGGTCATGAGCCGGATCCGCGTGTCGGCCGACACCTTGTCGGTGAACCGCACCTGGTATCCGACGAGCCCGCCGAGCTCCGAGCCCAGCTCCTCCGCGATGCGCTCCGCGATCGTGCGCGCGGCGATGCGGCGCGGCTGCGTGTGCGCGATGCGCTCGCGTCCGAGCTCGAGGCAGATCTTCGGCAGCTGCGTGGTCTTGCCCGAGCCGGTCGCACCGGCGACGATCACGACCTGGTGGTCGCGGATGGCGCGCGCGATCTCCTCGCGCTGCCCGGAGACGGGCAGCTCGGCGGGGTAGGTGATCACGGGAAGCACAGCCCTCCATCGTAGGCGCTGGCACGCCGGCGGTGCGCGCGGGCCGGCCGCGACATCCGCCCCGATGTTCGACGGATCGCACCGCGTCGTGCGACGATGCCCGCATGTCGACGGATGCCGCTCCCCGCGCCACGTCGTCAGCGAGCCGGCTTCCGCCGCTCGGTTGGGTGCTCGGCCTGCCGTTGCTGCGCGTCGTGCTCGTCGGACTCGCCGCCGCGGCGACCTGGCTGCTGCTCGCGGGCGACGACGGCCCCGGCGCCTTTCCGCCGGAGTTCACCTACGCGGCGCTCACGATCCTGCCGATCAACCTGATCTCGCTGTGGCTCGTACGTCGCGCCCTGCACCGGGAGGGAATCCGTGCACGCGACCTCATCGACTTCTCGTGGCGACGCCTCGGCACCGACGTGCTCTGGGGCCTGCTCTGGCTCGTGGTGCTCTGGGTGCCGTTCGTCCTCGCGGTGATGGGCGTGATGTTCGCGCTCTACGGCGCTGACGCGTTCGCGAACTTCGAGACGGTCTTCTACGACCCCGACTCG
>DASSYF010000049.1:0-21547 GCA_035703435.1 Chiayiivirga sp. | reverse complement strand
CACCACGATCTGGCGGCAGGCAAGGTCTTGACGGAACTGGCCCTGCCCGCCATCCGTGCGTGGCCGGGTTGGCAGGGCGTGGATCGCATGATTCCCGTGCCCTTGCACTCAAGCCGACTGGCGCAACGCGGCTACAACCAGTCGCTGGAGTGGGCCAGGCCGCTGGCCAAGGTGCTGTCCGTACGATTCGATCACGCCAGTCTGCGTCGGGCTCGCGCCACGGTTGCACAAACCGAACTCGACGCCGCCGCGCGCCGACGCAATGTGCGCGGCGCCTTCGAGGCCATGCCTGTGCGTGATGAAGTCGTGGTGTTGGTCGATGATGTCGTCACCACCGGAGCCACGGTCCGCGAAGCCACGCGCAGCCTGTTGCGCGCCGGAGCGCGTGAGGTGCGCGTGTTGGCAATCGCACGCGCACCCGAGCCGGCGCAGCGCTGAGTCACCGACCTGCGGGTGTCATCCAACCGGTACGCGAACGGTGCGCGAGGCGTCTGTGCTTGGCGTCAGCCGTCGCATTCGTTTTACGGCAATTTCGGGAATTCGACATCCCGACAGATGACCAGCGTGGCGCACCCACGGCTGCCCCAGTCGATGGCGATCCAATCGTAGGGGCCGTGGCCGGCGTCCGGATCGTCACCTTCGATGGGCGCATCCGTGCGCTGATAGCGATCGGTGCGGCTGTAGCGGGTGCATGGACTTCCGCCATCGTCACACTGCGTCCATTTGTTGCTGCGCCGATCGCCCGGTGTCGGTTCGACTGGGAAGGAAGGCGCGCCCTGGCCCTTTGCCGTGACCAGCGAAGCATCAAGGTGATCCTGAGCGGCGTGCGCCACCATCTCTGGCGCATCCGTGCTTGGATGCTGGGGGCCGTCGGTGCCACGGGCATGGGCCAGTGCCCACGGCGACGCCAAACCCATACCCAGCAAGCCCCACAACACGATCGACGATGAACCCATGTTCTGATTTCCCATGGTGTCGAACCCCTGCGGCCAACACTCTAGTCACTTATCTCGGGGGGGCAAGGAAAGACTGCCTGATTCCGCACTCAACGCTGACAGCGCGGACAGTACACCGTGGCGCGTTGCCCCCAATCGGCAGCGCGCAGCATGGTTCCACAGCGATGGCAGGGTTCGCCGGCGCGGCCGTACACATCCAGTTGCTGGGCAAAGTATCCGGGAAGGCCATCGGGTTTGAGAAAATCACGCAAGGTGGTGCCGCCGCGTGTGATCGCTTCGTCCAATACCGACTTGACCGCGATCACCAAGCGCTCCCAGCGCGCCAAGGCGATGCGGTCGACCGCGCGTGCCGGATGGATGCCTGCGCGGAACAGGGCTTCGGCCGCATAGATGTTGCCCACACCCACCACGATGTGTTGATCCATCAGGAAGTGTTTGACCGGCGCGCTGCGGCCGTGGGCGCGAGCGTGCAGATAGCCGGCATCGAACTGATCCGACAGGGGTTCCGGTCCCAGACGCGCCAATAGCGGAAGCAGGCTGCCGTGCGCTTGCCAGAGCGCGGCGCCGAAGCGACGCGGATCGGTCAGGCGCAAGGCGCGGCCATCGTCCAGACACAGATCGAGGTGATCGTGCAACTGCGCAGCGTGCTGCGCATCGACCACACGCAAATGGCCGCTCATGCCCAAGTGCAGCACGACGCTGCCGGTGTCGGCGTCGAGCAGCACGTACTTGGCGCGCCGCCGAACCGCCGAAATGCGCTGACCGGGAAGCTCGCGGCTGATCTCCTCGGCGATGGGCCAGCGCAGATCGAGACGGCGCAACACGGTGCCGATGACACGACGACCCGTCAGCAACGGCGCGAGGCCCGCGCGCGTGGTTTCGACTTCAGGCAGTTCCGGCATGGGGATTCCAACGGCAAACAATCGTCATTGTGCCCAGCTTGCACATGACAGGCGTGGGCGCGATTGCGATCATTCGGCCAGGGAGAATCCAATGCCGTCTCAACGCACGCGCTCGGGCGCGCTCCATTGTTCGTTTACCTGCCTCGTGCTGGCGCTGTCGATCAGCAGTGTCGCCCATGGCCAAGCGCGCGACCGTGTCGAGTATCTGGGCCGCTTCGATGCCGATGGCGATGGCCGGGTGTCGCTGCGCGAGTATCAGGACTACATGAGCCGTGGCTTTCGCGCCATGGATCGCGACGGCGATGGTCGGCTGATGCCGGGCGAGTTGCCACGCGGCGTGCGCGGGCGCGGCCACACCACGCTGGAAGCCCATCTGCGCGCCCTGGCACGCACCTTCGATCTGCTCGATGTCGACAACGATGGCGTTCTGAATGCGCAGGAGTTGACCGCGCCACCACCCTGAGTCAGCGCCCGTAGGCGCGCATGAACATGCGCACCACCGAGGCCACGTGGGCTTGCACGTCACCACCGTGGCTGCAACCACTGGCCCCGCACAGCAGGCGCAGGTTGATCTCACCCTTGAGCAGGAAGAGGAACTGGGCAGCGGCTTCGCGGGTGTCCTCGATCGCCAGCTCGTCGCGTGCCACGGCGGCGCCCAGGAAACTGTCCAGGCTGCCAAGGATGCGTGCGCCGCTGGCTTGCCAGAACAAAGGCCCCAGGCGCTCGGCAGTGCGTGCGTCGCCCACCAGCATGCGATGCAAAGCCACGGCATCCTCGCTGGCCAAAAGCCCGTGGAAACGAAGCCCGATGTCCATCAGCGCCTTCTCGATCGGCGCACGCTTGGGCGGTGCAAACAGGGCGTCGGGCAGTTGTTGGCAACAGTGGTCTTCGATCGCGCTGAGGAACAGCGCGTCCTTGTCCTGAAAATGGCTGTAGACGGTGAGCTTGGAGACGCCGGCGTCGGCCGCGATCTGCTCGACGCTGGTGCCGTCGAATCCATTGCGCAAGAACAGGCACTTGGCCGCGTCGAGGATGGCGCGGCGCTTTTTCAGGCTCTTGGGGCGGCCCGGTCCGGGTTTGGGGTTCACAGGGGTAGGCATCGACATCAAATTAATAGTGGACTGATGAGTCCAGTAAATATACTATACCCGTTAGTTTAGTATTGAAGCCGCCGCCATGGTGCATTCCGTCGCATCCTCACGCCTCGCCACCCTGCTTGCAGGTACGCTCATTCTGGTGGCCTGTGGTTCACCCGCGCCGCCGGTGCCGACGCTGCGCACCGTGCTGGTGGTGCAGGCGCAAGCGGCCGATGGCAGTGCCCAAGTGTTTTCGGGTGACGTGCGTGCCCGCTTGGAGCCGACGTTGGCGTTCCGGGTCGGAGGAAAGATCGTCCGGCGTTCGGTCGATGCCGGTGCACGGGTCGAGCGCGGCGAGGTTCTGGCGGAGCTGGATCAGGATGACCTACGCCTGCAAGTCGAGGCCGCCAAGGCCCAGCTGGCTGCGGCTCAGGCCGAACTGGGCCTGGCCGAATCCGAGCGCGACCGTTACCGCGAAATGTTGGCGCGGGGACTGGTGAGCCAATCGCTGTTTGATGCCAAGACCGCCGCCTTCGAAGCCGCGCAGGCCAAGTCCGACAGCGCAGGCGCGCAATCGACGGTCATGGAAAACCAACGCGACTATGCACGTCTGGTCGCCCCAAACGATGGTGTGATCGCCCAGCGTTTGGCCGAAGCCGGACAAGTCGTGGCCGCCGGGCAGCCGGTTTTCGTGCTGGCCGCCGACGGCGAGCGTGAGGTCGCCATCAGCGTGCCGGAATTGCGGGTGGGTGAGTTTTCGGTGGGCCAGTCCGTGCAGGTGGAGCTGTGGTCGCGACCGGGTGAATACTGGCCGGGCACGGTGCGTGAGTTGTCGCCAGCAGCCGACCCGCAGGCGCGAACCTTTGCTGCGCGCGTGAGCTTTGCCACGCCGGTGCCGGTGGAATTGGGCCAGAGCGCCCGCGTCTACGTCGCCAATCTGGGGGAATCGGCCATGAGCGTGCCCTTGTCGGCCGTTGACGGCGAGGGTGAGGCAGCGTTTGTCTGGGTATTGGATCCGGCCACTTCGCGGGTTCGCAAGCGGCCGGTGGAAATCAAGGCCTGGGGCGAGCGCCAGGCCAGCCTCGTGTCCGGTGTGGCAAACAACGATTGGGTGGTTGCCGGTGGCGTACATCTTCTGCGCGAAGATGAGCGCGTGCGCGCCGTGGATCGCGACAATCGTCCCTTCGATCTGAAGGCCGCGCCCTGATGTCGATCACGGACTTCAACCTTTCTGCCTGGGCGCTGCGCCATCGCGCCCTGGTGCTCTACACCATGCTGCTGATGGCGGCAGTGGGTGTGGTGTCCTACGGCAAGCTGGGACAAAGCGAAGACCCGCCTTTCAGCTTCCGCGCCATGGTGGTTCGCACCCTGCTGCCGGGCGCCACGGCCGAAGAAGTGGCGCGTCAGGTGACCGACCGGATCGAGCGCAAACTGATGGAAACCGGCCGCTACGAATTCATCCGCGCCTATTCACGGCCGGGTGAGTCGCAGGTCATCTTCATGGCGCGCGACAGCCTCACTTCGCGTGAGCTGCCCGAGCTGTGGTATCAGGTGCGCAAGAAAGTGGGCGATATCCGCGCCAGCCTGCCGGCCGGTGTGGTCGGGCCGTTCTTCAACGACGAGTTTGGCGACACTTTCGGCAACATTTACGCACTGACGGCGGACGGCTTTGACTATGCCGTGCTCAAGGACTACGCCGATCGTTTGGAAATCGAGTTGCAGCGCGTGCCCGACGTGGCCAAGGTCGAATTGATCGGTTTGCAGGACGAGAAGATCTGGATCGAATTGTCCAACACCAAGTTGGCCACGCTCGGCATTCCGATGACGGCCATTCAAAGTGCCCTGGACGAACAGAACGCCGTGATTCCAGCGGGATTCTTCGAGACACCGACCGAGCGCGTGCAGTTGCGCGTGTCGGGGCGCTTCTCCGGCGTCGAGGATATCGCCGCGTTCCCGATCCGCGTGGGCGAGCGTAGCTTCCGCCTGGATGACGTGGCGCGGGTGTGGCGTGGATTTTCCGATCCACCGGCGCCGAAGATGCGTTTTATGGGCAGGGATGCCATCGGCCTTGCGGTGTCGATGCGCGAGGGCGGCGACATTCTGGCCTTGGGCGAGCGCCTGGATGCCGAACTGGCACGCCTGCAACCGACCCTGCCCGTCGGCATGCAGCTGCACAAGGTCTCCGATCAACCCGAAGCGGTGCGCGAGTCGGTGGGTGAGTTCGTGCGCGTGCTGGGCGAGGCGGTGCTGATCGTCCTGATCGTGTGTTTTTTTTCGCTCGGCCTTCGCACCGGACTGGTGGTGGCGCTCTCGATTCCGCTCGTGCTGGCCATGACCTTTGCCGCCATGCATTACTTCGGCATCGGCTTGCACAAGACCTCGCTGGGCGCCCTGGTGCTGGCGCTTGGCCTCTTGGTGGACGATGCCATCATCGCGGTGGAAATGATGGCTGTGAAGATGGAACAAGGTTGGGATCGCATGCGCGCCGCCAGCTTTGCCTGGACCAATACCGCCTTCCCGATGCTCACCGGCACCCTCATCACCGCCGCCGGCTTCCTGCCGATTGCGCTGGCGGCGTCGGCCACGGGCGAATACACCCGTTCGATTGCGCAGGTGGTCAGTATCGCCCTGATCCTGAGTTGGATCGCGGCCGTGGTATTTGTGCCCTATCTGGGCGACCGCCTCCTGCCTGAGCCGGCCCATCACCGTGCCGAATCCGATGATGATCCCTACGGCGGTCGCTTCTACCAGCGCTTCCGCGCCTGGGTGGAACTCGCCATGCGCCATCGGCGCGCCGTGATTGCCTTGACCTTCACGGCTTTGCTCGCGGCCTTGGCGCTGTTCCGCTTCGTCCCGCAACAGTTCTTCCCCTCGGCCACGCGCCCCGAGTTGCTGGTCGATCTGAAACTGGCCGAGGGTGCCTCGCTGCTGGCCACGCAGGCTGAAGTCGAGAAGCTCGAAACCCACCTCAAAGACCTCGATGGCGTGGTCAATTACGTGGCGTATGTCGGCACCGGCTCGCCGCGCTTCTATTTGCCACTCGACCAGCAGTTTCCGCAGGCGAGCTTCGCCCAGTTCGTGGTTCTGACCGACGGCATCGAGGCACGCGAGCAGGTGCGGCAGACCCTGATCGCGCTATTGGCGCGTGAATTCGGCGAACTGCGCGGTCGCGTGACGCGCTTAGAAATGGGTCCGCCGGTCGGCTATCCGGTGCAGTTCCGGGTGTCGGGCGAACACATCGATCGGGTGCGCGCCCTGGCACGCGAGGTCGCGGCACGCGTGCGCGAAAATCCCCACGCCAACAATGTGAATCTCGACTGGGAAGAGCCGAGCAAGGTGGTGCGCCTGGTGCTCGATCAGAACCGGGCACGTGCCCTTGGGGTCAGCTCGGCGCAGCTTGCGCAGTTTCTCCAGAGTTCACTCAGCGGCTTGCAGGTCAGCACCCTGCGCGAAGACAACGAGCAGATCGCCATGCTGTTGCGCGGCCCTGCCGAGGAGCGCGCACAGCTCTCGATGCTGGGCTCGCTGGCGGTGCCGACCAGTCACGGCAAGACCGTACCGGTGTCGCAGATCGCCACGCTCCAATACGGCTTCGAGGAAGGCATCATCTGGCATCGCAACCGCCTGCCGACGGTCACCGTGCGCGCGGATGTGGATGGTCTGATGCAACCGGCAAACGTGGTGCAGCAAATTCTCCCGACCTTGGCATCGGTGCGCGAGGATTTGCCGCCGGGTTATCTCCTGGAGGTGGGCGGAACGGTCGAAGACTCGGCGCGCGGCAGTGCCTCGGTCGTGGCCGGTGTGCCGGTGTTCGTGGTGGTGGTCTTCAGCTTGCTGATGATCCAGCTGCGAAGTTTCTCGCGGGCCGCGTTGGTGTTTCTCACCGCCCCGCTCGGCCTGATTGGCGTGGTCCTGTTCCTCTTGGTGTTCCAGGTTCCCTTCGGCTTTGTCGCCATGCTCGGCACGATCGCCCTGGCCGGCATGATCATGCGCAACAGCGTCATCCTCGTCGATCAGATCGAGCAGGACATCGCCGCAGGCCACGCGCGATGGCAGGCCGTGGTCGATGCCACCGTGCGCCGTTTCCGACCCATCGTGCTGACCGCGCTGGCAGCGGTGCTGGCGATGATCCCGCTCACCCGTAGCGCCTTTTTCGGCCCGATGGCCGTGGCGATCATGGGCGGCTTGATCGTGGCCACGGTGCTGACCTTGTTGGTGGTGCCGGCCTTGTACGTGGCGTGGTTCGGAGTATCCCGAGACGAGGCTCGGTCATCGCAGTGAGTCGCACGCGTGTCAGGCGCTCATTTCGATGCGGTTGCGCCCAGCCTGCTTGGCGCGATACAGCATCGCATCGGCGCGCGCGATGAGCTGGTCCGGGCAGGCGCTGTCCGAGCCAGGCCTCACGCTGGCGCCGCCAATGCTCACCGTGACCCGCCAGTCCGCACGTGATGCCTTGTGCGGCAATGCCAGTTGGCGTACCGCATCGGCATGGCGCTCGGCGATCGTGGTCGCGCCGGCAAGGCTGCAGTCGGGCAGCAGGCAAACGAACTCCTCGCCGCCGTAGCGCGCCGTCAAATCCTGCGGCCGGGCCAGATCGGTGCGCAGCGCCGTTGCAACGGCTTGCAGGCACTCATCACCCTTCAGATGGCCGTAAAGATCGTTGTAGGCCTTGAACTCATCGATGTCGATCATCAGCAAAGCCAGCGGCCGGCTTTCGCTGGCGCAACGCTCCCAAGCCGCACGCAATGCCTCATCGAAGCCGCGGCGGTTGGTGATCCCGGTCAGCCCGTCCAGATAGGCCATGCGATGCAGGCGTTCGCTTTGCGCCAAAAGCTCGGTGCGATCCTCAAACGTGATCATCAGCTGATCGCCGAACACCAAACCGCCCACCGCCAAGGTGTGTTCGCGGCCATCCGGTAGTTGCATGCGTACGTCGCGCGGCGCAAGGACGCCGTCGCGGGTGCGCGCCTGCGCAAGATCGGCGTGCCAATGCTCGTTCACTCGCGCTCGCGCGTCGAGATCCGAAAGTGACTGACGCAACAGGTCACCGAGGGTGGCCGGCGCAGTGGATTCGGTGTTGAAGAGGCGTTCAAAGCCGTGATTGCGAAAGTAGATGGCGCCGGTCGCATCGACGAGGCACAAGCCAATCGGCATGTCTTTCATCAGTCGGCGAAGCAAGCGCTCGGTTTCCTGCAATTTCAGTGCGCGCAGTTTGTCTGCGGTGATGTCCACCACATAGCCGTGCCAAAGCGTGGCGCCATCGTCCATGCGTTGCGGTCTGGCATAACCGCTGACCCAGCGTTCCCCGCGATCAGGCACCACGATGCGGTATTCGGCATGCCAGGTCGACAGTGTCCGAATCGCATCGATGGTTTCATCCTGCCGCGCCTGACGATCATCCGGATGGATGAAGGTGTAGGCCAGAGATGGCTCGGCCCGCAACTGATCCGGCGAGAGGCCATACAGCTCACGCACCCCTTCGCTGACATACGGAAAGTGGGCGCTGCCATCGGGGTCGATCCGATACTGGTACAACATGCCAGGGACGTTCGCGGCGAGTTGGTCGAGTACCTCCTGCGATAGTTGGCGCTGGCTGGCTTCGATCTTGGTTCCGATGATTCGCAGCGGCTGGCCCTGTGCATCGCGCTGGATGATTTCGCCTCGATCCAGAAACCAGCGATGGCTGCCATCCTTTTGACGGATGCGGTGCAGGCTCTCGTAGTGGGCGACCTCGCCATCGATATGGCGTTGCATCGCAGCGACGACGCGGCCCAGATCCTCTGGGTGAATGCGCTCCATCCAATCCTGGAGACGGTTGCCGGCCTCTTCATCGCCGTAACCGAGCGAGGCCTTCCACTGCGGTGCGTGGTACAGCCGATCGTCTTTCGCGTCGTATTCCCACACACCCTGACGGTTGGCTTGGAACGCGTCCTGCCAACGGCGATCCTGCTCGTTGTCGATGGGAGGTCGACGGTGCAGTACGAAGGCGCCGATGGCAGCGACCAGCAGTCCGCTCGTCAACCACACCCCCGCCAGGATCCAGCCCGAGTGAGGTTCGATCACGGTGCGTGGAATGATCCATGCCAGCAGCACGCCGCATGTGCCCCATGCGAGAAAACCCCAAACCCACGGCAAGCGCAGGCTTGGTTTGGGTGGCGTCGATGTGGCTGACAAGCGGGGTTCCCGGCGCATTCATCGATGTGGTCAGGGCATCATGGCGCGATTGCCGTGATCTTTGCCACCGATTCACCTGCGATTGAGAGTCCGGTCACGCTTCCGGAGGTACCCGCACCCAGCCCTCCATCAGCACGCGCGCGCTGCGGCTCATCACGGCGCGGGTCACCGTCCACTGGTCATCGACGCGCGTGAGCGCTGCGCCGACACGCATGGTTCCGGATGGATGACCAAAGCGCACCGCTTCGCGCTCGCCACCACCTGCGGCGAGATTGACCAAGGTGCCTGGTACCGCGGCGGCCGTGGCAATCGCGACCGAGGCCGTTCCCATCATGGCGTGGTGCAGTTTCCCCATCGACATGGCGCGCACATTGAGATCGATGCTGTCGGCCTCGATGGATTTTCCGGCAGAAGAAACGTACGTCCTGGGCGGGGCCACGAAGGCCACTTTGGGCGTGTGCTGGCGGGTGGCGGCTTGTTCGGCTGACTGGATCAAACCCATGCGCAAGGCGCCGGCCACGCGAATCGCTTCGAGCTTGGCCAAGGCGGCTTGGTTGTCGTTGATGGCGGACTGCAGCTCGCTGCCATCAAAACCGATGTCGGCGGCGTTCACGAACACGGTCGGAATGCCCGCCGTGATCATGGTCGCCTTGAGCAGGCCGATGCCTGGCACCTCCAATTCATCGACGAGATTGCCCGTCGGAAACATCGAACCGCCATCGCCATCGTCATCGGAAGGATCAACGAACTCCAGCACGATCTCGGCGGCGGGAAAGGTCACGCCATCCAGCTCGAAATCGCCTGTTTCCTGCACCTGGCCCTGGGTCACGGGCACCTGCGCGAGGATGGTCTTGCCGATATTGGCCTGCCAAATGCGCACCGTGCAGGTGCCATCGTGCGGCACACGCGAGGGGTCGATCAGGCCATGGGTGATGGCAAACGGGCCAACCGCCGCCGAAAGGTTGCCGCAGTTGCCGCTCCAATCGACAAAGGCCGTATCGATGCTGACTTGCCCGTACAAATAATCAACATCGTGGTCGGGCTTCGAGGACTTCGACAGGATGACCGTCTTGCTGGTGCTCGATGTTGCCCCACCCATGCCGTCGGTGTGCTTGCCGTAGGGATCGGGGGAGCCGATCACGCGCATCAAGAAGGCATCCAGCGCCGGGCCCGGCGTCTGCGCAGATTCCGGCAAATCTTCGAGGCGGAAAAACACGCCCTTGCTGGTGCCTCCACGCATGTAGGTGGCAGGGATGCGAAGTTGCGCAGGCGGTTTCATCTCAGTTGGCCTCCGTCTGTGCCATGAACTCTCTGGCAAAGCGCGGCAGGATGCCGCCGGCTTGGTAGGTGGCGAGGTCATCGTCGGAATCCAGACGACAGGTGACGGACACGTCCAGCCGCTCGCCATTCTTGCGATGGATCACAAGGGTGAGCTTGGCGCCGGGTGCGGGCGTGCCGATCACATCGAAGGTTTCGCTGCCGTCGATGGCAAAGGTCTTGCGCGTTTCACCCGCCTGAAATTGCAGGGGCAATACGCCCATGCCGACGAGGTTCTGGCGGTGGATGCGTTCAAAGCCCTCGGCCACGATGGCTTCCACGCCCGCCAGGCGCACACCCTTGGCGGCCCAGTCGCGCGACGAGCCCTGTCCATAGTCGGCGCCAGCGATGATGATCAGCGGCTGCTTGCGCTGCATGTAGGTTTCGATCGCCTCCCACATGCGCATCACCTGACCGTCCGGCTCGACCCGCGCGAGCGAGCCTTGCTTGATCGCGCCGTCGGCGACGACCATTTCGTTGATCAGTTTCGGATTGGCGAAGGTCGCGCGCTGTGCGGTCAGGTGGTCGCCGCGATGGGTGGCGTAGGAGTTGAAGTCCTCTTCCGGCAGGCCCATTTTCGCCAGATATTCACCGGCCGCGCTGCTGGCGAGGATCGCGTTCGAGGGTGAAAGATGATCGGTCGTGATGTTGTCGCCGAGCACCGCCAAGGGGCGCATGCCGCGCAGACTGCGCACACCCGCCAACGCACCTTCCCAATAGGGCGGGTTGCGGATGTAGGTGCTTTGCGCACGCCAGGCGTACAACGGCTTGGCCGCGCCCTTGGCGCGTGGCGCGAACATTGGTTCGTAGATCGCGCGGAATTGCTCGGGCTTGACGCTGGCCTTCACCACTGCGTCGATCTCGGCATCGCTCGGCCAGAGATCCTTGAGGCGGACTTCGTGGCCCTGCGCATCGATGCCGAGCACGTCTTTTTCGATGTCGAAGCGCACCGTGCCCGCGATGGCATAGGCGATCACCAGCGGTGGCGATGCGAGAAAGGCTTGCTTGGCATGGGGATGGATACGGCCA
The DNA here is from genome assembly GCA_035703435.1 of Chiayiivirga sp. Lineage (GTDB taxonomy): Bacteria > Pseudomonadota > Gammaproteobacteria > Xanthomonadales > Xanthomonadaceae > Denitratimonas. Next base: position 10,093 of record DASSYF010000049.1, on the reverse strand, counting down.
TCGAAATTGCGATTGCCCGACAACACCGCGGTGACGTAGAGATCGCGTTCGATGACTTCCTTCTGGATGGCTGGATCCAGCGCACCACTCATGCCGTTGCAGGTGGTGCAGGCAAAGCCGACGATGCCGAAGCCGAGCTTCTCCAACTCTGACAGCAGCCCTGCTTCCTTCAGGTACGACTCCACCACACGCGAGCCGGGCGCGAGCGAGGTCTTGACCCAGGGCTTGCGATTCAGGCCGCGCGCATTGGCATTGCGGGCAAGCAGCGCGGCTGCGATCACGTTGCGCGGATTGGACGTATTGGTGCAGGACGTGATCGCGGCGATGATCACGGCGCCGTCGGGGATCTTGTGCTGCGATTCGTCCGCGCGCGCGACGGCCAGCTTGGCGCCATCGGCGATGCCGCGCTCCTGCAGCGCGCTCACCGGCAGGCGCCGATGCGGATTGCTCGGGCCTGCGAGATTGCGGACCACGCTGCCCAGGTCGAACTGCAGGCTGCGCTCGAACTGCGCATCGCCAAGATCATCCGCCCAGAAGCCGCCGTGTTTGGCGTAGGCTTCGACCAAGGCGACCTGTTCGTCGCTGCGTCCGGTCAGGCGCAGGTAGTCCAGCGTGTTGGCATCGATCGCGAACATCGCCGCGGTCGCGCCATACTCGGGTGCCATGTTGGAGATCGTCGCGCGATCCCCAATGGTCAGGGCCGCCGCGCCCTCGCCACGGAACTCGAGATAGGCACCGACGACTTTTTGCTGGCGCAGGAACTCGGTCAGTGCGAGCACCACGTCGGTGGCGGTGATGCCGGGCGCGGGCTTGCCTGAAAGTTCCACCGCGATGATGTCGGGCAGGCGCATCCACGAGGGATTGCCAAGCATCACGCTCTCGGCTTCCAGTCCACCGACACCGACCGCGATCACGCCCAGCGCATCGACGTGCGGGGTGTGTGAGTCGGTACCCACGCAGGTATCCGGGTAGGCCACGCCGTCCTTGACGCCAATCACCGGCGACATCTTCTCCAGATTGATCTGGTGCATGATGCCGTTGCCGGCCTGGATCACATCGACATTGTCGAACGCCAGACGGCACCACTCGATGAAGTCGAATCGATCCGCATTGCGTCGATCCTCGATCGCGCGGTTCTTCGCAAACGCATCCTTGTCGAAGCCGGGCGCTTCCACCGCCAAGGAGTGATCCACGATGAGCTGCACCGGCACCACCGGATTGACCTTGGCCGGGTCTCCGCCCTGTGCGGCAATCGCTTCGCGCAGGCCCGCCAGATCGACCAGCGCGGTCTGGCCAAGGATGTCGTGGCAGACTACGCGTGCAGGAAACCACGGGAAATCCAGATCGCGCCGACGCTCGATCAACTGCCCGAGGAAGGCATTGATCTGATCGGGCTCGGCACAGCGCACGATGTTCTCGGCGTGCACGCGTGCGGTGTAGGGCAAGCCTGACCAGGCGCCGGGACGCAGGGCATCGACCGCCGCGCGCGCGTTGAAAAAATCCAGCGATGTGCCGGGCAGGGCTTGGCGAAAACGTGAGTTCATGATGCGCACTGACGGTGGGTGAGAAAACGCTTGGCGTCCAACGCGTGGACGCCAAGCGTGACCTGTCATTGTGCCAGATGGCAGGCTCGGCCACGCCACGGCTCGCGGCGTTTGAGAAGGCGTCAGCCGCGATCAGCCAGCGGCACGAACGCGCGGTCTTCCGGACCGGTGTAGTGGGCGCTGGGGCGGATGATCTTGCCGTCGATGCGCTGCTCGATGATGTGGGCGCTCCAGCCGGCGGTGCGCGAGAGCACGAACAGCGGGGTGAACATGGCGGTCGGCACGCCCATCATGTGGTAGCTCACCGCGCTGAACCAGTCGAGGTTGGGGAACATCTTCTTGATTTCCCACATGGTCGACTCCAAGCGCTCGGCGATGTCGTACATCTTGCGATGGCGTTGCTCGTCGGACAGCTCGCGCGCGACGCGCTTGATGACCTGGTTGCGCGGATCGGACACGGTGTAGACCGGGTGACCGAAGCCGATGATGACCTCCTTGCGCTCGACCCGGGCGCGGATGTCGGCCTCGGCTTCGTCGGGGCTGTCATAGCGCTTCTGGATCTCGAAGGCGACCTCGTTGGCGCCACCGTGCTTGGGTCCGCGCAGGGCACCGATGCCGCCGCAGATGGCGCTGTACATGTCGCTGCCAGTGCCGGCCACGACGCGGCAGGTGAAGGTGCTGGCGTTGAACTCGTGTTCGGCGTAAAGGATCAAGGACGTATGCATGGCGCGCACCCAGGAATCGCGCGGCTTCTCGCCATGCAAGAGGTGCAGGAAGTGGCCGCCAATGGAGTCGTCATCGGTTTCCACATCGATGATGCGGCCGTTGTGGCTGTAGTGGTACCAGTACAGCAACATCGATCCGAGGCTGGCCATGAGCTTGTCGGCGATGTCGCGCGCGCCCGGATGGCTGTGGTCGTCCTTTTCCGGGGTGACGCAGCCCAGAACCGAAACGCCGGTGCGCATCACATCCATCGGGTGGGCGGACGGTGGCAGTTCTTCCAGCGCCGACTTGACCGCAGCCGGGATGCCACGCAGGGCGCGCAGCTTGGTCTTGTAGGCGGTCAGTTCGGCTTGGTTGGGCAGCTTGCCGTGTACCAAAAGGTGCGCCACTTCCTCGAATTCGCAGGTGTCGGCCAGATCGAGGATGTCGTAGCCGCGATAGTGCAGGTCGTTGCCGGAGCGGCCCACGGTGCACAGTTCGGTGTTGCCGGCGGTGGTGCCGCTCAAGGCGACGGATTTCTTGGGCTTGAAGCCAGGGACGGTGGTGGATTCGGACATGACGTAAACCTCATTCAAGGGATGACCCATCGCGCCGATGTGGGCGCGCGGAAAAATTACTTCTTGGCGGCAAACAGCGCGTCCAGCTTTTGTTCGAAGGCGTGATAGCTGATGCGATCGTAGAGTTCCTCGCGGGTTTGCATGCTGTCCACCACGTTCTTCTGGTGGCCATCACGGCGGATCGCGGTATAGACGTTCTCCGCCGCGCGGTTCATGGCGCGGAAGGCCGACAGCGGGAACAGCTGGATGGCCACACCCGCCGAAGCCAGTTCCTCGCGTGAGAACAACGGCGTCTTGCCAAACTCGGTGATGTTGGCCAGCACTGGCACCTTCACCGCATCGACGAAGCGGCGGTAGGTTGGCAGGTCGTAGGCAGCCTCGGCGAAGATGCCATCGGCGCCGGCTTCGACGCAGGCGATGGCGCGTTCGATCGCCGCATCCACGCCGTCCACTTGAATGGCATCGGTGCGTGCAATCAGGAAGAAACTCGCATCGGTCTTGGCATCGGCGGCGGCTTTCACGCGGTCCGCCATTTCCTGCTGGCTGACGATTTCCTTGCCGGGACGATGACCGCAGCGCTTGGCGCCGACTTGATCTTCGATATGGCAGGCGGCGGCACCGGCCTTGATCAGGCTCTTGATGGTGCGTTCGATGTTGAAGGCCGACGGACCAAAGCCCGTATCGATGTCCACCAGCAGCGGAAGATCGCAGACATCGGTGATGCGGCGCACGTCGATCAAAACATCTTCGAGCGTGTTGATGCCCAGATCCGGCAGGCCGAGCGAGCCGGCCGCGACGCCGCCACCGGAAAGATAGATCGCGCGATAGCCGGCGCGTTGGGCCAGCAGGGCGTGGTTGGCGTTGATCGCGCCGATCACCTGCAGAGGCGATTCGGCGGCAAGTGCAGCGCGGAAATGGGCACCGGCGGAAACAGGCGGACTCATGGCGATCCTTGACGTAGAGGGCGGGGCGTAGCCGCCAACTGTGGCACCGCACGCGGCGCGGATCAATCCAGACGGTCAAGGAAGGTGGCTCGCCGGGCCACCGGAAGCCACGCGGGCCGAGGTCGGCCCGCGTGTGTCAAAGCCTCAAACGCCGTAGTACATGTCATATTCCAGCGGATGCGCCGCCGCGCGGAAGCGGGTGACTTCCTTCATCTTGAAGGCGATGTAAGCGTCGATCAGGTCATCGCTGAACACCCCGCCCACCTTGAGGAATTCACGATCCTTGTCGAGGGCTTCCAGCGCCTGATCGAGCGAGGAACACACGGTCGGGATGTTCTTTTCTTCTTCCGGTGGCAGATCGTAGAGATCCTTGTCCGACGGCGGACCCGGGTCGATGCGGTTGCGGATACCGTCGAGGCCGGCCATGAGCAGGGCCGCGAAGGTCAAATAGCCACTTTGCAGCGGATCAGGGAAACGGGTTTCGATGCGGCGCGCCTTGGGGCTGGCCACCCACGGAATGCGACACGACGCCGAGCGGTTGCGGGCCGAATAAGCCAGGAGAATCGGTGCCTCGAAGCCCGGCACCAGACGCTTGTAGCTGTTGGTACCCGAGTTGCTGAAGGCGTTGATGGCACGGGCGTGCTTGAAGATGCCGCCGATGTAGTAGAGCGCCATCTGCGACAGCCCGCCGTAACCTTCACCGGAAAACAGGTTCTGGCCATCGCGCGCCAGTGACTGGTGCACGTGCATGCCCGAGCCGTTGTCGCCCACCAGAGGTTTGGGCATGAAGGTCGCGGTCTTGCCATTGCGGTAGGCGACGTTGCGCACCACGTACTTGAGCGCCATCAATTCATCGGCTTTCTTCACCAGGGTGTTGAAGCGCACGCCGATTTCGCACTGTCCGGCGTTGGCGACTTCGTGGTGATGCACTTCCACTTCGATGCCGATGGCTTCCAGCGTCTTGCACATTTCCGCACGCAGGTCGTGCAGCGAATCGGCCGGCGCCAGTGGCAGGTAGCCGCCTTTCACCGCGGGGCGATAGCCCGAGTTGCCATGTTCGTAGTCGCGCGCGCTGTTCCAGCTGGCTTCTTCCGACTCCACCTGGAAGAAGGCGTGTCCCATGTCGTTGCCCCAGCGCACCGAATCGAACACGAAGAACTCCGGCTCCGGACCGAAGTAGGCCACGTCGGCCGTGCCACTGGATTTGAGGAAGGCTTCGGCACGTCGCGCCACCGAGCGCGGGCAGCGGCTGTAGGCCTGCATCGTGGCCGGTTCCATCACATCGCACACCAGCACCAGGGTCGGGTCGGCGGTGAAGGGGTCGATGTAGGCGCTGTCAGGGTCGGGCAGCAGCACCATGTCCGACTCGTTGATGCCTTTCCAGCCACCGATCGAAGAGCCATCGAACATGCGTCCGTCTTCGAACAGGGCGGGTTCGACGATGCGAACCGGGAAGGTAAGGTGGTGCTGCTTGCCGCTCAGGTCGGCAAATCGCAAATCGACAAACTCGATCGCGTGATCTCGGATCAACTTTTCAACGTTTTCGTACGACATGGAAGCTCCGGGGCTGGGGATGGCCGGACCACGATGGTGCGGCACAAGGCGATCATGCACTATTTTGCAGTGCACAAAAAGTACCTGTTCAATACCAATTTGTCGGTTCAGGAAACGCCCGGATTCAGGCTGTAACTGCCAACCAACACCGTCTCGGCCAGCACATGGCCTTGCATGGACGCAAGTGCCTGAGAGGCATCGAATTGGGCGGGCAGGTCCAGACGCGATAGCGACAGCGCGAACAGGCGGAAAAAGTAACGGTGCGCGATGGCATCGTTGAACGGAGGGCACGGCCCGTCGTAGCCGTGGTAGGTACCGGCCATGTCCGGATCCTTGGCAAACCAGCCGGTGAAATCGTTCAGTCCTTCGCGAGAACCATCGGCGCGGATTCCACCCGGCTTGCCGCGGGCCACGATGCCATCGGCGTAAGTGCCGGCGGCGATCTCGCGTATCGTGGCCGGGATGTCGACCAACACCCAGTGCACGAACTCGGTACGCGGCAGATCGGCCGCGACGATGCGATCGGCGCGATTGACATCATCGGCACGCGAAGGCGCATCCGGATCCACGCACAACAGGGCGAACGAGGCGGTGCCGGCGGGCACTTCGTTCCACGCCAGATGTGGATTGCAATTGCGCGACAGGGCGATGGGGCTGGCCGCATCACCGATGCGACCGAAGGCGAATTCGGCCGGGATCGGGCCGCGATGGGCAAAGCTCTGGCTGCGAAGTTTCATGTGAACGGCCTGTGCATGAGCAGGATGGGTCGAAGCCACCACGCTACAACGCCTATGCCGGCTTGCCAAACCGACCGCCGATCCGTAGGTGGTTTCACATGGCTGCCGTTGGGGCCAAAATGCGGGTTTGCGATTCTTTGGAGCCGACATGGACCTTGCCACGCTTTATCCCGAGCATCTGGCCACGCTGCAACAACGGGTGGAACAGGCGCTGGCGCGCAGTGGCCACGATCACCTCCTGATCGCATCGGGTGTGTTGAAGTACCAGTTCCTCGACGACCGTCCCTATCCCTTTGCCGTCAACCCGCACTTCCTCCAGTTCGTGCCGCTGCCGGAACACACCGACGGCTGGATCGTGGTCACGCCCGGCAAAAAGCCGGTGCTGGTCTATCACCAACCGGCCGACTACTGGCACCTGCCGCCCAGCGAACCGCAAGGTTTCTGGACCGAGCATTTCGACATTCGCGTGATTCACAACCCGCAGGAAGCCATCGCGCACCTGCCGAAATCCGGGCGCTTGGCGATTCTGGGTGAGGCTGACGCGGCGCTGGAGGGCTTCGTTCCGAACAATCCGAAGGCCTTGCTCGATGAGCTGCACTACCAACGCGCCTACAAAACCGAGTACGAGCTGACCTGTCTGCGCCTGGCCTCGCGCCGAGCGGCACGCGGGCATGTGGCCGCACGCCTGGCGTTCGAGGCCGGCACCAGCGAATACGAGATCAATCGCGCCTATCTCGGCGCATCCGGGCAGAACGATGTCGATGTGCCCTACGGCAATATCGTGGCCCTCAACGAGCACGCGGCGGTCTTGCACTACCAGCATCAGGATCACGCGGCACCCACGGATTCACGCGCGTTCTTGATCGATGCCGGTGCGCGTTTCAATGGCTATTCGAGTGACATCACCCGCACCTACTGCCGTGACGACGCACGCTTTCAGGCCCTGATCGATGGCGTGGAAACGGTGCAACTGGCCCTGGTCGATCAGGTCCGCGCCGGCAACGATTACCGCGCCATCCACCTCGATGCGCATCGCCGACTGGCCGGCGTGTTACAGGAATTGGGTGTGGTGCGCATGAGTCCCGAGGCGCAGGTCGAAACGGGGGTGAGTTCGGTGTTCTTCCCGCACGGTGTAGGTCATTTGCTGGGCTTGCAGGTTCACGATGTGGCTGGCTTTGCCGCGTCGATCCATGGCGAGGTGCTGCCCAAGCCCGAGGGCCACCCGTTCCTGCGCCTGACGCGGCCATTGGATGCCGGCATGGTGGTCACGATCGAACCTGGTCTGTATTTCATCCCGATGCTGCTGCAAGGTCTGCAGGAAGGCCCGCACGCCGGTGACATCAACTGGGCCGAGGTCGAACACTTGAGCCGATTCGGCGGCGTTCGAATCGAGGATGACGTGGCCTGCCGCGCGCAGGGGGCACCGGAAAACCTGACCCGTGATGCATTCGCTGCGATTTGAGTCACAATTCGCCACTGCCGCACCACGTGTGATCGCCAACAGGAGCTCGTGCCATGCAGGAACCCATCATTGCCCCATCCATTCTTTCGGCTGACTTTGCCCGCTTGGGTGAGGAGGTCGATGCGGTGCTGGCTGCAGGTGCCCACTGGATCCACTTCGACGTGATGGACAACCATTACGTGCCCAACCTGAGTTTCGGCCCGATGGTGTGCGAGGCGCTACGCAAATACGGCGTGACCGCACCGATCGATGTGCACCTGATGGTGCAGCCGGTCGATGCCCTGGTGACCGAATTCGCCAAGGCCGGTGCCACCGGCATCAGCTTTCACCCCGAGGCCAGCCCGCATGTGCACCGCACCATCCAGTTGATCCGCTCGGCCGGTTGTTCGCCCGGCATCGTGCTCAATCCGGCGACCCCGTTGGAAGTTCTCGATTGGGTATTGGGTGACATCGACCTGGTGCTGGTGATGTCGGTCAATCCGGGCTTTGGCGGACAGGCCTTCATTCCCGGCGCGCTGGAGAAACTGCGCCGCATCCGCGACCGCATCGAACGCAGCGGCCGTCCGGTTCGCTTGCAAGTCGATGGCGGGGTCAAGCTCGACAACATCGACGAGATTTCGCTGGCCGGCGCCGACACCTTTGTCGCCGGCTCGGCCATTTTCGGATCCAAGGACTACGCCACCACCATCGGAGAAATGCTCGAAGCCATCGAGCGCGGACGCAACCGCGCCATGGGTTTTTTCAGTTGAGGCAGGCGTTTGGCCGAAGGCCTCCGCCTTGTTGAGGCGGAGGCCAATGACACAGCTTGAATCGCCAACAAAATGTCGTGCGCGTCACTCCATCAACGGACCTGATTTGCCTGATGGCTCAGCCAAACCGTGACCGTTTGACCCACGAAACACTGCAGAACCGGCGCTTTTGTAGAGCGCAGCTTGCTGCACTGTCCTTGATTTACGGGTCGCCCAGCGCAGCAAGCTGCGCTCTACGAAAGCGTGCTTGTTTTGTGGGATTTTCAACAACGAAGGGCACGGAATCGGCTGAGGGGTGGGGCAAATCAGGTCAACGGATCGATGAGGTGGATTCCGCTGCTTTGCGAGTGAAGTGCAGGACACCTGCTCGATACTGTGGCAGCGCGCCCCTCGGGCGGAGACCTCCAGAAATGAGCAGCCTTCTTCCATTCGGTGACAGTATCACGCGATCTCGCTCCCATTGGTTGGTGAGTGGAAACTGACCAAGAAGATCCCGCAGCGAAACGGTGCTGGTGTCCTCCGACCACAGCCACGCTTCGGTCAAGTCGATGGCCCGCAAGGGATCCGGGGCCGAGTAGGTGCCCGCAATCAGGTCGCCACTCTGGTTGATCGCGTAGGCTCCCATGGCGAAGGCGGAGGGCTCGTTGGCAGGATAGGGAAGATAAACGACTTGGTCGTAATCGGTGTAATACCAGGCTGATTCAAGTCTCGGCAATCCTGCCTCAGGCCAGTTCACACCATCACCCACGATAAGTCGGCAGTCCGCATCACAAGCGCGCGCGTTGAACAATTCACCCATTTCCGGGTCCGCTACATGGCTGTCTCGCATGAACCGGGATGGCGCGTCAGCTTCCCAGCGGATCGCGATTGCGATGGGCCAGTACCCTTCGAATCGCTCGGTATATCCGAATCCGATATTTCCATCATTGGAAATTCCAGTCGGCGTGCTGCCATGGCTAACCTCGTCCACCAGCAGCGGAACCTGGCCGGTCGCCTCGCTCCACTTCCACGCATGCAAAAGATCCCCATTGATGGAGGAGCCTCGCCCGACAAGCCACTGACCGTTTTGCGACATGCCGCTGATTGCATTGTGCGGATATATGGTGCCGGATAGCGGTTGCCAGCCGGTGTCTTCGCGCCAGAGAATCAGTTGCTGGTATTTCTCCCGCCGCGTCTCTTCCGGCGGAGCGGGAACAATTCGATTTGCATAGACTGTCTTGCCATCCGGTGTGATGAAGGGATTTTCACCCCCTTCCAGCAGTTTTTCCCACTCCGTTTCGCCGGGGCGCAGGCGCACGACGCCACGCCATCCATACCAATAGGCTGTGCCGATGACGGTGCCATCGTCAGCCAATGACGTGATATCAAACTTCGCGTTTTCGTGTGGGAGTGGAGAAATGGCAGGCGGAATCGGCAGCTCCGTCCATTCGAAGTCATACAGGTCGCTGAGCTTGGGCTTCACCCACGGGCAATCCGGGCTTTCCAGCCGTGTCAGCCGATGCAGGTTGAATTGGCCTTCATCAAAACCCGCCTCGGTCGGAACGTAATGGGCTTGGCCGACCTCGCACTCCAGCGTCAGCTCCATCCGGCCCCAAGGCGTGCGGGTCACGTTGGCGGGATCGAAGTCCTCGGCAAAACGCCCACCACGCACAGACAGCAACTGATCGAACACGATGCGATCTTCCTCCGGCGTGCCGACGCCGGTGAGCCAGTACGGCTGGCCTTGCGCATCGAAGGTGAACCACACCAGCGCGGCATCGCCATTGGGCATCCAACCCAAGGTGAAGCCTTGGCCGTTGTAGGTTGGGTCATACCAACTGCCG
>DASSYF010000029.1:0-170885 GCA_035703435.1 Chiayiivirga sp. | reverse complement strand
CTTGCCGGCCAGCATCACGTCCATCGCGCGCTTGAGGCCATCGGCCAGCGATTCGCGGCAGCCGTAGAGGTTGTCGAACTTGCTCTTGGTGACCGAATCGTTGACGTTGATCGCCGGCACCAGGAGCTTGCCCGCTTCGGCGAGTTGATACAGGCGATGCACGCCGGTGGTGGTTTCCTCGGACACGCCCTTCCAGTCGGCGACGACGCGCGTCCAGTAGCCCGGGCGCTCGGTGGCGACGCGCTTGAGCAGGTTCTTGATGACCTGTTCCTCGTGGCTGCCCGAGGCGCTGTTGACCCAGCTCTGGTCACCCTTTTCCAGTTCGTAACCCTTGTGGATGAGCAAGGTCACATCGCCGCCGTCGTCGACCACCAGTTGCGGGCCGAGGAAGCCGCCCTTGCCATCGGGGAAGGAGAGCGCAGCCAAGGTGCAATCCCAGTATTCCTCCAGGGTTTCACCCTTCCACGCGAACACCGGCGTGCCGCTGGCGGCAATCGCGGCGGCGGCGTGGTCCTGGGTGGAGAAGATGTTGCACGAGGCCCAGCGCACGTCGGCGCCGATGTCCTTGAGGGTTTCAATCAAGACCGCGGTCTGGATCGTCATGTGCAAGGACCCGGTCACGCGCACGCCTTGGAGCGGCTTGCTCGCGGCGTGCTTCGTGCGGATCGACATCAGGCCCGGCATTTCGTGCTCGGCGATGGTGATTTCCTTGCGACCCCAGTCGGCAAGGGAAATATCGGCAACCTGGTAATCGTGGGTGAGGGACTGCAATGCGGCGTTCATGGGCTCTCCGGTGGTGTGGTGCCGTCCCATCTCAGGGAGGCAATGACAGACCGGGCGCCGTTGATCATGAAGGCCGCCGAGCCTGGCTGTAGCAAGCCGCGCGATGCGGGCTTGATCGGAGGGTCCGCACACAGTCGCAGCGCCCCTCGGCGGAACGCGAATTCTAGCGCGTTTGCGTCCGTCACGAAGCCGATGGCACACGTAGGCCAAAGCCCAGGGTGAAGTCGGTTCATGTGTGCGTCCATTCGGTGACAGTGCCGGCTGTGACTTTGCGTAACAGGAACCAAGCCCGAATCGAGGACCGTGTGATGAACGCTATTCTGAATGCCCGAGTGCAGCGCTTGGCCCTGCTTGCCGGCCTGACGGGGTTGATGTCCTTTGCCGCGCAAGCCGATGTTCTGTTCGGTCGACTGGTCCCAGGGGTCGGTGTCCAGGCCAATGGCGCGTCCTGGGCCGTCGACGTTTCCACGGATGGAGCTACCGTCGCTTTCAGCAGTGACGCCAACAATTGGGTCAGTGGTGATACCTACATCGGCAATCGGGCGGTGGCGGTGGATCTGGACACCGGCGTGACTGAAATCGTTTCGAAAACCAGCGGCGGTGTCACGATCCGAGGCGAACGCCCCGTGGCCTCGGGTGATGGTCGATACATTGCATTTCTCACGCACAACAGTGTGTTGGGAAGCAACTGGCAAGTCGGCCGCAAGGATCGTCAGACCGGCGTGTTGACCCTAGTCAGTTCCAACGTGATCGGCATGGCCGCCGATCCAGGCACCGATGACGACACGGTGTCCATTTCGGCGGATGGTCGCTACGTGGTTTTCATGTCCAGCGCGGTCAATCTGGGTGCGGCCGGCCAGAACGAGATTTTCGTCAAGGACATGCAGTCGGGCGAACTCAAGATCGCTTCGCGCAAGAACGATGGCAGTGCCTCTGCCGGCAACTGCACCCTGCATCATCACGCACTCTCGGGAAATGGTCGTTACGTGGTGTTCGCGTGCGGGCCAGAAATGATCTCGGGTGCCGGCTACGGGCAGTTGTATGTCCGTGACCTTCAGAGCAACGTCACCGAACTGCTCAGCCGAGTGGGTGCCAATGGCGCAAGCTCCACGGCCTCGGTGAACCGTCGTGCGATCTCGCCCAGTGGGCGCTTCATCAGCTTCCAGAGCGCAGGCTATGGTGGTTTGGGCTATGCCAATGGCAGCAGCATCGATGGCAATAGCGGCTTGTATCTGCGCGATCGTCAGGCCCAGACCACCACCGCGATTCCCCGACCACCGTTGATGCCGTCCACCGAATACGACCGTTGCGATGTCTCGGCGGTTTCCGATGCCGGCAGCGTGTTGATGGCCTGCAATCGTGCGTGGACGGGTGTCAGTGCCTATGCTCAGACCTTTCTGTTCGTGCCCGGTGCCGGTGCGCCCGAGCTGGCCAGTTCCAATGCCGGCGGTCAGCCCTCGAACAATGCAGCGGGCACCACGCTTGCGGTCAACGCTTCCGGGCTGTCCATGGCTTTCGAGGCAAGCGCCAGCGATCTGGTGACGGCAGACACCAACAACGCCAGCGATATTTTCCTGCTGGTCGAGGAGTCGGTCCTGGTCGGATCCCTGTTTTCCGATGGGTTTGAATCCGGCCTGCTGCGATCAGCCAAGCGCCCGCGACTGCAGTCCACCGTGTTGCAGTCTGCGGAATGAGTTTGGAAATGGGTGCCTTGTGGTGTGGCGTGAGCCAGATTGTCCGTCATTTGCGCCTTGATACGTACATAGCCATCATCGTCACAACGATCGGAGTGCAGGTATGAACGCATCAGTGCCTTTTTCACGCCCTTTGAATCGACTGGCCCTGTGCCTGGCCTTGTCGGCCAGCCTTGGCCTGTCGGCGCAGGCCGCCGAGTTGATCCTGCCCACGGCCGCGGCCTCGAACGTGCGTATTGCGCGCGACGTGGGTGCACCCGGCGAGCGTTTCGACAGTTTCATCGTCTACTACCGAGGCGATGCTGCACCCGGTGAGGAACACGCCAAGGCCGCCATCGCGGTGCGCGAAACCCTGGCCAAGGATCTGGAGCGGGTCAATCGTCACCTGAAGGTGAAAGCGCGACAGGATCGCCGCCTCGCCACGGGCGGGCATTTGATTCGCGTGCCACATTCAATGGCCAAGAATGCGGCCAATGCGTTCATGGAGGCGCTCGCCAGCAATCCGCAGATTGAATCCATCGAACCCAATGCGCGCTATCACGCGCTGGCGGTGCCGAACGATCCGCACTACAGCAAGCAATGGGGCCTGCATGAGGCTGCCGGTGGTCTCAACATCGAGAGCGCGTGGGACTACTCGCTCGGAACCGGTGTCGTGATTGCCGTGATCGACACGGGCCAAACCAATCATCCCGACTTGAATGCCAAGACCGTCGCCGGCTATGACTTCGTGAGCGATGTGGACCGCGCCGGTGATGGCAACGGGCGCGATGCGGATCCCTCGGATCCAGGTGATTGGAACAGTGCAGGGGAATGCGGCGACGATTCGGATGCCAGTTCGTCCAGTTGGCACGGAACCCACGTTGCCGGCATTGCCGCCGCACTGACCCACAACGGTGTGGGCGTTGCCGGCGCGGCACCGGGCGCCTACCTGCAACCGGTGCGTGTGTTGGGCAAATGCGGCGGCAGCACGGCCGATATTGCCGAGGCCATCATCTGGGCCAGCGGCGGCACGGTGGCTGGCGTGCCGAACAATCCCACGCCCGCCAGGGTGTTGAACATGAGTCTGGGCGGCGCGGGTGACTGCAGCGTCACCGAACAGCGCGCCATCGACAGCGCGCGCAGTCGCAAGTCGGTCGTGGTGGTGGCTGCCGGCAACTCCGCGCAGCCGGTCGAATGGCATTCGCCAGCCAACTGCCAGCGCGTGATCGCGATCGCGGCCAATGATCGGGACGGCGAGCGGGCGAGTTATTCGAATTACGGACTGGGCATCACGGTGGCGGCACCCGGCGGTGATGATTCTGGCGCTGATCTGATCTATTCCACGATCAACGGCGGAAGCCAAGGCCCGGCCTCCGCGACCTATGGCTACATGGCCGGCACCTCGATGGCCACGCCCTATGTGTCGGGTGTCGTAGCCCTGATGCTGGAACGCAAGCCCTCGCTCACGCCCGATCAGGTGGCCACGATCCTGCGCAACACCGCGCGGCCGTTCCCCGAGGACTGCATCGGCGGCTGTGGGCCGGGGATCGTGGATGCAGACAAAGCGGTTTATATCGCACGCGGCGGGCAATACAGCAACTTTCCGGTGAGTGCGGCGCTCTATGGCGATGGTGAGGGATGGGTCGTCAGCACGCCCGCCGGCATCACCTGCGGCGATGATTGCTCGGCGGCCTTCAACAAGGGCAGCACGGTCACGCTCAAGGCGTCACCCAAGCCCGGCTACGAGTTTTCCGGCTGGTACGGTGCCTGCACCGGCACCCACAGCACCTGCACCCTGAACTCACTGGCCGAGGCCAAGGTGACCTTTGCCAGTTTCAACATACCGGTCGGTCCGCTCTGGAACGGCAGCGTACGCAACAACATCTCGCGCAGTGACGATCCGCCGGCGATCTACATGCTCAAGGTGCCGGCCGGCGCCACCGACCTGAGCATCAAGATTTCCGGTGGAACCGGCGATGCGGATCTCTACGTGCGCCGCAATGCCAAGCCGACCGAAGATGACTACCTGTGTCGTCCATTCAAGTACGGCAACAACGAATCCTGCGCCTGGTCAGCACCGGTGGCCGGCGAGTACTACGTGATGATCCATCGCGGCGATGACTATGCCGGGGTGAAACTGGAGGTCCGCTACACCAGCCCACCGGCCGTCGGTGGCACCCGCCTCTTGCAGAATGTCGCCACCCACAACATCAGCGTGCCCGAGGGTGGCGCGCGCTACTACCGTGTGGTGGTGCCGGCCGATGCCGTGGATTTGAAGATCGAGGCCTCTGGTGGCACAGGCGACATGGACATGTACGTACGGTACGGCGAGGTGGCAAGTACGGACGCGTACGACTGCAGGCCATACCGGGAGGGCAACAATGAAACCTGCAGTTTCATGCTGCCTGCGGCTGGCACCTACTATGTGACCTTGAGTGGTTACAGCGCGGCCAGTGGCATCAGCCTGAAGGCGAGCTACTCGACCGGGAAGCGACTGACCACCCAATGGGCCGGCGCGGGTGGCGGCACGGTCGAAATCAAGCGTTATACGACCGACGAGGCCATGACGACGTGCGCCGCTCTGCCTTGCACGATCCCGGTGAAGCCCGGCGTGATGTACACACTCAAGGCCACGGCTTCACCCGGCTCGCAATTTCCCGGTTGGCAGGCGGGACAGTGTGAAAAAGTTCTGGCCGATGGCCGTTGCCGCGTGGTTCTGGGCCAAGCCAAAACCGTCACCACGCGCTTCAACCTGCAGAATGCCGCAGCCCCCATCCTGACCATCAATCGCTCTGGCAACGGTGCCGGATGGGTGGGTGTCAATCGTTTCGCCAATGGATCATGGGTGGGCGTGTGCGAGGCCTATCCGTGCCGTGTTGGTGCACCCGCAGCAGGCGTGTATGACTTCGTGGCCGTGCCATTCACTGGCAGCACCTTCAACGGTTGGCAGACCAACCAATGCGACAGCGTGCTGGCCACCGGCGAATGTCGCAAGCGCGTGTCCGGCCCCACCACGGTCACGGTCAAGCTCAACGCGCAATGAGACTGCGATGGCGACACTGGCCAAGGTGGGCCAGTGTCGCAATTGGTCTGAAGAAAATTTGCAGTGATGTTGCACTGCGGCAAAGTATTGCGGTTAGGCTTGGTGTCTTGTCCTGCATGCCGATGACGACCCATGACCGACGCTCGCGAATCCGAGTTCTTGCCACCCGATGGCGCCCTGCGCGAAGACGTGAGCCGCCTGGGCGCGATGGTCGGTCAGATGCTGATCGAGCAAGGCGGCGGCGCGTTCTACGATCGGGTCGAGCAGGTGCGTGTGGCGGCCATCCGGCGGCGGCGCGAAGGTGCACCCATGCGGGAACTGGCCGATTCGCTGGCCGGCTTGGATGCCGCCGATGCCGAGGCGCTGGCGCGTGCTTTCGCCACCTATTTCCAGTTGGTCAACGTGGCCGAACGGGTGCACCGCATCCGCCGGCGGCGTGACTATCAGCGCGAAGGTGGCAAGCCGCAGCCGGAGTCCTTGCTCGATGTGCTGGGGCAGCTCAAGCGCGAGGGTGTCAGCGCCGATGAATTGATCGGCTGGCTCGATCGGCTGTGGATCGAGCCGGTATTCACCGCACACCCGACCGAGGCCATGCGCCGCTCGTTGCTGGAAAAGGAACAGGCCATCGTGCGTTCGCTGATGGAGGGTTTTGATCCGCAACGCACCCCGCAGGAACATGCCGAAGACGACGATCGCATCTTCATGGCGTTGTCGGCGATGTGGCAAACCGCCGAAGCCTCGCCGGTACGTCCGAGTGTCGCCGACGAGCGCGAGCACGCTGATTTCTACCTCGCCGGCCCGCTCTATCGCATCACGCCAACCTTGTACGAATCCCTGACGCAGGCCCTGCAACAGGTGTACGGCGTGGCAACGCGGTTGCCGTGTTTCCTGACCTATGCCACCTGGGTGGGCGGCGACATGGACGGCAATCCGAATGTGGGCGCCGACACCATTGCCGAATGCCTGAACTCGCAGCGTGATCTGGTGTTGGGGCGCTACCGCGAGGATGTCGCGGGGCTTGCGCGTCTGCTCAGTCAAACCGATGACCGCGTGGCCGTATCCGAGGCATTGATGCAGCGCCTTGCCGACTATCGCGCGCGATTCCCCGACGCCGCGACACGCATTCGTCCTCGCCATGCGGACATGCCCTACCGCTGCCTGCTGCACCTGATCGATGCGCGCTTGGCTGCCACCTGTGACGCCGGCAACGAAGGCTATGCCAGTGCCGATGAGTTGATCGCAGACCTGCGCCTGATCGCCGACAGCCTGATCGCCCACCGTGGCCTGCATGCCGGTGTCTACGCGGTTGAACGCCTGCTCTGGCGCGTTCGCAGCTTCGGCTTTCATCTGGCGCGTCTGGATGTGCGCCAGGATTCGCGGGTGCACGACGATGCGCTGGCCATTCTTCTGGGCGATGCCGAGTGGCCCGAGCGACCGACGCCGGAGCGTGCGGCGCGACTGGCGGATTTCGCCAGTGGCACGACCTCGTTCGAGACGACCGATGACGCCGGCGTGAGCCGCCTCAAGGCGGTGTTTTCGACCCTGCAGGCGGCGCGTGCCAGCCATGGCAGCAAAGCCATCGGCCTGTACGTGATTTCAATGGCGCGTTCGGTCGCCGACGTGCTGGCGGTTTTGGGCTTGGCGCGGCACGGTGGCCTGGTCGATGGCGACGGTTCGGTGCCCCTGGACATCGCGCCTTTGTTCGAAACCGTGGATGACTTGCAGCATGCCCCGGCCACCTTGCGTGGCTTGTTGGACGATCCGGTTTATCGCGCCCATCTGCGCACCCGCAACGACTGCCAGTGGGTGATGCTGGGATACTCCGACAGCGGCAAGGACGGCGGTACCCTGGCGTCGCGCTGGGGCCTGCAGCGCGCACAGGCTGCGTTGCTGGAGGTGGCCCGCGCCGCCGGCATTCGACTGGCCTTCTTCCACGGACGTGGTGGATCGGCCAGCCGTGGCGGGGCACGCATCACCCCGGCCTTGATGTCATCACCGCGCGGGGCCGTGGCCGGCGTCTTGCGCGTCACCGATCAAGGCGAAGTGATCCACCGCAAGTACGGTTTTCGTGCCCTCGCGCTGCGCAATCTCGAACAAACCGTCGGCGCGGTGCTGCGCGCTTCCCTACGCCCACGTGCGCAGGAGCCACGCGAGGCGGTGTGGATCGAGCGCATGGAATCGCTGGCAGCCGTCAGCCGCCGTGCGTACCGCGCCTTCGTCGATCGCGAGGGCTTCGTTGATTACTTCCGCTCAGCCACACCCATCGATGTGATCGAGAAGATGACACTCGGCTCGCGCCCCGCCAGCCGCCGCAGCATGCGCGGAGTGCAGGATTTGCGCGCGATTCCCTGGGTGTTTTCCTGGACCCAATGCCGCTCGATCCTGCCGGGTTGGTACGGGCTGGGCAGCGCGCTCGAGCACGGCATCGAGCAGTTCGGCGTCGCCGCGATGGCGGAAATGGCACGTGACTGGCCGTTCTTTGCCAACATGCTCGATGACGTGGAAATGATTCTGGCCAAGTGCGACCTCGACATCGCCGAGGCCTACTCGCGTTTGTCCGGCGATTTGCATGCGCCCTTCTTCACCCTGATTGGTGACGAATTCGAACGCACCGTGCGCGGACTGTTGCGGGTGCAGGGTAGTGAACGATTGTTGTCCAAGGATGCGCGACTGGCATCCTCGATCCGCTTGCGCAATCCCTACGTGGACCCGATGAGTTTGTTGCAAGTGGATCTGCTTCGTCGCTGGCGCGCCGGCGATCGCGCGGATGATGGTCTGCTGCAAGCCTTGGTGGCCTGCGTCAACGGCGTCGCGCAAGGCTTGCAGAACACCGGTTGATCGGGCTCAGGCCCACTCGACCAAACCTTCTTCCTCGCAGACCTTCTTCCAGGACGGACGTGCCTTGAGGCGCGTCGCCAAGGTCATAAGCTGCGGCCACGAGGTGGCAGGCTTGGGCATGTTGCGCGACCAGCGCATCAGCATCAGGGCATACAGATCGACCAGACCAACGGTTTCGCCCAGCATGTACGGCCCCTGTTGGGCCAGGTGTGCATCGATGTAATCCCAGCACTTCTCGATGCCGATGCGGGCGTTGGCCTTGATCGCCTCGCTCGCCTCGGGCAGGTGGTCGGCCGGGAAAAACCACTGCCGAAACAGCGGTTGCAAGGTGTTGGATAGATACGCCATCCACTGCAGGAGTGCGGCGCGTTGTGTGCTGCCCGGCAGCGGGGCCAGACCGGCGTCGGGATGACGCTCGGCCACCAAGAGCGCCAGCGCCACCGCTTCCATGCAGGGTTTTCCGTCGACCATGAGCGTTGGCACCACCCCATGCGGATTGATGGCCAGATAGTCAGGATGGCGTTGCTCGCCTTTCTCGATGTCGATCTTCTTGAGATCGAACGGCGCGCCGGCTTCCAGCAGGGCAAGGTGCACCACGAGATTGGCCGAACCGGGTGCGTAGTAGAGCGTGTACATAGGTCGTCTCCGTGAACCGACCTGCATGATAGAGCGGCGTATCCGATCGCACGCCACCGAACTGCCGGCTGTGCGGCACACCAAAGCAAAGGGCCGCTTTGCAGCGGCCCTCGCGAGGTTTCAACAGTCTGCGATCACTTGAGCTTGGCGGCCTTGCGCAAGGCTTCGGCCTTGTCGGTCCTTTCCCACGAGAAGGCCGTGGCCTTGCGGGTGGCGCCGTTGGCATCGGTGTAACTGACTTCCTTCGGCTTGCGACCAAAGTGGCCGTAGCTGGCGGTGGTCTGATAGATCGGATGCACCAGGTCCAGCATCTTGATGATGCCGTAGGGGCGCAGATCGAAGTGGCTGCGGATCAACTTTTCGATTACCGCATCGCTGACCTTGCCGGTGCCGAAGGTGGTCACCGAAATCGAGGTCGGCTCGGCCACGCCGATGGCGTAAGAGACTTGAATCTCGCACTTGTCGGCCAGCCCGGCGGCGACGATGTTCTTGGCCACATAGCGTGCCGCGTAGGCCGCGCTGCGGTCCACCTTCGAAGGATCCTTGCCCGAGAACGCACCACCACCGTGACGGGCCATGCCGCCGTAGGTATCGACGATGATCTTGCGACCGGTCAGGCCACAATCGCCCACCGGGCCGCCGATCACGAAGATGCCGGTCGGATTGACGTGGATCTTGTTCTTCGGCAGTGCATCGAGCCAGGCCTTGGGCAGCACCGGCTTGAGTACGTGCTCGATCACACCCTCGACCAGATCCTTGTGCTTGACCTCGGGATCATGCTGGGTGGAGAGCACCACCGCATCCAGACCGATGACCTTGTTGCCGTCATAGCGCAAGGTGACCTGGCTCTTGGCATCCGGGCGCAACCACGGCAGTGGCGACTTCTTCTGCTTGCGGATCTTGGCCTGCTGTTCCACCAGACGATGGCTGTAATAGATCGGCGCCGGCATGAACTCGGGCGCCTCGTTGCAGGCATAACCAAACATCAGGCCCTGATCGCCCGCGCCCTGCTCTTCGGCCTTTTTCTTCTTCTTGGCGGTGCCATCGACGCCGGCGGCGATGTCGGAGGATTGCTTGCCGATGAGGTTCAACACGCCGCAGGTGCTGCCATCGAAGCCGACGCGCGAACTGGTGTAACCGATCTCATTGATCACCTTGCGGGTGAGCGATTCCAGATCAATCCAGGCCGAGGTGGTCACTTCACCGGCCACGATCGCCACGCCGGTTTTGACCATGGTTTCACACGCCACTCGGGCATTGGCATCCTTGGCCAGGATGGCATCGAGCACGGCATCGGAGATCTGGTCGGCGATCTTGTCGGGATGACCTTCGGACACCGATTCGGAGGTGAAGAGGTAGGCGCTCATTGCAGTTGCATATCCTTTGATGCGGATGAAGGGATCAAAACGGCCGCACAGAATACCCCGATGTGGCCGTGGCTGCATCAATCGCGCTTGAACGGGTGCGCATGGCGTCCGCATTCGGCCATCGCCAGATACCGAACATGCAGGCGTTCGACGATGCCATCCAACTGGGCGATCGGGCCGTCATTGGTGATCACATCGTCGGCGATCAAAAGACGCGTGGCGCGGTCGGCCTGCGCGGCCAGCAGGCGTTCGGCAGCGGTTCGATCCATGCGATCGCGCGCCATGGCGCGCTGGATCTGGACTTCGCGCGGCACGTCCACCACCAGGATGCGATCCAGCCAACGGTAGTTCTCGATCGCCTCGGCCAGCAACGGCACCGCCACCAAAACATACGCAGGCCCTGGCCGATGCGCCAAGGCGTACAGGCGCGCGTGCACCGCTGGATGCAGGATGGCGTTTAGGCGCTCGCGCTCGGCCGCATCGGCAAACACCCGCGCCCGCAGCGCCGCGCGATCGAGCGCGCCTTCGTGCGTCACCACGTCCGGACCGAATGCGGCCACGATCTGCGTCAGTGCCAATTGCCCGGGCTCCACCAGCTCACGCGCCACCACATCCGCATCGAACACCGGCACGCCAAGGCGCTCGAAGCGCTCGCTGACGGCGGACTTGCCCGAGCCGATGCCGCCGGTCAGACCAACCAGAAATGGCCGTAGTGCACGGTGGCGGCGCGTGGTTTCGTGTGCGGACATGGGCGGTAGTGGGCGAGTCGAGGCATGGGCAAGGCGCGGTGCATGCGATCGTACCCGCTGACAGTGCGCGGAGGTGGGGTTTCAACCCGATACAGCGATGCGTTCGCCGCATCGATGCGTGGTGACGCAGGCCAATCCGTACAATATGCGTTCCATGCGTGTTTCTGCCGCCATCCCCGTCGAAGAATTGCGCCTGTCCGTCGCGCCGATGATGGACTGGACCGATTCGCATTGCCGCGCCTTCCATCGGGTGCTGGCGCCGCATGCGCGGCTGTACAGCGAGATGGTGCACGCCAACGCGGTGGTCTTGGGTGATCGCGCGCGGCTGTTGGCGATGGATCCGTCCGAGCATCCGGTGGTCTTGCAGCTGGGCGGCAGTGATCCAGCGGTGCTGGCGCAGGCGGCGCGAATCGGGGCCGAGCACGGCTTCGATGAAATCAACCTCAACTGCGGCTGCCCGTCCGATCGCGTACAGGCCGGACGTTTTGGTGCCTGCTTGATGCGCGAGCCGAGGCTGGTGGCCGACAGCGTGGCGACCATGATTGCCGCCTGCACCGTGCCGGTGACGGTGAAGTGTCGCTTGGGTGTGGACGATGACCACGAGTGGGAACACTTTCTGGCCTTCATCGACACCATTGCCGAGGCCGGCTGCAGAACCTTCGTGGTGCACGCCCGCAATGCTTGGTTGCAAGGACTGTCGCCGAAGGAGAACCGCGAGGTTCCGCCGCTGCGCTACGACTGGGCCTATCGCCTGAAACTGGAGCGGCCGTTGTTGCAGGTCATCGTCAACGGTGGCATTGCCGAGGCGGCGGAAGCCACCGCGCATTTGCAGCACGTCGATGGCGCGATGCTGGGGCGCGCCGCCTATCACACGCCCTACCTGCTGCATCAACTGGATGCGGCATGGTTCGGTGGGCCATTGCAAACCCGTGCTGAACTATTGCGCGCTTACCGCCCCTACGTGGAAGCGCAATTGGCGCGTGGCGCCTTGCTCAAGCACATCACCCGTCATCTGCTGGGCCTGTTTTCAGGGCAAGTGGGTGGACGCGCCTTCCGCCAGGTGCTGAGCGAAGGCGCACACAAACCCGATGCCGGCTGGGCCTTGATCGAGCAGGCCATGACATTCACCCAACACAGGCCATCCGCTACCCATGATCACGCGTGACCTCAAAGCCTTGGCGACGTTTCCGGAGGCGGCCCGATTGGGCTTCGGCGTGGCCACCGCGCGCGCCGCTATTCTCGTGGCTCCTGAAGGCTTCAGCCTGGCGGCGCAATCGGCCAGTGACAACGCCTACATGGATTTGAGCCTGCGCGTGGATGTCGAGCGCGCCTTGGCGCAGCATCGGGGATTGCAGCGAGCACTGGCGCGACGGCTGCCGACTCTGTGCTTCCCCGGCGATCCGGCCACGCCCGATGCGGTGTTTCCCAACAACGTGTTCGCCACCGCACCGGGCCAACTCCTCATTGGCCACATGCGCCATCCGGTACGGCAGGCCGAGGCTGAACGGTCGGATATTCGGGGTTTTTTCAAGGATGTGCTGGGCTACGCCGAGATCGACCTGCGCCAGCGGCCGGGCGTGTGTGAATTGACCGGCTCGGTGGTGATCGATCGCGGGCGGGGCATCGGCTATGCCGGCCTGTCCGAGCGCTGCGACGAAGCCGGGCTGGCCGCCTTCGCGCAGGCCGTGGGCTGGGTGGAAACGGTGCCCTACGCGCTGGCCGAGGGCGAATACCACGGCAATGTGGTGATGAGCGTGCTGGCTTCGCGTGCCGTGGTGGTCGCGCCGGATGGATTTGCCGATCCAGCCGTGGGTGAGGCCATCGCCGCCCGCTATGGCGCAGGTGGCATCCTTTTGACGGCCGAGGAAAAGAATGCGTTTGCCGCCAACTGCATCGCACTCACGTCCGATGCGGTGTTCATGAGCGAACGCGCCGCCGATGCACTGCGGCCGGCCACCCGCTCGGCACTGGAGCGCAACGGTTTTGCCATTGATGCGGTGGCGCTGGATGAAATCGAGAAAGCCGGCGGTTCCCTGCGCTGCTGCGTGGCCGAGATCTTCTGAATTGACAAGGTGTTGGCGTACACTCATGCATGGCGTGAGAATTGCGTTAAGAGTTCAGATCGGATTCACTGCCTGCCTACCAGACTGCCGCCTGTAACCGATGGCAGGTCGTTCCTGTCACTTGATGAAAGTACGCCTTCGAATGTCCAACGCCCCGTTGTTCACCGCGCTCGCTTTTGTGGTCTGCCTGTCTTCCGGTCCGACCGCGCGAGCCGCCGAAGATGAGAACTTGCCGGCGGCCGTGAACCGGGTGGAACGCGAAACCGGTGGCCGTGTGCTGTCGGCCGAGCGCCGCACCCAGAGTGGCCGTCAACTCAATCGCATCAAGGTCTACACCCCGGAAGGTCGAGTGCGGGTGATGTGGGATACCCCACGCCATGCGCCGCCGGAACGTGGCGCCCGCTTCTCGAACGAGCAGCAGCCCGCGCGGCGGGAATTCCAGCCGGCGCCGCGCGATTACCAACCGGCGTCGCGAGAAGATCGCTCCCCACGGCCAGAGCCCGAGCAGCGCTGAGGTGCCATCACGGTCCGAGCGGCAGTGATGTTCATCTTCGCGGTCGACAGGTACACTTTCAGCGTTACCGCCGCCGACGCGGCTCCCCAAGTCACGAGAGGTGAATGACATGCGCATTCTTCTGGTTGAAGACGAGGCGCCACTGCGCGAAACCCTGGCCGCACGGCTCAAGCGTGAGGGCTATGCGGTGGACTCGGCCAGTGATGGCGAGGAAGGCATTTATCTGGGGCGTGAAGTGCCGTTCGACGTCGGCATCATCGATCTGGGTCTGCCGAAGATGACGGGCATGGAACTGATCCGCCTGCTGCGCAATGAAGGCAAGAAGTTCCCGATCCTGATCCTGACGGCGCGCGCCGGCTGGCAGGACAAGGTGGAAGGCCTGAAGTCGGGTGCCGATGACTATCTGGTCAAACCCTTCCACGTCGAAGAATTGTTGGCGCGACTCAATGCCTTGCTGCGCCGCGCGGCAGGCTGGAGCAAGCCGCGTCTGGACTGCGGCCCCTTCAGTCTCGACTTGGCCGCGCAGACGGTGACGGTCGATGAGGCAGGCGTGGATTTGACGAGTTACGAGTACAAGGTGCTCGAATATCTGATGTTGCACGCCGGTGAACTGGTTTCCAAAGCCGATCTGACCGAGCACATCTACCAGCAGGATTTCGACCGTGACTCCAACGTGCTGGAAGTGTTCATCGGTCGCTTGCGCAAGAAGCTCGATCCCGATGGCAACCTCAAGCCGATCGAAACCGTGCGCGGACGTGGCTACCGCTTCGCCATCGCACGCAACGAGTAAGCCGCAGCGCGGTTCGCCGTGAGCGGCGCCCGAACCTATTCACTGCAGGCGCGGCAGTTGCTGGCCGCGAGCTTGGGGCTAGTGGCCTTTCTCGGCCTGACCGGTTACGCGCTCGACCGCGCCTTCGTCGATGCCGCCGACAGTTCGCTGCGCCAGCGACTGCAGAACTACGCGTGGGCTTACCTCAGCAGCACCGAGCTTTCGCGCAACGGCGACATCATCCCGCCCGACACGCCTCCCGATGCGCGCTTGGCGCGCGTGGGAAGTGGCTTGTATGCGGCCATCATCGCCGACAACGACCATTGGGAATCCGAATCCGCGCTTGGACGGGAGCTTCCGCTTGATGTGGTGCTGCGTCCCGGCGAGGAGCGCTATGAAGGGCCGATTGAAACGCCAACCGGCGCGATCTATCGCCAAAGCATGGGCATGGCCTGGGAGGTGAGTGACATCAAGGATGTCAACGTCACCGTGCACGTCGCGGAAAGTTCGGCCGCGCTGGACAAGCAGGTGGCTGCGTTCCGGCGCACGCTCTGGGTTTACCTCGGTGCAGCGGGCGGCTTGCTCCTCGCCCTGCAGATCGGCTTGTTGCGTTGGAGCCTGTCACCTTTGCGGAAACTGGTCGCGGACATGGTGCAGGTCACCTTGGCGCGCAAGGAACGGCTCGATGGCCGCTATCCGCAGGAATTGGACGTACTCACCAGCAGCTTGAACGAGCTGATCGAAGTGGGGCGCGACCAGATCACCCGCACCCGAAATGTGCTGGGCGACCTCGCCCACAGTCTGAAAACGCCGCTGGCGGTGGTGCGCAGCGAACTGGACTCGGGACACGACGCCGGCACCATCCGCGTAGCGGTGGAGGAGCAAGTGTCGAGGATGAACCAGATCGTCGCCTACCAGCTCTCGCGGGCCGCAGCGACCGGCCACCAGACCTTTTCTGCCCCGGTTCCGATCGTCGCCTGTGCCGAGGAGATCGTGCAGAGTCTGGAGAAGGTGTACGCCAGCAAGAACATCCTGTGCGAATTCGACGTCGACGACTCCGCCAGTTTCTATGGCGAACGCGGTGACCTGATGGAACTGCTTGGCAATCTCCTGGAAAACGCCTTCAAATGGGCGAAACATCGCGTATTGCTGTCTGTGACGACTCACACCAGCGCCCCGCAGCGACGCGCCGGATTGTTGATCAAGGTCGAGGACGATGGCCCCGGCATTGCGCCGGAAAATGTCGATCGCTTGTTGCAACGCGGGGTGCGCGGTGATGAACGCGTGCACGGCCATGGCATCGGCTTGGCAATCGTGCTGGACCTGATCCACGCCTATCGCGGGCAACTGGAGGTCGAACGTTCCAACGATCTGGGTGGCGCCTGCTTCGTGGTGCGCTTCAACCCGGCGGTTTGATCGGCCTTCGGTATGAGACAAGGCATTGCGCGTGCTGGGTCGCACCAAACAAGATCCTGCGCTCCGATGGGTCCATTGCATCCGTCGGAGACGCAGGCAGGCTGACAAAAAAACTCTGCAGCCACTTCATTTCATCGCCCTGATGAAGCCTGTGGCTGAGGCCCGACGCGGCGGAGTGAGTGTTCCGCGCCGGGACTGTGATGCCAAGGCGGAATCTAGGACTCGCCGCGAACCACTTGGTTCGCACCGGGCAGGGCCGGGGTTGTATCGGGTTCAGACATGCCGGCCATGCAGCCGGTCAAATGGCTTACTTCATCATGCCGGGCAGAAACGAGTGCCAGCGAAGGCTCGGGCGACTGACCGAGGGAGCATTGCTGCGGTGTGAGCTCGCGGGCGAGGCCGCTTCGGATGCGGCCGGTGCGACAATGGCCGAGGGCGACGCCGAAGGATCGGCAGTCTGATTCAAGGCCGTGCTGGGGCAGGGGCCGGAGGTCTCGCCACTGGCACTATGGAAAAGCTCGGTGCCGGCTTGAGCGTTGGCCGCAAGCAGGAGAAGGGCGCAGGTGAGCAGTAGACGGTGGGTCATGGCGCGCGTTCCAATTCGATGGAATCAGGAGCCACATCGACCGGAAAGGCTCGTCAAGGTGGCAAGCCCACCAAGAGTAACAGGTTTTTGGATGACAACAACTGGCAGTCAGGGGATGATTCGCTGCCTCGGCCACGACCGATGTTCCCAGACGGTATGGCCCCCGATTCAAGGTGTCCGGCATGACTGAAGCGGCAATCGCATCCGGCTCGGCGCCCGCGCAGGCGGTGGCGGGCCTTGATGTGCGCTTGATGGCGAGCCTGATTTCACCGATTTTGGCAGCGCGCATGCGGGTGCTGGGTCGTGTGGATTCCACCCAGCGTGTGTTGTTGGAGACGGCGGCAACCCTGCCTGACCGCAGCTGGGTGCTGAGCGATCACCAAGAGGCCGGTCGCGGCCGGCGCGGACGTGCCTGGCTCACACCACCCGGTGCGGCTCTGGCGCTGTCGATGTTGGCGCATAGCCCGAACCATGGACGCTGGCCGGGTGCACTGAGCCTGGCCTTGGGCGTGGCGGCGGCTGAGGTCGTTCGTGATCTGGGTGTGCCGACGGTGCAGTTGAAGTGGCCCAACGATCTCTGGGTACAGGGGCGAAAGCTCGGCGGCATCCTGGTGGAAACCTGTGCCGTTGGTGTGGTGGCGGGCGTGGGAATCAACCGGCAGTTGCCGGCTGGCGCGCGCGCATCGATCGACCAGGCCTGCACCGATCTGGCCGAACTGGGTGTGGACGCGGCGCCCGAGTTTCTTGCGGCAGCCTTGGCAGAAGGCTGGAACGAGGCCTTCGATACCTTTGCACGATGCGGCTGGGATGCCTTTCATGCGCGTTGGGACGGCTTCGATGGTTTGGCCGGAAAGCGGGTTCGGGTTCTGGTCGGTGTCAACGATGAGGTGCACGGCATGGCGTGCGGCGTGGATGCGCATGGCTACCTGCGGGTGGAAGTCGAGGGTGAGACCAAGGCTTTTTCAAGCGCTGAGGTTTCGGTGCGCGCGCCATGATCCTGTTGGCGGATTTGGGTAACACCCGGCTGAAACTCGCTGAGCTCATCGAAGGACGCGTGCGGTTCTTGGCGCAATTCGCCCATGCCGAGTCCGACTTCGAACAACGGCTGTCGAACTGTCTGGCGCAAAATGCACCGTGCACGCGCGTTTGGCTGGCCTCGGTGGCCGATCGCGCCATCCGTGCGCGCGTCGAGGCGGTGTTCGAGCGGGCGGGTGTCGCAATCGACCGCGTTCAAACCCAGGCCTCGGCCCTCGGCTTGCGGACCGCTTACCGTCGTCACGAGCAGTTGGGTGTGGATCGATGGCTGGCGCTGTTGGCATTGCATGGCACCGATGCGACGCCCTGCCTGTCGGTGAGCGTGGGCACGGCGCTGACTTGCGATGGCCTGAGTGCCGACGGTTGGCATCTGGGCGGGGTGATCGCACCCGCGCCCGAGGCCATGCGTCAGGCGCTGTGGAGGCGTGCGCCGGGATTGAGCCAGTTGCAAGGCGAGGTCCACGAACTGGCGCGAAGCACGGAAGATGGCATCGAAAGTGGCTGCATGCTGGCGGCGGTGGCCTTGATCGAGCGCGCACGAGCAGCGGTGCAGCAGCGACTGAATCAGGACGTGGGCTTGGTGGTAACCGGTGGCGGAGCCGATGCACTGCGAACGCACCTCGGCCCGCACAGCCATCGACCCAACTTGGTGTTGACGGGGCTTGCACGATGGGCGCAAGCACAGTCACTCACACCCAAAGTGTGATGGCATCCAAACCCGACGCGGGCATGGCCTAGAATGCGGTTAACCCAACCCGTGCTGACACCATGCTTGCGCGTGCGCTCATCGCCCTGCTGTTGATGATGAACCTGGTCGTGGCCCTGTGGCTGTGGCTGCGCCCAACCGTGGCGACCGATGCGGCAGCACCCATGACCGACACCACGCCGAGCTTGGTGCTCTTGAGCGAGGAGGCCAGTTCCGTTGCCGGTGTGCCGCAGGCCGCCGAACCCGATGGCCCACCCGAGCCGACACCCGGCTTGGATCATCTGGAATGCTTGGAGATCGGCCCCTTCCTCACCCAAGCTGACTTGCGTCGGGCGATGAACAGTTTCAGCGTCGGTGCCGAGCGCATCCAATTCCGCGAGACGCGCGCCACGGCCAATCGCGGCTACTGGGTATTCCTGCCCGCGCAGCGCTCGCGTGAGGAAGCCTTGGCGCGTGCGCGTGAGCTTTCCGGCAAAGGTTTGCGCGATTACTACGTCGTCACGGCTGGCGCCCGCGAGAATACCGTTTCCCTCGGCCTGTTCCAGGATCGCAACAATGCGCAGGCGCGCTTCGATGAAGTCCGCGCCTTGGGCTTTGATGCGCAATTGCAGCCGCGTTCGGACGAGATTCCAAACTACTGGATCGACCTGGCCGTCGTTGCAGGTTACGACTGGCCTGCACGTCTGGATGGGTTCATCGACGTGAGCGGTTCGCCGATCCGCTGTGAGTAGCGTGCGCGCGATCGGCTACAATCGCCGCCCGAACCCTGTCTTCGTGCCGCTTTAGCTCAGTTGGTAGAGCAACTGATTTGTAATCAGTAGGTCCACAGTTCGAGTCTGTGAAGCGGCACCAACCCAAACCCCGCCCTCAAGTCGGTGCATCGAGCAGCGCTTGAACCGCGCTCTTGGCCGCCATCGCGTGGATCAGCAGCACCACGGTATCACCGGGCTTGGCCCAGTCCAGCAAGTGACGCGCGGCCTCGACCTCGTCGGCGATGTACGCAATGGTGTTGTCGGCCACGCCATCGGCGACGAGCTGGCTGCGCATCAGGTTCGCGATCTCTCCGTCGGCGCGACCGCGTTCGTAGCCGCGGATTTCCTTGAGGACGATCTTGTCGGGCCCGTACTGCGCTGCGGTGTGGGCCAATGCGGTGATGTCTTCGTTGCGACGATTGCCGGCGTGGCCCAGAGTCAAGGCCAAGCGCCCTCCACCATGGTCGGCAGCGGCGATGTCGAGCAAGCCAGCGAGGCCTTCCGGGTTGTGGGCAAAATCCAGCCAGATGCGTACGCCGTTTCGATCCCAGCGTTCGAGGCGACCGCGATTGTCGGCGTTATTGGAACCGAACTGCGCCAAGGTGGCGGCGAGAGCTGCCGGCGCCAATCCGAGCGCGAATCCGAGCAGGGCCGCACCCATCAGATTGGCAATGTTGTAACGCGCCAGACCCTTCATGCTCAGGGGCATGTCGGCAACCGCGCCGAGATCGAGGCCGGCCTGCGACAGGCCGTGAGGGTGAAGCCACAGGTGATCGTCGTGCAGCACGCAGCTTGGGCGATCACGCGCTTGTTCGCGCAGGAAATCCAGCCCCAAGGCCTCCATTGCGAACCAACCCAAAGGTGCGGCGAGCGTGGTGGCGGCTTGGCACAACACCGCATCGTCGGCATTCAGCACCAGCAGTCCATCCGGGCGCAGGGCGCGCGCCACCGCGAGTTTGGCGTAGGCCAGATCAGCCAGGTTGTGCACGCCGTATTCACCAAAGTGATCGACGCTGATATTGGTGACGATGGCGGCATCGACGTGATCGACCGCCAAGCCACGCCGCAGGATGCCGCCGCGTGCGGTTTCCAGCACGGCGGCGTCGATGTCGCCACGGCGCAAGACGGTGCGCGTACCCAATGGCCCCGAGTAGTCGCCTGCGTCGAGCTGCTCGCCCTCGACGAACAAGCCATCGGTGCAACTGAAACCCACGTGCCGACCGGCATCGCGCAGCATGGCCGCCACAAGACGCACGCTCGTGGTTTTGCCATTGGAGCCGGTGACCAGCGCGGTGGGAATGGCAGACAACTCAGCCCACGGCACCTCGGCCACCGCAGGCAGCAGGGACTCTGACCAGTCGCGCCCGCCATGGCCACTGCCAAGGCGCAGACTGCCTTCGCCCCACAACAGCGGCAGCTGATGGTGATGAGCGGCCTCGACAAGGGCCGTCAAGCCACGATTGGCTTCGCTGTGTGCCATCGCCTGCAGGGTGTGCAAGGCGGTTACTTCATCCCAGATCGCCGGGTGCCCCGGCGCCATGCCGACCGGCCGTGCGCAGGCCGCGCCCCAAGCCCATTCGTTGACCTCGGTGGCACACAGCAAGCGATCGATGGGCGCGGCCATGAACAGGCTGGCGCCGCCCGCATGGGTGCGAGCCACGAGCGCGCCTGTCGGCCAGTCGAGCTGCTGACGCATGCGCTCGACATTGGTGCGCCACTGCGCGATGAGGGCGCGTGATGGCACGAGGTCGAGGGCAGTCTCCAGCACCACACCGACGCCGGCATGCCACGGGTTCGGCCCGAACAAGCGCCGCGAGCCGTCGTGCGGCAGCTCGAACATGTTGGACTCAGTCATCGATCTCGCGCGCGAACACGATCCCACGGTCATCGCGAGTCGCCCCTTCCATCATCGCGCGCAGCTCGGCCTCGCGCGCTTGCGCCTGGGCGTCGGGCGCCGGCGCGGCTTCGCTCGGCGCGGTGCGAACCGGCGTCGCCGTGCCTTCGGGCCGGAACTTGATGATCTGTTTCCAGGATCGCGTCAGCGCATCGGCGAAGATCAACAGCAGATCGCCGGGCTGACCCATGCGCAGCGCGGTGTCGATGGCCTCTTGTTCGTCCGGGATGCGCTCGATTTGCGCCGCCTCCACGCCGGCGGCCAACAGGGCCTGTTCGAGCAGGAGGGGAATCTCATCCTCACCGCGACCGCGCAGACTGTCGTCGCGACGCAAGAGGTACTGATCGAATTTTCCCGCTGCGGCGCGAGCGATGTCGACGATGTCGTCGTCGCGTCGATCGCCGGGCGCAGCCAATACCACGATGCGCCGACCCTTCACATCCAGTTGCTGCGCCAGATCGGCCATCGCGCCGACGGCGTGGGCATTGTGGCCGTAGTCGAACAGCACCTTGAAAGGATGCTCGTCGAACACATTCATGCGCCCCGGTGCCTGGAAGAACGAGGTGCCGAAGGTGCGCAGGCCCTGGCGGATGGCATCGAGCTTGATCCCCAGCGAAAACGCCATGGCCGCCGCGAACATCGCGTTCTGCACGTTGTGCATGGCGCGGCCTTCGAGCGTGGCCGGAATCAAATGCGTCCACAGCAAGGGAATGTGATTGCCCTTGTCGTAGAGCGCGATCATCTGACCATTGATGCCCGCTTCCAACGCGCAGGCGCGGCCACCGGCGCGGATGTGCTCGCGCACCAGCGGGTGCGAGGGATTGGTGCTGACATAGCAGATCGACTTGGCATCGACATAGCCACTCATCTTGAGCACCAAGGGATCATCGGCATTGAGCACGGCGCAATCGGTGGCGACTTCCACCACGATGCGCTTGACCTCGGCCAACTGTTCGAGCGTGTCGATGCCCTTCATCCCCAGATGATCGGCCTGCACGTTCAACACCGCACCGACATTGATTTCCGACACCCCCATGCCGGCACGCAAGAGGCCGCCGCGCGCGGTTTCCAGCACCGCCAGATCGATTTGCGGATCCGACAGCACCATGCGCGCCGACACTGGCCCGGTCATGTCGCCTTCGACCGTCCGCTGACCATCGATGTAAACCCCATCAGTGGTGGTCAAGCCCGGTGTGTAGCCCGCCATCTTGGCGATATGGGACAGGATGCGGGCCGTGGTGGTCTTGCCGTTGGTGCCGGTGATCGCGGCAATCGGCACACGGCTCGGCGCGTTCTGCGGAAACAGCATGTCGATGACGGGGCCGGCGACATCGCGCGCGGTGCCTTCACTGGGGGCCACGTGCATGCGGAAGCCCGGCGCGGCGTTGACCTCGCAGATCGCACCACCCACCGTCCTGAAACTTTCGGCGATGTTGGGCGTGAGGAAATCCACCCCGCCCACGTCGAGGCCAATGGCACGCACCGCACGCACCGCCATGTCCAGATTGTCCGGATGGATGATGTCGGTGACATCGGTGGCGGTGCCACCGGTGGAAAGATTGCCGGTGGATCGCACGAACACCACTTCACCTTCGGGCGGCACGGTGTTGGCGTCGTAGTTCTTGCGCGCGAGCATCAATTCGGCTTCGCGGTCGAGGCTCAGCTTGGTCAGCACTTTCTCGTGGCCGACGCCGCGACGAGGATCCTGATTGACGATCTCGATCAGTTCGGCCACGGTGTGGCGACCATCGCCCACCACATGGCCGGGCGTGCGGCGCGTGGCCGCGACCAACTCGCCATTGACCACCAGCAAGCGATGATCGTCGCCGGCCTGGAAGGTTTCCACGATCACCGAACGCGAATGCTCGCGCGCAGCACGGAAGCCGGCGCGCACCTCGACTGGATCGGAAATGCCGATGGTGATACCGCGCCCGTGGTTGCCGTTGTAGGGCTTGGTGACCACCAATCCACCGAGACGCGCCGCAGCGCGTACCGCGCCGTCCTCGCTGCCCACCAGTTCCTGACGCGGCACCGGCAGGCCAAGGCTGGAGAGGATCTTGTTGGTCTCTTCCTTGTCGCTGGCCAACTCAACGGCGATATGCGAAGTCTTGCTGGTGACCGTGGCCTGGATGCGTTGTTGATATTTGCCATGGCCCAATTGCACCAGCGAATACTCGTTCAAGCGCAGCCACGGGATGCCGCGCTGTTCGGCGGCTTTCACCAAAGATGCCGTCGATGGGCCCAGTGCACGTCGCTGGGCGTAGCGGATGAACTCGTCGCGCTCGGTTTCCCAGTGGAACTCGGTGGGCACATCGACATGCTGACGCAAGTCCGGCGGCAGCAAGGAGCCGATGAGCTTCAGCGCCAACTCGCCGGCAGCGATGCCTTCCTTGCGGTCGCTGTACTCGTAAACCACGGTATAGACACCCGGCCGACCCTCGATGCTGCGGGTCTTGCCAAAGGTGACTTCCTCGCCGGCGATGTTTTGCAGTTCGATCGCCACGTGCTCCAGCACATGCCCAAGCCAAGTGCCCTCGCCTTCACGCAGACGACGCAGGAAACCACCCGGTTCGCGATAGGAGCAACCGTGCTCGGCCAAGCCCGGCAAACACGCCACCAGGCGCTGGATGAACGGCTCACCCAGGCGCGCACTCGGCCAGTGTTCCAGTTCGCCCAGATCCAGCTCCAGCCGGATCACCGGAAAATGGGCATAGAGCGAAGGCCCGACATAGACCGCACGATCAAGTACACGCATGTGAATCCCCTTGGGCCTGGCCCCGAACAGGATCACAGCATACTCAAACTGCGCCGCAGGGAAACCGGCAGCGCGTTGCGGATCAGGCGTTGACCAGATTGCCCGCCGAAGCCTTGCGCGTGTGCAGGTTGAAGGTGGCCCCTGCCACCAGGATGTGAACCCGCAAGCCGATCAGGCAGACCGGATCGCTCTCGTCGGCCTGCGCCATCGACGAGAACTCGGTTTGATGCGCATCCACCACGGTGACCGCGCCGGAGCCTTCCACTTCCAAGGTGTTGTCCGGCCCGATGAAAGCGGCCGTGTCTTCGTCGAGGCCGATTCCCACCTGGAACGGGTTGTAGGCCAAAGCCGACACCAGCCGCCCGAGGCGATCGCGTTGACGGAAATGCTGGTCGATGATGAAGCGATTGGTCAGCCCCAAGCCCGGTGCCAACCGCACGCTGTCGGCGCGCGGCGAACTGCCTTCGGAACCAAAGGCAATCATGTGATCAGACAGGATGCTGGCACCGGCACTGGTGCCACCGACCGTGACACCCGCCGCATTGATGTGGCGAATCATCTTGGCCACGCGCGTACCCCCCAGGATGGTGGACAGGCGCAATTGGTTGCCGCCGGTAAAAAACACGCCCGTGGCATAGGCGATGCGTTCCAGCCAGTCATCACGCTCGCAATCGGCGCGGGTTGCGAAGTTGAGCGAGGTGACCCGCTCGACGCCCAGATCACTGAAGATCTTTTCATAGCGCTGCCCGGTGTCATCCAGCCGGCTGGCGGTCGGAATCACCACGATGTCGGATTCGCGGCCACCACACAGGCGCACGAAACGCTTGAGGATGCGCGGATCGTGCTCCTTTTCTTCGGCGCCACCGATCGGCACGATCCAGCCGCGCTCATCGCCGTCGGCCACTCTGCTGGGACTCATGATTCAGGCATTCCAATCAACCACCCGCGCCGGGCGACCGCGAATTGTCACCGCAGCGCCGTCAAAATCCAAGCAACACCTGAACGGTACCGGCCAGGCACAGGCGTGCGGCTGGGGTGTGGACGTCATCAGGTTGGTGTTTTGGCCAATGTTCTACCCGGACTCGCCTTATTGATTCGGCCCTTGTTTTGTAGCAATGGAGCTTGCTCCATTGTCTGCCGAGCAAGCTCGGCAGTTACGCCAAGTTCGGACAATTTGAGGGCCGGATCAATAGTGATTGGTACGGCAACACGATGATGAACTCCAGGCCACTTGTAATCGAAATAGCATGAAATAACATAACACTTGTTATGCATCTCGATGGCGCGCGATTCACCACGCCCTCTTCCGAACAATCTGGAGCCTCAATGTCCACCCTGCCATGTCCACGTGCGCCGCTGACCTGCGCCATCGTCCTGCTTGCCGGAACACTGCCACTCGCCGCTTCTGCCGCTGATGCCCCGCCCGAGTTGGCGACGACGCTCGATGAAGTCGTTGTCACCGCGTCACCGTTGCGAACAACCGCGGAAGACATTGCCTCACCCGTTGAGGTATTGGCGGGTGAAACGCTGGAGCGCAGCAAGGCGGCCACACTCGGACAAACGCTGTCTGGACTGGTTGGCGTGCAGGCAGGCGACTTCGGTGTCGGTGTCAGTCGTCCGATCATTCGCGGCCAGGAAGGCCCACGCGTGCAGATACTCAGCGACGGACTGGCGACGCTCGACGTGTCCACCGTCAGCGCCGATCACGCGATCAGCATCGAACCGTTTCTGGCAGACCAGATCGAAGTGCTGAAGGGCTCAGCCACGCTGCTGTTCGGCAGCGGCGCGATCGGTGGCGCGATCAACGTGGTCGATGGTCGTATCGCCACTGAAAAACCCGATCGCGCAGTCAGTGGGCGTGCCGAGCTGCGTGGCAATACGGTCAGCGATGAGCGTACTGGCATGTTTCGGATCGATGGCGTCAGCGGTGACTGGGTACTGCACCTCGATGGTTTGATTCGTAACACCGACGACGTCGAGATTCCCGGTGTGGCGCGGCTCGAACATCACGATCACGACGACGCTGAGGAGCCTCAAATTCCCGGCGTCCTTCCCAATAGTGCGATCAAGACCCGTGCGGCGGGTTTCGGCGCGACACGCTTCGGCGAGCGCGGCTTTCTCGGCGTGGCGGGTTCGAGCTACCGCACCAACTACGGCATCCCGGACGGCGCGCACGTCCACGATGATGGCGATCACGAACACGAACACGAACACGAACACGAAGAAGGCAGTGTGCGCATTGATCTGGTGCAGAATCGCTGGCAGGTGCATGGCGGCCTCGACGATCCTTTGGCGTTCCTGCAGCGTGTCGATTTACGTTTGGTCCACAACGATTACACCCATACGGAATTTGAAGGTGACGAAGTTGGAACCATCTTCTTCAACCGCGGTATCGATGGCCGTATCGAGGCTGTGCAGAATGAGGTCGCCGGCTGGGGCGGTGCCTTCGGGCTCCATTTCGGTCGCGCCAATTTCCGCGCCGACGGCGAAGAGGCGTTCGTGCCAGCCACGCGTACCGGCACGATCGGCGTGTTCGCACTACAAGAAAAGGATTTCAATCCGCTCAAGATCGAACTGGGCGCACGCTACGACCGTGTGAAGCTTGATCCACAAAGCGAACAGAAGCGAAGCTTCGGCTTGGTCAATCTATCAGCCAACACAATCGTGCAAATTAGCGATCGCTTCGACTTGCGCTTTGGTTTGGATCGCTCGGAACGCGCGCCAATCAACGAGGAATTGTATGCCGGTGGCCTGCATGTGGCCACTCGCTCGATCGACGTCGGTGACGACAAGCTCGGTACCGAACGTGCCAACCGCGCCGAACTCGGACTGCACGCACACACATCCCGGATCACTTTCAAGGCGGCGATTTACCAGACCAAGTTCGCCGATTACATCTATCAGGCCGATACGGGCGTGGAGGAACTGGGCACGCCGGTACGGCTGTGGGTGCAGCAGGACGCCGTGTTCCGTGGGGCCGAGGCGGAAGCCGTGTTCCAAGTGATCGATGCCGCCTCCGGCCAACTTGACCTTCGCCTGTTCGGTGAGAGCGTGCGCGCTCGGCTAGACGGCAGCGGCAACCGGGAAGTGGCGCTTGCGGTACCGCATCATGATCATGTCCATTACTACACCGTGGAGCTGGCCAACGAAGGCAACGTGCCGCGCCTCGCCCCAACACGTTTCGGTGCCGGCCTGTCTTGGACGCTCGGTGGTCTGAGCGCCTCAGCAGGTGCGGTGCACTACGGATCACAAGATCGCGTTGCCGCAAACGAAGGAATCAGCCCCGGCTACACCCTGATCGACGCGCACGTGGCCTATCGTTGGGAGCGTCCTCAGGCGAGCTGGGAGGTGTTCCTCGACGGCAGTAACCTCGGCAACCAAGAGGCACGTCCCCACACCTCGTTGTTACGCGACTTCGCCCCGTTGCCTGGTCGTGCTTTGGCGTTCGGCGCGCGCGTGTACTTCTAAAGCCGTGCCGATCAGTTGAAGGTTCGAAATAGCAGCAACGCTACGTCAAGGCCAGGCGCTCGAAGGTTCCCACGATCCGGTTGCGCCCATCACAGCGGTACATGCGTCCGCGAGCGATCAAGTGGAGGGCCGCGTGACTTTCATCCAGTCAAACCAGACCGGCATCCATGCCGATGCCGTGCGTCCCTTGTGCGACAGGCGCAGGGCGGTGGCGACGTTGTCTGCGAAGGCCGGCAGGGCCGCCTCTCCAACACGTTCGACGAGGGACGCCAAGGTCAGTGAGAAGGGCGCTCAAAGGTGCCAACGATCAGGTTTTGCCCATCGCGTCGGTGCAGACGACCGCGCGCGATCACATGCAGCGTGCGGTGGTTTTCATCCAAGCAGACCAGATCGGCATCCATGCCGATCGCGATGCGTCCCTTGTGCGACAGATGCAGGGCGGTGGCGACGTTGGCCGTGAAGGCCGGCAGGGCGGTGTCCAGCGGCACGCCGCGTTCGAGCAATTCCGCCAGCGTGGCCAGGAGCGCACCCGGTGTTCCCACGTCCATGCCACACACCTGACCGTGCGCATCGAAGCACGGCAGGCTGCCGCCGGCATCGGAGCTGATGGTGAGTCGATCCATCGGCGCGCCGGCGTCGCGCCAGCGAATGAAGGCATCGGCCGCGGTCCAGGCATCCTCAGCTTCTTCGACCGGAAACGCGGTGACATCCATCGGCACACCACGTCGGCTCAAGGCCACGGCCTCATCGAACAAGGCGCGACGGCGGTTGACATGGGTGGGTTGGAAAACACGCGCTGGAAGTTCGCTTTGCGTCAGCGCCCGATGCACCAAGTCCAGGCCGCGCTCGCCATCGCCCAGATGCAGATGCACGATGCCGGCCTTGCCGGTCATGAGTCCGGCGACATGGGCATCGGCGGCGATGCGCAGGAGCTCATCGAGTGTGGGCTGGCTGGAACGATGATCGGAAATGGCCAACTCGCCGACGCCGATCAAGGGCTCCAGAAACACCAGATCGCTGCGCACCGAGCCGGTCAGCGTCGCCGTCGGCAGGTGGTAACCGCCGAGATAGCCGAAGGCGGAGAGCCCTTCTTCGCGCAAGGCGTACATCGCGGCCAGGAGATCACGCGGGCCACGCGCCACGGTGTCGGTACCGAGCAAGCCGATCACGGTGGTGATGCCGTGTGCGCTGTAGTGCGACAAGCCGAGGCCGGGCACCCGCGTGCGAAAGCCGGCTTCACCGCCACCGCCGGTGACGTGCACATGACCATCGATCAGGCCGGGGATCAGGCGGCGGCCTTCCAGATCGAGTGTTTCGATACCGAGATCAGCCGGCAAATCCTGCCAATGCTCGCCCATCCACAGCACTTTGCCGCCGCCCAGTAACAGGTGCTGTATGCCTAGAGGATCGGGCGCAAAAACCTGCGCATTGCGCAGGGCGATCAGTGCCGCATCGGGCAAGCGTGGCAGGCTCAAGGCGAAGCCTCATCGATAGGGTTGGACGGTGTGAGCGGCATCGTATCAAGCCAACAGTGCTGCGCGAGGATCGCATCCGTTGGGAACGGAAATCGGCTGCACGTCAATGGCGTGACTTTTCAGCACGGCCTGGTATTGCTGTTGACGACGTTGGAAGTAGCCGAAGCCACGCGCTGCGCGTTCGCCTTCGAAACCCTCGGGCACGAAGCCATGCGCCTGCCAGGTGGCTTGGTCCATTTCGGCCATGCGCACCGTATGCCCGTCCCAGCGCAGCAGTGGTTCTGGCGGTGCGTCCAACCACAACTCCGTGTCGGGATGAAAGAGTGCCGCATCGATCAAGGGCCAAAGGTGCTCGATGCCGGCGTGTTGGTACTGCATGGCCGTCATCGCCACCAGATCATCGAGACTGAGGAAGCGCACGTGTTCGAGTGGCGCGTTGAAGGCTTTTTGCACGAAGAAGGCGAGCGCCGCTTGGGCCATGCCTTTTTCCAGCAGGAGTTCTTCCACTTGGGTTGAAACCGCCTCGACCTTGCCCGCATCGCCACTGAGCACGAAGGGCAGGAGTTTCAATGGGCCCTCGCGCAGTGCCGAATCCGGTTCCAATTGAGCCGGCATCGCGCCTTCATGCGAACCGAACCCGAGGATGCGACTGTGCATGGCGCGCGGCGCACGTTGAATCAACTCGGCCAATGCGGTGTGGATCGGCCAGCGCGGACGCAGCAGCTCGGTGGGATCAAACGCCGCGGCGGCCACCGCCAGATCGAGCGCATCCACGCCACGCAGCAGTCGCGCCAAGTCATCGGCCATGCGATCGGCCAGTTCGGCGGCCTCGGCGCGAGGCAGGGTCGATCGCGGCAGGGGAACCGAAACTTCCAGCGCCAGGGCGCCAAAGCAACACGCAGGAGCAGACATCACCACAATCACCCAATCCAGAAGGGGCAATACAGTAGCATTGCGGTCCTGTTTGACGCCTTGATCCACCTTGCATGACCGCCCTGTTGCGCCTTGAAATCCACGCCTTGCTGGAGTTGTACCTGATCCCCGGACTGTGCGCGTTGATGCCGTGGTGGCTGGGCTTTCGCTGGCTGCGGTTCTGCTCACGCTTCAAGGCTTTGTACCGCGCTGAGTGGCAGGCTTCCCTGGTGCAAGCGCGCCAGTTCGTGCAGATCGACGACGAGGCTTTGTGGGCGCGGCAGTTTCGACTGTGCCGTCTGGTTGATCATGCCGATTACTGGACCAGCCGTACGCGCTCGCGGCGTTGGTTGCGTCATCACATGGATGTTCACACGCCGTGGCCGGTTTTGCCGACGGCAGCGGTGGGCGTGTTTTTTCATGTCTGCCCGGGCTTGTGGGCCATGCGCTCGCTGCGCGAGCAGGGATTTGATACCTCGGTGCTTGCCGGGCACTTCAGTCGCCGTTCGATGGGTGGCTCGCATCTGGCCCATTTCTATGGCGTGCTTCGCTTGCGCGAGCTTCAACGGGTGTCCGGTGGACCGCTGATCTTTTCGCCCGGCACGGTCAAGAAGGCCACGGCGATGATTGAACGGCGTGGCTGGATTGCGGGCACCCCCGACGTGCCTCCGACGGAAACGGCCCTGGGCGTGCCGGTGCGCCTGTTCGAGCGCGACGCGCATTTCGCCGAAGGCTTGTTGTTGATCGCACGCCGCGCCGAGGTGCCGGTGGTGATCTTCACGCTGGGGCTTGATCTGGCCAATGGTCGACGCAGTCTCGAGGTTTTGGGCGTCCACGACCCCAATGCGACGGGCCTGATCCAGACCATCGCCGATCACTGGCAGCGCCTGTTGTGCGAGCGCTCCTGGGGTTTCATGTTGTGGGCCGCGATGCCAGCCTGGTTCGCTGCGCCAGCGCAGCGCGAGCGCACTCACTGATCGCGCCGTGACCGTGGTGTTCAGGCGTGGTGTTCAAACGCTCCGTTCGCTGGCGTATGGCTGCTAGGCTATGATGTCCATGTCTGTTCCATGATCGAGTTTCGCGTCATGACCCAAGCCCGCTCAATCCAATCCGTCGGTGTGATCGGCGGCGTGCGCATTCCGTTCTGCCGCAACAACACGGCGTATTACGACGTCGGCAATCTCGGCATGTCGATCCGAACGCTGGGCGCCTTGGTGGAGCGCTTCGGGCTGCATGGCATGGAGCTGGGCGAAGTGGCCATGGGCGCGGTGCTCAAGCACTCCTCGGACTGGAACCTCGCGCGCGAGGCGGTGTTGTCCAGCGGACTTGCACCCACCACGACCGGCCTCACCATGGCACGTGCCTGCGGTACCAGTCTCGACACCATCATGACGGTCGCCAACAAGATCGCGCTGGGGCAGATTCAAGCGGGCATCGGTGGCGGCTCGGACACCACCTCGGATGTGCCCATCGCGGTCAACAAGCGCTTGCGCCGGCGTTTGCTCGACCTCAACCGTGCGCGTTCATTCGGGCAACGCCTGGCCGCATTCAAGGGATTTTCCTTCGGTGAGTTGAAGCCGGAATTTCCCGGCGTGGGTGAGCCGCGCACCGGCAAGAGCATGGGCGACCATTGCGAACTGATGGCACGCGAATGGGGCGTGACGCGGGTCGAGCAAGATCTTCTGGCCTATGAATCCCACCGCAAGGCGGCGGCCGCGTACGACGCCGGCTTCTTCGCCGACCTGGTGGTGCCGTTCCGTGGCATCGAGCGCGACAACATCCTGCGCCCGGACACCTCGCCGGAAAAGCTCGCCACGCTCAAACCCGCCTTCGACAAAACCTCGGGCCAAGGCACGCTCACCGCCGGCAATTCCACGCCACTGAGCGATGGTGCCTCAGCCGTGCTCTTGGCCAACGAGGCGTGGGCTGCGGCGCATGGGCACGAGATTCTGGCCCGCATCGTCGATTACGAAGTGGCGGGCGTGGATTTCGTCCATGGTGAAGGCCTGTTGATGGCGCCGACCATCGCGGTGCCGCGCATGTTGGCCCGTCACGGCCTCAGCTTGCAGGATTTTGATTTCTACGAAATCCACGAGGCCTTTGCCGCGCAGGTGCTGTGTACGCTCAAGGCCTGGGAGTCGGAGACCTACTGCCGCGATCGACTGGGCCTCAACGCGCCGATGGGGAAAATCGATCCGGCCAAATTCAACGTCCATGGCTCGTCCCTCGCCTTGGGCCATCCCTTCGCCGCCACCGGCGGACGCATCATCGCCACGCTCGCCAAGATGTTGAAACAGAAAGGCTCGGGACGCGGCCTGATTTCGATCTGCACCGCCGGTGGCATGGGCGTGACGGCGATCCTGGAGCGCTGAAAGGCGTCGATCCCGAAGTTCGGCGGAGAAGTGCGTATGGGGTGAGTGGCCGGGTTCGCTCGGACTCTCGGCGGCTTGCCTTCATGGCGTGAGGGGGAGTCCCGACACGAACTGGCAGAGGCCGCCTACGTTGGGAATGCGTCATGGCTCGGTGCCGCGTGGAGGTCATGATCCCACGATGCGCGACTGGCGATGAAGAGGTTGCCACTGGGCGCGATGTCAATATCCGTGTCCAGGCTGCCGGCAGGAACCGTGACCATGTTGGCGTCGGCGAATGGAAGTGCCGATCCGCAAACGGCGCAGAAACTGCGCGCATGGCGCGTGCCGGGAAGTCTGAAGGTTGTGATCGAAGCTTCGCCGGAAAGCCAGGTGAGTGTTGCGGTGAAAGCGAACAGGTTGGCTGCGTGCGAACTGCCGGTGTCTTTGCGGCAATGCGCGCAGTGACACAAGTAGAAGCGATCAAATGATCCGTCAACGCGATAGCGGACATTGCCGCACAAGCACGATCCAGCAGATTGCGAGCTCATTTCTTTTCCTGGCTGCGAAAGTCTCGGTGCGGCAACGGACGAATGAAAAGATCTGATGAGCCCCATCCCTCAGTCGACTCTATGCCCTTCGTTGTCGAAAATTCCACAAAACAAGCAGGTTTTCGTAGAGCGCAGCTTGCTGCGCTGGGCGCAGGGGCAGCGCAGCAAGCTGCGCTCTACGAAAGCGCCGGTTCTGCGGCACTTCACGGGTAACTGGTCACGGTTTGGCTGAGTCATGGGCTAGTAAGAAAGGAGCGTCCCCGTCCCGCGCGTGCCGCGCATCGGTGGGTTTCAGCAACCCGGTGCGACGATGGGAAGCGTAGCCTTGCATCCCCACGCTCGCAATTGGAAGGAGAAGTCCGATGAGCGGGCGTGACGAACACGCCTCCCTGTGTTCAACAGGCTCCGAGATCTCGGCACGGGACGCGCGATGACCGCAAGACGCGTCATGATGGGCGTGGTGTTGCGAGGCGTGGCATGACTTGTGGCACATCCGGTGTGTTACTGAGATAGCACACCATCCACTCTGCGCGATCCGGTCACACCCGATGCCGGCGCTTTCTGTTCTTTCCGGTTACCGACAAGGTTTGGCCATGCTCACGATTCGCAATCTTTCCAAGACCTATGCCAACGGCGTCACCGCGCTGAAGGACGTTTCACTCGACATTCCGAACGGCATGTTCGGCTTGCTCGGGCCGAACGGGGCGGGCAAGTCCACCTTGATGCGCACCATCGCGACCTTGCAGGACCCGGACTCGGGCAGCATTCGTCTTGGCGACATCGATGTCCTGGCCAACAAGGATGCAGCGCGGCGCGTGTTGGGCTATCTGCCGCAGGAATTTGGCGTGTATCCCAAGGAGCCGGCGATCACCATGCTCGACCACTTCGCCATCCTCAAGGGCATCGTCGATGCCAAGCAGCGGCGCGAGGTGGTGGAAGCCCTGCTCAAGCAGGTGAATCTGTGGGAAGTGCGCGGCCACAAGCTCGGTGGTTTTTCCGGTGGCATGCGGCAGCGTTTCGGCATCGCCCAGGCCTTGCTGGGCGACCCCAAGCTCATCATCGTCGATGAACCCACCGCCGGACTCGATCCCGAGGAGCGCAACCGTTTCTTGAATCTCTTGTCGGAAGTGGGTGAGAACATCGTGGTGATCCTGTCGACCCACATCGTCGAGGACGTGACCGACCTGTGCCAGAACATGGCCATCATTTCGCGCGGACAAGTGTTGTTCACCGGCCAGCCGCACGAGGCATTGGGCTCACTCGAAGGGCGCATCTGGCGCAAGCGCGTGGCCAAGGCGGAGTTGGCGCAGGTTCAGGCCGAGCACACCGTTTTGTCTTCGCGTCTGGTGGGCGGGCAGCCGGTGATCCACGTCTTCG
Organism: Chiayiivirga sp.; assembly: GCA_035703435.1. Taxonomy (GTDB): domain Bacteria; phylum Pseudomonadota; class Gammaproteobacteria; order Xanthomonadales; family Xanthomonadaceae; genus Denitratimonas. The sequence goes on along the minus strand of DASSYF010000029.1, from coordinate 137,175 downwards.
CCGAGGCGTGTCCAGGCGAAGGTTTCGAAGCCATCGCGCCGAACCTCGAAGATGTCTATTTCGGCAAGCTGCGTGCGCAGGCCGCCGCCGTCGCAGCCTGAGGACACGCCATGTTTCGAGCCATCTATGGTTTTGAACTGCGCCAGCAGTTCGCCAATCCGGTGTTCTGGATCGTGGCCGGCGTGTTCGCGCTCATGGCCTTTGCTGCCGCCAGTTCCGATGCGGTGCAGGTGGGCGGCGCGATCGGCAACGTGCTGCGCAATTCGCCCTACGTGATCGTGCAGCTGCTCGCGGCGTTCGTCTCGCTGTCGATGCTCTTGGTGGTGATCTTCATCAGCAGCTCGGCCTTGCGCGATTTCGACAACCGCAGCGCGGAGCTGTTCTTCACCACGCCGGTAAAAAAGCGTGACTACCTGCTGGGACGCTTCACCGGTGGCCTGAGCGTGGCCGCCGTGATCATGCTGCTGGTGGCGCTGGCGATCTTCATCGGCACCCTGATGCCGTGGATCGATCCGGAGCGACTGGGGCCGACTTCGGCCATGCCGTATGTGTGGGGCCTTGGCGTCATCGTGCTGCCGAACCTGTTTTTCATCGGCGCGCTGCTGTTCTGTCTGGCCGTGGCCACCCGTTCGATGCTGGTGACCTACATCGGGGTGATTGCATTCCTGGTGTTCAACATCGTCACCGACACCCTCACCGCAGGCCTCGACACGCGCTGGATTGGCGCCTTGCTCGATCCCTACGGAAGTGCCGCGGTGGACTTGGCCGTGCGCTACTGGTCGGTGACCGAGCGCAATACGCAACTTCCGCCCCTGTCGGGCTTGCTGCTGGCCAATCGCGCGCTCTGGGTGGGCATTGGCGCCTTGCTGCTGTGGGCCTCGTTCGGCCTGTTCCGCACCGATCGCGAGGGCTGGCGCTGGCGCCGTCGCAAGACGGCCGGTGCAGGCGGCACGCGCAGCAGCGCGACGAGTGCGCCCGTCGTCATTCCCAAGGTCGCCCTGGCCACGGGTTTTGCGGCGCAATGGAAACAGTTCCTGCACCAGACCTGGTTCGATGCCAAGGGCGTGTTCAAGGGCGTGCCGCTTCTGGTGATGCTGCTGTTTGCACTGCTCATCATGATCGTGAATCTGGTGTACGGCATGGAGATGTTCGGCACGCCGCGTTATGCCACGACCTCGACCATGCTCAACGTCATTACCGGTTCGACCGCACTGTTCTTGATCATCATCGTGGTGTTCTACGCCGGCGAACTGGTGTTCCGCGAGCGCAGCCTGCGCATTGCCGAGGTCACCGATGCCTTCCCCAATGCCGATTGGATTCCCTTGGCCGCGAAGCTGGTGGCATTGACCTGCGTGGTGCTGTGTTTCCACGCCACCGGCATCGTCACCGTGGTCATCGCCCAATGGATCAAGGGTGGGGTCACGCCGGAGCCTGGTCTGTATCTGTCGAACATGCTGATCGAGTGCTCAGGCTTCGTGCTGATGGGCGTGCTGGCTTTGTTCCTGCATGTGGTGAGCAACAACAAGTTCATCGGCTACCTGTTGATGCTGGTGTATCTGGTGGCGCGTGGGGTGATGGGTTTTCTGGATCTGGACGATCTTCTGTATCGACCCTTCGCCACGCCGCCCATGCCGTATTCGGACATGAATGGCTACGGCCACTTCCTCAGCGGCTGGGCGTGGTTGCGTCTCTACTGGGGTGCGTTTGCCGCGCTGCTGTTCATCGCTGCCATGGTGTTCTGGGTGCGCGGCAATCGCTCGCGCTTTCGTGAACGCCTGAGCGAGGCACGCCGGCGCTTCACCGCCCTGCCCATCATGGCCAGCGTCTTGGCCTTGCTGGTGTTCATCGGCAGTGGCGTGTGGATTTTCCACAACACCCACCGGATCAACGAGTACGTGCCCGGCGATGTGGCGCTCGACCGCCAGGCCGACTACGAGAAGAAGTACCGCCAGTACAAGGACATTCCCCAGCCACGCATCACCGCGATGAAGGTGGATGTGGACCTTCATCCGGAGCAACTTCGCGCCGACATTCGCGGCCACTATCGGCTGGTGAATCGCCACCCCGAGCCCATCAGCGAATTGCACCTCAATTTCGGCACCGACATCGAACAAAGCCGGTTGAAGCTCGACTTCGCGCCGCACGACACGGTGCTGGAAGATCGGGTGTTGGACTATGCGATCTACCGCCTGAAGGAGCCCTTGGCACCGGGCGCGGAAATGGATTTCGACTTCCGCATGAGCCTGGCCCAGCTCGGCTTTCCCAATGGCCGCGCACAGACCGCGATCGTCGAGAACGGCACCTTCTTCAACAACTTCGCGTTCCCGCAGTTCGGTTACAACCAGAACGCACAGATCCAGGACCGCAACGAGCGGCGCAAGCGCGATCTTGGAGAGGTGCCGCGCATGGCCTCGATCGACGACGAGGCCGCCCGCGCCAACACCTACATCAGTCACGATGCGGACTGGATCGATTTCGAAACCACGATCTCGACCTCGGCCGATCAGATCGCCCTGGCCCCCGGTTATCTGCAGAAGGAATGGACCGAGAACGGTCGGCGCTATTTCCACTACACCATGGACGTGCCGATGCTGAACTTCGCGGCGTGGTTGTCGGCGCGCTGGGATGTGGCACGCGGCGACTGGCACGGCATGCCGATCGAGATCTATCACGATCCCAAGCACGCCTGGAACGCGCCGCGCATGATCGAAGCGGCGCAGAAATCGTTCGACTACTTCAACGCACACTTCACCCCTTACCAGCACAAGCAACTGCGCATCCTGGAGTTCCCCGGCTACCAGAGCTTCGCCCAGGCCTTCGCCAACACCGTGCCGTATTCGGAAAACATCGGCTTCATCGCCGACCTGCGCGACGAGGACAAGATCGACTATGTGTTCTACGTCACCGCCCATGAGATCGCACACCAGTGGTGGGCGCATCAAGTGATCGGCGCCGACGTGCAGGGCTCCACCATGCTGAGCGAATCGCTTGCCCAGTATTCGGCCCTGATGGTGATGGAGAAGGAATACGGCGCCGGCCAGATGCGTCGCTTCCTCAAATACGAACTGGACAGCTACCTGCGCTCGCGCGCCACGGAACTGCGCGAAGAGCAACCGCTGGCCTTGGTGGAGAACCAGCAGTACATCCACTACAACAAGGGTTCATTGGTTTGGTATGCGCTGCGCGATGCCATCGGCGAGGACACGCTGAACGCCATTCTCAAGAAGTTTCTGGAGGACAAGGGCTATCAGCAGCCGCCGTACACCACCAGCCGCGAGCTGTTGACCTACCTGCGCGAAGGCACCGATCCCAAATTCCACCCGCTGATTGAAGATCTGTTCGAGAAGATCGTGTTCTTCGACAATCGCGCGGTGGAAGCCACGGCGAAGAAGCGCGAGGACGGCAAGTACGTGGTGACGCTGAAGCTGCACTCGGAAAAGTTCGAGGCCGATGGAAAAGGCAAGGACACCGCCATGCCGCTGCGTGATCCGGTCGAGATCGGCATCTTCGCGCGCCCGGATGGCGGAGAGGAGAAGGACGAAACCGTGCTCTACCTGCAACGACACGCGTTGACCGACACCGAAACCACGCTCGAAATCGTGGTCGACGGCAAGCCGTACGACGCCGGCATCGACCCCTACAACAAGTGGATCGACCGCAACTCCGACGACAACCGCAAGAAGGTTTCGATCGACTGATACAGTGGCGGGCATGCGCCTTGCCCGATCCCTGTGTCTGCTGCTGTCCGCCTGGCTGGCGGGCAGCAGCCTGTCCGCCACCCCGCCCCCACGGCTCCCCGAACCACTCGCGGACGCAGCGCCCAGTCGTTTCGTGCCGCTTGGCGCGGTGCGCGCCTTTAGTGCCGAGGTCATCACCGAGGTGATGATCGATGCCACGGGATTTTTGTGGATTGGCACGCGTGAAGGCCTGTTCCTGCACGATGGCCAGTCATTTCGGCGTTTTCAGCACTAGGTCAATGACCCCGATTCACTGTCCAGCAACGGCATTCGCGGAGTGCTGGAGGATTCACGCGGGCGACTGTGGATCAACACCATCAGTGGCGGACTGAACCTGCTGGATCGCAGTCGCTGGCGGTTTCGCAACTGGCGACACGAGCGCAACGAGGCCGACAGTCTCAGCCACGACGGCGTGTTTGCCCTGGCCGAAGCCGAGGACGGGAAGCTGTGGGTCGGCACCCAGGCTGGCCTTGATTTGTTCGATCCCGACAGCGGACGCTTCGAGCACCAGATCGTGGCCACCGGCGGCGAATTCATCATCGACCTGCACCGCGATGCGCGTGGGCAACTGTGGGTGGCGACCTTGGGCCAAGGCCTGTTCCGCGAGCGCGAAGATGGGCGTGGTTTCATTGCCGTGCTGGGCGCGCGTGATGCTGCACCCTTGGATGTGTTCGCGCTCGAGGATGACGCCGAGGGCACGCTCTGGGTCGGCACGCGACATGGCCTGTTCCACGTTGCGGCGGGCGGTTCGACGATCGAACCCTCCGGATTGCATGTGTCCGATGGCGTGACGTCGCCAGGCAATGTCACTGCCCTGCGCGCTACGCCGGAGGGTGGTCTGTGGGTGGGCAGCTTTGGCGAGGGGCTGTTCTGGCGAGCACCGAAGTCATCTCGTTTGGAGCCGGTGGATCTGGGTGTGGAGGGTCCATCGGGGCAGCACATCGATGGTGGAAACCTGGCCTTGGACCGCGACGGCAACCTGATCGTGAGGACCTTTGGCGCGGGCCTCTTGCGTGCCACGAGCCAGATCGTCGGCCTCGAAACCTGGCGCGCCGAGCGCGAGAACCATGCCGGCTTGGCGTATGAAGATGTGTACGCCCTCTTGCCGGATGAATCGGGAGCCACCCCGCGCCTGCAAGTGGGCAGCTTTGGTGGCGGCCTCGATGAAATCGATCTGGCCAGCGGCCACGTCGCGCAACAGGCCTTGCCGCTGAGCGTGGAAGAACAAACGCATCTGGGCGGAATCACCGACGTGCTCCGTACGCCCGACGGCACGCTCTGGGCAAGCACCAACGAAGGCGTGTGGCGCTGGCATCCGGCGCGCGGCGAATTTCACTACTACGACCCTTTGAGCACATCCGAATCGTTGCCGGGCTATGCCTTTTCAATGACGCAGGACCATCAGGGTCGCATCTGGGTGGGCGGCGCCGGTGATGGCCTGTACCTGTCTGTATCTGCCCGAGCGCGACAGCTTCCGGAACTTCCGGCCGCAGGCCAACAAACCACAGTCCTTGTCGGATGATTTCATCACCGACATGGTCGCCGACACGGACGATCGGTTCTGGATCGGAACCCGTTCCGGTGGCCTCAATGTGTGCCGGTTCAATGGCGAACTGCGTTGCCGCCATTTCGATGCCGATGAAGGCCCCGATGCGCTTGGGCACGATCAGGTCACGGCCTTGCTGCCAGGCCACGAGGCTGGCGAGGTGTGGGTCGGAACCGCGGGCGGTGGTCTGCATCGCCTGCGGGTGGATGCGGACGATCGCCGGGTGTCGATGCAACGCTGGACCCGCGATGAAGGACTGCCGGACAACAACGTCATGGCGTTGGTGAACGCGCCCGATGGTGCACTGTGGTTGTCCACCCACGATGGCTTGAGCCGCTTCGAACCGGACAGCGGCCGAATCGACAACTATCTGGCCGCCGATGGCCTGCCGACGGCCATGTTCAACCCCAAGGCCGCCGTTCGGGTGGACGATCGACTCTATTTCGGTTCGGCCAAGGGCGTGGTGTCCTTGCCGTTCACCCAACCCAAGCGCGCCGGCAGTGCGCCACCGACGGTGATCGAACGCATCACCGGGCTGGATGTGGAAGCACTGGCGGCGTTGTCGGCTTGGCAACTGAAGCACCTGCAGGTGCCGTGGCAGAAACCCTTTTCGCTGGAAGTCGCGGTGCGGGGCTTCGGTGGCAGCGAGCCGCGATTCCAGTATCGATTGGCCGCCAACGCCGCGTGGGTCGATCTCGGCGAGCGTGGTCAGCTGACCCTGCACGCACTGGCGCCGGGACGCTACCCGTTGCAGGTGCGGGGACGTCGCGGCCGACATGGCTGAACCGAAACCTCGCCCTTGCAACTGGACATCATTCCGCCGTGGTGGCGCCGCACGGATGTCCAGATCGGCGCCTTGGGCCTGCTGTTGTCACTCTTGGCGGGGGGATTCCTCTGGCGGGCACGCGAGTTGCAACAGCGCAACCGCGCATTGCAGCTCGTACACGACGAGCGCGAACTGGCCTTTCACCAGGCACGCGAAAGCCGCGATCGCCTGGGCCAGGCCGATGCACTGTTGCGACGCATGACCATGAAACTCGAAGCCGCCAAGGAAGAAGAACGCAAGCACTTGGCGCGCGAGCTGCACGACGAGTTCGGACAGGCGCTGGCCGGCATCAAGATCAATCTCGGTGTCGCCCGCATGCAGTCGCCAGATCTGACCGCGCTCAAACCGATGCAGGATGCCACCCTGCTGGTCGATGGCCTGATCAGCCAAGTGCGGGCCTTGTCGTTGAATCTGCGACCGCCGCTGCTCGATGAAGTCGGTCTGGTGGCTGCACTGGAAACCTATCTGCATACCGTGGCTCGACGCGGCGGAACCGCGATCGAAGCCAAGCTCGATCCCGCCGTCTCCATGCCCGATCCGCAGCGACGCATCGCGGTCTTTCGCATCGTGCAGGAAGCCATCACCAATGCCTTGCGCCATGCGGACGCCGGAACCGTGAAGGTCACCTTGAAGGCCCGCGATGGCGGTGTGTCCATCGAGGTGATCGATGATGGCCGCGGCTTTGACGTTGTCGCCGTCATGAACGGCGGCGCGGGCGGTCTGGGCTTGTTCGGCCAGCGCGAACGCGTGCATGATTTGGGTGGCGAGTGGACCATCGACTCGCAGCTCGGGCATGGCACACGCCTGCACGCCTTCATTCCTGCCACCGGAGACAGCGATGCGCGTCATTCTGGCTGATGACCACCGTCTGGTTCGTGCCGGCTTGCGTGCCCTGCTGGAATCTTTCGATGGCGTCAAGGTATTGGCCGAATGCGGTGATGGATTGGATGCCTTGCAACAGGTCGCCGAACACCGCCCGGATGTGCTGCTGCTGGACTTGTCCATGCCGCGGCTAAACGGCCTCGAAGTGGCGCGGCGCGTGGCCAGCGTCAGTCCTGCCACCAAGGTGCTGGTGCTGTCGATGCACGCCGGCCCCGAATACGTGGCGCAAGCCCTGCGCGCCAATGTCGCCGGCTATCTCATCAAGGATTCGGCCGTGGCCGAATTGCGTGTGGCGCTGCAGGCCTTGGCCGAAGGACGCGCCTATCTCAGCCCGGCGATTTCCCAGACCATCCTGCACGGCTATCTGCGTACCGGCAAAGACCCGGCCGATGCCCTGGCCGAACTCGGCCAATTGACCACACGCCAACGCGAAGTGCTGCAACTGGTGGCTGAAGGACACAGCACCCGCGACATCGCCGAGCGCCTGCACCTGAGCGTCAAGACCGTCGAGAGCCATCGCATACAACTGATGGATCGACTCGACATCCACGATGTGCCCAGCCTGGTGCGCTTTGCCATTCGCGCAGGACTGGTGTCTGCCGACTACACCGGCAAGGGCGGACGGACGCCAACGGCGTGATCGCTTGACCGCTGCAATGACGCCATTGCGATGAGTTCAGGGAACATCTGAATATGCCGTCATTGCGAGGAGCGCAGCGAATGGCCTTAAGGGCAGACTGCAGGAGGCAGTCTGTCATCCATGGGTGTTGGATAAATCAAAGACATGGATTGCTTCGCTTCGCTCTCCATGAACCCATGCGATACGTTGTTGATTCGTCATCGCGAGCGTAGCGAAGCGATCCAACGTTTTGGCTCCGAATTTATGGATGGCCACGGCTCTTCGGGCCTCGCCATGACGGGTGGGTGGCAGGTTCATGGCCCGTGGGCATTTTCGGAACGGAAAAGGGATCTCGCAATGACAGCGGTCCGCCTTGATCAGATGTTCCTTCAGCGATTTCTTTCCCGATTGCACCGCGGCCTGAACTCCCGATTGGTCTTTCGGCGACCTGACCCGTGGCTTGGTAGCGTTCCGCTGCCGCTGGTAGCCTTCCGTACTGCTGCGCGGCATGGCTTCGCGCAGAGGGCTTTGGGGTGTAAAAACCAAGGGATATCTATGTGCAGCAAAGGCCTGTTGGGTCGTGCGTTTCGCATCGTGTTGATGTGGAGTGCATGGATTGCAGTGCCCCCGGCGTTGGCTGGGGAAGGCACGGCGCTGAGTCATGCCGATCTGGTGGATCAGGCCACGGCACAGTCGAGACCGGCACAAACCATCGCGGCGCTGCCCGATGGTCGTATCCGCATGAACGTACCGATGCAGGATCTGCAGGCCGAGATCGGTCCGCATGGACTCCTTCTGCGTTCCGTGGACGAAGGCGGAAGCGCGGCCTTGGCCCAGCGCGTGCAAGCGATCGGGCGCACGAACGCCATGTGGATGCCGCGGCCCGCGATGGTGCAGCACGATGGCGAGCGCGCCTACGCGCGGCAAGGCATCTTGACGCAGGAATACTCCGCCAACGCCGACGGCGTCCGGCAGGACTTCATCCTCAACGCAAAACCCGCTGGCGCCGGCCCGCTGCAACTGGATCTGGCCTTTGAGAACGCCAGCCTTGAGGCCTTGCCCGCAGCATCGAGCGCCCCTGAAACCCGAACGGCAAAAGCCCATGGATCGGCTCAAACACCCGAGTCGCGCCGGTCGGCCCCTGAGCCGGACCGCGAACCCAGCGCGTTGCCCAGCCTGCACGACGCAATCGCCCTGCACATGGACGATGGTCGCGTGCTGCACTATCACGCCCTGCACGTGACCGATGCCGATGGCCAAACCCTTGCCGCGCGCATGACGCCGCTGCCGCGCAACCGTCTGCGGATCGAAGTGCAGGACGACGGTGCGCGCTATCCCATTCGCATCGACCCGACCTTTACCGATGCCGATTGGACGGGGATCGCCGAGCCGGGGTTCAACAACACCATCCGCGCGGTTGTAGTGGGCGCCGGCAAACTTTATGTAGGCGGTGATTTCACCGTAGCCAATGGTGGGGTGCTGGCCAATCGCATCGCGGAGTGGAACGGCAATACGTGGTCGGCGCTGGGCTCGGGCATGAGCAACACCGTGCACGCCCTGGCCTGGGACGGCGCGCGGCTCTACGCCGGGGGCAGCTTCATCACGGCGGGCGACACGGCAGCCAAGAGCATCGCGGTGTGGGATGGCAGTGCATGGTCGGCGCTGCGCTCGGGCATGGTGGGCTCGGTGTACGTCCTGACTTGGGACGGCACGCGGCTCTACGCCGGGGGCGGTTTCACCACGGCGGGCGGCACGGCGGCCAAGAACATCGCGGTGTGGGACGGCAGCGTGTGGTCGGCGCTGGGATTGGGCACAAACGGCGCAGTGAATGCCTTGGCCTGGGACGACGCGGCCGGGCGACTCTACGCCGGGGGCATGTTCAGCAGCGCGGGCGGCACGACGGCCCATTACATCGCGGTGTGGGACGGTAGCGTGTGGTCGGCGCTGGGCTCGGGCATGAACGGCGGTGTGCGCGCCCTGGCCTGGGACGGTGCGCAGCTCTACGCCGGGGGTGGTTTCAACAGTGCGGGTGGCACCGCGGCCAATCGCATCGCGGTGTGGAACGGCAGTGCGTGGTCGGCGCTGGGCTCGGGCATGGAGAGCACGGTGTACGCCCTGGTCTGGGACGGCGCGCGGCTCTACGCCGGAGGCGCATTCACCACGGCAGGTGGCTCGGCGGCCAAGAACATCGCGGTGTGGAACGGCAGTGCGTGGTCGGCGCTGGGCTCGGGCATGAACAACGATGTGTACGCCCTGACCTGGGACGGCGCGCAGGTCTACGCCGGAGGCGCATTCACTACCGCGGGCGGCTCGCCGGCCAAGAACATCGCGATGTGGGACGGCAGCGCGTGGTCGGCGCTGGGGCCGGGCATGGACGGCACTGTGTACGCCCTGGCCTGGGACGGCGCGCAGCTCTATGCCGGTGGCCGCTTCAGCACGACGGGCGGCACGGCGACCAACAACATTGCCATGTGGGACGGCAGCACGTGGTCGGCACTGGGTTCGGGCATGAATAACTATGTGTCCGCCCTCGCCTGGGACGGCACAGCCGGACGGCTCTACGCCGGGGGCGCCTTCACTACACCGGCCAGTTACATCGCAGCGTGGGACGGCAGTACGTGGTCGGCGCTGGGCGCGGGCATGGACGGTTTTGGGGTGTACGCCCTGGCCTGGGACGGTGCGCAGCTCTACGCCGGGGGCGCCTTCACCACAGCGGGTAGCACGGAAGTCAAGAACATCGCGGTGTGGGACGGCAGCACGTGGTCGGCGCTGGGCGCGGGCATGAACTACTTCGTACACGTCTTGGCCTGGGATGGCGCGCAGCTCTATGCCGGCGGCGACTTCACCACAGCGGGCGGCACGGCAGCCAATCGCATCGCGGTGTGGAACGGCAGTGAATGGTCTGCGCTGGGCGCGGGCATGAACTACGGCGTGTACGCCTTGACCTGGGATGGCGCGCAGCTCTACGCCGGGGGCGACTTCACCACCGCGGGTGGCACGGTGACCAAGAACATCGCGGTGTGGGACGGCAGCACGTGGTCGGCGCTGGGCTCCGGTATGGATCGCCCGGTGTTCGCCCTGGCCTGGGATGGCGCGCGGCTCTACGCAGGGGGCCGCTTCAGCACGGCGGACGGCACGGCGGCCAATCACATCGCAGTGTGGAACGGCAACGCATGGTCGGCGCTGGGCTCGGGCATGAACGACGATGTGTACGCCTTGGCCTGGGACGGCGCGGCCCATCGGCTCTATGCCGGGGGCGCCTTCACCATGGCCGGCGGTCAACCTGCCGTCATCGCCTATGCGCAGATCAACGAGGTGTTCGCCGATGGTTTCGAAAACTGAGGCGAGGCGATGAGCGAGTCCGTGCCGGCTGGCAGAAGCCCTGGGTGGCTTGGAAAGGTCTGAACAAACCGGCATAGCGAGATCCCTTTTCCGTTCCGGAAATGCCCACGGGCCATGAACCTGCCCCCAGCCGTCATGGCGAGGCCCGACGGGCCGTGGCACTGCGCAGGCATGGATGCCGGGGCGAACATTCGCGCAGCGAATGGCCCGGAGGGCAGACTGCAGGAGGCAGTCTGTAATCCAGAAATTTGGAGCCAAACCGCTGGATCGCTTCGCTGCGCTCGCGATGACGAATCAACAACTTATCGCATGGATTCATGGAGAGGAGCGCAGCAACGCAGCCAAGGTGGCGACACGCACATCGAGTGAATCAAGGGCTGGATTGCGTCGCTGCGCAATGATGTGGTTCGGCTTGCTCATGCCTTCCCTGTTGACCGCGACGACTTCACCGCCCCGCAACTCAGGGATTCCCCTAGTCCAAATCAGGGCCGACCCAATGGCTCATGAACGGCGTGCTCAATAGCGTGAGCAGGCCATCGTGGCGCGTTGGTGTTCACCTTCTTTTCATCTCGGGGTTTTTCATGAAACTGTCTTTCACACGCCCACGGAGTGTCGTGGCGGCCCTCGCGGTCGCAGCCATGACGTTCCTGCTGGCACCCGCCGCACAGGCGGAGCTCAAGCAGCAAAACATCGTGCACCTGATTTCCAGTTCGCAAAGCATCGTCGCCGGCACCGTCCGCAAGGTGAGTGATGGCGTGGACGCCAATGGCATGCCCTATACCGAAGTGACGATGGACGTGGGTTCCAGCGTCAAGGGCGCGATCAAGACCGGCGGCCAATACACCTTCCGCCAGTTCGGCCTGACCCAGCCGCGCACCATGCCCAATGGTCGTCGCCTGCTGGTGGTGACGCCGCCGGAATTGCCGCGTTGGCACGAAAACGAATACGTGGTGGCCTTCCTTTATCACCCGGCCGCACGCACCGGCCTGCAAACCACGACCGGCCTGGCGCAAGGCAAGTTCGTCAAGGTCAATGAGCGCATCAGCAACCAGTTCGGCAACGCCGGTCTGTTTGCCGGTGTGCAGGCACGTCCCGGCACCCTGACGGCCAGCGAGCAGGCGCTACTCAGTTCCAAGGGGCCGGTGGAGGTCGAAGCCTTCATGAGCCTCCTGCGCCACGTCGTCCAAGACCAACTGATCCAGACCGGAGGGCTCAAGTGATGACTACGCGCATTCGTCCCGCGCTGCTCGCGCTGTCCCTCGTCGCAGCCAGCAGCCAGGCCGCCGGTCCGCTGATCGTGTCCAACGAAACCGGCACCTTGAAGCCCATCGTCTGGGACACCAGCCATGGTCCGATTCCGGTCTACACCGATGGTGGCCAGGCTTTCACCTTTGATTTTGATGGCGTCACGCCGTTCGTCACCATCGAGCGCGCCAACGAGCTGACCGCTTACGCCTTCAACGAGTGGAGCCGGGTACCGACCTCCACCTTCGAAGCCACCATCCAGGGCACGATCCTGGAAAAGACCGGCGTGGCCGACATCACCGCCGCCAACGTCGGTGACTTCATCGATGTCGAAAATGGCCCGGGCTTCTGGGTGATCTACGACACCGACGGCAGCATCATGGAAGAATTCGTCGGCATCGACAAAAACTCGGTGCTGGGCATTTCCACGCCCGAGTGGGGCGATGGCAACGGCACCATCGTCGAGTCCTGGACCCTGCTCAATGGCTGGCCGGTGCATATCGAAGACGTGGGCGAGTTGGAACAGCCCGGTGTGATCTTCGGTGGCGGTTTCGAGCGTGGCCAACCGGCGGCGCAGTATGCCGGCGTGTTCACCTACGAAGTCGGCCATGCCATCAACCTGTGGCACTCGCAGGTCAACGGCAACATGATCTACAACAGCTACAGCTACGCCCCGATGTATCCGGGCGTGCCGGGCTGCGTGGCGCCGCTGTTCAGCTATCAGGACGGCTCGGCGCTGCCCGAGGACATGGCCGACGCCGCTGCGATCGAAACCATTTACCCCTTCATCGATTCGCAAGGCGTGGGCGGGCGCAAGCAGGCCAGCATCAACATGTCCGATGACATCACGGGCATTTCCAAGCTCTACCCGACACCCGAATATCTGGCGCAGACCGGTACCATCCAGGGCGTGTTGCGCTTGCAAGATGGCAGCACCCCGTACAGTGGTCTCAACCTCATTGCGCGCAACGTCAACGACCCGCAGTTCGATCCGGTGTCCGACATGAGCGGCAGCGCCACCCAAGGCCAGATTGGACCGGATGGCAATTTTGCCATTCGTGGCTTGAAGCCCGGTGCGCAGTATCAGCTCTACATCGAGGAAATCACCGCCGGCGGTTATCCGACCACCCCGCAGATGCTGGTGTCCGAAGGCGGGTACTGGAATACCGCCGAGAGTGCCATTCCCGCCACGGACGTGGCCTGCGATGCCGGCCTGGTGATGGCCGTGGCAGGCACGCCTGCGGTGGCCAACATCACCCTCAATGGCTACTCCGACGGCATCCAGTTCACCCCGCTGGTCAATGCCTACATGACCTCGCTCAATACCGCCGGTGATCGCGCCGGTGGTTCGGCCGCGGCCGGCACCCAGGCCGTCCTTTGGGACAAGAATGATGGGCTGCAAGTGCTGCCGGTGTGGCTCGGCACCTTCAATCCCAACATCGACGCACCCGGCACCCACATGGCGGTGCAGGTGGATCCTGATGGCAATGGCATCAAGAGCCCAGCGGTGTGGACCGAAGGCGACGCCTTGCAGTATCTGGGTGATCTGAACGGTGATACGTGCGGCGGCGCCAATGACAGCGGTGCCGGCAGCGCCATTGCCATGGACAAGAGCGCCAGCGTACTTGCCGGCCTCGCCTACGCTGACTGGGACGGCGATGGAAACTGCCAGGGTGACGGCGAGCTCGTGCCCTTCGTCTGGGATGCGGGCGGTGGCATGCGGACCTTGGACAATGTCTCCACCGTGACCACCTTCCCCGATGGTCTGCGGAGTGAAATCGCAGGCGGCGCATTGTTTGGCCGCTGCGAGTTCATCGACTGATCCGGAATCGTCCCCTCCGGTGAGGCGCACGAGGCGGGAGCAATCCCGCCTCGTTTTTTTTAATGCCGCAAGAACGCGACCCACGGCGGGCGCGCACGGCGCAGCGGCGTGCTCTCGGCGCGTCGCGCCGACGTCAGCAGGTAGCGGATCGGCGGCGGTGTTGTCCCTGAGGTTGAAACACTCCGGCCTAGATCGCGATGGCCTGACCACAGCTCGGGCGCGCGATCCGACCGATACCGTCCTCGGGCCTGAAGTTCGGGAACGACCCGATTCACGAAGTCTGGCAGCAGGTCGAACTCGGGCAGTTCCAGCACATGAATGCCCGCAGCCTCGGTCGCATCCACCCATTGCAGGAGCTGGCGCGTCACCACATCCGGCGTGCCCACCGCGCGCAACACGGATGCGGTTGCATCGTTTCGTCCATGATTCGGATTGGCATGGTTACGCAACCATTGCTGCTGATCATGGATACGTTGCTGACGGACCTGCGCTTCCTCGCTGCTGCGGGCCGTGACGATCTCCACCGCCAACAGACTGGCCAGGGGTTCGCGGCCACGTCCCATTTCTTCGCCCAGCAAGCGCAGATCGGCAATATTTACGGTCAATTGTCGAACGTCCTTGCCGCTGACGATGGCCGCCTGGGCATGGCGCGCGGCAAAGGCCTTGTCGCGTGCACTGCCCTGTACCGATGCCAGCACCGGCACGCGATAGCCCGCCTCGCGTATGGCTTTTCCGGCGTGCACGCCGCCATGTTCTTTCAGCGTTTCGACAAACACTTCGGCGCGCGGCAATGACAGGCTGCGGGCGCGAGACACCGATCCGGCCTGCTCGCGCGGCGGTTCCAGAGCACAGGCGACGCGTCCGCCACTGAGGCGGTTCAATCGAGTCAGGTGTTCGGCCCAGCGCTGTGGATCGGCGTCGGCCAATGGCACACTCAAGGCCAGCTCAAAACCTGTGCCCGCTGCCAGTAAACCATCCACCGCGACCAGTGCGGTCGCGCTCGGCGCACCGTCGTTGGCGCGATCCACCTCATCGTCCAGCCGTACCAAATCAAAGCCGCCCCGCTCCAACAGGCGTGCATGCGCAGACCAATCCTGCACGGAGCGACTCGATGCGGAGAAAAGGTTCAGTGAGGTGCTGCAACGGATCACGGTGTTCATGCCGTCATGGTAGAAGCCTGCTGCCGCATCAGCGGGTCGAACGAGGTTGCCAATTGGAATATGCAAAGATCACCCCTTCATGCTGCCCAGGGTGGCCTGCTGTGCCGCGCAAGGCGTCGGCAGTAAGCTGAAGGTCTTGTTCGAGGAGACCTCCATGCACACGTTTCGCGCGCTGTTTCTTTCGTTGAGCTTGGTGCCGCTGGCTTTGATCGCCGCCGAACCCGCGCAGGATGTCCCCAAGCCGTCACACCAGGCAGCGTCTTCAACGCTTCAGCGCGAGGTCGAGGCCTGGCGCGCACGACGCTATGCGTCGCTCACAAAACCCGATGGCTATCTGAGCTACATCGGCTCGGGCTTGGTGGCCCAAGGGACGCACACCGTCGGT
Organism: Chiayiivirga sp.; assembly: GCA_035703435.1. Classification (GTDB taxonomy): domain Bacteria; phylum Pseudomonadota; class Gammaproteobacteria; order Xanthomonadales; family Xanthomonadaceae; genus Denitratimonas. The sequence goes on along the minus strand of DASSYF010000029.1, from coordinate 121,611 downwards.
TCGGCCAGCGACAATGACATCGTGTTGCCGCACGGGCCGGCCCATCTTGGGCGGCTGACCGTGGGTGAGGACGGCGGTCTGCGCTTTGCGTCCGCGCCCGACGGTGAAGGTCGCATTGCGGGCAAGCCCTTTACCGAGGTGACACTCAAAACCCAACTGGATGCCGATGGCCCCACGCGCATCGACTTTGGCAGCGCCTGGTTCTATCTGGTGAAGATGGGCGATCTGATCGGCTGGCGCTTGCGTGATTCGCAATCGCCACTACTCAAGAACTTCAACGGCATCCCGCACTTCGATGTGAATCCGGACTGGCGCATCGTGGCGCGCTGGGAACCGTTCGATCCACCGCGCACGCTGGAGTACATCACCGTGCTGGGCACGCCCGAGCAAGGCACCGTGTCGGGTCAGGCCGTGTTCGAGCGTGACGGACAGACCTTCACCCTGTGGCCGACCGACGCCGAGAACGACCAACTGTTCTTCGTGTTTGCCGATCGCACGTCGGGAAAGCTCACCTACGGTGGCGGTCGTTTTCTCTATGCCGATGCACCCAAGAATGCCGAGGTAGTGTTGGACTTCAACCGCGCCTACAACCCGCCCTGCGCACTCAATGCGCACGTGGTGTGCCCGACTGCACCGCCGGAAAACCGCCTGCGGCTGACGGTGGAAGCGGGCGAGAAGAAGCCGGCGGGGCATTGAGCTTGGACGCTGGGGTACTGGCGCTGCATGCTGCGGCACCTACAATGGCGCGGACCCTGACGTGGTAGATCGCGTGCTCGCCAGTTCCGCCCAACACAAAAAAACGCGGCGCTTCACGCCCGCCCAGCTTTGGGGCGGGCTGTTGGCGATGGCCACGGCCATCTCCTTGCTGCTGTTTCTGGATCGCTACTTCGGGCGCTTGGCCAGCAATCGCTCGGGCGAGTGGTTGCGCATCCTGATCGAGGAAAGTTCAAGCACCTACATCGCTGCCCTGCTGGTGCCGGTGATGGTGTATGCCACCCGCAAGATTCCGCCGCTGGGTGCGCACTGGGTGCGGAACTTTCCGCTGCACGGCCTGATCGCGCTGGCCGTGGGCTGCGTGCACACCACCACCACCTACCTGCTGCGTTACCTGCTCATTGCCCTGCCGGGCGTGGAGGGTGCGGGTGATTACAGCTTGGGCTTGAACCGTTATCTCCTGGCATTGCCGACCGAACTCATCGTCTACGCGGTGATCGTGGCCTTGACCTTGGTGGTGGACCGTTACCGTGGCGTGCGCAATCGCGAGCTGGAAGCGGTTGAACTGCGCGCCCAGCTCACGCAGGCGCAGTTGCTGGCCCTGCAACGCCAGCTCGAACCGCAGTTCATGTTCGGCACCCTGCGTTCGATCGCACAACTGGTGTATGCCAATCCCAAGGCCGCCGAAGAGATGATTTCGCGCATGACGGCGCTGCTGAGACACTCTTTCAGCAACGAGCAATCGCACGAAACCACGCTCGAAAACGAGTTGCGCGTGCTCGACCTGTACCTGGAAATCATGCGCCTGCGCTATGCCGAGCGCCTGTTCGTGCAGGTGGATTCCCCCCCCGAATTGGCGCGCGCCACGGTGCCACGCTTTCTGCTTCAACCCTTGGTGGAAAATGCCCTGCGCGATGGCGACAATCCGGCAATGACCTTGGTTGCGGCACGCATTTCGGTGCGTGCCGAGGGTGATGGGCTGGTGATCCGGGTGCGCGATCAGGGGCAGCACGCGGAAACGTCCAGTCAGACCTTGGCCATCACCAACGCGGTCGATCGCATCGCCAAGTTGTATGGCGCAGGCTACGGCGTGTCCAGCACGCCCACCGAGGAAGGCTCCGAGGTCACGGTACGCCTGCCGCTTCGCCTTCCCGAGGCACGCACGTGAGCCCGCAACCGCTCGCAAGCCTGATCGACCGGCTCCAGCGGTTGGGCAATGAAACGGTCATGCCGTTGACGGGCGCGTGCACGACCGGACACACAGCCCGGACGCGACCGACCTGCGTGGCCGAATGGCTGCTGCACTGCGTCCCGACACCCCCACCAACCTGAGTCCGGAGCGCCAAGGTGATCAAATTCCCGATGTGGTCGACATTCGCCAAGGTGTCCGATCTCAACTACCGAACCAGCCAGACGGCGGTACGTGCCCTGCACCGTTACAGTGCGGTGATCGGGTGGATCACCTTGACCTTGGGCGCGATCACCGTGGCGGGCTGGTTGTCCGGTTCGGCCGCACTGGCGGGGCTTTTCATCGGCTTGCCGCCGATGCATGGCTTCACCGGTTTGGGGTTCAGCCTGTTGGGCACTTGCCTGCTGGTCATTCGCTACCAGCGGCGCTGGGGCGAACAGTTGTCACTCGTTGCGGCGGTGATCCTGCTGGGTTTTGCCCTGAGCAGTCTTGCCATCCATGCGGGTTGGCTCGATTCACGCATCACATCCTGGACGCTCAGCACGCCCCATGGCCTCATGACTGCACCGATGCCGATGACCTCGTGCGTGGTCTTCATCCTCTTCAGCCTGCGCGTGCTGAGTTTTCATCGATTGCGTTCGGTGCGCGTGGTCGATGCGATCTCATTGATGCTGCTGGCCGCCAGCATGATCGCCTTGGCAACGCTCGGTGTCAGCATCGCGCGGAATGACGCCTTGAGTTCGATTCCGGCCACACCCATGGGCGCGGCGCTCATGTTCGCCAATGCGCTGGCCTGGATCGCGGTGCGTCCGTCCACGCCCTTGGCCTGGATCGTGGTAGCACGCGGCTCGGGCGGCACGGTGGCACGCTATCTGTTGCTGCCGGCCTTGATGCTGCCGCTGATCTACGCTTGGCTGATCCAGTGGGCACGCAATGCATTGGCCATGGACGATACCCTGCTCATCAGCCTGACGGCCTTCATCACCGGTGGCACGGCGTCATTTCTGGTCTGGCATGTAGCGGTATTCAGCGAACGCAACGAGCAGAAGCGACAAGAATTGGGGCGTTTGACGCGCGCGGCCAGTACCGACGGGCTGACCGGTCTGGCCAATCGTCGCAGCTTCGATGAAACACTTCTGCATCTGTTGAAGCACCATGCAGACCAAGGACGGGCGTTCAGTCTGTTGCTGCTGGATCTGGATCACTTCAAGTCCTACAACGACAGCTTCGGTCACCCGGCCGGTGATGAAGTCTTGCGCAGAGTGGGCACGTTGTTGCCCGAGAGCCTGCGCGGTGGCGACATGGCGGCGCGCTATGGCGGTGAGGAGTTTGCCGTCCTGCTGTCGGACTGTACCGCGCCTTCCGCCTTGCGCACGGCCGAACGCATTCGCCTTGGATTCACGCTCGACCCATGGCCGCATCGACCGGTGACGGTCAGCATCGGCGTCACCCAATCACGCGCAGGCGATACCGCAGAACGCCTGATCGAGCGCGCCGATCAGGCGCTCTATGCCGCCAAGCAGCAAGGTCGCAATCGAGTGGCCAGCGCCTGACCGTCCCAAGGCGGCCTCAGTGCGGGTTTTCCCGCAGCGCCGCTTGCACCTGCTGATGGCGCGCTTGAACCGCAGCATCCGGTGCCTTGCCCATCAGGCTGACCAGAACAATGGCCGCGGTGGCCGCGATGAAGCCCGGCACGATTTCGTACAGGCCAAAGTGCTCGACCACAAACAGCTTCCAGGCGATGACGGTCAATGCCCCCACAACGACCCCGGCCAGCGCCCCGTTGTGGGTCATGCGCTGCCACCGCAGTGACAACAACACGACCGGTCCGAAAGCGGCACCAAACCCGGCCCAGGCATACGCCACCAGCCCGAGCACGCGACTTTCCGGATCACGCGCGATCCACAGCGCGATCAAGGCCACGGCCAGCACCATCGCGCGTCCCACCCAGACCAGTTCTTTCTGACCTGCATGGGGACGCAGAAAGCCACGGTAAAAATCCTCGGTCAGGGCGCTGGAACACACCAGCAACTGACAGGACAGCGTGCTCATGATCGCGGCCAGAATGGCCGAGAGCAGGACGCCTGCGATCCACGGATTGAACAAGGCCTCGGCGAGCACGATGAAAACGCGTTCGGGATTCTCGTTCAGAGGCTTGGCCAACTCGGGGTTCTGCGCGGCCCATGCCACGCCCGCCAGTCCCACGGTGACGGCACCCATCAAGCACAACACCATCCAGCTCATCCCGATGCGGCGCGCCTTGGGAATGACGGCCACCGAATCGGCTGCCATGAAGCGCGCAAGAATGTGGGGTTGGCCGAAATAGCCCAAGCCCCAGGCAAGCGAGGAAATCACCGCGATCATGCCGCCGGTGCCGACCCAGTCCAGACGTTCCGGATCGACCTGTTCGACCAAGCTCACGGTTTCACCCAGTCCGCCGATGCCGAGGATGACGAACACCGGCGTCAACAACAGCGCGAAGATCATCAAGGTGGCCTGCACCGTGTCGGTCCAGCTCACTGCAAGAAAGCCGCCGATCAAGGTGTAGAAAATGGTCGCGGCCGCGCCCCAACACAGCGCCTGGGCATAGGGCAAACCGAACACGCTCTCGAACAGGCGCGCGCCGGCCACGACACCGGAGGCGCAATAGATCGCAAAAAACACCAGGATCACCAGCGCCGAGACGATGCGCAGCAGACGGCCATCGCTGGCAAAGCGCGTGGTGAAATAGTCCGGCAGCGTCAAGGCGTTGTCGGTGCGCTCGGTGTAGAGCCGCAAGGGACCGGCAACATGACGCCAGTTGAGCCAAGCGCCGATGCACAAGCCAAGGGCGATCCAGGCCTCCGACAGGCCGGTGAGATACAGCGCGCCCGGCAGGCCCATCAGCAACCAACCGCTCATGTCCGAGGCCCCGGCCGAGAGCGCGGTAACGAAACTGCCCAGCGAGCGTCCGCCCAGGATGTAATCATCCAGACTGCGCGTCGAACGCCATGCGGCGAAACCAATGCCCACCATGAGCAGCAGATAGATTCCGAAGGTGATGAGCAGCGGAGTTTCGGCGTGCATGCAGCGTTCTCAACGGTAACGGCAGACGTGGCAGCATACCCCAGACCTTGATGCCCACCACCTGCCAAAAGCCACGCCAAACCGCCACGGCCATCGGCTACGGCCCACCTCGGTCGCCCGGGCCTGCCGATCACGGAAGATCGCATTCCATTGCGGGTGCGACGATGCGAGGCTAGGCTTCCGGTCGTGACTTGCGCTTGGCATCCAGACGAGGCGCACACGCGGCGGGTCACGCCACACCTTCGGCATGCCCCATTTGGACACCCATCAACCCATGCCCACCCACGTGCTCGACGGCGGCACCGTTCATGAGCTGCCTGCGGATTTTCGAAACGCCATCGAGCGTGATGCTGTCGCTAGGGCGCTCTGGGCCGACATAACCCCGTTGGCCCGGAACGAGTGGATCTGCTGGGTGACTTCGCCCAAGAAGGAAGCAACGCGCGCACATCGCATCGAGGTGGGTATCGACAAGATGCACAAAGGCATGCGAAGGCCGTGTTGCTGGCCAGGTTGCCCGCACCGCTGATGATCCGACCCGTGTTTTGTAGCAATGGAGCTTGCTCCATTGTCTGCCGAGCAAGCTCGGCAGCTACGCGAAGCTCGGACAATCTGGGCGCCGGATCGATCATGGCGGCCTGAATCAACCGTACTGGCGAAATGTACTGAATCCTGTCCCACGCGGCGGTGTGGACTTCGTCCCGGCCGTTATCGTCGTTGACTTGGGAGCGGTGCCTTACGCCACCAAAACTGCGGCGAGCATCACTCGTCGCGTGTGACCCGCAACACTTCGTCGGCGCTGGTGAGGCTGGCGATGACTTTGTTCCAGCCGTCTTCCAGCATCGCCGGACTGTTTTTGCGGGCGTGGGCGATGAGCATGGCTTCGGAGGCGCCCTCGTGGATCATTCGGCGCAGGGTTTCATCGATGACGATGAGTTCGTAGAGGCCGGTGCGGCCTTTGTAGCCGGCGTTGCGCCCCGCAGCTTCCGGGCCGGGGCGATAAAAACGCAAGCTCGGATCGAAGGGGTTGCCGAACGCGGCGCATTCGGCTTCGGTCGGCGTGTAGGCTTCGCGCGTGGCCGGATCGACCGGCGGTGGGTTGCGGAACAGGTCGGGCGGCGCGACCGGCGCAAGTTCCGGCAATAGCGGCTGCTTGCCGCCGCGATAGTGCAGGGTGCGATCCTCGCGCATCATCATCTGTTCGGCGCGCAGGAAGTAGCTTGCAATGCGAAGGGGGGCAGTATGGTCATGTCTCTTGCCCGCAATCGTGCGGGCGTTCAATCGCTTGGAGGCTCAAAATGCGGCCAACACGTTTCGCATCGATGGCATTGATGTTCTGTCCTGAGGTGCCAGCGATGGCCGCGCAGGCGTGTATTGGGGCAACCGATCCACAGCGATCGACACCGCCAACGTCACGCTTGAACGGCACGAAGGTTGATGACTTCACCATGTCGGCGCAGGCACACAATGTCGGTGTGTACTACCTTGACGAAGTCACCGGTGTGGTGACCTTGATCGAAAGTTATTACGATCCTGATGCTGCCTCATGGGCATTCAATGCGGGGTATGTCCTCCAGTCCGTGGACAGCTTTGCCGGGGTGCAAGGTCGGTCCGTCAACACCATCCAGGGGTGTGTCGATGAGGGACAAGTCTTGCCGGAAATGACCGTACACGCCTACGTCCCCAGCCTTTTCCACGGTGGAGTCTTTCTTCGTGTGCTGGGTCTTTTTGGCTGGGGAGGGTCTGGGGTCAATACTGTTCGAATAGGTGGTCAGGCGACAGGGTCAGTTGACTACACCTGTGACACAGATGAGGTCTTGCGGCTCGCAGAGGCGAATGTGCATGCATTGGCTGTAGTACTTGGCGCGCGTCGAGGATACGACTTTGTCATGATCATGCCGGATGGCCAGAAGGAGCATTGGACTTATATGTGCGGCGGCCTGCGTTGTGGGCCAACGGTGTTGGACGTGACACCGCGAATCAGCCCTTGTAATTGATACATGGGGATCACTGCACTTGCATGGGAGAATCGATTGAGCAGGCCGCCAAAGCGTGTCGGAGCCAAGGGCGTGTGGATCGCGCCGTGCGTCTTGGTGCTTGTGGTATTGCTAGTGCTGGTCTGGCGCTGGAATGCGCTGGATGGGACACCGGCTACGGCACAGCAAAGCCGCACGACAGGGGAATCTGCCGTGGTTGCTGCGCCGGCGCATGCAGGGAAGCCTAAGGCGAGGCGTGAGATGTCTGTTTCAGAGCGGCGCGCATTGCGGGATCATCTGGCGGCCCAATCAGGTGCTTGGGGTTTTGAAGATCGCGTATTGTTGTTGACGATGGAGCCAAGCTACCTACTGGACTTGCTTGATGACGATGCCTTGCTGGCCCGCGATGAAACTCGCGATCTACTACGAGATATATACGGTAGCTGCGGAATTGCCATGGGTTTGGCGTATGCGCGCTCACGCGGGCGTGACACCGCTGCGTTTGACCACGATGGGACGGCGAGTCGAGACCGCAATTGGTGTATCGAGCTGATACGTCGCGCCGACGGCTCAATCCGGTGGGAACGCTTCACGAAGTTGATGGATCTGGTGCGCTACGCAGCACCGGAAGATGCCCACAGCAGTGAGCGCACACAGCAACGCGTAATGGAGGCCGCCAACCGAGCAGACGGCAGCCTAGAAGCATTACTTCTGCAAGAAGACCCGATGCTGGTGGTGACCGCGATGGAAACGATGCAGGCGGCAAACAATGCCAACGTCGTCACCGACTGGTCACCGATTACTCGCCTGGATTCCGAGCAACGCCAGCTCGTGTGGACGGCGTTGTGGCGCGGGCTTGAATGCCAGTCACTGGGTGATTGTTCGGCGCAAGGATTTGCGACGACTGCCTTGTGCAACTATCCAAGTATTCAATGTGACGCAGGTGCAGACTACTACGCGGCCGTTCGACGCAGCCTCAGTCCGGCACAATTCGACGCGCTGACGATGTTGATGCGCGAGATTGAGGCGTACCGCCGCGAGCATGGCGGCTGAGCTCGTAGTCACTCATCGCGTGTGACGCGCAATACTTCATCGGCGCTGGTGATGCCGGCGATGACTTTGTTCCAGCCATCTTCCAACATCGCCGGGCTGCTCGTGCGGGCGTGGGCGATGAGCGTGGCTTCGGAGGCGCCCTCGTGGATCATGCGGCGCAGGGTTTCATCGATGACGATGAGTTCGTAGAGGCCGGTGCGGCCTTTGTAGCCGGCGTTGCGGCCGTGGGCTTCGGGGCCGGGGCGATAAAAGCGCAGGCTTGGGTTGAGGGGTTTGCCGAACGCTGCGCATTCGGCTTCGGTCGGCATGTAGGCTTCGCGCGTGGCCGGGTCGAGCACGCGCACCAGGCGCTGCGCCAATACGCCCAACAACGACGATGACAACAGGAAGGCTTCGATGCCCATGTCGGCCAAACGCGTGACCGCGCCGACGGCGCTATTGGTGTGCAGGGTGGATAACACGAGGTGGCCGGTGAGACTGGCCTGCACCGCGATTTCGGCGGTTTCCAGATCGCGGATTTCGCCCACCATCACCACGTCCGGGTCTTGGCGCAGGATGGCGCGCAGGCCGCGTGCGAAAGTCATCTCCACGCGCGGGTTGACCTGGGTCTGGCCGACGCCATCGAGGTAATACTCGATCGGATCTTCCACCGTGAGGATGTTGCGGGTGGCATCGTTCAAACGCGTGAGTGCGGCGTAGAGCGTGGTGGTCTTGCCCGAGCCGGTGGGGCCGGTGACCAAGAGGATGCCGTGCGGGCGATGGATGAGTTGGTCGATGCGCTGAGACGTGGTGTCGTCCATGCCAAGCTGCGCCAGATCAAGCCTGCCCGCCTGCTTGTCCAACAGACGCAGCACCACGCGCTCGCCGTGGCCGGCGGGGATGGTGGATACGCGCACATCGACCGGCCGACCGGCGATACGCAGGCCGATGCGGCCATCCTGCGGCAGGCGTTTTTCCGCGATGTCGAGCTTGGCCATGACCTTGATGCGGCTGACCACGGGCGCCGCCACGGCCTTCTTCGGTGCCAGCACTTCGCGCAACACGCCATCGATGCGGAAACGCACCACGAGGCGACTTTCGAAGGGTTCGATGTGGATGTCGGACGCGTTCTCGCGCACCGCTTCGGTGAGCAAGGCGTTGATCAGGCGGATGATGGGCGCGTCGTCGTTGCTTTCCAAAAGATCGGTGGGCTCGGGCAGGGCGTCGGCGATCTGGTTGAGGTCGAGGCTCGAATCCATGTCAGCGGCAACGGCCAGGGCATCGTCCGAACCCCCTTCGTAGAGCGAGCGCAAGAGTCGCTCGTAGGCATCGGCGTCGAGCCGTTCCAGCGTCAGCGGACGCGCGGCATGGCGGCGCAGTTCGGCCAGTACCTCGGGCTTCACGTCGGGCCGACAGGCCACGCGCGCGGCGTCAGCGTCGAAGGCCACGATGGTGGCGCCGTGGCGACGGGCGAAGCCGAAGGTCGGGCGCGCCGGCAGGGCCTCAGTCACGCGTGGCGGCCTTATCGGGTGTGGCCGGATCGACCGGCGGTGGATTGCGGAACAGATCCGGTGGACTGATGGGTTCCAGTTCAGGCAGCAGTGGCTGCTTGTCACCGTGATAACGCAAGCTGCGATCCTCGCGCATCAACATTTGCTCGGCGCGCAGGAAGTTGTACTTCTCGCTCGATACCGCAGCCTCGGTGGCGGCGTCACGCAGGATGATCGGGCGCAGGAACACCATCAGGTTGCGCTTGCTGCGGGTGGAGGAGCGGCTCTTGAACAGGTTGCCCAGGAGTGGAATGCGGCTCAGGCCCGGCACGCCTTGGGCGTTTTCGTGGGTTTCTTCCTGCTTGAGCCCGCCCAGCACCAGCATCCCGCCATCGGGTACCAGGACCGTGGTGGTGAGTTCGCGCTTGTTGGTGATGAGGTCCACCGCGCCGGTGACGGTGCTGGCGATGGATGACACTTCCTGCTTGACTTCAAGACGCACCGCATCGCCCTCGTTGATGTGCGGGGTAACGGTCAGGATCAAGCCCACGTCCTTGCGTTCCACGGTCTGGAAGGGATTGGTCGGCATGTTTGTGCCGCCACTGGAGGTGTTGGTGTATTGGCCGGTCAGGAAGGGCACTTCCTGCACCACCTTGAATTGCGCTTCGGAGTTGTCCAGGGTCACGATCGAAGGGTTGGACAGCACGTTGGCGCGGCCATCACCGCGCAGGGCCTTCACCAAGGCACCCACCTGAAACAAGGTCATGGTGCCGCCCTTGCCATCGGGCACATCGACCCGACCACCGACCCAGCCCAAGCCCGCGCCGCTGGCCGCACCGAGCGCGCCGAGGGGGTTCTGCATCGCATTGATGATGCTGCCCACGCCGCCCGCGCCGGGATAGTTGGTGCCGCCAATGTAGCCTCGCTCGCCATCGAAGTTGGTGCTCTGCCACTGCACGCCGATCTCGTCGGCCAGCTCGTCGGTGACTTCGGCGATCACCGCTTCCACCAGCACCTGCGCACGCCGCACATCGAGTTGCCGCACCACCGAGGACAGCTCGCGGAATACGGCGGGCGAGGCGGTGATGATCAGGGCATTGGTTTCCGGATGGGCCTGGATGGTGGCGGCCTTGGTGCGGCCCTTGCCGTCTTCGCCGGCCGCGCCACCTTCTCCAGTGAGCGTGCCGGCCACGGCGTCGAGGATCGATACCAGATCCTCGGCCTTGGCGTAGTTGAGGTAGATGACCTGGGTGTTCTCGCCACCATCGAGCGGCGTGTCCAGGTGCGCGATCAGGGTACGAAGGCGCAGGCGGCTGGCGGGATCGCCCGACAACAGGATCGAGTTGGTGCGTTCGTCGGCGATCAGATTCTGGCCCTTGCCGGTGTTGCTGGTGCCGTCGGCACCTTCGAGCGTGGCCAGGGTGCGCGCCACTTGCGCGGCACTGGCGTGGCGCAGGGGAATCACTTCCACCTCCGAATCGCTGACGGTGTCCATGCGTTGGATCAATTGCACCAGGCGATCGATATTGCCGGCGCGATCGTTGATGAGGATGGCATCGTTGCCGGCGGTGGCCGTCAAGGTGGCTTGCTGCGGTGCCAGCGGGCGCAATAATTTCACGACATCATCGGCGGACACGTGCTTGAGCGAAATCAGGCGCGTGACCACGGCATCGGGGCCGCCGCCGCCATTGCCAAGACTGCCATCCTGCGCGGCCACGGCATCGGGCACGATCTTGATCATGTTGCCCGAGGCCACCGCCGCAAATCCGTGCACGCGCAACACCGAGAGGAAGGTGGCGTAGATTTCCTCGGCGTCCTGCGGTTTGGAAGAAATCACCGTGACCCGACCCTCCACGCGCGGATCGAGGATGAAGCTCTTGCCGGTGATCTCACTCACCGTTTGCACCAGCACACCGATGTCGGCGGCGCGCAGGTTGAGGGTGTGGCGACCATCAGCCGAAACCGTCGTCGCTGCGGGTGCGTCGGTGTTCGGGCTGACACCTGCCGGTGTCTGCGCCGAGACCGGCAGGAGGCAGCTTGCCAACAGGACGCAGACGATCAGACGGGCGATGAGGTTTGGCTGCATGGTGTCGTGCCTTTGTGATGAACTCGGGGTCATTGCCCGAATTGAAGTTTGATGGTCTTGCCGTCGCGTTCCACTTCAAGCTGGACCCGGCTTGCGCCTTGCAGCTTGTTCAAGAGTTCGGCCTGGCGGCCGATGCCGTCCAGCGGCACGCCATTGACCGCGAGCACGACGTCGGTCGGTTTGAGGCCGGCGCGTTCCAGGATGTCGGAATCACGCCCGGCGCTCAGGCGCACGCCCCGCATGCGATTGTTGGCAAATACCGGCGCGACCTGTACCTGCTTGGCCAGTTCCTGCACGTTCGGCAGGTTGGCGGCGCGGTAGCTCGCCATGTCCGGAACACCCGGCGCGATGTTCGGCGCGATGGTGATTGGCATCGATCCGGTGCGCAGGCTGCCGGGCAGTGGTGCAGGTTTGGATGTGCGCGCACGTGGGGTGGCGGCGCGTGCACCGGCGTCGTCCAACCGATCCAGTCGCAGGCTCAGGGTTTCACGCACGCCGGCGCGCGAGAGCACCACCACGCCGGTGAGGATTTGCTCCAGCTTGGCGTTGCCGGGCAGGTCATCCCCTGCGCGATAGGTTTTATCCGCGCCGGTTTCATCGGCAATGATGGCGATGCCCGCCTTGGGGTCGGACTCGTTGAAGGTGCCACGCAGGGTGAGCTTGAGTGCGGTTTCCGCGATCTGACTTTGCGCGAGGCTGGCCAGATCCAGCGTGGCCGGGGCGCTGCCAAATAGATGCCACTTGGCCAAGTCAGTTTGATCGACCGGCGCCTGAACTCCCGGCAGATTGGCCGCCGGCTTGCCCAGTGGAAGGTTTGGCCCGGCCAGGATCAGCCACAGCAGGCCCACCGCCTGCCATGCACACAGCGCAAACGCGATCAGCACCACCACGCGCAGCAGCCAAGGCGGGACTCGCAATGGCAGTGGCAAAGTCAAGGCGTGGGACATCGATCGTGTGCAGGTGAACGGGGAATCGGTGCACTGTAGCAAACCCCGCTACGCCACGGGTGCGAACCATGGCGTTGGTAGACGCGAGCGAGCGATCAGTGGCGTGCGGGTGGGCGGTTGAAGAAGCCGCGCACGCGGCGCTTCAGACGTGTCAGCAGGGATTCCGATGCCGAGGTGCTAGCCGTGGGTGCTGCCTGCACGCCGACGGCCTCGTTGCGATCGCCGTGCAACAGGCGCGACTCCACCCGCTCGCGGGCTTCGCGCTGACGGCGGCCACCACGGCGGCGGGGGCGCTTGGCGGTCTTTTCAGCCTCGCCATTCGGCACGGCATCATCACTGCCGATGCCCGTTCCCGTCGCGCCAACCGCGGCGGTGTCGCTGGTCGCCGTGGCAGGGCGCGGTGGACGCGGCGGACGTGGCCCGCGCGAGTGCGGGCCCTCGTTCCGCGCCTCGCCATGTGCTCCGCGCTCGCCATCGCGCCCACCCGAGCGTCGGCGCCGACGCGGCGCGCCGTTCTTGTTCGCCCCTTGTTTCTCGGCTGCCTGTTGCTCGCGTACCTGGCGGAAGATCTCGCCCACGCCTTCCTCAGCATCGTCTTCGTCGCCAACGCGGGCCTCAGGTGCACGGACGGGGCGCGGCTTGGCCGTCAACAGTTCGGGCGTGACCGCTTCCACCGGCAGCTTCTGCTCGATGTAGGCCTCGATATCCGGCAGGCTCATGGCGTACATCTCGCAGGCAAAGCTCACCGCATCGCCTTCCTGACCCAGGCGTGCGGTTCGGCCGATGCGATGCACGTAATCCTCGGCGTCAAACGGCAAGTCGTAGTTGTACACGCAGGTGATGCCATCGATATGCAGGCCGCGTGCGGCCACATCGGTCGCCACCAGCACTTCGAGCTGGCCGGCCTGGAAGCGTCGCAACAGGCTCTCACGCTTTTTCTGCGGTACATCGCCACTCAACACACCGACGCGGTAGCCGGCTTTCTCCAGCGCGCGTGCGATGCGCTCGACGAAGGCCTTGGTGTTGACGAACACCATCGCGCGCGGCTGTTCGCGACGCGACAGCAGGCCCAGCAACAACGGCAACTTTTCGTCGTTGGAGGGAAAATACACACTCTGGTGCACGCGCGAAGCGGTGACGGTTTCGCTTTCCACCACCAGCTTTTCCGGCTCGTTCATGTGCTCGTAGGCCAGCTCCAGCACGCGATGGCTGAGGGTGGCCGAGAACAGCAGGGTCTGGCGCGTGGTGCGTTCCGGCATGCGCCGCAACAGGAAGCGAATGTCCTTGATGAAGCCCATGTCGAACATGCGATCGGCTTCATCCAGTACGCAGATTTCGCAGGCATGCAGCGACACCACTTTGTGCTGCTTGACGTAATCGATCAAACGGCCGGGTGTTGCGATCACCACATCCACGCCTTCCTGCAAGAGGGCGCGTTGCTTGTCGTAATCGACGCCGCCGTAGACCAGGGCGAAGCGGAGGCCGAGGTCGGAGGCAAACTTGATGGCGTCCTTGTGAATCTGGATGGCCAGTTCGCGGGTCGGCGCCAGGATCAGGGCGCGCGGGTCTTCCGGCTTGCGCTCGGCCAGTGCCGGGCGGGTGAGCAGGCGATTGGCCACGGCCACGAGAAAGGCCAAGGTCTTGCCGGTACCGGTCTGTGCTTGGCCGGCGACGTCGCGTCCGACCAAGGCCACCGGCAAGGTCATCGCCTGGATGGGCGTGCAGCGCGAAAAGCCAGCCGATTCGAGGCCTGCTTGCAGCGAGGACACCAGCGGCAAGCTGGAAAAGGTGACATCGGTCAGCGGTTTGTCGCTCATGAGAATCCTGGGGTAGGGCGTCTTGGCGAAGTGGCAAAGAGGCCAATTCAAGCGCCATGGCAACTGCCGTCGTGTTGAACGAGGGCCGATGACATGGGTTCTGGTCGGAGCCAGCCGTGGTGATCTTGCACCCAATACAGGCAAGCCGCCAAACTGCCGATTCGAAGATCGGTGATCGGGCCTGCCCTTGAAATGCAGGCAAGGAGCGCCGATTGTAGCTGATTCGGCGCATTCTTCGCGCTGGTTCCCCGCAGGAGCATTCGATGAGTGACAAGGTTTTTCATATCGACGACGCCGATTTCCAGGCTCAGGTGCTGGACAGCGACATCCCCGTGCTGGTCGATTTCTGGGCCGAGTGGTGTGGTCCCTGCAAGATGATCGGGCCCTTGGTCGATCAAGTGGCCGATGAGTACGCCGGTCGGGTCAAGGTGGTCAAGGTCAATGTCGATCACAACCAACAAGTGGCTGCGCGTTACCAGATTCGTGGCATTCCGGCGCTGCTGATGTTCAAGGGTGGCAAGGTCGAGGGTACCCAGGTCGGTCTCGTGGGCAAGGCCCAGCTTTCCAACTTCATCGACAGCGTGGTTTGATCGCCCAGCGGCGGCGCGGTCCTGAACCGCGCCGTGCCACGGATCTTTACGAGACTCGCGTGCCGGTGTAACGTGCACGCCATCTGTCGGCGCCGATCGGCGCCAATCCTTTGTTGATTCCGTCCACTCATGGACCTGCTCGCATTCCGACAGGCGAGATCATTCCCGTGCAAGAAACTCCTACCGATACTCCGGTCGAATCGACCGTCAACGAGCGTGCCGAATCCGCGAGCACCGAATCCGTTCAGACCGAAGCTGCGACGTCCCCAGGCGAAAACGGCGAAGGCGGCAACGCCCAAGGCGCTGGCCGCAATCGCAACAAGCACCGTGATCGCCGTGATCGCCGCCGTGGCCGCAACCGCGACGAGCGTGGTCAGCGCGAGGGCATGCCCGAGGACGGCGATGACGAAGCGCCGGCGCAGGAGTCGCGTGCCCCGGTGGCCTTGCCGCCGGATTTCCCGATCTACAGTCTGGCCGACCTCAAGCGCATGCCGGCGCACAAGCTGCTCGACATCGCCGAGCAATTGGGCATCGGTGAATCCGTGGCCCGCCTGCGCAAGCAGGATGTCACCTTTGCGGTGTTGAAGATCCTCACCCGCCATGGCGATGGCGTGGCCGCTGATGGCGTGCTGGAAATCCTGCCCGATGGTTTCGGTTTCCTGCGCTCGGCCGATGCCAGTTATCTGGCCGGCCCGGATGACACCTACATCTCGCCCAGCCAGATCCGCCGCTTCAATCTGCGCACCGGCGACTTCCTCACCGGCCGCATCCGCTATCCCAAGGATGGCGAGCGTTACTTTGCGCTGGCCAAGGTCGACACCATCAATGGTGAGCCGCCGGAAGCGTCCAAGAACAAGGTTCTGTTCGAAAACCTCACCCCGCTGTTCCCGCGGGAGCGCTTCCATCTGGAGCGCGGCAACGGCTCGTCCGAAGACATCACCGGCCGCATCCTTGATCTCGTCGCACCCGTCGGTCGCGGACAGCGTGGTCTGATCGTCAGCCAGCCCAAGGCCGGCAAAACGATGCTGATGCAGAACGTGGCCCAGGCGATCATGCACAACCATCCCGACGTGCACCTGATCGTGCTCTTGATCGACGAGCGTCCGGAAGAGGTGACCGAAATGCAGCGCAGCGTGCGCGGCGAGGTGGTCAGTTCCACTTTCGACGAGCCAGCCGCCCGCCACGTCCAGGTGGCCGAAATGGTGATCGAGCGCGCCAAGCGTCTGGTCGAGCACAAGCGCGACGTGGTGATCCTGCTCGACTCCATCACCCGCCTCGCACGCGCCTACAACACCGTGGTGCCGAGCTCCGGCAAGGTGCTCACCGGCGGTGTGGATGCCAATGCCCTGCAACGGCCCAAGCGCTTCTTCGGCGCCGCACGCAAGGCCGAGGAAGGCGGCTCGCTCACCATCCTCGCCACGGCGTTGATCGAGACCGGCAGCAAGATGGACGAGGTGATCTACGAAGAGTTCAAGGGCACCGGCAACATGGAAGTGCACCTGTCTCGTCGTATTTCCGAGAAGCGCGTGTATCCGGCCATCCACATCAATGCCTCCGGCACCCGCCGCGAAGAACTCCTGATCGAGCCGGACTACCTGCAGAAGATCTGGATCCTGCGCAAGCTCCTGCATCCGATGGACGAGTTGGCCGCGATGGAATTCCTGCTCGACAAGATGAAGAACACCAAGACCAATGACGAGTTCTTCAACTTCATGAAGCGCTGACGGTTTCGTCGGTGCAGCCATGAGGGCGTGACGCACACATGGCCATCGCAAGTGTTTGCACGGAAAAAGCCGGGCCAAGCCCGGCTTTTTCCGTGCGTTCGCGTATGGATATTCGCAGCGACGCAGACTGCGCTCGCCCGAAGACGCGCTGTTAGAATCGGTGTTCTTGCTCACGAATCCTGCGCCGCGCCCATGGGGACGATGGACCGCAGGATTCATTCTCCAGAAGGAAGACCTGCCATGTCTGCAAATCTCTCGGCCACCGTTCCCACGGTGAAGCTGTTGATCAACGGTGAATTCATCGAATCGACCACCAAGGAGTGGCGCGATGTGGTGAATCCAGCCACTCAGGACGTGCTGGCGCGGGTGCCGTTCGCCACCGCAGCGGAAGTCGATGCAGCCGTGGTTGCGGCCAAGGAAGCCTTCAAGACCTGGCGCAAGACCCCGATCGGGACCCGCGCGCGGGTGTTCCTGCGCTATCAGCAATTGATCCGCGAGCACATGAAGGAACTGGCCGCGATCCTGACGGCTGAACAGGGCAAGACCCTGCCCGATGCCGAGGGCGATGTGTTCCGCGGTTTGGAAGTGGTCGAGCACGCCGCCGGCATCGCCAATCTGCAATTGGGCGAACTGTCCAACAACGTCGCCACCGGCGTGGACACCTACACCCTGCTGCAACCCTTGGGCGTGTGCGCGGGCATCACCCCGTTCAACTTCCCGGCGATGATTCCGCTGTGGATGTTCCCGATGGCGATTGCCTGCGGCAACACCTTCGTGCTGAAACCCTCCGAACAGGATCCGATGGTGACCATGCGCCTGGTGGAGCTGGCCGTGGAAGCCGGCATTCCCAAGGGCGTGCTCAACGTGGTGCACGGTGGGCCGGATGTGGTGAACGCGATCTGCGATCACACGGACATCAAGGCGGTGTCCTTCGTCGGTTCGACCAAGGTCGGCACCCACGTCTATCAGCGATCCTCGCTCGCCGGCAAGCGCGTGCAATGCATGATGGGCGCGAAGAATCACGCCGTGGTGTTGGCGGATGCGGCCAAGGAACCCACGCTCAACGCCATGGCCGGCGCGGCCTTTGGCGCGGCGGGTCAGCGTTGCATGGCGGCCTCCACCTTGGTGCTGGTGGGTGCGGCGCGTGAGTGGATCCCCGAGTTGGTGGCCAAGGCCAAGGCACTCAAGGTCAATGCCGGCACCGTGTCCGGAACCGATGTCGGGCCGGTGATTTCCTGCTCCGCACGCGGCCGCATCGAATCCTTGATCGAAGCCGGTGTGGCGGAAGGCGCGACGCTGGCGCTGGATGGTCGCAATCCGACGATTGCCGGGTATGAAAAGGGCAACTTCGTCGGCCCGACGATCTTCACCGGGGTGAAGCCTGGCATGCGGATCTACGACGAGGAAATTTTCGGGCCGGTGCTGATCGTGCTGGAAGTGGAAACCCTCGACGACGCGATTGCGCTGGTCAACGCCAATCCCAACGGCAATGGCACGGCGGTGTTCACCCAGTCGGGCGCGGCGGCACGCAAGTTCCAGGACGAGATCGACGTGGGCCAGGTCGGCATCAACCTCCCGATTCCGGTGCCGTTGCCGATGTTCTCATTCACCGGCTCGCGCGCCTCCAAGCTCGGCGACCTCGGCCCTTACGGCAAGCAGGTGGTGACCTTCTACACCCAGACCAAGACCGTGACCGCGCGCTGGTTCGACGATGACGTGTCGGCGCACGGCATCAACACCACGATTTCACTCAAGTGAGGCCGGCGTGGACCTTGAATTGAACGAGGAGCAGCAGGCCTTCCGCGACGCGGCGCGCGATTTCGCCACGGCCCGCATGGCGCCCTTTGCCGCGCAGTGGGATGCCGAGCACACCTTTCCCAAGGACGTATTCGCGGCCGGTGGCGAACTGGGTTTCTGCGGCCTCTACGCCAACGAAAGCATCGGCGGATTGGGTGTTTCGCGTCTGTCGGCGGCGGTGGTGTTCGAGGAACTGGCGATCGCCTGTCCTTCGACCGCAGCCTATTTCACCATCCACAACATGGCGACGTGGATGGTGGGCCAATGGGGCAGCGATGCAGTCAAGGCGCAGTGGGGCGAAGCGCTCACCTCCGGGCAGAAGCTGGGTTCGTATTGCCTGACCGAGCCAGGCTCGGGTTCGGATGCGGCATCCCTCAAGACCCGCGCCGTGCGTGATGGCTATGACTGGTTGATTTCCGGCAGCAAGGCCTTCATTTCCGGCGGTGGATCGAGCGATCTTCTGGTGGTGATGGCGCGCACCGGCGATGACAGCGCACGCGGCATCAGTGCCTTTGCGGTGCCCGCCGATAGCGCCGGCATCAGCTATGGCCGGCAGGAAGAAAAGATGGGTTGGCACAGTCAACCGACCTGCGGCATCAGCTTCGAGAATGTGCGGGTGCCAGCGGCCAATCTGTTGGGTGCCGAAGGCGAAGGTTTCAAGATCGCGATGAAGGGGCTGGATGGCGGCCGCATCAATATCGCCTCCTGCTCGCTCGGCGGTGCGCAAGCGGCGCTGGATCAGGCGCGCAGGTATCTGGGCGAACGCCGCCAGTTCGGCAAGGCCTTGGCCGAGTTTCAGGCCCTGCAGTTCCGCCTCGCCGACATGGCCACCGAGCTGGTGGCCGCGCGCCAGATGGTGCACACCGCCGCCCACAAGCTCGACACCGGCCACGCCGATGCCAGCACGTGGTGCGCGATGGCCAAGCGTTTTGCCACCGACACCGGTTTCAAGGTGGTCGACGAGGCCCTGCAACTGCATGGCGGCTATGGCTACATCCGCGAGTTCCCGCTCGAACGCCTGCTGCGCGATCTGCGCGTGCACCGCATTCTGGAAGGCACCAACGAGGTGATGCGAATGATCATTTCGCGCCGCCTGCTGGGCACGGACAAGGATCTGCGATGAGCGAGGTGGTGCTGTTCGAGGAACGCGCCGCCGCGGGCGGCCAGCGCATCGGCATTGCCACGCTCAACAGTCCGGCTACGCTCAATGGCCTGTCGCTGGCGATGGTGGACTTGCTCGCCGCCCAGTTGACCGCGTGGGCCGCCGATGACGGCATCGCTCTGGTTCTGCTGCGCGGCGCGGGCGACAAGGCGTTCTGCGCTGGCGGTGACCTGCATGCGCTGTATGCCAGCATGGTCGGGAATGGGGAATCGGGAATCGGGAATCGGAAAGCCGGAAAGAATGCGCATGCGCTGGCGTTTTTCACGCGCGAGTACCAGCTTGATTACCAGATTCATGCCTACGAGAAGCCGATGCTCGTGTGGGGTCATGGCATCGTCATGGGCGGTGGCATCGGTTTGATGTCCGGTGCCAGTCACCGCGTTGTCACCGAGGCCTCGCGCCTAGCCATGCCGGAATCGGGCATCGGCCTGTATCCGGATGTCGGTGGTACCTGGCTGCTGTCACGTGCGCCCGGCGCCAGCGGACGCTTTTTGGCGCTCACAGGTGCCAGTATCGATGCCGCCGATGCGATCCATGCCGGCTTTGCCGATCATGCGGTGGCGTCCAGTCGTTACGACGAACTGCTCGCGGCCTTGCTCACCACGGCGTGGCAGCCCGAAGCCTCGGCCAACCACGCACGCCTGGATCGTGTGCTGTCCGAGTTTGCGCTGGATGGTTTGCACGCGGGTCCACTGCAGCGTTTGCGTGGCTTAGTCGATGCCGCTTGCGGTGGCACTTCGCTGGAACACGCGATCACGGCAATCACCGAAACGGCTTCGGATGAG
Source organism: Chiayiivirga sp. (assembly GCA_035703435.1). Classification (GTDB taxonomy): domain Bacteria; phylum Pseudomonadota; class Gammaproteobacteria; order Xanthomonadales; family Xanthomonadaceae; genus Denitratimonas. Next base: position 101,239 of record DASSYF010000029.1, on the reverse strand, counting down.
GTCTGGTGGCAGAAAGCACAGGCCGCATTGGCACGCGCCTGCCCGTCCTCGCTGCGCCTGTCATGGGAACTGCAGCAACGCGCCAGCCGTCTGTCGCTGGCCGAAGTCTTCAAGTTGGAGTTGATCGCCTCGCTCCATTGCGCCGCGCACGGCGATTTTGCCGAGGGCATCCGTGCACTCCTGATCGACAAGGACAAGAACCCGCGTTGGTCGCCAGCCGCGCTGGCCGAAGCCGACCTGCGTTTCATCGAAACCTTTTTCACCGCGCCTTGGGCCGCGGGCGAGCATCCGCTCGCCGAGCTTGGACGCCACGACCCGCAACGTGCGCGCTTGTCCTGACGCACGCCCCTCGTTATTCGGAGAACCGACATGAACGCAGCAAGCACTCCCATCGCTTTCATTGGTTTGGGCCACATGGGCGGACCGATGGCCGCCAATCTGGTCAAGGCCGGCTTTCCGGTATGCGCCTTCGATCTGGCGCCTGCGGCGCTGGAACAGGCGCGCAGTGCTGGAGCACGGGTGGCCGCTAGTGCGGTCGAGGCGGTCAAGGGCGCGCAGGTCGTGATCTCGATGCTGCCCGCCAGTCGTCACGTCGAGGGGCTGTATCTGGGTGAACACGGCATCCTGTCCGCGATCGAAGCCGGCGCGCTGGTGATCGACTGCAGCACCATCGCCCCGGCCAGCGCGCGCAAGGTGGCCGAAGCCGCCAAGGGACGTGGACTGGCCATGATCGACGCCCCCGTTTCCGGCGGTACGGCTGGCGCTGCGGCTGGCACCTTGACCTTCATCGTCGGCGGTGATGATGCTGCGCTGGAACGCGCGCGGCCGGTGCTGGAAGCGATGGGCAAGAACATCTTTCACATGGGCGCAGCCGGTGCCGGCCAGGTCGCCAAACTCTGCAACAACATGGCGCTGGGCGTGATCATGGCGGCCACCGGCGAAGCCATCGCACTGGGCGTTGCCAATGGGCTGGATGCCAGCACCTTGTCGAAGATGATGGCCGTCAGTACCAGCCGCAGTTGGGCGACCGAAGTCTGCAATCCGTGGCCGGGCGTGCTGGAGAAAGCACCGGCCTCGCGCGGCTACGAAGGCGGCTTCGGCAACGACCTGATGCTCAAGGACATGGGTCTGGCGGCGGAGGCGGCAATGAGCGTGGGTGCATCGATTCCGCTGGGTGAACTGGCGCGCAACCTGTACGCCATGAACAGTCAGGCCGGACGCGGCGGGCTGGATTTCTCCAGCGTGGTCAAGCTGTTGCTGCGCCAGTCGAAGCTAGATTGATGCAGGCGGCCGAGCGCTTCGGTCGAATCTGCACTTCGGGTGTCCCAAAGAAAAACTGCCGCGCTGCGAACGACGCAACTCGGCAGTTTTTGGTAGTGGGGCGTGCTGTCGGCAGCGATCAGGCTGGCAACAGTTCCTTCACCAGCTTGATCAGCGCGCCTTCGTTCACCGGCTTGGTGAGATAGGCCTTGGCACCTTGGCGCATGCCCCAGACGCGATCGGTTTCCTGATCCTTGGTGGTGACCAGGATGATCGGGATATGCGCCGTGTCCGGATTCTTGGAAATGGAGCGCGTGGCCTGGAAGCCATTGAGATTGGGCATGACCACGTCCATCAGGATGAGGTCGGGCAACTCGCGCTTGGCCGCTTCGACACCCAAGGCGCCATCTTCGGCTGTTACGGTTTCATGCCCAAGCCGCTCGATGATGAGCTTCATGCCCATGAGCTGGGATGGTGAATCGTCGACGATCAGAACACGTGCCATAGGTCCCTCGATAATTGCTTCTCCGCCCGTGACGGCGGTGCCCCCCGGTAGGTAGCCCGATTCTATCCCTTTGTCTGTCTGGGTTGAAGGGTCTTGATTCGACAACGCGAACACGCTCACGAAGCGCTTCGGTGCTGCCATCGGGGCCAGAAAATGCCTTTGGGTTCACTCTATTGGATCAGGCGCGACTGCACAACTGCAGCACCGTACGGCCGCGTGCGTTGCCATCGAGCAGTCGCTGGAAGGTTTGTGGCAGTTCGGCCAAGCCAATTTCATGGTGGCAGATGTGGTCCAGGTGAGCAGGCCGCCACGGACCGGCCAGATTTTGCCAGATCAATTCGCGGTCGGCACGCTCGGTGCTGCTGGCGGCGATGCCGATCAGCGACACCCCGCGCAGGATGAAGGGCATCACCGTGGTGTGCAGTTCGGTGCCGCCGGCCATGCCATAACTGGCGATGCAGCCGCGCGGGCTGATCACGCGGCTCAGGCCTTCCAGCATTTCGCCGCCTACCCCATCCAAGGCGCCGGCCCAATGCACCGACTCCAGCGGTCGCTGTCCCCAGTAAAGCTTCTCGCGCGAAATCACCTGCCGCGCGCCAAGTGCCGTGAGGTAATCGAGCTGATCGAGCTTGCCGGTGATGGCATGCACTTCGTAGCCCGCTCGGGTCAACAGATCGATCGCGATCGACCCCACGCCACCGCTGGCACCGGTCACGACGATCGGCCCCATGGCGGGCGTCTGGCCCAGGCGCTCCATGCGCAACAGGGCCAGCGCAGCGGTGAAGCCGGCGGTACCGAGGATCATGGCTTCGCGCAGGCTGAGACCGTCCGGCAGGGCGATGACACTGTCGGCCTCGGCGCGAACGTAGTGGCTGTAACCACCGTCACGGGTTTCCGACTGGCCGCAACCGGTGACGATCACGGCATCGCCTGGCGCAAAGGCCGCGCTGTCCGATTGCAGCACGATTCCCGCCACATCGATGCCACCGACCAGCGGCGCCTTGCGCAGGATCTTGCCGCGGCCGGTGCCGGCCAAGGCGTCCTTGTAGTTGACCGAGGACCAGTGCGCCTCGATCAACACCTCGCCCGGCGAGAGCTGATCCAGCGCAATGTTTTCGACGCCGGCACGCCATTGGCCCTCGACATCGCCATGGATGCGAAAGGCCGGGAAGGACGCTGGAATGCTCATGGCCAATCCAGGCAGTCGATCAATTGACCTTGTGGATCGAACGCTTGTCGACCGCCATCGCCGCATCGTGCACGGCTTCCGACAAGGACGGATGGGCATGGCAAATGCGCGCCAGGTCATCGGCGGCACCGGAGAACTCCATCGTCAGGACGCCCTCGTGTACCAGCTCGGAGACATTGGCGCCCACCAGGTGCATGCCCAGCACACGATCGGTTTCAGCGTGTGCCAGCACCTTCACGAAACCCGCCGGTTCGGCCATGGCCACGGCGCGACCGACGGCGGCGAACGGGAAACTGCCGGCCTTGTACGGGATGCCTTCGGCCTTGAGCTGCTCCTCGGTCTTGCCGACCCAGGCAATTTCCGGTTCGGTGTAGATCACCCAGGGAATGGTGTCGAAATTGACGTGGCCGGGAAGACCCGCGATCAGTTCGGCCACCGCAATGCCTTCCTCGAAACCCTTGTGCGCCAGCATCGGTCCGCGCACGCAATCGCCCACCGCCCAGATGCCATCGACACCGGTGTGGCAATGCGCATCGACCTCGATCTGGCCACGTTCGTTGAGTTTGACGCCGGTGCCTTCGGCCAGCAGGTTCTTGGTGGCAGCGCGGCGCCCCACGGCCACCAGCAGCTTGTCCACCACGAGGCTTTGTTCCGCGCCCTTGGCGTCGGTGTAGCTGACGTGCACGCCGTCCGTCTTGACCTCGGTGTTGCTGACCTTGCAGCCTAGCTTGATGTCCAGGCCCTGCTTCTTGAACTCGCGTGCGGCCACTTTGCCCACTTCGGCATCGGCGGCGGCGAGGAAATTCGGCAGGCCTTCGAGGATGGTGACTTCGCTGCCCAACCGCTTCCACACGCTGCCCAGTTCCAGACCGATCACGCCGGCACCGATCACGCCCAGACGCTTGGGCACGGCCTGCAAGTCCAGCGCCCCGACGTTGTCGATGATGTGCTCGCCGAACTTGGCAAACGGTAGTTCAATCGAATCCGAACCGGCGGCGAGGATGATGTGATTGCCCTTGAGCTCGACTTCGCTGCCGTCGTGCTGCTTCACCTTCACCACCTTGCCGGCCTGCAACTGGCCAAAACCGTAGAAGGCCGTCACCTTGTTGGCCTTGAACAGGGCCGCGATGCCACCGGTGAACTGCTTCACGATGCCATCCTTGCGCGCGACCATCTTGCCCACGTCGATGGCAGGCTTCTCGAAGCTGATGCCGTGCTGCTCGAACAGGTGGCCCATGTTCCAGAACTGGCGCGAGGAATCCAGCAGCGCCTTGGACGGAATGCAGCCGACGCGCAGGCAGGTACCACCGAGCGCCGGCTTGCCATCCTTGCCCAGCGCGGCATCGATGCAGGCGGTCTTGAGGCCCAGTTGCGCGGCGCGGATGGCGGCGTGATAGCCGGCAGGACCGGCTCCGATGACGATGACGTCGAATTGTTCGCTCATTGCATTCGCTCTCTTGCGGGAATGGGGAATGGGGAAAGGGGAATCGGTAGCGCAGGTACTCGCGGGCTGATGCCCTTGCGATGCCCCATTCCCGACTCCCGATTGCCGATTCCCGGATGCTGCACGGGCTCAGATGCCCAAAAGCATCCGGTGCGGATTTTCCAGCTGGTTCTTGATGTCCACCAGGAAGAGCACCGCGTCCTTGCCATCGATGATGCGATGGTCGTAGCTGATGGCGATATACATCATCGGGGCGCTGATGACCTGGCCGCTCTCGACGATCGGGCGGTCCTTGATGGCGTGCATGCCGAGGATGGCGCTCTGCGGCGGATTCACGATCGGGGTGGAGAACAGCGAGCCGAAGGTGCCGCCATTGGTGATGGTGAAGGTGCCGCCTTGCAGGTCTTCCAGCTTGAGGCCACCTTCACGCGCGGCCTTGGCGTAGTCGGCGATGGCGCGCTCGACATCGGCAAAGCTCATGCGCTCGACATTGCGCAGCACCGGCGTCACCAGGCCCTTGTCGGTGGACACCGCAATCGAGATGTCGGCATAGCCGTGATAGATCACGTCGTTGCCATCGACCGAGGCATTGACCACCGGGTAACGCTTGAGCGCTTCGGCGGCGGCCTTGGCGAAAAAGCTCATGAAACCGAGCTTGATGCCGTGCTCGGCGACGAAGGACTCCTGCAATTCCTTGCGCAGTTGCATGACCTTGCCGAGGTTGACTTCGTTGAACGAGGTCAGCATGGCGATGGAGTTCTTCGATTCCATCAGGCGCTCGGCGATGCGCTTGCGGATGCGGGTCATCGGCACGCGTTCTTCCGGTCGTGCGCTGCCACCCAGCGGGGTGCTGCGCACGTGGTTGACGATGTCTTCCTTGGTGACGGCGCCACGACGGCCGGTGCCGGCCACGTCGGCGGGGTTGACCTGATTGACTTCGGCGGCAAAGCGCGCGCCCGGCGGCAAGGCGGCCGCCGCGGTGGCCGGAGCCTTGGCCGGTGCCGCCGCTTTGGGTGCCTCGGCTTTCGCTGCCTCGGCCTTGACCGGCTCGGCCTTGGCTGCTGGCGCGGGTGCCGCTGCGCCTTCCTCGATGATCGCCAGCACTTGCTCGGAGGTCACCGTGGCGCCGGATTCGAAGCGGATTTCCTTGATCACGCCATCCACCGGCGAGGGCACTTCGAGCACCACTTTGTCGGTTTCCAGATCGACCAGGTTCTCGTCGCGCGCGACGGCCTGGCCGACCTTCTTGTGCCAACTGGCGATGGTGGCGTCGGAAACGGATTCGGGCAGAACCGGGACTTTCAATTCGATGGACATGGCGTTCGTCCTTGCAATGGGGCGTTAGGCGGTATGGATGAGGATCATTCGGCGACGTGATCGCCATTGAGCGGTGCGACCAGTGCATCTTCGACCAAGCGAGCCTGTTCGGCCACGTGGGTGGAGTGCTGGCCAGCGGCGGGTGCGGCCGAGCGCACGCGACCGGTATAGCTGAGCTTTTGCTTGCCTTGCAGGCAGAAACGCAGGTGATGCTGGATCTGGTACCAGGCACCTTGGTTCATCGGTTCTTCCTGGCACCACACCAGATCGGTGGCTTTGGGGAAACGCTTGATCTCGGCCACCAGCGCTTCGCGCGGGAAGGGGTAGAGCTGCTCGACGCGCACCAAGGCCACGTCGTCCAGCGCGCGCTTCTGGGCGTCTTCAAGCAAGTCGTAATACACCCTGCCGGAGCAGGCCACGATGCGTTTGACCTTGGCCGGGTTGGCCGCAAAGCTGTCCGGGATCAGGCGTTGGAAGTGGCCCGTGGCCATGTCCTCCAGACTCGACACCGCCAGCTTGTGGCGCAGCAGTGACTTGGGCGTCATCACCACCAGCGGCTTGCGGGTGGACAACAGCATTTGACGCCGAATCATGTGGAAGGCCTGCGCCGGCGTCGTGGGAACGCAGACTTGCATGTTGTCCAGCGCACACAGTTGCAGGAAACGCTCAAGGCGCGCCGAACTGTGTTCTGGCCCTTGACCTTCGTAGCCGTGCGGCAGGAACAGTGCAAGGCCCGACAATCGGCCCCACTTGGCTTCGCCCGAACTGATGAACTGGTCGATCACGACTTGGGCACCGTTGGCGAAATCGCCGAACTGCGCCTCCCAGATATCCAGGGTGTATGGATCGGAGGTGGCATAGCCGTACTCATAGGCCAACACGGCCTCTTCGCTGAGCAGCGAATCGATCACGGTGACGTGCTCGGGATTTTTCACCAGTTGCGCCAGCGGCACGTGCACCTGCCCGCTGTGTTGCTCGTGCAGGACGGCGTGGCGATGGAAGAAGGTGCCGCGGCCCACGTCCTGGCCGACCAGACGCAGACGATAGCCTTGCTTGAGCAGGCTGGCGTAGGCGAGGTTTTCGGCAAAACCCCAGTCGCATTCGAGTTCGCCGGCCGTCATCTTCTGGCGATCGGAGTAGATCTTGGCCACGCGCGGATGCAGGGTGAAACCCGCCGGCGGCGTGGTGATGGTGTTGGCCAGTTCGGTCAGATCACGACGCAGCACGCCGGTCTTGGTTTCCTGCGCCAGGGTGCCCTTGAGGAAGGGTGACCAGTCGATGGTTTCGACCGTGGCATCCGGGCCAGCCAGGGCGGTGGTCACGACGCCATCGTCGAGCTTCTGGCGATAGGCATCCACCAAGGCCTGAGCCTCGCCGGCCGCAATCACGCCGGCCTGTTGCAGGCTGTCGGCATACAGTTCACGCGTGGTCTTGCGCGCGCGAATGTTTTGATACATCAACGGTTGTGTAGCGGCCGGCTCATCGGCTTCGTTGTGGCCGTGACGGCGGTAGCAGACCAAATCGATCACCACATCGCGCTTGAACTCGCGCCGGTAGTCGAAGGCCAACTGCGCCACGAAGGCGACCGCTTCCGGATCATCGCCATTGACGTGGAACACCGGCGCGCCGACGAACTTGGCGACATCGGTGCAGTAGAGCGTGGAACGGGCGTCGTCGGGGCGGCTGGTGGTGAAACCGACCTGGTTGTTGATCACCACGTGCAAGGTGCCGCCCACGGCAAAGCCTCGCGCCTGCGACATTTGCAGGGTTTCCATCACCACGCCTTGGCCGGCAAACGAGGCGTCACCGTGGATCAACAAGGACATGGCCTGTTCGCGGCCCGTGTCTTCGCGGCGCACCTGGCGCGCACGCACCGAACCGGCCACCACGGCATCCACGATTTCCAGATGCGAGGGGTTGAAGGCCAGCGCCAGATGCACCGAACCGGCCGAGGTCTTCACGTCCGACGAGAAGCCCATGTGGTACTTCACATCGCCCGAATGATCGGGCAGGTCGGGCTGGTCGAACTTGCCCTGGAACTCGTCGAACAACTTGTGCGGTGGTTTGCCCAAGGTGTTGACCAGCACGTTGAGACGCCCGCGATGGGCCATGCCGATCACCAGTTCCTTGATGGCGGCGCGACCGGAGTGTTCGACCACCACGTCCAGCAAGGGGATCAGGCTGTCGCCACCTTCCAGCGAGAAACGCTTTTGTCCGACGAACTTGGTGTGCAGATAGCGTTCCAGGCCTTCGGCTGCGGTGAGCCGTTCGAGGATGCGCTTCTTCTTGGCCGCATCGAAACCGAACTTGCCCGCAGCATTCTCCATGCGTCGGTAAATCCAATTGCGCTGCGTCGCATCGGAAATGTGCATGAACTCGGCGCCGATGGTGCTGCTGTAGGTCGAACGCAAGGACGACAACAGCGCGCGCAAGCTCATGCGCTCGGCGCCGAAGAAGGCGTAGGTACTGAACTCAACGTCCAGATCGGCCTGCGACAGGCCGTGGAAAGGCAGGTCCAGATCCGGCGCATCGACCTTGTCGCTCATTCCGAGCGGGTCGAGGTTGGCGCCCAAGTGGCCGCGCGAGCGGTAGGCCGTCACCAGCTTGCGCACGCCACCTTGGCTTTCAGAATACGCATCACTGATGACCGTGCTGGGCCCGAGGCGGGGCGCCAGCTTGGCGGCCACTTCGATGCGTTCGCGCACCAGGGAGTGCGGTACATCGCCGGCTTCGCGCCCTTTGAATGTCTCGAAGTAGTTGCCCCATTCGGCCGAGACCGTCGCTGGATTTTCCAGCCAGGCCTCGTATTGGGATTCGACGTAGTCGGCGTTGCCGCCGGCGAGAAGGGAGGACTGCTGGAATTGCTTGAGGACGCTGCTCACGATCGCCTAGCCAGGGCCGGCGCACCGGCACGTTCATGTCACGAAGATGGGTGGGTGACCACCGCCCGATGAACCGGCGCGGATGGCCGGTCATTATAGCCCGTGGTCAGCGCCGGCGGGCTTTCGCGGGCAGCCCTAGTTCAGCTTGGGGCCGTCGTGGTCGGAACAGCCAGCCATGAGGTGACGCGGCAGATCACAGCGTGCGGTGGCGCCCAAAAAAAAGCCCGGCGACGTCTTGCAGACCGCGCCGGGACACACACAACATCGCTTGGTGCTGGATCAGGGGCGTTGGCCACCGGCCATGCTGGCGCTGAGCAATTCCTGATCGTCGACGTGGTCGGTGGTGGTCGTTGTGCCATAGGCGGTGACCTTGCTGGTCCCGACCAGATGCTGTTTGACCATTCCGAAAACCGGGTCAGCCCAGATGAATCCACTCGTCTGGGTGAGCAGTTGCATACCCGCGATGTCCGAACGCAATTCAAGCGTGTATTCGAGCTTGCATGCGGTGAAGCTGCCGGCTGGGGTCGTGACGGACTCCTTGCCGACCAAGCGATAGGTGGACAGGATCTCCTCGCGGGTCTGGCCCGCGGCGCTGGTGGAGTCGACGCCGAAGTCGACCCGGACCGTTTCGCCCTGTTTGAAGAAGCGCGACAGTTCGACTTTGGTCGGATCGTTCTTGCTGGTGGAGATCACCTGGCCGCTGGTATCGATCGCCTCAGCGCCGAAGGACATGATCGTACCTTGACCATTTCCGACGTAGGAATTGGCGTAGGCGCCCCCGTTGGCTGAGCTGGTCGAGGTTTGCCGGAAACCGGCGTGGCCATTGAAGGTGGCTGTGCCGACGACGGTTTCGGTCAAATCCACGGGCGCGCCCTGAACACCATTGGTGCTGTGGTTGCTGCGCAGGGTGCGCGTGTCGTTGAGGGCGTATTCCGGGTAGCACTCTTCCCCGTCCGTGTTGCCACCGCCGCCGTTGGTGTTGTAAGGCTGAACTTCACACTGGTTGGCGACGTTGCCGAACTGGAAGCGTTGCAGTACGTGGTGGCCTTCGTCGGCGCCGACGACGTAGTCGAATTCAGCGCGAACGCCATCGAGGAAGATCAACGATGCCGTGCCGATTTCCACCGCGCCCGGCTGGGATCCCGTCTTGGCCTTGGAGTTGAAGGGCCGCCCGCCATTGTTCTGCCGGTGCACGGGGCCGCGATAACTGCCATCGGCCTGGCGCTCCAGGCTCAGGGTCAGAAAAACGGCCTTGTCGGGCGCTTCGTAGGTGTACCACTGGCCGTAGATGCGGTCATCCAGATGGATGACGTTGATCCCCCAGCCCGTGGTGGATGGCTCCCACCACATGTCGGTGTAGTTGGTCATCGACGGGGTGGCCTTTGCCACGCCCTTGCACACGACATCCTTGCCGCCGAAGTCATAGCGCGTCATCTGGCGGGTGACGGTTTCGCCATTGATCGTGGTGCTGAACTGCATGGTGTGGGGATCGGCCGGGAAAGACACCTTCACCGTGCCGACGATCTGGCTGGCGGTGCTGGCCGGGCCGTCGATCTGCTGCAAGGGGTGCCCATTGAAACGATAGAGATCGCCAGCGAAGCTGCCATCGGCCTGCGGCATGCCGACACCCATGAGCCAGGTGGGACGACCTTCTTCATCGTAGGAAAACCAATACGGTCCGAGGATGTTGCCTTGATCCAGGGTTGCCACGCCCCAGCCTTCGTCGGCCGGATCCCACCAGTTGCCGCTATGCGTGCTTGTCGGCTCGGCCGCGTGCAGCACGGGTGCCAACGTCAGTGCCAGTGCACCAACAGCGAGGTTCTTGAACGTGAGTTTGTACATGGCGGATTCCCCTGCATCGGATCGAGGGTCCGCACGTTAACAAGGCAACTTGGCCCTGTGACCCCCGCAAATGGGTGGTCTGCTGGCGCAGGAATTGCCGTGCGTGTGTAGAGATCAGGGTTTGCGGCGCAGTAGACGCCACGTCACGACCGCGTGGATCGGTAGCCACAGGGCGATGAAGTCGCCGTTGTCCTGGATGCGGAATGGCAGAAAGCGCAGAAACAGCGCGAAAAAGGTGCAGGCCAGGACAAACGCGCCGATGTGGCGCAGGAATGGCTTGATCGGCGCGCCACGTGCCAGAGCCGGCAACGCAGGCAGGAGCAACAGACACAGTGGATTGAACAGCAGCACGTTCTCGTTGCCCCAGGCCGCCACATGGGCACTGAAAAGCCACAGTCCGAGCAACAGGACTCCGCCGAGGCCACACACCAGCCAGAGCGTGCCGACGAGGATCACACCGCACGCGCGCGCCGCGCAGCCTGCCTTCCGGCGCAGCAAGATCGCCAACAGCGCGGCCAGCAGCACCCCGAGCGCGACGGAGCCCCAACGCCAGCGCGGCGAATGATCACGCTCCAGTCCAAGACGATCGGGCAGCAGGCTGACATGCCCTTCCACCAGCGGCTTGCCGTCGGTGGTGCTGACTTCAGCCAGCGCATCGGCCAGACGCCGCGGCACGAAGGCTTCGTCCCAGAGCGATAGCGGCCTGTCGGCAAATGGCCCGAGCGCGGCATGCATGCCCAGATACATGGGTGCAACGCCGGCACCCAGACGAAGCGCCTCGCTGCGATACGTCAGACCGTGCGAGCGACCGCTCAGTTGCCGTTTCAGCGCGCCATCGAGGCCATGGTCCAGCACATCGCGCACCTTGGTCGAGCAATTGGCGGTGAAATAGTCGTAGTGGTAATCGGCGTTTTCCGGCAGCGCATTCCAGTTGAGGAAACGGGCGACAGCACGAGCTTGGGTCGGCGTCAGGTTCAACCATTGAAGCTCGGCCCCGCGCCCTTCGGCGGCGTAACTGGCGAGGTCCTGGTCCAGCGGCATCACCACCAGCCGATACAGCATCTTGCCGCGCAGGAAACGGGTGAAGAATCCGGGTTGATCGAAATCGAAATAGCCGTAGTTGTAGGACAACTGCTGGCCGCTGAGTGGATCGGACACCACGATGGCGTCGTGGCCAAAACGTGCCCAGTAATCACGTCCCGGCGTCATCGTCACCACGCCGATGCGCGGGGCGCTGGCATCGGGAGTCGCGGTGTCTGGGAGCGCTTGCGCGTGTGCCGCACTGGATGCGATCACCAGCATCAGCCACGACAGCAGACCCGCCAGCCAGCGTGCGGGAGTCACTCAGGCCTCGCCGCGAAGGGTCATGTGCAGGGTGTGGACGCGGCGTGCATCGGCGCGCGCGATGCGGAAGTCGAAGCGTCCGATGCCGATCTCCTCGCCCACCTCGGGCAAGTGCCCGAGCTGCGCCGCCAACAGGCCGCCGAGGGTGTCGTATTCGCTGTCGTCGAACTCGGCTCCGAAACGTTCGTTGAAGGTTTCGATCGGGGTCAGCGCGTCCAGCACATAGCGTCCGTCGGCCAAGGCCTTGATCGGATTGTCCGGCGCGTCGTCGTATTCATCGTCGATCTCGCCGACGATCTGTTCGAGCACATCCTCGATCGTGATGAGACCTGCGACGCCGCCGTACTCGTCCATCACGATCGCCATGTGGTTGCGCGCCAGACGAAATTCCTTGAGCAGCACGTTCAGGCGCTTGGACTCGGGAATCAGCACCGCCGGACGCAGCAGTTCGCGTATCCCTTCGGGATGGCGACCATCGGCCAGTGCGCGCAGGAGGTCCTTGGCCAGGAGGATGCCGAGCACTTCGTCGCGGTCCTCGCCGTGCACCGGAAAGCGCGAATGCCCGGATTCGACCGCGGTACGCACCACCTCGGCATAGGGTGCCTCGATGTCGATCGACACCATCTGCGCGCGCGGCACCATGGCATCGCCCACGCTCATGTCGGACACCTCGATGGCGCCTTCGATCATGGCCAGCGTGTCTTGGGTGAGCAGGCCGTTGGCCTGGGCGGAACGCAGCTCGGCGAGCAGTTCCTCGCGATTGCGCGGCTCGCTCGATAGTGCCTGACCTATGCGTTCCAGCCAGGATTTCGACGGCGAGCCGCTGCTACTGTTGGGTTCCTCGGGCATCTCGTGCTGATCGGGGTCGATCAATGCTGTGGGCAGCTGAGTCTAGCGCAATTTGACGCCAGCCAGACCGAGGCCGGCGGCAACGCCACGACAAGGCCGGCGGGAAACGGCCTTGTCGCGTGCGTGCGGCTGCTATTCAGCACCAGCGCCCACGTGCTGCGGGCTCGCGGAATCGGCGTCCGCGTCTTTATTCATCTGGAACGAAATCGGAACCCGCACTCGGCCCGCCACGGCCACGCCATTTTTCATGGCAGGCTCGAAGGTCCATTGCGAAGCGGCCTCGAGGGAAGCGGCATCAAACACGCCCTTGGGTGTGGATTGATCCACCACGATGTCCACCGGCTGACCGTTCGCATCGACGTCCACCAACAGCACCACCGATCCGCTGATGCGCTGCTTGAGGGCCTCGGCCGGGTACTTGGGCGGGAATTGGCGACGTTGTTGCTTGCTGGCGCCTGGCTCAGGCCGGTCAAGTCCCTGAGCAGGATCAGTGCCCTGCGCGGCCAGTACGGTCGCGCTCAGGCTGGCCACGAGAACGGATAGCACGCCGGTGCCGACGAGGCGGCGGGCGCGTGAGGTGGGTGTCTGTCGAAGCATGAGGATTCTCTCCTTGAGCGGGTGACCAAAACCGAAGTGACATCCCAGAGCGACGGGCATGCCCGCCATCTGGGCTTGGAGCAGGGTTTGGCCGTAACAACGCCGCGCCTGCGGTTGCCTTGCCAGCACGGCGGCATCGCAGGCCAGTTCCTGATCCTGACGCATGCATGCGATGGCGACATGAAACACGGGGTTGAACCAGAAAACGCAGCGCAGCGCACTGGCCAGCGCATTGGCCCACGGATCACCGCCTGCGATGTGTTGACGCTCATGGGCCAGCATCAGCGCCCGCTGGTCGGCGTCATAACGGGTGTGGAAATCGGCCGGCAGGATGATCCGGGGTCGCCACAGTCCAAGCGTGGCCGGCAGGCCGACTGGGCTCGCCTGCGCCACGAGCATCGACTCGCGCGCTTGCAAGGTGCCCAGGCCACGACGAAAACGCCGTTGTATGCGAACCATCCAGCCCACGCAACCGAGGGTTCCGAACAGCCACAACGACAGCAGCCACGCGCCCAGTTCAGGGGTCGTTTGCGTGGGCAGCATCGCCGCGCCAGCATGGGCCAATTGCGAGGTCGCGGCCAACACCGACACCGCCTCGATCATGGCGGGATCGAGAATTCGCACCGGCCACGCGGCGGCCAAGAGGGTCATGGGGACCAAGTACCACGTGGCATAGCCCACACCGGCACCAAAGTGCCGACGCATAAATCGGCGCAGGGTCAAAACCGCAAGAATGCCCAAGCTTCCCGCGACGGTCATGTCGGCAAGCAGGCGCAGCACATCATGGCTTGTCATGGTCGATCTCCTCCAACAGACGTCGCAGTTCGTCGATATCGGCCTGACTGAGCTGGCGATGGGCACTGAAATGCGCGACCAGCGGCGCCACGCGACCGCCAAACAGCCGATCGAGCAGGTTCTCGCTCTGCCGGGAAACCCAGTCCTCGCGCTTGATCTCGGGCGAATACAGGTAGCGTCTGCCGTCGCGCTCGGCGCTGATCGCACCTTTGTTGAGCAGGCGATTGAGCAGGGTCTTGATGGTGGCTTCTTGCCAGTCCTGTTGCTGCCCCAAGGCGCTGACGACTTCATCGGAGGCCAATGGGCTGCGAGCCCATAGCACCTCCATCACGACCGATTCCGCATCACTGATTTGCATGATTTACATCCGTAATCATTGCAAACAGATTACACGTGTAAATCAATCTGTCAAGCCGTCACGGCTGTGTCTCAATCACGATAGGGATCGTTGATGCCGAGGCTGGCAAGGATGTCGCGTTCGAGTTGTTCCATGGCCTCGGCTTCGCGCGCGTCCTCGTGCTCGAAGCCGAGCAGGTGCAAGACGCCGTGCACGGTGAGGTGGGCGTAGTGGTGGTGCAAGACCTTGCCTTGTTCGGCCGCTTCGCGTGCCACCACCGGTGCACACAACACGATGTCGCCGAGGATCGGCAGGTTCACGCCCTCGGGCAGTTCGGCCGGAAAACTCAGGACATTGGTGGGGTAGTCCTTGCCGCGAAAGTGCCGATTCAGAGCGAGGCCTTCATCGACATCCACCACGCGCAAGGCCAGATCGGCATGCTTGATCCGCCCAGTGAGGCTGGCACTCACCCAGCGTCGAAACGACGTTGCCGCGGGCAGTCCGCGGCGCGGCAAGCCATAGCTCACACCCAGTTCCAACTCCAGGGGAATTCGTCTCATGTCGGCTGGCCTGACTGCATTTCATAGGCACGCACGATGCGCGCCACCAGCGGGTGGCGCACCACGTCGTGCGCGGTGAAGAAACTGAAGCTGATGCCCTCCACCGCACGCAGTACTTCGACCGCATCGCGTAGTCCGGATTTCTGCCCCTTGGGCAAGTCAGTCTGGGTGAGGTCGCCGGTGATCACGGCCGTGGTGCCGAAGCCGATACGGGTCAGAAACATCTTCATCTGTTCGATCGTGGTGTTCTGGGCTTCGTCCAGAATGACATAGGCATCGTTCAAGGTGCGGCCGCGCATGTAGGCCAAGGGGGCAACCTCGATCACGTTGCGCTCCATCAAGCGCATCACCTTCTCCACCCCGAGCATTTCATACAGCGCATCGTAAAGTGGTCGAAGATAGGGGTCGACTTTCTGACTCAGATCACCGGGAAGGAAGCCGAGTTTCTCACCGGCTTCCACCGCTGGTCGCACCAGGATCAGGCGTTGCACACGCGACTGGTTCAAGGCTTCTACGGCACTGGCCACGGCCAGAAAGGTTTTGCCGGTGCCGGCCGGTCCGATGCCGAAGTTGATGTCGTGGGTGGCGATGGCGTGCAGGTAGCGCGCCTGATTGGGGCCGCGTCCGCGAATGGTGCCGCGCTTGACCCGAATCGCGACCTCCGGTGCCATCTCGCCGCCACCTTGCTCGGCCTCCTTCACCGCTTGATCGGCGCCCGATTCCTGCAGCGCCAGATGCACGTCGCCGGGTTCCAACAGGGTGTCGCCGGCCAGGGCATACAGCGCGCGGATCACACGCTCACCGGCACGCGTGGCCGGCGCATCGCCAATCAGGCGAAACACGAAACCACGGTTGTTGATCTCCACCCCGAGGCGCAATTCGATCAGCCGCAGATGCGCATCGAATGGTCCGCACAGGCTGGCGAGCTGCTCGTTGTTCTCGGGGCTGAGGGTGAAATCGCGTTGATCTGGCGTATTCATCCGGCCAAGCCTAGCGTGTGGATGCAACGCGTACCACCGAGACACCTCCCCATTGTGCGAAGTCCCGAAGTGCTGGCACCATCGAAATCCCGATTCGGCTGGACAAGGAGCAATACCATGGGTCTGTTTAGTTCCATTCTCGACACGCTCGGCCTCGGCAGTGCCAAGGCCGCACCGGCACCGGCGCCTGAGCCGGTACCGGACGTGATCTTTGTCGATCCGGCCGAGCTGCCGCCGACCGCTGCGGCCACAACCAAGGTGGAAGCGCCCAAGCCGGTGGCCAGCGTGGACGTGATGGCCCTGATGGAGCAAAAGGCGGCGGCCAATCCGCAAAAGCTCAACTGGAAAACCTCGATCGTCGATCTGCTCAAGCTTCTGGATCTGGACAGCAGCTTTGGCGCCCGCAAGGAGATGGCCAAGGAGCTGGACTGCCCGGAGAGCCTGATGGCGGACTCGGCGCAGATGAACATGTGGCTGCACAAGGAAGTGCTCAAACGCATTGCGGCCAATGGCGGCAACATCCCCGCCGACCTGCTGTGACCTGACCTCGGGATTTAAACCTGCGGCCTCGGGTTTTCTGGACCGCCCGAAGCCGCAGGATGCAGGGCGGTGCTCAGTCCTGCGCGACTTCAGTCACCGACGCAGGTTCCTGTGCCGGCTTCACCCGCAGGAAGGCCAATAGCGAAATCACCGCCGCGATGCTCAGGTAGTAGCCCACGGCCGAAAGCCCGTGACGGGATGCCAACCAGGTGGCGGCATACGGTGCCAGCGAGGCACCCAGAATGCCGGCCAGATTGAAGCTGATCGAGGCACCGGTATAGCGCACCTCGGTCGGAAACATCTCGGCCAGGGCCGTGCCCAGTGGGCCATAGGTGAAACCCATCAGCGCCAACCCGAGGGCGAGAAACACCACCGTCCAGACGGTGCTGCCGGTGGAAAACAAGGGCGCGAACCCAAGCCCGAACAGGGCGATGGCCACGCTGACCCAGATCAAGGTGTGGCGGCGGCCATGGCGATCAGCCCACAGCGCCGAGATGGGGATGGTGGCGGCAAAAAACAGGATGCCAATCATCTGCATCAGCAGGAATGCCTCGCGCGAATAGCCGAGCGCGCGCGTGCCCCAGCTCAAGGTGAACACCGTCATCAGATAGAACAAGACGAAAGTTGCGACCGAGGCGAAGGTGGCCGCGACCAAGGCGCCGGCATGCTGCCGGAAGACCGTTGCCATCGGCATTCGCACGCGCGTACCCGTGGCCAGAGTTTTGCGGAAATCCGGCGTTTCCTCGATGCGAAGGCGCACCCACAGCCCCACGAACACCAGCACCGCACTGGCAAGGAACGGGATGCGCCAGCCCCAGGCGAGAAACTCGGCGTCGCCAAGGAAATGTTCCAGCGCCAGAAAACTTCCCGCCGACAACAGAAAGCCCAGCGGCGCGCCCAACTGCGGGAACATGCCGAACCAAGCGCGCTTGCCGGGCGGCGCGTTCTCGGTGGCGAGCAGCACCGCGCCGCCCCATTCGCCGCCCAGCCCCAAGCCTTGGCCCAATCGGCACAACGCGAGCAAGGCAGGCGCCGCGATGCCGATGCTGGCGTAGGTCGGCAACAGGCCCACCAACACAGTGGAAATGCCCATGGTCATCAAGGCGGCAACGAGCGTGGCCTTGCGCCCGATGCGATCACCGAAATGCCCGAAGATCGCCGAACCCACGGGCCGCGCAAAGAAGGCCAGCGCAAAGGTCGCCAAGGATTGCAGCACCGAGGTCGTCGGATTGTCCGCGGGGAAGAACAGCGTCGGAAACACCAGCACCGCAGCGGTGGCGTAGATGTAGAAATCGAAGAATTCGATGGTGGTGCCGATCAAACTGGCGAACAGTACCCGTGCGGTGGAGTTACCCGATGCTTGCATCCGCGGCCCCGTGGCTGTGCAGGTGGACGAGGCCGGCATTGTGTCAGAGCGCGGTGCCCTGTGGCAGCGCGTGGCCATGATCGACCACGCGCGAGGGTGAGATACGCCAGTGCTGTGATGCCTGTCGCCGCAAGGCCAAGGCCAGAATCATCAAAATCAGCACCCCATGGCCGGCCCATCGTGTATCGATACGGCCACGGCGGACACGCCCAATACGACGTTGACCGTACACGTGCCGCTGATCGGGCCGCTGGTGTCGGTGTTGCTGCTGAGGCTGCCGCCGATATCGCGCGCATTGCAGCCGGCATGACATCGATCAAGCCGATGCGTGATGGAACGCATGATCGCCGACGCGCAGTCGTCAGTGATTGCGTTGCGCGGCGTAATCGGCCAAGGCGGCCAGCTCCCGCGTGTCGATGTCGAGGCGCGCGAGGGCCTCGCGCATGCGGGCGCGCAGTTGGCTCACGAGTTCACGGGAGCCGTCCAAGCCGAGCAGTGCCGGATAGGTTGGCTTGGCCTGGGCCGCATCCTTGCCGGCGGTTTTGCCCAGCGTCGCTGACTCACCTTCGACGTCGAGGATGTCGTCACGAATCTGGAAAGCCAGCCCAAAGGCCGAGGCGTAGTCATCCAGAATCGACAGAGTGGTGGCGTCGACACCGGCCACCTGCGCACCCATCGCGACACTGGCGCGGATCAAGGCGCCGGTCTTGGCGGCGTGCATGGCGCGCAGTTCGTCCAGCGCAAGCGCGTAGCCGACGCTTTCCAGATCGATGGCCTGTCCGGCTGCCATGCCTTGCAGACCACCCGCACGCGCCAGAGTTGTAATCAGGCCGAGCGCGATCGGTGCCGCCGCGCCGCTGTCGCCAAGCAGTTCGAACGCAAGCGTGAGCAGGGCATCGCCGGCCAGAATCGCGGTGGCCTCGCCGTAGGCGACATGCACGGTCGGCTTGCCGCGACGCAGGCTGTCGTTGTCCATCGCTGGCAGGTCGTCGTGCACCAAGGAATAGGCGTGCACCAGTTCCACTGCAGCGGCGGCGGCATCCAAATCGTTCTCGTGCGCGCCGAAGGTGGTGCCGGTCGCGTACACCAACAGCGGACGCATGCGCTTGCCGCCGTGGAGGCAGGCATAGGCCATCGCTTCGTCCAGACGCGCGTTCAGTCCACCACGATCGGCAATGGCGGTGGCGAGGGTGTCATCACAGCGTTGTGCCCAGCGCTGCCACGCGACCTTGGGCTCAGGGCGCATCGTCGAAGGGCTGGGCCGTGTCGGGATCGAGCGGATCGCTCAATAGCCGCACACGCAGTTCGGCCTGTTCCAGCGCGGTTTGGCAGTGGCGATACAGGCCGACGCCGCGTTCATAGGCGGCCAAGGATTCATCGAGGGAAAGGTCCCCTTTTTCCATGCGCTGTACGAGATTTTCGAGTTCATCCAGCGATTGCTCGAACTGGGCGACGGCGTGGGGTGCTTCGGTTTTTTCTGCCGGATTCGACATGACACCAGACTGTGGCGTGTGACAAGGCGCGCTAAAGCCTAGCGCAAGCGTAGCGTCTTGTCGTGCTGATGGAGCCATGCGGCGAACGCATCGCTGTGCCAGCGCCCTGCAATCGAAGCCAGACGACCCGCGTTATCGAACAACAGCGGCAGGCGCGCGCGTTGCCAAGGCGCGATGTCGGATTCCTGCAACAGCTTCTTGAGACTGCGGTGGTGCCCATGTCGGTGGATCACTTCGCCGCCGCGACGATTGCGCACCTGCCAGGCGTGCGGTGCGCTCAGGGGTGGATCGAAAACGAGGGTGCCCAGCGCGTGCGGCAGGGCCAAGGGCGCCACGCCATCCCAATCGATGGACCAATCCGCCGCGACGCATGCCTCGGCGGGAAGTACATGCAGTCGATCCCGATGGCGGCGCAGTTGCACACCACGCCACGCCAGTTGCGGCGTGGCATCGGGCCGCGCCTGCGCCAGCTCCGGCACGATCCGTGGCCAAATGCCCGCCGGCGGATGGGGCAGATGATGATGATTGAGCCACAGCCCGATCACGCGTCGCAGCAGGGCTGCTGGCAGTTCGATCAGGGCCGTGATCGG
The DNA here is from genome assembly GCA_035703435.1 of Chiayiivirga sp. Taxonomy (GTDB): domain Bacteria; phylum Pseudomonadota; class Gammaproteobacteria; order Xanthomonadales; family Xanthomonadaceae; genus Denitratimonas. The sequence goes on along the minus strand of DASSYF010000029.1, from coordinate 81,349 downwards.
CAAGCTGCCGTCGCTCGCGTCCAGGTGCGCGTTCAGCAGGATTCGCGCGCAGTGCGTGAGTGCCTCGGCTTCCTCGCGCAGGCGCACGCTTGAATCGATGATGCGCGCCTCGGCGTTCGGGAAGGCATCGCGCAGCGCGGGCAATACGCCATGGCGCACGCGATTGCGGGCGAAGTCGGGCTGCGCATTGGCCGGGTCTTCGATCCAGCGCAGGCCATGTTGCCGTGCATACTCCACGAGTCGCTGGCGCGGCTGGCCCAACACCGGACGCCATAGCCACGCGCCGCCCTCGGCACGCAGCGGGCGCAGCGCTCGCATGCCGGCCAATCCTTCATGGCCGGCGCCATGCATCAGGCGCAGCAACACGGTTTCGATCTGGTCATCGCGATGATGGGCCAGTGCCAGCACGCCGTGCGCGGGCACATGTCGATCGAATGCGCCATAGCGGGCACGCCGCGCCGCCGCTTCCACGCCTTCCTCGGCGATCGTGTTCACGGTGACATCGGCTCCTTGGAATGCCACCCCCAATGCCTGTGCCACCGTACGCGCGTGCTCGGCCCATAGCGGCGCATCCGGATGCAGCCCGTGGCACACGTGCAAGGCGCCCAGCCCGCGTGCCCGTGCGTCGGGCAACGAGGCCAAGGCATGCAACAACACGCTCGAATCCAGTCCGCCACTGAAACCCACCCACACCGGTCCCGGCGGCAGCGTTGGCAGTTGCGCGACCAATACGGCGACCAGATCGCTCATGCGAGCGTTTGCCAGTGTCCGTCGCGCAGCACTTCCAACCCAGAGAATCGGCGCTTGTAGTCCATTTTCGGATGGCCATCGAGCCAATAGCCGAGGTACACGAACGGAAGTTGCCGCTGCGCCGCCGCCGCGATCTGTTGCAGGATGGCAAAAGTTCCGAGACTGCGCTTTGTCAAATCCGGATCGTAGAAGGTGTACACCGCCGACAGCCCTTGCGGCAGCACGTCGGTGACGGCCAGGCCGACCAGCACGTTGTCGTGGCGAAGTTCGATGAACTGGGTATGGCACCAGGCGCTGAGCAGGAACTGCTCGAAATCCTCGATGCTGGCCTGCGCCATCGGGCCATCGCCATGACGGGCATCGAGGTAACGCGAATAGAGATCGAAATACTCGCGGCGGCACCGCGCCTGAGCTACTGCCACGCGCAGATCGGCATTGCGCGCGAGGCAGCGGCGTTGACTGCGATCGGGGTTGAATTCGTCCACGCGGATGCGGGTGGCGATGCAGGCCTTGCAGTTCGCGCAATGCGGGCGATACACCTGCGCGCCGGAACGACGAAAACCGTAGTCGATGGCATCCGGATAGATCTGCGCCAGGAACGGCGAGGCCGGATCGAGCACCACGCTGCGCGCCTCACGTTCCGGGTAGTAGCCGCATTCGTGCGGCGAGGTCAGGAACAGGCGAATCGGAAAAGCCTGGGGCGAGTGCGCGGTCACGGGGTGATGATCCCGCAAGTGGCTGCTGGAGTCATCCCGGCGATTGATTCAATCCAGCAACGGCTCCAGTGACTTCCATACATGATCGCGCACCGCCGGTTGTGCACGAGCGGTCGGATGCAGGCCATCGGCTTGAAAATTGGCGAGGTCGGCGGCGATGGGTTCGAGCAAGAAGGGCAAGAAGGCGAGTGCGTTGTCGGCCGCCAGCTTCCGGTACATGGCCTGCAACGCGGCGGTGTAGTCGGGGCCGTAGTTGGGTGGAATCTCGATGCCCACCAACAACACCTTGGCACCGATGGCGCGGGCCTGGTCGATCATGGTTTGCAGGTGGGTTTGGGCCTGATCCAGCGGCAGGCCGCGCAGGGCGTCGTTGGCGCCCAGTTCCAGCACCACCACGGCAGGCCGGTGCTCGTCCAACGCGGCGGCAAAGCGCGCCGCGCCGCCGCCCGTGGTTTCGCCGCTGACGCTGGCATTGACCACGCGCCAGTCGGGTTTCTCGGCCTTCAGTCGCTCGCGGATGAGCGCCACCCAACCGTGCTCGGGCGCAAGGCCATAGGCTGCCGAGAGCGAATCGCCCATCACCAGCACGGTACGCGAAGGCGTGGCGGCGAGCGCCATGCTCATCCATGCCAACATGAGGAGACTCAGGCATGACGCCCGGCACTTGTTCGGGGTGATGCTTGCCCGCATTGTCATGGTGATCTCCAAGCTTGGATGGGAACGTGACCGATGCCATTGAAGCCCGCGTGGGCACGCCGCGACACCGCAATGAAACCGCCGTCGTGCTGCATGCGCGGCAACTGGGCAAGCGCGTGAGCTTGCCGTCGGGCCAATTGACCATTCTTGATGATGTGAGTTTCGATATCCACGCCGGAGAGCGCGTGGCCATCGTCGGCGCGTCCGGCTCGGGCAAATCCACGCTGTTGTCGTTGCTGGCGGGCTTGGATGTGCCCAGCCATGGCGATGTCGAATTGGCGGGTGCGTCGCTGGCCGCTCTCGACGAGGATGGCCGCGCACGACTGCGCGGAGAGCAGGTGGGTTTCGTGTTTCAGGCGTTCCAACTCTTGCCTTCGCTGACGGCGCTGGAGAACGTGATGTTGCCGCTGGAACTGCGTGGCGATGCGCGCGCCAGCCAACAGGCGCGTGCGGCACTGGGCGATGTGGGCCTGGCTTCGCGTCTGGATCATTATCCGCGCCAACTTTCCGGTGGCGAACAACAGCGCGTGGCACTGGCACGCGCCTTCGTGGTGCGCCCACAGGTCTTGTTTGCCGATGAGCCGACCGGCAACCTCGACACCCACACCGGCGAGGCGGTGATCGAACTGCTGTTTCGCATGAATGACGAATCGGGCACCACCCTGGTGCTGGTGACGCACGATCCGGCCTTGGCGGCGCGCTGCGACCGGGTGTTGCGGCTCGATGCCGGACGTCTGGTGGCTTCATGATCGGCCTGCGCATGGCCTGGCGCTTGCTGCGCCGCGACCTGGCCTCGGGTGAAGTGCGGGTGCTGCTGGCGGCGCTGGCGCTGGCGGTGATGGCCGTCACCGCCGTGGCTTTCGTCACCGAGCGCGCAGAAAAGGCCTTGGCGCTGGAGGCCAATCGCCTGCTGGGCGGTGACGTGGTGCTGCGCGCCGATCAGCCGATCGACGCGGCTGCGCGTGAACTGGCCGAGCGCCTGGACCTGCAACAGACCGAAACCTGGTCTTTTCCCAGCATGTTGCGGGCGGGCGATGCGCTGAAATTGTCCGAAGTGCGGGCGCTGGGCGAGGGCTTTCCCCTGCGCGGCCACTACCGCTTGCGTGATGCCAGCGGTGAGCACGACGCCACCGCGATTCCCGCGCCGGGCACGGTCTGGTTGTCGCGCAGCGGTGCCGAACTGTTGGGCCTGGAATTGGACGACCGGGTGACCTTGGGGCGCTCGGAGTTGTCGATCTCGGCGCTGGTGCTGCAAGAGCCCGATGCCGCGATGGACTACTTCAACGTCGCGCCGCGCGTGTTCCTCAGGCTCGATGACGTGGCCGCCACGGGCTTGGTGCAGGAAGGAAGCCGCGTGGCCTATCGCTTGATCGTTGCTGGCGTGGATGGCCGCGCGCAAGGCTTCGTCGATGCCATGCAGGGTCGTCTGGCGCGCGGTCAGCGGCTGGAAACCATGGCTGATGCGCGTCCGGAAGTGCGCCGCGCGCTGGATCAGGGTGATCGCTTCCTCGGGCTGGCCGCACTGGTGGCGGTAATTCTCGCGTCGATCGCCGTGGCCATGGCGGCGCGCCGCCACAGCGCCCGCCATCTGGACGCCTGTGCGGTGTTGCGATGCCTGGGCGCGAGTCAGGCGCGGATCGTGGCGATCCATGTCGGCGAGCTTGTTCTGCTGGGCCTGTTCGGCAGTGCGCTGGGCGTGTTGGGCGGCTGGATGGTGCAGGCGCTTCTGGGGCATTGGTTGGGCCAGTGGCTGGGTATCGCCTTGCCGGCTTCCGGCGTGATGCCGGTGTTGCAAGGCCTTGGTGTGGGCTTCGTGGTGCTGCTGGCTTTTGCTGCGCCACCCGTGCTGTCACTGCGCCGCGTACCGGCCCTGCGCGTGCTGCGACGGGATCTGGGCGCGGTGGAGCCGGCGGCGGCATGGGCGGTGCTGGCGGGCGTGTGTGGGGTCGGTGCCTTGCTGTGGTGGCGGGCGGGGTCGCCGGTGTTGGCGCTGTCGGTACTGGCTGGATTCGTCATCAGCTTTGCGATCCTGGCCGTGCTGGCGGTGGGCCTGATCACCGCGTTGCAAGCCGTACGTCCCCGCTTGCGCGGACCGTGGCGCTATGGCTTGGCCAATGTCAGTCGCCGCCGTGGCAGCAGCATCGCGCAGATTGCATCGCTCGGCCTGGGGCTGATGGCGATCCTGTTGTTGACTCTGGTGCGTACCGATCTCATCGGCCGTTGGCAGCAATCGATTCCGACCGATGCACCCAATCGGTTCATCATCAATGTGCAGCCCGATCAGCTTGACGGCGTGGGCCAGGTGTTGCGCCGGCACGGGCAGGCCGAGCCGGAACTGTTTGCCATGATCCGGGCACGACTGGTCAGTGTGAATGGCGTGCAGGTGTCGGGCGACACGTATGCGACGCAGGGCGAGCGTGCGCGGCATCTGGCCGAGCGCGAGTTCAATCTCTCGCAGGCTGCCACGCTGCGGGCCAGCGACAACCATGTCGTCGCCGGAACGTTCTGGGCCGAGGACGACACCACGCCACAGTTTTCGGTCGAAGAGGGCATGGCCCGCACGTTCGGCTGGAAGCTGGGTGACATCATCGGCTTCGACATCGCCGGCAGCCACTTCGAGGCGCCCATCACCAGCCTGCGGCGGGTGGAGTGGGAAAGCTTCCGGCCCAATTTTTTCGTCGTGGCGCCGGCGGGAACCTTGACGCGCCACAGCGCCAGCTACATCGGTGCGGCGCGGGTGATGGCCGGCGACACGGGCCTGACGCGCGATTTGGTCGCGGCCTATCCCAACGTATCGGTGATCGACATCGATCAGGTCATCGCCCAGGTGCGCGGCACCGCCGATCAAGTATCGCGCGCGGTCGAGGTGGTGTTCTACTTCACCCTTTTGGCCGGTGTGCTGGTGCTGCTGGCATCGATCAGCGCCAGTCAGGACGAGCGCCGCATGGAAGGCAGCGTGATGCGCGTGCTCGGTGCCCGCAGCCGGCAGTTGCGCCTCGCCCATGCCTCCGAATTCATCGCCATCGGCTTGATTGCCGGTTGGGTGGCGGCGATCGGGGCGGGTGTCGTTTCCGGCCTGATTGCGGTTCAAGTGTTCGAACAAGCGTGGCGGCCGGACTGGAAGCTCGCCGCGCTCGGCGGTGGCTTGGGTGTGCTGATCGTCGCCCTCACAGGCCTCGCTGCAACCCGCCGCATCGCACGCACGCCGCCGATGCAAAGCCTGCGCGCGCTGGATGGGTAGCTCATCTCGATGGCATCGCTTGTAATCGGATATGACGGGCTACTCCGGGCTCGGTTCGATGTCCTGATTCCGGGCAGCCATCGCTTATCGGGAAGCTTGGGTTTGGGCGTTGCGTGGCGACGCCCAAACCGTGCGAGCCTCAGATGCCGTGTTGCTTCAGCCAGGCATCGATCGCCTGCCAGCGCTGCTCGCGCAGCGTGAGGCGGGTGCGGATGCCGTTCACCACCTCGTCGGCATTCCGGCGTGAGGTTGCGGCGATGTGCTGCTCGGCAAAGGCCTTGATCTTGTCGATCATCTTGATGTCATCGGACGCCGCACCCAGGCTTGGGTAGTAGCCGGCCAGTGACGTGGAATCGACCAAGGTGTCGATGTGCTCGCGGTGCGCCACGGCGAACTCGAAGGCCATGTCCGGGTGTTCCCACGCCGTGCCACTGATCATCGATGCGCTGAGGGTGGCGCCAGGCTCGTCGGTCATGGCCATATCCAAGGCCCGCTTGGCCAGCGCCTCGTCCTTCACGAAGGCGAGCAAGCCGTAATACTGGTTCCGCAGCATCGAGGACTTTTCCTGCTTGGCCAAGGTGTGGATGCGATCCCAGGTGGCGGTATCGGCGTTGTAGGCCACCATGCCCAGTACGGTGCGACGCAATTCCGGTGGAAGCGTCGCAGGGTCGGCCAGGAAGGCGTCGAAACGTCGCCGTGCCTCGGCCAGCACGTTCTTGTCACCCAGACTGCCGGCCGTGCGGATCAAACCCGAGCGCAATTGCTGGATGGACGAGGAATCCCCTTCGTGCTTTTCCCAGCCCAATTCTTCCAATTTTGGCGCAAGTTTGGCCAGGGCAAACTGGCGGAACGCAGCTTGGCGCGGCGTGTCGTCCTTGAGCAGATCATCCAGCTCGCCCAAGGAGCGGGACGCCATCTGCCACAGCTCCGGTGCTGCCGACATCGGCAGTTGCAGGTACAAGTCGAGGGCATCTGATTCCGGTTGGAGCTTCACCGTGGCCATGGCGCTGGCGTCCATGATCAGACCGGCCTGATCGGCCACCGACAATCGTCCGAATTGCGCCGTCAATGCCTTGAAATCCGCGGGCGCATACACGGTTCGGAAATAGCCCTTCTGGCCGGCATTGACCAGCACGGGCGCATCGCAACCGGGCAGATTCACACTCGCTTTGCCGTCCACCAAGGTGCGTACCGGCTCGCCACCGAGCACCTGCACCGTGACCGGCACGAACCAGTGCAAGGGCTTTTTATCAGGGAGATCCATGCTGTACTCGGCTTGCACGAGGCTGAGCACGGTGTTGCCATCGACACATTGGGTTTCGGCACGGATCAAAGGCACGCCCGGTTTCAGGGTGAAATCATGCGCCACCTCGAGGAAACGCTTGCCGGGGGCGGCTTTTTCCAGCTCGATCCAGAGGTCCTCCGTCACGGCATTGCCGAAGGCGTGCTTCTTGATGTAACTGCGTACGCCCTCGCGCCAGGCGTTCTCGCCGATGTAATCCTCCAGCATCGAAATCACCGCCGAACCCTTGCCGTAGGTAATGCCATCAAAGGCCTGACTGGCCTGTTCCACCGTGGCGATGTGCTGCACCACCGGATGGGTGGTGGACATGGCATCGCCACCCATCGGCCCGCGGCTGGTGAAGGCTGCGCCAACGCTGTTGGTGTCCCATTCGGGATGCAACTTGCGCGTGGTGCGATCGGCCAGCCAACTGGCGAAACCCTCGTTGAGCCACAGGTCGTCCCACCACGCCATCGTCACGAGATTTCCAAACCACTGATGCGCGATTTCATGCGCGCCGATGCCGAACACGCGTTGATAGCTGCCGGTATTGGCCAGCGCCGGATCGATCAGCAAGGAAGACTCGAAGGTGAAGATCGCGCCCCAGTTTTCCATCGCGCTGAAAAACTGGCTGCCACCGGGCGCGGCGATGTTGTCGAGCTTGGGCAAGGGATAGCGCACACCGAAATAGTCGTTGTATTCGCGCAGCACATCGCGGCTGGCTTCCAATCCGTAGCGTGCCTGCTCGACCTTGCCCTTCTGCGCAATGACGCCGATCTCCACCCCGCCATCGTCCAGTGTGATGCGCTCGAAGTCACCCATGCTCAGGAACAGCAGGTAGGTGGACATCTTGGGCGAGGTCTTGAAACTGACGCGCTTGAGGTCCCGGCCCTCATCGACCGACTCCGCCACCGGCATGTTGCTGACCACCAACTGATCGCGTGGCGCGATGACGCTCAGATCGAAGGTGGCCTTGTAGTTGGGTTCGTCCCACGAGGGCACGAAGCGCCGCGCATCGGAGTTTTCGAACTGGGTGAACAGCGCGCGGCGCTGACCCTGCTCGGTCGGATAATCCAGCGCAAACAAGCCATTGGCCTGGGTGCCGATCTTGCCACTGTATTCGATGTTCAGCACGTATTTGCCGGGCGACAAGGTCGTGCCAGGGCTGAAGCTGGCCGTTTGATGCTCGGCATCCAGACTGATGCTGAGGTCGATCGCGGGCTTGTTCCCAGGCACGAGACTGGCTTTCGCCAAGCGCAGTTGCGCGGCCTGGAGCACGATGCGGTCGGTGGCTTCCAGCACGTCGATGTCGATGCCAACCTTGCCGTCGAAATTCATGGCGTCCGGATGTGGCGTCACTTCGATGGTGTAGTGCACGGGGCGCACCGTGCGGGGCAACTGGGTGGTGACCTGCGCCGACATCGTCGCCGGTGCGGGCTTGTCGAGGGCCGCGGCATCATTCAGGCTCATGGTGGCCAGAGCCAAGGCAATGGCCGCAGCAAGCAGGTGGCGCATGGAAGGTTCCGAGTGCGGGGAGGGGCTGAATCATCCGACCCGATCGGCATCTCGCCCTACTGCCAGAAGTCACGGCAGGGCTTGCAGGAAGGGGGGTATTCGCTAGTGAAAGTCACGCGACGGGGTGTGCAGGTGCCCGAGCAGGTGGCTGAGGTCGTGCAGGTCGCGTGCGATCAGGTGTTCGACGCCATCGACGCGTTCCCATCGCCCGCGCACGGCCAACAGGCGTGCGCCGAGCAAGGGTCTGCGGCAACGTACTGCCAGATCGGGCCAGACGATGACGTTGATCGAGCCGTGTTCGTCCTCCAGGGTGACGAAGGTTGTGCCCTTGGCGGTGCTGGGGCGCTGGCGCTGGGTGACGATGCCGGCAAAGTGCACGCCGCGACCGTGCGACAACTGCCGCAAACGGTGTGAGTCGAGCACGCGCTGGCCGCGCAATGCCGTACGCAGCAAGGTCAGCGGGTGGGCACGCAAGCTCAGTCCGAGGCTGCGGTAATCGGCCACCACGTCCTCGGCCACCTTGGGTGACGGCAAGGCCACGGCTTCTTCCGGTGCGGTCATGGGGCCGAGTGGCAAGGCCATCTGGTGACCGGCCATCTGCCAGCGTGCACGGTGGCGATCACCCGCCAGACTTTGCAGCGCGCCGGCATCGGCCAGTGCGCGGCGCGCAGCGGCATCGAGCGTGGCACGCACGCACAGATCATTGACATCGACGAACGCGCCGTGGGCGCGGGCCGCCGCGATGGCGTGCGCGGCGTGGCGTGACAGGCCGGCGACTTGCCGCAGGCCCAGTCGGATCGCGCCTTGTCGGTCGTGTCGCTGGGCATCGTGTTCGAGCGTGCAATCCCAATGGCTCCATTGCACGTCCACCGCACGGATTTCCACCCCGGCACGCGCGCCCTGTGCGCGGCGGATGTCCTGCACGATCTGGCTGGGCGAATAGAAACCCATGGGCTGGGCATTGAGCAGGGCGCAGGCGAAGGCCGCCGGTTCGTGGCATTTGAGCCAGGCGCTGATGTAAACCAGTTTGGCGAAGGAAGCGGCGTGGCTTTGCGGAAAGCCGTACGAGCCAAAGCCCTTGATCTGTTCGAGGATGCGTTCGATGAAAGCGGATGCATAGCCGTTGCGTGTCATGCGCTCGCGGATGTCGGCACGGTGCGATTCCATGTCGCCGCCACGGCCCCAGGCGGCCATCGAGCGACGCAGGCGATCGGCTTGCTCGGGGCTGTAGTCGGCAGCGCGCATCACCAGTTCCATCACCTGTTCCTGGAACAGGGGAATGCCAAGGGTGGAGTCGAGGATGTCGCGCAGTGCCTCGGGGCAGTCGATGGCTTCCTTGCCCTGCCGCCGACGCAGATAGGGATGCACCATGTCGCCCTGGATCGGGCCGGGACGCACGATCGCCACTTGCACCACCAGATCATGGAAGCGCGCCGGTTTCAGGCGCGGCAGCATGCTCATCTGGGCGCGCGATTCGATCTGGAACACGCCCACGGTATCGGCCGATTGGATCATGGCCCAGGTGGCTGCATCGTCGCCGGGCAATTGCGCCAGATCGATGCGCGTGCCGCAGCGGTGTTCGATCAGGTCCAGCGCCTTGCGGATGCAGCTGAGCATGCCGAGGGCAAGGCAATCGACCTTGAGCAGGCGCAGGGTTTCCAGATCATCCTTGTCCCACTGGATGAGGGTGCGCCCGGCCATTGCGGCGTTCTCCACCGGCACCAGGGTGGACAAGGGCGCTTCGGAAATGATGAAGCCACCGACGTGCTGGGACAGGTGTCGAGGTTGGCCGCGCAGTTGCTCGGCGACGGCCACTACGCGCCGGATCAGTGGATTGGCCGGGTCGAAACCGGCCTCGCGCAGACGTTCATCCAGCGCCACCACGCTCTGACCATGGGCATGACAGGCGGCCAGAGCCGTGATCTGATCGGCCGGAAGCCCGAACGCGCGCGCGGCATCGCGCATTGCACTGCGACTGCGGTAGCGGATCACGGTGGCCGCCAGTGCGGCGCGGTCACGGCCGTACTTGGCGTAGATGTACTGCAACACTTCTTCGCGTCGTTCGTGCTCGAAATCGACATCGATGTCGGGCGGCTCGTGCCGTTCACGCGAGAGGAAGCGTGCCATCAGCAAGCGACTTTCGGCGGGATTGACCACGGTGATGCCGAGCGCGAAACACACCGCCGAGTTGGCCGCCGAGCCGCGTCCCTGGCACAGGATTCCACGGCCGCGGGCAAAGCGCACGATGTCTTCCACGGTGAGGAAGAACGCCTCGTAGTTGAGTTCGGCAATCAGCGCCAGTTCGTCCTCGATCTGGGCGACGACCGTGGCAGGCACGCCTTCCGGCCAGCGCTGGCGTGCGCCACGTTCGGTCAGTTCGCGCAACCATGCGCTGGGGCTGTAGCCGGCGGGCACCAGTTCGGAGGGGTGCTGGTAGTGCAATTGGTCCAGGTCAAAATGGCAGCGCTGCGCCAGGTGCACGGCGTTGTCCAGCAAGGGACGTGGGTAGATCGCGGCCAGTGCGCTGCGTGTGCGCAGGTGGCGTTCGCCATTGCGGAACAACCACGCGCCGCACTCGGCCAGCGGCAGCGCGTGGCGGATGGCGGTGAGGGTGTCTTGCAGGGCGCGGCGACCGCGCACATCCATGTGCACATCGCCACAGGCCACGGCACGCATGGACAGGTGTTCGGCCAGCGCCATGAGCTGGGCAAGGCGTGCGGCATCGTCGCGATCACGGTGCAGCTCCACCGCCAGCACCGCACGTTCGCCAAAGAGCGTCTTGAGCCAGTGGCCTTCGTCCGGGTCCACCCGTGCGCCCGGCAGCCACAGCGCGAACAGGCCGGCGTCGTCCGATTCCGTGCAGACCTCGACCATGTCCTGTCGGCTCAGGTGGTAGTGGCCTTTGGGCGCAGCACGGCGGGCGCGGGTGATCAATTCGCACAATTGGGTGTAGCCAGATTGCGATTCCACCAGCAGCACGCATTTGAGTCCGCATTCGAGCATGAATTCGCTGCCCACGATCAATTTCAGCGCGTGGCGACGTGCGGCTTCCCAGGCGCGCACGATGCCGGCCAGCGAGCATTCGTCGGTGATCGCCAGCGCCTGATAACCGCAGCGTTGGGCGCGTTCGAACAGGGCATCGGCATTGGCTGCGCCACGCAGGAAGGAAAAATCCGACAGGCAGTGCAGTTCGGCATAGGCCGGCAGTTCGAGCGCGTCCGATTCGGGGTATGCGGGCGTGCTCATGCGAACCAGCCGTGCAGCATCCAGTTGTCCTGTTCGCCGGGCGCGGCAAAGGCCCAGGCGCGCTGGCCTCGCGGCGATTCCAGCACGTAGTAATCGCGCCGCGCATCCGCGCCATCCCACCAGCCGCTTTCCAGTCGTTCGGGGCCGGCAAGGATGTGCAGTGGCCGATCGCGCAAGGGAATCGGGCGCGGCAGCAACCACAGCGGACGTGGTGGTCGTGGAGGCGCCTGTGCGTGGCTGGGCTGGCCTTCGGCCTGCCAGCGCCAGGCGCGCTCCGGGCGCGGATCGCAGGCGATGGCGAGCTGGCGAACCGCTTCCTCGCCAAGACGTGCACGCAGGCGTTCGCACAGGTGTGGCCACGACACATGCTGGCGATCCCGTTGATCGAACAGTTCGCGCATCGCCGGCACAAAGGGCGGCAAGTCGCGCGCCACGAGGCGCAGGGCCGTGACCGGCTGGGTGATGCGGGCCTGCTCCAGACGCGGGCGCACCAACTCGAACACCAGCGCCGGTTCGCGTTCGGGGGCCAGCAGGTGGATGGCGATGTCGTGCTGGCCGTGCTCGTGTTCCAGTCGCAGCAGGAAGTTCTGAACCCCGCCATCGCGGATCGAAAGAAAGGTGCACAGGTCCTGGACCAGTCGGCGCAGCGGAAACAGCAGGGCGGTGGATTGTTCGACGGCGTAGCCCAGTTCCAGACGTTGATCGAAGCGTTCGGGCGGAAGATACAGCGGCAGCGACTCGGCCTTGTCGCCATACACCCGATCCAGCCAGGGCAGCAGTGCGGGATCAGTGCGTTGACGCAAGGCCGCACGCGGAAGTCGGCGCAGCGCGCCCAGGTTGCGGATGCCCATGCGCCACAGGTGTTGGCCATCGGTGCAGGGCAGAGGGGCTTCCAGCACGGAAACCTGATCGAGTGCGCGCAGCATGGGTTCGGGCTGCAACACGGCCAGACCATCGTGTACCCCGGCCAGAATCCGCGCCGCGCCGGGCGTGGGGGCCAGAGCGATGCGGTGGGAAAAGCCCAGCGCCGTCAGTTCATCGCGCAGGCGCGCCTGGATGCGTGGCCACGATCCCAGAAGGTTGAAACTGGCTTCCACTTCCAGCAGCACGCACGCGGGCCAGCTGGTGCTGACCTTGGAACTGTAGCGATACGCCCAACTCGCCAGGAACTGCTGCCAGCGTGCTTCTTCCCCGCTGTCGTGCGCGAGGATGCACAGGTCGGGTTGCAATGCCTGTGCCGCCGTCAGCGCCATGCCGGCTTTCAGGCCGAGACGTTCGGCCAGTGCATCGACCGAATGCAGCCGGCGCCGCGTGGTCGGCCCGCAGACCAGCGCCCGTGGCCGATCGGTATCGGGCTGGTGACGGAGAACACCGTCGAGTGCCAAGTGCGGCAGCAGGATGCAGGCCCAAAGCATGCGTGTGCCTCATGCCGCTGACAGGGCGAAAGCCGTGGTCGGCACCGCACCGCCACGACACTTGCGCACCTGCCACGTGATGCCGCGCCGGTCCGACACGGCTTCGATCCGCAAGGGTGCTGGCGAGGGATTGCTGGCGTGGCGCGCCTGTCGCAGCACGAAACCCAGACAGCGCCCGGCATCGGCCGCAGTCTGCAAGCGTCGCAGCACGGTGGTGTCGGCCTGCAGCACCCAGCCCAGCACGGCGCCGCATGCGCCACTGCGCAGGCATTGTTCGAATGCCCACGCCACCTCGCTGCTCGCCGCCTGCACCACATGCAGCTGCGCCAGCGCCACACCTGCGGCCTGCCATGCCGGGGCATAGGGCAGATAGGGCGGTGCTACCACCACGATGGGGCGTCCGGCATGGCTCAGGCGCGCCAGGGTAGGCAGCACGAGGCTCAGTTCGCCCATGCCATCGGCGGGCAACAGCAATTCGGTGATGGCATGCGCCGGCCAACCGCCTTGCGGCAGCAGCGCATCCAGCGCGGCGTGGCCGGTGGGTTCGCCATCCGCACGCGGCACCGCCGCTCGCCCCGCCCGCCACACGGTTTGCGAGGACAACAGGGATTGCAGGCTGGCGACTTCGCCCATGTCAGCCCGGCCGTACCAGGCCGCAGAACACGCCTTCCACGGCGAAATCCTGCCCCGGCAGCACCCGGATCGGCGCGTGTGCAGGGTTGCGTGGCAGCAGCAGGATTTCACGCCGGCCGCGTTGCAGGCGCTTGATCGTCAACTCGCCATCCACGCGCGCTACCACGGTCTGGCCGTTGCGGGCCTCGGTGCGGCGCTGGATGGCCACCAGATCGCCATCGAGGATGCCGTCGTCGATCATGGAATCACCCTGCACCTTGAGCAGGTAATCCGGGCGCTGCGAAAACAATCGCCGATCCAACAGCAGGTGTTGATCCAGTCCGATATCCGCGCCGATGGGCTGCCCGGCCGCCACCCGGCCCAGCACCGCCAAGGGCATCAGATCGGCGCCGCCACCGGGTAGGCGCAGGCCGCGCATCTGGCCGGGGGCTTGCTCCAGCCAGCCGTCGGCCACCAGTGCCTGGACGTGTTTCTGCGCCGCGTTGCGCGAGGAAAAGCCGAAGTGCGTGGCGATTTCCGCCACGCTGGGTGCGCGCCCGGCCAGCAACTCCCGGCGCAGGTAGGCCAGGATCGCCGCACGGGTAGGGGAAAGGTTCGAGGGCTCCATGGTGTACATTTGTACACCGAGTGCGACGATCTGGCCAGTGCCGTGATCCTGCGTCGCAGGCGGAGAGTGACCTTTGGCCCTTTGCGCCGATGGCGATGCGTGGTGTCGTGCGCGTTCATTCCCCACGGGAGGTACAGCATGCGTGTTTGGCTGATTCTGGCGACTTTCCTCGCCTTCACTCTGGCAAGGGCCGATACGACCGTGCCCGCTGGCAAGCTGCCGACGACGGCTGCGCCGCTGCACTACACCTTGCACCTGAGGATCGACCCACGCGCCGAATCCTTCGAGGGCACGGCGCGCATCCGGGTGGCATTGAACGAGGCCAGCGATCACCTCTGGCTGCACGCACGTGACCTGTCGATCACCAAGGCCAGCACCATCGATGCGGCCGGCAAGACGATTGCCACCACCACCGTCGCGCATCCGAACGAGGGCGTGCTCGAAGTGCGATTTGCCGCGACTCTGCCGGCGCAGACGATCGAACTGTCTTTCACCTGGTCGGCGGCGTTCAACCGCAAGCTCGAAGGCCTGTACAAGGTCACCGTGGGTGATGACGCCTATGCACTCACCCAGATGGAGCCGATCAGCGCGCGTTGGGCATTCCCTTCCTTCGACGAACCGCGTTTCAAGGTGCCTTTCGACATCAGTCTCACCGTGCCCACCCGCGAGGTGGCCGTTTCCAACACACGGAAAGTGAGTGAAACCGCATCGGACGATGGCCAGTGGAAAACCCTGACTTTCGCCACCACCCAGCCGTTGCCGACCTACCTGGTGGCGCTGGCGGTGGGGCCGTGGGATGTCGTCGAAGGCACGCCGATCGCGGCCAATGCCGTGCGCAAGCATTCATTGCCCCTGCGCGGCCTGGGTCCGCGCGGCAGCAAGGAAAAACTCGATTGGGCACTCAAGACCGCCGCCGAGATCGTGCCGTTCTTCGAGAACTACACCGCGCAAGCCTATCCCTTCGACAAGCTCGACCTGCTCGGCGCACCGGACTTTTCCGCCGGCGCGATGGAGAACGCCGGCCTCATCATCTACCGCGATGCTGCGCTTCTGGCCAATGCCGAGTCCGGCGCCGGGCAGTTCCGTGGCGTGTTCAACATCAATGCGCACGAGATCGCACACCAGTGGTACGGCGATCTGGTGACGGTGCCATGGTGGAACGACATCTGGCTCAACGAAGCCTATGCCACCTGGGGACAGGCCAAGGTTGCCGTGGCCCTGCATCCCGAATACCAAGCCGACCTCGGGGCGCTCGAAGGTCGCCTGTGGGCGATGAGCAGCGACAGCCTGCTCAGTACCCGCAAGATCCGCCAACCGATCGAGAGTCACGGCGACATCCAGTCGGCCTTCGATGGCATCACCTACCAGAAAGGCGCGGCGGTACTGGCGATGTTCGAACGCTGGGTCGGTGAAGCCGCGTTCCGCGACGGCATGCGCGCCTATCTGGCCGAACATGCCTTCGGCAGCGGCAACTCCGATGACCTCATCGCCACCCTGACTCGGCACAGTGGCAAGGGTGACGCCTTCGCCCGTGGCATGCGCAGCTTCCTCGACCAGCCCGGCGTGCCCTTGATATCCGCCCAGGTGCAGTGCGATGACGGCAAAGCCACACTGGCATTGAGCCAGAGCCGCTACCTGCCCTATCAGGTGAGCGAAGAAACCCGGCGCTTGTGGACAGTGCCGGTGTGCCTGCGCCTCGGTCATGGTGCTGGCAGTGCCACCCAATGCGTGCTGCTGGAACAGGCACAACAGAGCTTCGCGCTGGAGGGCGCCTGTCCGGACTGGGTCATGCCCAATGCCGATGCTGCCGGCTACTACCGTTTCGAACTCGACCCGGCCGCCACCAGAAGCTTGCAGTCGGCCAGCACCCAGCTGTCCGCAGCCGAGCAGTTGATGTATGCCGATGCCCTGTCTTCGGCCTTCAATCGCGGCACGCTCGATCCCGTCGCCGTGCTCGATGCGGTGCCGGCGCTGGCCACATCCGATACCCCGCAGGTGGCGACCGCCTTGCTCTGGACGGTGTCATGGGTGCGCGAAAACCTGCTCGATGACGCACAACGCGCCGAACTCGGCACCTGGCTCGCCTCGGTGTACGCGCCACGGATGAAAACCTTGGGCTGGCGTCGCAACGATGGCGAGAGCCTCAGTACGACCACGCTGCGCTCGCGCGTGGTGGGCCTGCTGGTGGATGCGAATGATCCAGCGGCACGCCGTGCACTGGGCGAACAAGGACGCAAGGCACTTGGCTTGGACGGTGCCGAAGGCGTCGACCTGACACGGGCCGATGCCGATCTTCTCGGCACCGCCTTGCAGGTCGCGGTACAAGATGGCGGTGCGCCGGTTTACGAGGCTGCGCGCAAGGCTTTCGAAGCCAGCCGTGACACCCGTCATCGCTATGCCTTGCTCAGTGCCATGGGCAGCACCCGCGATCCGGAGTTGGCCGCCAAGGCGCGGGCCTATGGTCTCACCGAGGCGGTGCAACTGGGCGAGATGAGCCGGCTGTATGGCGCGCAGATGGGTGAGCGCGAGAACCATGCCGCGACCTGGCAATGGCTCACACAGAACTATGACGCCCTGCGTCCACGCCTGTCGCCGTTCGGGCAGGGCGGCCTGCCTTCGATGTTTTCCGGTGGTCGCTGCAGTGCCGAGGCCGCGCGTGAACTGGAGGCCTTCTTCGCCCCGCGCGTGATGGACCTCGTCGGTGGCGAACGCGGACTGCGCCAGACACTCGAACGCATCAAACAATGCAGCGCCTTGCGTGCACACATCGACACCCAACCACTGGCGGCCTGGATCAAGGCTCGCGGCGCGCAGCCATGAACCCCGCCAAGGTCGATCGCAAGCAACTGACGCGCTTCACCGACCTGCCCAACGTCGGGCCGGCAATGGCAAAGGACTTCGTGCGATTGGGATACAGCGCGCCGACCGAATTGGTCGGCGCCGATCCTCTGGCCTTGTATCAGGCACTTTGCCTCGCCACCGGCGCACGCCACGATCCCTGCGTGCTGGACACCTTCATGTCCGTAACCGATTTCCTTGCCGGCGCGCCACCGCAGCCGTGGTGGCACTACACCGCCGAGCGCAAGCGCCGTTACGGGCAATTGCCTTGAGGTTTATCGAACCGGCCCGTGTTTTGTAGCAATGGAGCTTGCTCCATTGTCTGCCGAGCGAGCTCGGCAGCTACGCCAGGTTCGGATCATTTGAGCGCCGGATCAATAAGGGCCCAACGGCCCTCACCAAGCCTGAGTCTGGATTGGGCGTGGGCGATGGATGGTCTCAAGCCATCCATCGCCGAAGTTCCATGATGAGCGTGAAGCCTCAGCGCTTGCCGAACAAGGAGCCGAGGCCCTGAGCGGCGCCAAGCATGTCGCCCAAGCCAACTTGGCCGTCACCGTCACGATCCAGCACCGAACCCAGGATGCCACCCAGAGCCGAGGGCGGCGCTTGCGAGATGCGTTGACTCTCGCCACCCAGAAGGCCACCGAGCGCGCCGGCATTGAGGCCGCCGCCTTGGCTCATTTTGCCCAGCACGGCCATCACCAGAGGCGCCAGCATGGCCAGGAGCTTGGCCGAATCTGCGCCGCCCATGCCCGGCACGCTGGGGACGTTCGGGGCGCTGGCGCGTTGGCTGCCGCCGCCGCCAAAGACGTGGCCAAGGATGGCCATGCCCGAGCTCAGGTCAGGGGCATTGGAGGATGAGGCTCCGCCGCCGAGCACCGAGCCCAGCAGGCCGCCGATGTCGATGCCGCCGTGATCGCGCTGGATGGCGCCGAACAGGGCATTGGCGCCTTCCGGCTGGGACGCGTTGCGGCCCATCTGTCCCAAGAGAATCGGCAGCGCCGCCTGGATCGCATCGCCGGTGGCTTGCGGGCTGAGGCCGAGCTGGCTGGACATGGAGCGGATGCTGTTGGCATCCAGCGAAGACAACAGGGATTCGGCGATATTGGACACGATGTGGCTCACGTGTGGGTTGAGGGACGCCGACATTAGCACCGGCGCACGCCGTGTGTGCGACGATGGTGCCCAGTTGGTGAGAAGGTCGGTGCTGGCGTACGCTCATGCATCACGGGCATCAGGGGTCGGTGATGAAATCGCAGCAGCTTCATCGCAGCTATCAGGAGTCCTTGGCGGACAAGGCGGCACAACTGCGACAGGCCTTCGATGTGCTGTGCGATGAGGACGTTCCGATCGAACCGGTCGCACAATTGCATCTTTTGTTGCACCGACTGGCGGGTTCTGCGGGCACCTATGGATTCGCCGAACTGAGCCGGCAGGCGCGCGCTTTGGAAGAGCCTTGGCACCAGTGGCTGGCGCAGGATGAGGCGGTGCGCCCGCCGGCCTATCAGGTGTGTGTGCAACAGGGCGTGGCCTTTGCTGCCTTTCTGGATGCCTTGCGCCAAATCGCCGCGCAAGAGGTGCCAAGCTGAGGAAAAGGCTTACCAGCCGCTGCGGTCCAGCGCGGCCTGGGTCTGGGCATCGGCGGCACGCGCCACCAGTCCCCCGCGTCCGGCAAAGCTCACGTCGAAATGGCCGCCGTCGAGCATGGGCATGTAGGCCGCACTGCCAAATCGCGTGTCAACGAAGGGCAGCCAGCGCGATGCGGACTGCTTGAGCAAGCCGAGATCGAAAGTCGCATTGGCATCCAGTTCGAACACACTGCGCTCAGCCTCGCGTTCCTGTTCGATGTTCTGGTAGCGCCCGCCGATGCGTTCGATTCGATAGAGGGGCGGTGCGCCAGCGAGCACGGCTGGAAGGTGCCAGGTGAGCACGCGCGCATCCAGCTGCCATTGGTCGCCCAGGAGAACGAATGCGTGCACGCGGCCGTCGGCGGTGGTGATCCGGGCCTGGAATCGTTGTGGCGCAAGCTGCTGGAACGACAGGCTGGCAACGCTGACCTCGCGTTCCAGTGCAAGGTAGTGACGGATCGATACCGATAGCGCAATCAGACCCAAGGCGACTGCACTGAACGCCAAGGCGGCCACCACGCGCCAGAGCACGCCGGAGCGACGGTGGCGGTGGCGACGCGCGCGCGCGCCGAACAGGAAGATCGCGGCAAAGATGGCGCAGGAGAGGGCAGGAATGAGGACGAACAGGGCAGGCGACATGGCCGATCCGAACGCGTGATCGGCCGATTATACTTTGGCCATGAAAATCTTCTCGCGCCTCGTCTTGATCTGTCTCCTGCTTTTGCTCGTCGCCGCGTGCGGCAACAAGGGCGATCTGGTGATGCCCGATCGGCCACAGTCTGCGGCGACACCGTGAGCGGACCTGTGCCGTTGCCATTCACCAAGATGCACGGGGCTGGCAACGATTTCGTGATCGTGGATCGGCGCCGCGCCTCAGCGCCCTTGACGCCCGAGCGCGTGGCCCTGATTGCCGACCGCCATCGCGGCGTGGGTTTTGATCAGCTCATCACCATCGAAGCGGCGCGCAGCGCGGATGCCGTGGCGGCGTATTCGATCCTCAATGCCGATGGCAGCCTCGCCGGGCAGTGCGGCAACGGTGCGCGCTGCGTGGCGGCGTGGCTGTGGCGCGACGGTGCGGCTCAGGGCGAGGAACTGGTGCTGGACAGTCCACGTGGGCGGGTGGTGGCGCGACGCCAGGCTGAAGGCATCGGCATCGACATGGGCGTGCCGGATTTTTCACCACGGGCCATTGGCCTTGAACGCGCCGAAGCGGCACTGTACGAGGTCGATCACGATGGCATGGCCTTGCGCTTTGGCGCGGTGTCGATGGGCAATCCCCACGCCGTGATCGAAGTGCCTGATGCCGCCGAAGCGGCCGTTGATCGTGTGGGGCCGACCCTGCAGCATGCGGCGGGCTTCAAGGACAGTTGCAACGTCGGTTTTGCCCAAGTGCTCGATCCCAACACCGTGATTCTGCGCGTGTACGAGCGCGGCGTGGGTGAAACGCTGGCCTGCGGTTCGGGCGCCTGCGCGGCGGTGGCAGTGCTGGCGCGGCGCGGACGTCTGGCTTCCAACGTGGACGTGCGTCTTCCTGGCGGCACCCTGCATATCGACTGGGCTGGAACGGGCCATCCCATCCACATGGCCGGCCCGGCCACATTCGTTTTCGAAGGAGAGTTTCTGGCATGAGTGAATCCCCGCGACGTGAGCTGGAGGCTGCCGATGTGGCCGTTTGGCTACGCGAACACCCCAATTTTTTCCTGCATCACCCGGATGTGGCCCTGGCCATCGACCTGCCGCGTGAAAACGGCCGCGCCACCTCGCTGGCCAGCTACCAACTGGATGTCTTGCGCGAAAAGAATCGCGAGCTCAATCGGCGCCTGCAGGAGTTGTTTGCCAATGCCAACGAGAACGAACGCCTGACGGTTCGCACCCACCAGTTCACCTTGGCCTTGTTGCGCGCCCAGAACTTGCCACAGACCTTGGCCATGGCCGTGGGCAGCCTGCGCGAGGATTTTTCCAGTGAATGGGTGCGCATCCTGTTGAGCAAGCCCGGCCTGGACGTGGAAAGCAGTCCGTGGTGGGCGAGCGCCAGTCGCGACAGCGCGCAAATGGCTGTTTTCGCGGACCTCAAGCCCGATGCCGAGCCCTTGAGCGGACGCCTGCAAGCCGACAAGTTGGACGCGCTGTTCGGTGCCGAGGCGGCGCAGGTGCAATCCAGCGCCTTGGTGCCCTTGGGCGACTACGGCGTCTTGGCCATTGGCAGCAGCGATCCCAACCATTTTTACCCGGGCATGGGCACCTTTTTCGTGCGTTTGATGGCGCAGGCTTTGGTGGCGGCTCTGGCGCGCTTCGACACGAGCGTTCCAACGCCGTGAACACCGCGCCGCAGGCCCAGCCGACCCACGCCGAGGGCGAGGACGCCCTGGGTGCGGCGATCACGGCCTATCTGGAACGACTGCGGGTGGAGCGTGCGTACTCCGCGCACACCCTGGCCGGCTATCGACGCGATCTGGCGCGATTGCGGGACTTCGCGCAGGCCTTGCCGATCAACCACTGGAAGGAACTGGACGGCCCGCGCCTGCAACGCTTCATCGCCAGCGAACACCGGCGTGGCCTGTCACCATCCAGCGTGCAACGCCTGTTGTCGGCCTGTCGTGGCCTGTTCAATGACCTGCTGCGTGAAGGCACGTTGCGCGCCAGTCCGGCGGCCGGCCTGCGTGCGCCCAAGGCCCGGCGCAAGTTGCCGCAGGTGCTGGATGCCGATGAAGTGACGCGCTTGCTGGAATTTCCGGTCCTGACGGCCGAGGACGTGCGTGATCGGGCGATGCTGGAACTGTTCTATTCCTCCGGCCTGCGCTTGGCCGAAGTGTGTGGCCTCACGTGGGGCGATCTGCAACTGCGCGAAGGCATGGTGCGGGTGCGGGGCAAGGGCGGCAAGGTGCGGGATGTGCCGGTCGGAGCCAAGGCCATTGCCGCGCTGGAACACCTTCATGCGCAAGGCGGCAACGCGCCCGCCCAGGCGGTGTTCAAAGGCCACGATGGCCTCGCCATCGGGCGCGGTGTCGTGGAGCGACGGGTGCGCGCCATCGCCCAGCGGCAAGGCATCGACAAGCGCGTCTATCCGCATCTTCTGCGCCACTGCTGCGCCAGCCATTTGCTCGAATCCTCTGGCGACCTGCGTGGCGTGCAGGAGTTTCTCGGTCACGCCGACATCGCCACCACGCAGGTTTACACCCATCTGGATTTTCAGCATCTGGCCAAGGTTTACGACGCGGCCCATCCGCGTGCGCGGCGAAAGACGACGCCATCGGCTTGATAGTCCGCCGGGACTGCCCCATATCGTTCACCCGTTCGTTTCGGAATTGCGCCGTGGGCAACAACGAGTCGTTTCACGCCACCACCATCGTTTCGGTTCGCCGCGCCGGTCGCGTGGTCATTGGCGGTGATGGCCAAGTCACCCTCGGCAACACCGTGGTCAAGGCCAATGCCCGCAAGATCCGGCGCCTGGCCGGTGGCAAGGTCTTGGCAGGCTTTGCCGGTGCCACGGCCGATGCCTTCACCTTGTTCGAATTGTTTGAAGCCAAGCTCGAAAAGCACGGCGGGCAACTGGTGCGCGCCGCGGTGGAAATGGCCAAGGACTGGCGCACCGATCGTCGTCTTGGACGACTCGAAGCCATGCTCGCGGTGGCCGACAAAGAGGCCTCGTTGCTGCTGTCGGGCAATGGCGATGTGCTGGAACCCGAAGATGGCCTGATCGCCATCGGTTCCGGCGGCCCCTTCGCGCAATCGGCCGCCCGCGCCCTGCTCGCCAACACCGAACTGGATGCCCGCCAGATCGTCGAGCAGTCGCTCAAGATCGCCGCCGATATCTGCATCTACACCAATCACAACCGGACGATCGAAGAGCTGGATGAGGGGCGTGGGGATTAGGGATTGGAGATTGGGGATTCGCAAGAGCACCCGTGTCCCCGTTCACGCCGTGGGAACATCCGATCAAGTCCAAACGCCGTCATTGCGAGCGAAGCGAAGCAGTCCACATCATTGATTTGGCTGAATTTCTGGATTGCCACGTCGCTTCGCTCCTCGCAATGACGGATTATCCAGCCACTCCCGACTCCCCATTCCCCATTCCCCATTCCCCATTCCCACCCAACACACCATGAGCCAACTCACTCCCCGCGAAATCGTCAATGAACTGGACCGCTGGATCGTGGGCCAGAACGCCGCCAAGCGTGCGGTGGCCATCGCCTTGCGCAATCGCTGGCGGCGGATGCAGCTCGAACCCGAACTGCGGCGCGAAGTCACGCCCAAGAACATCCTGATGATCGGCCCCACCGGCGTCGGCAAGACCGAGATCGCGCGACGTTTGGCCAGCCTCGCCAACGCCCCGTTCGTGAAAGTGGAAGCCACGCGATTCACCGAAGTGGGCTATGTGGGCAAGGACGTCGAGCAGATCATCCGCGATCTGATCGACACCGCCGTCAAGATGCAGCGCGAACAGGCCAAGACGCGGGTGCGAAGTCAGGCCGAAGATCGCGCTGAAGACCGCATCCTCGATGCCCTGTTGCCGCGTCGCCACGATGCCGCCGGCTGGCCGCAGGATGAAGCGGGTGAAGGCGATACGCGCCAGAAGCTGCGCAAGCAATTGCGCGAAGGCAAGCTCGACGAACGCGAGATCGAACTGGAAACCAGCCTCAACGTCGGCGTGGACATCATGGCGCCGCCGGGCATGGAAGAAATGGGCCAGCAGTTGCACCAGATGTTCTCGCAACTGGCCGGCAGCAAGACCCAGAAACGGCGCTTGAAAGTGGCCGCCGCGCGGCAGGTCTTGATCGAGGAAGAAGCCGGCAAGCTGGTCAACGAGGACGAGATCCGCCAGCAGGCGATTGATTCGGCCGAGCAGAACGGCATCGTCTTCATCGACGAGATCGACAAGGTCGCCAAGCGTTCGGAAGGCTATGGTGCCGATGTCTCGCGCGAGGGCGTGCAGCGCGACCTCTTGCCCTTGGTGGAAGGCTCCACCGTCAGCACCAAGTACGGGCCGGTCAAGACCGACCACATCCTGTTCATCGCCTCCGGTGCATTCCACTTGGCCAAGCCCAGTGATCTGATTCCCGAATTGCAGGGTCGCTTGCCGATCCGGGTGGAACT
Source organism: Chiayiivirga sp. (assembly GCA_035703435.1). Lineage (GTDB taxonomy): Bacteria > Pseudomonadota > Gammaproteobacteria > Xanthomonadales > Xanthomonadaceae > Denitratimonas. Next base: position 57,688 of record DASSYF010000029.1, on the reverse strand, counting down.
GTCCTCGCTCTCGCGGGCGGATTTCCGCCGCATCCTGACCGAACCGCACAGCGCGCTCACCAAGCAATACCAGGCGCTGCTCGGAACCGAAGGGCTGAAGATCACGTTCACCGACGAGGCCATCGAACGCCTCGCGGACATCGCCTATACCGTCAATGAAACCACCGAGAACATCGGCGCGCGTCGTCTGCACACGGTGCTGGAAAAATTGCTCGACACCCTGTCTTACGAAGCCCCGGACCGGGACGGCGATGCGGTCACCATCGATGGCGTCTTCGTCGATCGCACCTTGGGCAGCCTCGCCGCCGATCAGGACCTGTCGCGCTACATCCTGTGAGCACGCATCCGCACCCGACCAAGATCGTGTTGCACGGCGCTTCGCGTGTGCTGGAGGTCGAATTCGACGATGGATCGAGCTTCCGCTTGCCGGCCGAATACCTGCGCGTGCATTCGCCCTCGGCCGAAGTCACCGGCCACGGTCCCGGTCAACGGGTACTGGTGGCGGGCAAGCGCGAGGTCGGCATCAAGGGCATTGCGCCCATCGGCCATTACGCCATCCAGTTGATCTTCACCGACGGCCATGACAGCGGCATCTTCACTTGGGCGCTGCTCTACAGTCTGGGATGCGACTTTGACGCCAACTGGACACGCTATCTGGCCGAACTGGAAGCGGCTGACCGTTCCCGAGACCCCGATGCACCACTGCCGTGGCTGCAAGCGACGACGCCCTCGGCAAAGTGATAGATTGCGCCCATGACGGGCGAGGCAACCCAACTTCTTCAGGCATGGCGGGGTGGTGACACGGCCGCACGTGACCGTTTGGTGAGCCTTCTCTACGCCGAGCTGCACAGCGTCGCCGACCGTCAGTTCAATCAGGAGCGCCGCGACCACACCTTGCAGCCCACCGCGCTGGTGAACGAGGCCTACCAGCGCCTTGCCGCGCTGGATCGCATGCAATGGCAGGACCACGCCCATTTCATCGGCGTGGCCGCCAAGTTGATGCGCGAAATCCTGATCGACCACGCGCGTCGTCGCAGTGCCGCCAAGCGCGATGGCGGCGAGCGCGTGACCTTGTTCACCAACTTGCCGGCGGCCGACAACGCGCTCGACGCGCTGGAACTGGAAAACGCCCTGCAACGCCTCGAAGCCATCGCGCCGGAAAAGGCCCGCGTGGTGGAGCTGCGCTTCTACGGTGGTCTGTCGATCGAGGCCACGGCCGAGGTGATGGGCATTTCACCGGCGACCGTGAAGCGGCATTGGCACACCGCACGCCTTTGGCTGTTCGATGTGCTCAATGCGGCGCATGTGTCGGTCGATGGATGACATGAGCCGATCGCGCAGCATTTTGCGCCTTGATCGAATGAAGGCCACGCCATTGCGGGCCAACCCGACGCCGGTTTCCAGATGATGCATGCCGTCACCGACATGGCCGCCATGGAGCTCTACGAGCAAGCCTGTGAGCTGCCCGTCGATCAGCGAGAAGATTGGCTGGTGCGCCAACCCGCGGCGCCAGCGGTGATCGAACACGCGCGACGCTTGCTGCGGGCCGAGAGCCATGTCGGCGACTTTCTCGATACCGCGGTGCACAGCCCCGCCACCTTGATCGAAGGCCCGGCCTTTCCCAACATCGGTGACCGTCTGGGCCCATGGGAATTGCTGCGGCCGCTGGCGGCCGGTGGCATGGGCGTGGTGTATCTGGCTCGGCGCGCCGACGATGTCTACCATCAGGAAGTGGCGATCAAACTGATCCGCGCCGTGCACATGTACGGCGATGCCGCAGCGCGCGCCATGCTGATTTCGCGTTTCGAATCCGAACGGGTGATCCTGGCTCAGCTCGATCACCCCAATATCGCGCGCATTCTCGATGGCGGCAGCACCGAAGCCGGGGTGCCCTACCTCGTGATGGAGCGGGTCGATGGCCAGCCGCTGGATGACTATTGCCGCGACCAGAAGCTGGATGTGCCGGCGCGCCTGAAACTGTTCTGCAAGCTCTGCGATGGCGTGCAGGAAGCCCACCGCAACCTGATCGTGCACCGCGACATCAAGCCCGACAATGTGTTGGTCGCCAGCAATGGCGAGCCGAGGCTGATCGACTTCGGCATTGCGCGCGAATTGAGCGCGGGCCTGGATGTCGGGCAAACCGGCGCCAGTCTGTACTCGGCCATGACGCCGGCCTACGCCAGTCCCGAACAAGTCCGACACGAGGCCTTGAGCACCAGTTCGGACGTGTATTCGCTGGGTGTGGTGCTGTTTCAATTGCTCGCTGGCAAGCGTCCCTACGAGTTGGCCGGATTGTCGCCCGCCGCGATCGAACGCACGGTCTCGGACAGCCCGTCGGTGAGCGTGCGTCAGGCGCTGCAAGACACGAAGCTCGATGCGACGATGCGCCGCCGCCACGCGCAGCAGATCGATGACGATCTGGAACGCATCGTGGCCAAGGCCTTGCACAAGGAATCGGCGCGACGCTATCCATCGGCCGATGCATTGGCGCAGGACTTGCGTCGATATCTGGCGGGTCAACCGGTACTGGCGCATCCCGACTCGCGTTGGTATCGCAGTCGCAAATTCGTGCGTCGGCATCGTCTCGGCGTGAGCTTGGCGAGTCTGGCTGTGCTGGCGGTGCTGATGGCCGCGGTCATGGCTTGGCATCAGGCGCTCGTGGCCGAGCGCGCCATGGCCGATACCCAGCGTGCCAATGCGTTCCTGATCGACGTGCTCAACTTGTCCGATCCTTACGGCAGCGGTGGCGATCTGAGCATGGCCGAGGCCATCCAGCGTGCCGATGTGATGGTGGATGACAAATTTTCCGATCGACCGGAAACTGCCATGGACCTGCACCTGACCCTGTCCGAAGCCCTGCTCCACGCCGGGCGGGTGGAGCAGGCCAACACCCAACTGGATGCTTTGGTCGAGCGTAGTCAGACGCGCTTTGGCGAGGACGATCAGCGCACGCTCAAGGCGATGGTGTTGCAGGCTTCGGCGCGGCGCGAGCTGGGGCGCTATGCCGAGGCCGAACGCATCTATCAGGGTGCGCTGTTGCGGATCGAACGTTCCCAATGGCGCGATGATGGTCTGCATGCGCGTGCCTTGAACGATCTGGGTTTGCTGTATCTGGCGCAGGAGCAGCGCCCGCAGGCCGCCGACGTGTTGCGTCGTGCCATCGTGTTGGATCAACACAGCGACAGTCCGGTCGATCCGTTCGCCCACGCCCAGACGCTGGCCAATCTGGCCCAGGCCCTGAGTGGACAGGGCAAATACGATGAGGCCGATGCACTCTACAGTCAGGCGCAGGCGGTGTTTGCCGATGTCTACCCGGAAGGCAGCACGCAAGAAGCCATCGTGCTCAATAACCGCGCCACCCTGGCGCGCCGTCGCAATCTGCCGGAGCAGGCCTTGGCCCTGCAGCACAAGGCAGTCGAGATGCATCGCGCCTTGCATCGTGGTGATCACGCCATGGTGTTGGTGCCAACCATCAACCTGGCTCGGCAATACGTGGACTTGGGTCGTGGCAAGGAGGCCATGCCGTACGCCATCGCCGCCGAGGCCATGGCCGCACGGCTCTACCCACAAGGGCACAACTATCGTATTCAGGCGATCCTGGCCTTGGCCGATGCGCAACGCGCCACCGGTGAGTACGCCCAGGCCGAGGCGGGTATCCGGCAGGCTCAGGCCTTGCTGGAAAAAACCGAGGTGCCGCCCAGTATCCGCGAGTATCTCGATGTGGTGCTCTCCGACCTGTGCCACAGCGCGCCGACCTTGCACAGTTGCAGCCCGCCCACGGGGTCGTGACCACGCCCGCAGGACGCACTCGCCGTGCGTGGTTCGGTTGATCCATTACACTGCCGGTTCCTTCACTTTCACGAGAGCTGCGATGCGTAGCCTGCTGGCGCTTTCCGCCGTGTTGATGGCGGCATCCACCTTTGCTGCCGAAGCCCCGTCCACGGCCCGCGACATCCACTCCTACGCCCAACCCGATGTCGTCGTGATCCGCGATCTGGGCTTGGACCTGCGCGTGGATTTCAAAGAGAAACAGATTCGCGGCCGCGCCGATCTGGCGTTGGAGTGGCGTGATCCGGCGGCGCGGGAGCTGGTGCTGGATACCCGTGATCTGACGATTGAGAAGGTATCCGGCAAGAGCGCCGACGGCCCGTGGTATCGCCTCAAGTACGAATTGGGCGAGCGTGATCCGGTACTCGGCCAGAAGCTCACGATCCGCATGCAGAAGCCGTACGACAACGTGCGCATCCGCTACCGCACCTCGCCCGAAGCCTCCGGTCTGCAATGGTTGGAGCCCGCGATGACGGCGGGCAAGGCGCACCCCTTCATGTTCAGCCAGAGTCAGGCCATCCACGCCCGCAGTTGGGTGCCGCTGCAAGACACGCCCTCGGTGCGCTACACCTACAGCGCGCGAGTTCGCACCGATGGCGAGTTGATGGCCTTGATGAGTGCCGACAATCCGCCCAACGAGCCGCGCGATGGCGACTACGTGTTCCGCATGCGCCAGCCGATTCCGTCGTATCTCATGGCGATCGCGGTCGGCGATCTGGTGTTCAAACCCGTGTCCGAGCGCAGCGGTGTGTGGGCGGAACCTGCCACGATCGATGCAGCGGCGAGTGAATTTGCCGATACCGAAAAGATGATCCGGGTGGCCGAGTCCTTGTATGGCCCGTATCGCTGGGAGCGTTACGACATCCTCGTGCTGCCGCCCTCGTTCCCCTTCGGCGGCATGGAAAATCCACGCCTGACCTTCGCCACGCCCACGGTCATCGTCGGTGACAAGTCGCTGGTGTCACTCATTGCACATGAGTTGGCGCACTCGTGGTCGGGCAACCTCGTCACCAATGCCGACTGGACCGGCATCTGGTTGAACGAAGGCTTCACCACCTATGTCGAGAATCGCATCGTCGAGGCGCTGTATGGCCCCGAGGCGGCGGCGATGGAGCGCGTCATTGCCGAAGATGGCATCCGACGCGAGATCAAGACCATGCCCAAGCCGGCGCAGTTGCTGGATGTCAAACCGGAGCCGGGTTCTGATCCGGATGCGGCCTTGAGCGATGTGCCCTACGTCAAGGGCGCCTGGTTCCTGCGGTTTCTGGAACAGCGCTTCGGGCGCGAGGCCTTCGATGCCTTCTTGCGCGATTACTTCGACCACTTCGCCTTCCAGAGCATCCACACCGATCAGTTCGTGGCCTATCTGAAGGACACGCTCATCAAGGCCCATCCCGATGTGGTCAGCGCGAAAGAGTTGGATGCCTGGCTCGAACAACCCGGCATCCCGTCCACGGCGCCGGCCAGTCAGTCACCACGCTTCGAGGCGGTCGATTCGGTTCGCAAGCGCTGGCTCGCCGGGCGCATCGCTGCCAGCGATATCGATACCCAAGGCTGGGTGACGCAGGAATGGTTGCGCTTCCTGGAAGGGCTGCCATCGAAGCTGTCCAACGAAAAACTGGTGGAACTGGACGATACCTTCCACTTCACCGCCTCGCACAATGGTGAAATCCTGATGCGCTGGTTCCCGCTGGCCGTTCGAAGCGACTACTTTGAAGCACGCGCGGCGACGGCGGAATTTCTGCAACGTGTGGGCCGACGCAAACTGATCATGCCGATCTACGAGGCGCTGGTGGCTACCAAGGACGGTCGCGCTTTCGCGCAGGAGGTGTTCGAGAAGGCGCGTCCTGGCTATCACCCGATCACCACCGCCTCGGTCGAAGCGGTATTGGCGAAGAAGAAATGAAGGTCCCCGCATCGGCCTGCAGCGGTGCGTAATGCCGTGGCGGTACCCCAGATGCCACGGCCGCATCGTTTTGGTGCTTGTTGCTGGCGCTGGGTTCGGGAGTAGTCTGCTTGGTCTTGCCTGCGCGCTGGCTGTTGGCACTGGAATTCGCGCGGCAGCGCCGCCGCGCGCGGGCCGTGCGCCACGCGGTGGGACTGAGTGACGGCGAACTGGTGTACCTGCGTGCTGGCCAAGGCGCGGTGCCACGGCTTTACATCCACGGCTTTGCCGGCATGAAGGAGAACTGGCTGACCCTGCTCGCGGCCAACGGCAAACGTTGCGCACAGTACGCGCCCGACCTTCCCGGTTGGGGCGAAAGCGAACGGCGTGATGGGCTGGATTATGGTTTCGTGGCTCAGGCCGATCGACTGGCCGAGTTCATCGCACGCGAAATCGGGCAGCCGGTGGATGTCATCGGTCATTCAATGGGTGGCGGCATTGCGGTCATGCTGGCCGCCGACCATCCGAGCTGGGTGCGCCGACTGGTGCTGATGGATGCCGCCGGCGTGCGGTTCTCCGACAACGCTTTTGGTCAGGCGGTGCTCGATGGCGAAAATCCCTTTGCGGTGCACGATGTGGCCTCGTTCCAGCGTTTCATGGAACTGGTGTTCGAGCGACCACCGTGGGTGCCAACGCGCGTTGTGCGTTATCTGGTCGAGCAGCGCCAGACGCAGGCTGCGTTCGAACAGGCGGTGCTGGAACAGATCGGACGTGGACCGGATGCCTTCCTGCCGCAGGCGTCGGCCGGCCGCATCCAGTCACCCACCTTGCTGCTGTGGTGCCGTGGGGATCGCGTGGTCGATCCCAGTGCAGCGGCAATTTATGCTGCAATAATCCCCTCAAGCCGCACCGTGATGATCGACGGACGTGGCCACATGCCGATGATGGAAAACACCACCGCTACCGTGACTGCACTCGAGGAGTTCCTGCAATGAAATCGAATCTCGCAATCGTGGCCCTGCTGGCGTCGATGATCCTGCCCCTCACAGCCTGCAACCAGGTCGATCCTGAAGCGGAACTCGCGCAGCGGCGGCAAGCTCGGGTCGAAGCCGAGGTCGAGAAGCAGTACCACAACTTCGAACAATTGCTGGCCTCCGGTCGCGCCGATCTGGCTTTGAACATTGCCGATCATGTGCTGAAAACCTATCCCAACAGCAAGCTGGCGCCCAAGTTCAAAGAGAAGGTCGAACCGCTGCGTGCCCAGATCGTGGCCGAGCGCGAAACCCGGCGTCTGGATGATCTGTGGGTGTACCACGACGAGGAGGATGCCGAGGCCGGTGGTCGCGTGCGCACGGCCTATCTCTTCGCCAAGGATCCCATCGGTCCGGCCGAGGCCGGCAAGGAAGCCCCGCGTGCACGACTGGTGCTGCGTCGCCATCCGCAATGGGGCGATGACGTGTATCTCCTGTCCGAACGCGGCCCCTTCAGCTGTGGCAATCCCTGCGAGTTGCAGGTGCAGTTCGACGATGGCGAAGTTCGCACGGTGCCGGGCGAAATTCCGGAAACCGGCGAGCACGCCATCTTCGTCAAGGACTTCGACTACTTCACCCAACACCTGCCGGACGCGAAACTGGTCAAGGTCAATGCCACGCTGGCCGATGGCGGCGAGCAGGTGATCAACTTCGAAGTGGGCGGCTACAAGTCCGACACCATTTCTGGCCCGTAAGCGCAGTCAACGAGAACGCTGACGCATTTCATGGGCACGCCTTGAGCTGGCGTGCCCTGAGCTTGGGCTCGACGCGATCAGTCGCCGCTGTCTTCCTGGCTTGGCGCGGGTGACGCCGGATCGCTTTGCAAGGGGCCGATTTCCACGCGCCCTTGTGGCAAGTCCTTCCAGTTGCGGTCCTGCCAGGCGAGGTATTGATCCAGCACCCAGTACTCATCACGATAGAAATCTTCGCCGGATACGCGAATACCGCCGCCGGACGAAGGCAGGATGATGCTGAGATTGCCGACGAAGCCCACGCGACTGCCAGTGACTTCGCGCTTGCCGCGCTTGAGGACCTTGGCGAGGCGCGCCGTGGCCACGGCATCACCGAACTGGTCGTAGTAGTTCGGGCCACGCGCCAGCGCATCGGCGCGTTGCTCGGCCGTCATGGCATTCCAGAAATGCTCACGTCGGTTCAGAAACAGCGGGTAGCCACGCTCGGCCGCAAGGTCCATCCAGATATAGGCCTCAGCCGGCTGCGCCGGTACGCCTTCGCCCTTCCAGTACATCTCACCCAGCATGGCCTGCGAAGGCTTGTCGCCGAAACGCGCCGCACGCTTGAATGCCGTCAAGGCGTATTCCATCGCGCCCTTTTCGTAGTGCGCCAAGCCGTCCAAACGGTAGCGTAGATCCGGGTGCGAGCTCAGGAATCCTTCCGAGCTGATGACCTGTTGTTCGGACACGGGCGGTGCGGCGTGCACCATGGCAGTCGGAACTCCGACCATCAGGTTCAGGGCAAATAGGCGTGCCGCTGCGTAGCAAAGAGGTGAGTGCTTCATCGGATCCTTGGCAGTCCATCGACCTGGGGTTGGGGCGTCATCTTATGCACCAAAGCGCACACGTCCGGAGCCGGAATCATACAAGCCGCGGTCCAGGTCGGCCGCTTGTGTGAGCCAGACATCGCAATCAGTCGATAGTTGCTCGTCACGCCCGCGAAGGTGGGAGTCCAGTGCCTTGGACTTCAATGATATGAAGTCACTGGATGCACGCCTTCGCGGGCATGACGAGCTTGCTCAGACTGTCCCTAGAGCCAACCCTTCTGTCGCGCCAAGCGATGGGCTTCGATGCGGTTGCTGACGCCAAGTTTGCCGATGCATTCGGACAGGTAGTTTCGCACGGTGCCGTGCGAGAGCTTGAGTTGGCGCGCGATGTCGTGGGTGCTCAGGCCGTCACCGGCGAGGCGCAGGATCTCGCGTTCGCGCTCGTTCAAGGGGTCGGCTTCGGTCCAGGCTTCGAGCGCCAATTGCGGGTCGATGGCGCGGCCGCCGCGGTGTACGGTACGCAGCGCATCGGCCAGCTGTTCGGCCGGCGCATCCTTGAGCAGATAGCCGGTGACGCCGGCATCCAGCGCACGCCGCAGGAAACCGGCGCGGGCAAAGGTCGTGACGATGACCACTTTCACCGGCAAGCCATGGTGCTGCACCCGTCGCGCCAGTTCCAGACCGCTGGCGCCAGGCATCTCGATGTCGGTAACCAGAAGATCCGGTTTGAGTCGTTGCAGATCCAGCCACGCCGTGTCGCCATCGGCGACGGCGCCGACTACCTCCAGATCCGATTCCATACCCAAGAGCGCCACCAGCGCGCCCCGCACCATGGCCTGATCTTCGGCCAGCAACAGGCGGATCATGATTCGTGCTCCTGTGCCAGAGATGCCACGGGCGATGCTGCAGGGGCCGGTGGGGAGGTGATGCCTGACACCTCGGATTCGCCACTCAAGGGCACGCGCGCCTCGATTTGGGTGCCGCCGCTTGACAGGCGTTCAAACCGAAGGGTGCCGCCGACGGATTCCAAACGTTCGCGCATGCCGTTCAGGCCATTGCCGGGCACGAGTTTGCCGCCACGCCCGTCATCGACCACGCGCAAGATGGCGTGGCCTTTGTCGGTCGCAAAGCTGACCTGGGCACTGCGTGCACGGGCATGGCGCTGGATGTTGGTGGCCGCCTCGCGCACCGTCATCGCCAGGGCGGTCTGCGCTTGCGTGCTCAGCTTGGTGTTGGAAAACTCGGTGTCGAAGTCGTAATCGAAGCGGACCCCTTCGGTTTCCAGCAACAACTTGGCCGAGGCAAGCTCGGCGGCAATGCCGGCAGCGCGAATGCCGCTTACCGCACGCCGCACTTGATTCAAGGCGTCACGGGCAATGTGGGCCACTTCGTTGATTTCGCGGCTGGCGACCATCGGATCGCGCGTAACCAGCCGCGCAGCCAGATCCGACTTCAGTGCCACCATCGACAGCGTGTGCCCGAGCAGATCGTGCATGTCGCGCCCGATGCGCTCGCGTTCGGCGGTGGCGGCGAGCCTGCGGACTTCCTCGTGCGAGAGCTTGAGCGCCACATCGCTTTCCAAGCCTTTGTTCTCGGTAAATACCACCACGCCGATGATGAAGGTGATGGTGGGAATCCATACCAAGGGTTGCCACGGATAGCCCAATGAAAGCGCATAGACCACCAACAAGGCGTTGAGCACGGCCAGGGTCGCGCAATAGCGCCAGATGTTGCGCGACCCATGCGGCTGCAGCATCACACAGCCAAACACGAAGTAGGAGAGGCCCGACGGATACCAGGGCAGCAAGACCAGACAGATGGCGATCATGGCGGCGGCCGACCAGTAGGCCGGATGCGGCGCGGCAAAAATGGCCCTGACGTAGAGCCACAAGAACAGCGGGAATGAGACTGCGGTCAGCACGAACCAGCGTGGCGAGAAGCCGTAGTCGCCGTCGCCAAACGCGGGCGTGAGCACCACCCAGATCGACCAGAACAGATGCACCATTGGCAGCCACGGCGAGCGTCCGAGGCGCAGCAACTGTTCGGCTTCCGAGCCAGGTGCGGGGGTAAACAAAAATGCCGGTTTTGCAATGGGGCGATTGAACTCAGACACGCGCGTCTGCTCCAGGCTTGTGGTTCATCATGGCACGACTCGCGCAGCCCTCGTCAGCGGCCAGACCTCAGCGCGCCAGCCGGCGCAGGGCCAGAACGAAGAACGCGATCGTCATGCCGATCAACACCGACACATGCAAGGCCAAGGACGTGCCCGAATCCATGCCCACGACCTTGAGCGCGATCTGGCTCAGATGCCAGGCCGGCCACAGCGGAGCCAAGCTGGTGAAGACACCGGGCAGCATCGCCAGAGGCAGCCAAAGTCCGGACAGGAAGGCCATCGGCAGGTACACGAGGTTGATCACCGCCACCGCGGCGGAACCGCGAAACAGGGTGCCCAACCATAGCCCGATTGCGGCAAACGGCAGCACGCCGAGGATGTTGATGGCAACAAGGCCGAGCCATTGCAAGGGTTCAAGCGATACCCCCGCCAGTCCGGCAGCCAACAAGGCCAGCACTGGTGACAAGATCGTGGTGAACAACATCGCCATCGCGGTCTTGGCGAACAGGTAAGCACCACGCGGCATCGGCATGGCGCGTTTTAGCGTCAGCAGACCGCGGTCCCGATCTTCGGCAACGCCCGCGCCAAACCCGAACAAGGCGATGCCCATCACCCCGAACACGCCATAGGTCGCGAACAAGTAGGTCGCGGCAGCGCCATTGCCATGATTGAGCAGCACCCCGAACAGCAGGTAGAAGAGCGGCGGGAACAACAGCACCGGCAGGCTGAAGGCCGGTGTGCGAATCAAACGGATGAATTCGCAACGCGCCTCCATGAGGTAAGCCCGCAGCAGCGAATTGTTTGAACGAGAAGCCAGAACAGCGTCCATCACGCGGCCTCCGGCAGAGCATGCATCGGTTCGGATCGGGTGAGCTGGAGAAAGACGTCGGTGAGGCCGGCGCGTTCGACTTCCAGTTCACACACCTCGGCATCGGCGGCCAGCAGCCGGCGCAGAACCGACTCGGTGGCATCGGTGGTGATGTCCAGCCGCGAGCCATCGATGTGGACACCGAGCACGCCGGGCCACGTTGCCACGGCATCGGGTGTCAAGCGAGTTGTGCAGCGGATGCGGCGATGAACGATGCGGGCACTGATATCGGCAACCGTGCCTTCGGCCAGAATCCGACCTTGGCCGATGACTGCGACGCGATCCGCCAGGGCCTCGGCTTCTTCCAGATAGTGGGTGGTCAGCAATACCGCGCCGCCGGCGCGGGTGTGGGCGCGAATGGCGGCCCAGATCGCCTGTCGGGCTTCGATGTCGAGGCCGGTGGTGGGTTCATCGAGAAACAGCAGGTCGGGCTTGCCGCAGATCGCCAGCGCGAACTGCACACGTCGTTGCTGGCCACCGGACAGACGGGCGTAGCGTTGATCGAGGAAGTCGCCAACGCCGGCGAGCGTGGCCGTGAACTCGATCGAATGCGGATCGGGATAGTAGCTGGCCGTCAGCGCAATCAACTCACGCACGCTGAGCGTGTCCGGCAGACTGGCCTGCTGCAACATCACGCCGATGCGCTGGCGTGCGTGGCGATTGGCGGGATCGACACCGAACAACTCAGCGCTGCCCGAGTCCGGTGAAAGGAGGCCGAGCAAGAGGCCGATGGCCGTGCTCTTGCCGGCGCCGTTCGGCCCAAGCACGGCCAGCACTTCGCCAGCAGCAATGCCAAGATCGATACCGGCCAAGGCCTGTACCAGGCCGTAGGTCTTTCGTGCCGTTTGCAGACGGGCCAAGGTGTCTCGTGCGCAAGTCATAGGGATCGTCCTGAATGAGGGCGATGCCATCTTGGTGTTTTGCGCCGGTGTTCGTGAGTGGCGAGCCTCACGCAATCGAGGTGACAGCCGTCACCTCGGTGCAGATGCCAAATGCGCCGCTGCGCTTGTCCTTACTCCGACCAGCCCAGATCAGGATCGGCGTAGTAGCCAATGCCTTGCGCATCCAGATGCGCGCGCAGCGCAGCCAGGCGACGGGTGAAACGGGCGTAATCGCGACGTGCGGTGGTCGTCCAGCCCAACTCAGCCACCGCCGCCAGTCGCGGCCACAGGCGGTTGTCGGCGGCGGCATCGTCATGCACCAGTTCCGACCACAACGCGCCCTCGACACCCACGGCGGTGGGGAACTTCGTTGGGTCGAATGCATAGATCCGTGGCAAGGGTACGCCGTCCTTCCGGCACCAGTCGTAGGTGTTGGGTTGGCCGGCGTAGTTGCCGTGGTCGATGTAGAAGTACGAGCACGGCGACAGGATCAGCGGGTGTCCCTTGGCCACCGCCGGCGCAATGTCGTAGCCATCGTTCCACAACTGCAACAGCATGTCGGGTTTGGTATCGGCGACCGAAGCCTCTTCCCAGGCGATCGGTGTGCGTCCCATGCCATCCACCATCGCTGCCACGCGCTCAACGAATTCGGCGTAGCGCGGATGTTTGATCTCATCACCGCCGATGTGGATTTGCTTTGACGGGAAGATCGCCAGGACCTCCTTCAACACGTCCTCGACAAAGGGGTACACCGTTTCGGGCTTGTCCAGGCACAGCACACTGAAACCGACCTCGGTGCCATCGTAGGTGGACAGGTTCGTGACGCCATCGCAGGCCAGTTCGTTGTAGGACGCCAGCGCCGCCTGCACGTGCCCAGGCATGTCGACTTCCGGAACGAGGGTGACGCCACGGGCCTGCGCATACGCCACCAGCTCGCGTAGCTGGTCCTGGGTGTAGTAACCCGTGCGACCACCCTTGACCGCGCTGGTACCCGCAATTTCCACCAGCTTCGGATAGCGCTTGATCTCGATTCGCCAGCCTTGGTCATCGGTCAGGTGCAGATGCAGGCGATTGAGCTTGAACAAGGCCATGCGGTCGATGGTCTTTTCGAGATAGGACAGCGGCAGAAAGCTGCGTGCCACATCCAGCGAGACCCCGCGCCAGCGATAGCGTGGCACATCGGTGATGGTCAGTTGCGGAAGGCGATAGCTCGTCTGCGCCTGTGCCGGCAATAACTGGCGCAGGCTCTGCACCGCGTAGAACAGGCCGGCGTCGGTCGCGGCACTCAGGCGGATTTCGTCGGCGATCGTGATGCGGTAACCCTCCTCACCCAAGGTGGCGTCATCGATTCGTTGCAGCCGGATGCGAGGTTTCGCCGTGGCCTCGCGGGTGATCTCCAGCCCATCCAACACGTCATCGAGTGCCCGGCGCGCGTTCGGTGCGGCGGCATCGACCTCGATCGACACCCGTCCGGTGATCGTCAGCGCCCCTGAGTGCTGCTGGAGCTCCTGCGGCTGCGGCACCAGTGGAATCACGGCGTTTGCCACGGGCGGTCGATGCGCACAACCAACGATGGCCAGACCGAAAGCACAGACCAACAGAACCGAAGCCTTCATGGGCAGCATCACCTTGCCGTGGGGGAGATGCCGCATTGTGCATGGAATGAGCGTTGGTGATGCGATCTGGCGTGCTTGAGTCCAGGTGTCGTTGCATGGGGCCATGGAAAGACATTTCTCGGCGTCGCCGCCACAATGGCCGGCTTTCCGTCTTGTCTCGATCCAATTCGCATGAGCCTCAACCCCGCCCAACGTGCCGCTGTCGAGCACGATTCTTCGCCCCTCTTGGTGTTGGCCGGTGCGGGTTCGGGCAAGACGCGCGTCATCACCGAAAAGATTCGCCATTTGATCGCGGTGCGACACATGCCGGCGGCGAAAATCGCGGCCATCACCTTCACCAACAAGGCCGCACGCGAGATGCGCGAGCGTGCGGAAAAATTGCTGCGTGGCATGGATTCGGAAGGGCTGACGGTGTGCACCTTCCATTCGCTCGGCTTGAAGTTCCTGCAGATCGAACATGCGGCGGCGGGCTTGCGTCGTGGGTTCTCGATCTTCGATACCGATGACAGCGCCGGCTTGGTGAAGGACTTGATGCCGCGGGGCAGCAACGGCCAGGCGCTGGCCGCGGTGCGGGCGCTGGTGTCGCGGGCCAAGTCCGATGGCCTGTCACCCGAACAGGCGGCCGAACGCGCGCAAAGCCCACGCGAGCGCGAGGCGGCGGATGTGTATGGTCAGTACCAGAAGCGTCTGGCCGCCTTCAATGCGGTCGATTTCGATGACTTGATTCGTCTGCCGGTGGCCTTGCTGGAGGCGCACGAATCCTTGCGTGAGGCGTGGCGCGAACGCTTGCGCTATCTCTTGGTGGATGAATATCAGGACACCAATGGCACGCAATACGCCCTGCTCAGGTTGCTTTCTGGCGAGCGCGGCGCATTCACCTGCGTGGGCGATGACGATCAGTCGATTTACGCATGGCGCGGTGCCGATCCCGAGAACCTGCATCGTCTGGGTACCGACTATCCAAACCTGCGCGTGATCACGCTCGAACAGAACTACCGCTGTGCGCGTCGTATCCTGCGCGCCGCCAATGCCGTGATCGCACACAACCCGCATCTGCATCCCAAACAGCTCTGGAGCGAGCATGCCGAGGGTGAGCCGATTCGCGTGCTGGAGTGCAGCGATCACGAACACGAGGCCGAGCGCGTCGCGGCCGAGATCCAGTTTCTGGCCGACAAGCACAAGACTGCGTGGAACGAGTTTGCCGTGCTGTTTCGCGGCAACCACCAGTCGCGGCCGCTGGAAAAGGCCTTGCAGGTCTTGCGCATTCCATACCATCTATCCGGTGGCACGGCGTTCCTGGAACGGGCCGAGGTCAAGGATGCCTTGGCATGGCTGCGCGTGATCGCCAACCCGGATGACGATGCGGCTTTTCTGCGCGCCGTGGCCGCACCCAAGCGCGAGGTCGGCGCCACGACCTTGGCGCGTTTGGGCGAACTGGCCAACAGCCTGCATCTGAGTCTGGCACGTGCATCCGAACGCGTGGATGTGTTGGGGCAGATGCCGGCGCGCAGTGCCAACGCGCTGGATGGATTCGCGCGGGTGCTGGCGGGCTTGCGCCGCGCCGCCCATGCGATGAGTGCGGCTGATCTGTGTCGCAAGCTGTTTCAGGACAGCGGACAGGCAGCGGCCTTGCGTGCAGAGTGCCGTGACGAGGCCCTGTTCGAACGGCGTTGCGGCAATGTTGAAGAACTGGCGCAATGGTTCGACGCCGCAGGAAAGGGTGGCGCCGGTGAACTGGTGGCGCAACTGGCGCTGCTGACGGCGGCCGACCGCGACAAGGCGGGCAACGCGGTGCGACTGATGACCCTGCACGCGGCCAAGGGTTTGGAATTTACCCACGTGTTCATCGTCGGGCTGGAAGATGGTCTGCTGCCGCATGAGTCCTCGATCGAAGAGGGTCGTATCGAAGAGGAACGGCGTCTGTTCTACGTCGGCATCACCCGCGCCAAGCAGCTGCTGCACCTGAGCTACCCGCGTCGGATCAAGCGCTTTGGCGAGGTGGTCAGGGTGACACCCAGTCGCTTCCTGGATGAAGTGCCCGCGGCCGAATTGCACGTGATCGGGCGCGATGTGGCACAGGACAGTGAACGAAGTCAGGAGCACGCCAACGTGGCGATTGCACGCTTGCGTGCCCTGTTCGCCGAAGATTGAGTTGCACTGCGCGCTACACTGCCACGATCAACTTGGCGTGTGGGAGTGTGCGATGCGTGTGATGGGTAGTGTTTCGTTGTTGGCAGTGGCCGTGCTGTTGGGCGCCTGTGCCACCGCCCCTCGACCGGTGGTGTCGCCGAGCGCTGCCACCGAGGCGGTGCCGGCCCATGACAATCTCAATGCCACGGTCTGGATGCAGAGTTCGGCTGAGTACGAGGCCAGCATTCGCGGTATTTACGCCGCAGCCGAGCGTTCGCTCGATGCGGCCCTGGCCGATTCATCGTGGAGTGCCTTGCCGCAGGGTGAGTCGCAGGCCGGTTTCGAGAGCAAGCCGCCCGCCATCATCGTGGACGCGGACGAGACCATGATCGACAACAGCGCCTATCAGGCGCGCAGCATCCGCGAGAACCGAGGCTATACCGCAGAATCGTGGCAGGCCTGGGTGAATGCACGCGCGGCACGCGCCATGCCGGGTGCGGTCGACTTTGCGAACTATGCGAAGGCGCGCGATGTGACGATCTTCTTCATCACCAACCGCGATGCACCCGCCGAATACGCGGCCACGGTCGCCAACCTGCGGGCGCTGGGTTTCCCGATTGCCGACGATGCCAGCAACGTGGTGTTGCGTGGCGATGCGCGTGCGCCTGATCGGGAGAAGGGCGATCGGCGACGCTGGGTGGGTCGCAATTACCGCGTGGTGCTGATGCTGGGCGACAACCTTGCGGACTTCCTCGATGGCACCAGTGCCGATGTCGCCACACGCCAGACGCTGATGGCGCCTTACCGCGAATGGTGGGGCCAGCGTTGGTTCATGTTGCCCAATCCGACCTACGGATCGTGGGAGAACGCCGTTTTGCGCAGTTGCGAGCGCGACACTTCGCCGCGCGCCTGCCTGCGAGCCTCACTTCGTGATGAATACTAATATTAATAAAAACAACAGGTTACATTACAATATGTGAAGTATTGCATTAACGATTTGTTGTAAGTAATATAGGGCCATGGCCGCAGCAGACGGCAATTACCCAAGACAAACCACAACGATGACTCCGGCAGGAAGCTGGAACTGGCAGGGAGGCGAAAGCCTCCCTTGTTTTTTTCTTGCGCCGCTTTCGGCATCATGGGCGCCCCATTCCTCTTGCCGAGCGCTCCCATGAAACCGATCCTGATTCTCGCTTTTTCCGGCCTCTTGGCCTTTGGCCTGAGTGCGTGTGGCGAAAAGGAAGCCTCACAGCCCGCCTCGCAGGCGGCCGTCGCCCAGCAAACGTCGGATCCGGCCAAGGCCGTCGAGGCCATGGCGGCCAAGCTGCGTGAGAACAAGCTGCTGGAAGCCATGCAGTTGGCCGTGCCGCCGGCGCAACTGGACGAGGTGCGCGCCAAGTTCAAGGAGGCCATGAGCAAGGAGGCGCCGAGCGACGAGGAGCGCAAGGCCTATGCCGATCAGATGACCCAGCTCACCGCGCCGGATGCGGAAACCGCACTGTATGCGCTGTTGGAGCCGCAGTTGGTCAAGTTTGAAACCGAAATGGCGGCGCAAATGCCGATGATGGTCGGCATGGGCCAAGGCTTCGTGATCCAGTCGATTCAGGCCAGCACCGAGTTGAATGAAGTCCAGAAAAAAGAGGCGACCGAAGCGATTGGCGCGATTGCCGGCTGGTTGCAGAGCGCCAAGCTGACCGATCGCGAACTGGCCAAGAAAGGCATTTCGATCGTGGTCAAGACGGCGCGTGATCTGGACCTGGCCACGCTCGATCAGGTGCGTGCGCTGGATTTTGATCACGCCATGGGCAAGGCCGGCATCGCGTTCGGTGGTCTGAAGGACATCCTTGCGCTCTACGGGCTCGATCTCAATCAGTCGCTGGCCAGCACCAAGGCCAGTGTGACGACCAAGGGTGAGGGCACCGCCACGGTATCGGTGGCCTACAGCCTGCTGGGCAAGCCGATGACCTCGCAGAGCGACATGGTCGAGGTCGATGGTCGCTGGTACGGCAAGGACACGGCCGAGCAGATCTCCAAGAGCCTAGCCGTTGAAGCCGAAGAGCCGCAGGTCGCCGATCAAGCCGAGAGCACGGATGCCGCAGCCGCGCCCGCACAGGAAGAAGCCGCGCCCGAGCAGGCGCCGCAGCAGTAAGCTCGGGTAAGCTGACATCCGTCGATTGCGATCAGCTTTGATACGCGCCGCCTCGCCAGTTGCGTGAGCGAAGGCGGCGCCTTCACAGCCCCATGAGTTCTTCCGACAACACTTCAGGCCGACGTTCTCCGTCCTGGCTGTTTCGCCTGCTGGGTTGGGTGATCGAGCCGTGGCTGGCGATCCGGCGTGAGCCATCCGAGGCTGAAGCCGGCTTGGTGCTGCCGGATTTGCCGGTGTGCTACGCCATCGAGCGTTATGGCCTGTCCAATGTCCTGATTCTGGAACAGGCCTGCCGTGACGCCGGCTTGCCTTCGCCGCTGTTGGCCATGGATAGCGACATGGCGGGGCAGGGACGGGCCGTGGTGGCGCTGTCGCGTCGCCAAGGTTTCTGGTTTGGTCGCCCGCGCAATCGCACTCATTCCGAAGGCTTGGCCAATCTGATTGCGGCGCTGAAGGCCGATCCAGCACTGGATGTGCAGATCGTGCCGGTGTCGATCTTCGTGGGTCGCGCACCGGATCGACAGTCGGGCTGGTTTCGCGTCCTGTTTGCCGAGAACTGGGCCATCGTCGGTCGATTCCGGCGACTGCTTGCGGTGCTGCTCAATGGCCGCAACACCATCGTGCGGTTTTCCGCACCGGTCTCGTTGCGCGCGGTATTGCAGGAGGAAATGACGCAGGAGGTGGCGGTACGAAAGATATCGCGCGTGCTGCGAGCCCATTTCCGTCGCATTCGCACCGCGGTCATCGGGCCGGATCTCTCGCATCGGCGCACCCTGGTCGATGGGTTGCTGGCCGCCGAGCCGGTACGTCAGGCCATCGCCGACCAGATGCGACGCGACAACATCAGCCACGCCAAGGCCTGGAAGCGTGCGCACGGCTACGCCACCGAGATCGCCTCGGATTACTCGCATACCGTGATCCGCTCGCTCTCGTTCATGCTGACCCCGCTGTGGAACAGGATCTATCGCGGCGTTTCGATGCAGCATTTCGCGGCGCTGAAGGACGTCGCGCCGGGCCATGAAGTGATCTATGTGCCCAGCCATCGCAGCCACATCGACTACTTGCTGCTGTCGTATCTGCTCTACACCCATGGACTGTTGCCGCCGCACATTGCTGCTGGCGTCAACCTCAATCTGCCCGTGATCGGGCCGATCCTGCGCCGTGGCGGTGCCTTCTTTCTGCGCCGCAGCTTCAAGGCCAACCCCCTGTATTCGGCCGTGTTCAGCGAGTACGTGGCGACCCTGATCGGGCGTGGCGATTCGATCGAGTACTTCATCGAAGGTGGTCGCTCGCGCACGGGTCGCTTGCTGACGCCCAAGGCCGGCATGCTGGTGATGACCTTGCGCGGCTATCTGCGCCAGCCGCGGCTACCGGTACTGTTTCAGCCGGTCTACATCGGCTATGAACGCCTGATCGAAGGCAAGAGCTATCTTGACGAACTGTCGGGCCAGGCCAAGCAGAAGGAAAGCATCTGGGGCCTGCTGCGCGCGGCCGCCGGCATCATGCGACGCAACTATGGGCGGGTGACCGTCAGTTTTGCCGAGCCGGTGATGCTCGATGAGGTCTTGGCCCAGCACGCACCCGACTGGCGGGCGCAATTGCAGGCCGGCGCCAAGCCGGACTGGATCAACGCCACGGTGGACACCCTGGCCGAGCGCATCCAGCGCAACATCAATCGCGCCGCAGACGTGAATCCGATCAACCTGCTGGCCGTGGCCTTGCTGTCGACGCCCAAGTACGCCATGAGCGAGAGCGATCTGACCATTCAACTGGACATCTTCAAGGCCCTGTTGATTGCCGCGCCTTATTCGCCGCGGGTCAGCGTGACCGCGATGTCACCGAACGAGATCATCACGTATGGCGAGCAGGTCGGGGTGCTCACCCGCACCCGGCATCCGCTCGGTGACGTGTTGGCGCTGACGGGCGAGCAGGCCGTACTGCAGAGCTATTTCCGCAACAACGTGCTGCACCTGTTCGTGTGCTCGGCCTGGGTCGCCAGTTGCTTCCAGAACACCCGTCGCCTGCCGCGCGCCAGCGTCGTGCGCCTGGGGCAGTTGGTCTATCCATTCTTGCGGCGTGAATTGTTCCTGCCGTGGGATGCGGACGGCTTTGCGGCACAGGTCGAGGTCACCATCGATGTCCTGGTCGAACGCGGCCTGCTGGAAGCGCGCGCCAGCGACGGGCAGTTGCAGCGCGGGCCGGGCCAGACCGATGAAGTGTTCTGCCTGCGGGTGATCGCCAACTCGGTGATGCAGGCCTTCGAACGCTATTACATCGGTGTGGCGGTGCTGGTGAAGAATGGCTCGGGCACGGTGAGTACGGGGGAACTGGAAAACCTGTGCCACCTGACCGCCCAGCGTCTGGCCCTGCTGTACGCGCCGGCCGCGCCGGAATTCTTCGATCGATCCTTGTTCCGTGGCTTCATTGCCACCTTGCGCGAACTCAAGCTGGTGCGTGTGGATGAGGCTGGGAAACTCGCATTTGGTGACGAACTGGTGGCATGGGCCAACGACTCGCGCCTGATCCTGTCACGCGAAGTGCGGCATTCGATTCTCAAGATCACGCCCGAGATGGCGGGCAAGCCGCAGGCTGCGACAGCCGCAGAAGACTGAATCGGATCAAAGATCCTGCTTGTAGCGCACGTAGGGCGTGCGCCCGGCAGGCAACTCCAATGCCGGCAGTTCGTTGAGTGGCCACTTGCTGGTGTCGGGCTTCTGGTTGAGTAAATTCTGGGCGCCGATACTCAATTCACCCTGCCAAGGGGTGCGCCAACTCAGGCCCAGATCGAGGCCACTGTAAGTACCCTGTCCGGCAGGCAGTTCGATCAGGCGCCCGACCAGACGCCCGCTGAGACCACGGAATCCCACGCCGACGCTGAGCGTGGCGCTGTCCCAGCGCAGTGGTGCGCTGACAAAACTCTCCAGGACCTGGGTACTTGCGCTGCCGCCGAGCGAAACCCAGCGTTGTTCAGGCAAATTCAGCACGCCGCTCCAATGCACCTGCCGAAGGCTCAGTTCGCCCAGACTGGACGGCAAGAGGTTGGGCAGGGTGGGGAAGACCGTTTGGCTTGCCGGCAGGGTCGGAACCTCGGGCACCGCCACACCGTGCAGCGGCGCCTTGAGCCAGGACAGGCCGAAGTTCAGATCCAGACTTCCACCAGCCGAACGCCACTGATTGTCGAGCCTGAGCCCAGGCTTGCGACTGCTTGGCAAGGCAAGGTCGTCACCCGCACCGACATTGGTCAGCAGGCATTGTTCGCTCAAGCTGCCCAAGGCCATGGCCACATTGATGCCTTGGCTGCACAGCAGTGCCAAACCTGTATTGGTTTCGGGTGCAAGACTGGTGCGCAGGCGGCTGCCATCGTTCAGGGTCATGCCCAAGCCGACACCGGGCACGCTGGAGCCGCGCGCCAGCACGCGATCGAGCGCGCGATCGGTCGTGGCGTCTGGTTCCAGAAGCAACAGGGCTTCCACTTTGCCGCTGTGCGTATTCCACACCGGCACGACGTGTTGGTTCTCGGACGAGGGTTCGATCAGGGTGCCCAGTGCCTGGGCCTGAGGCGCGGTATTGACCATCAACGCCAGTGCCAGCGCCATGGACAGGCGTCGGAGCGGCGAGGAGCAATGGGCAGATTGCGCAGGCATGACCAAGATGAGACCCGTAGGCGCCGGTGAGGTTCCGCAGTCGCCGGCAGCTGATGTAGCGATTTCCATTGTAATGATTTTACTGGCATTTAACAATTGTGAATGCGCGGTCGGATGCCGTTTCAAGGCGCTGGACAGGCTTCTGAAAGGTTGTGGCGGCGCACGTTGGATGCGCCTCGTAGACGATTGCGCATCGCCGTCGGTGTCATGGATGCAGTACGCTTGAAGCCGCGTTGCAGCGATCATTCCAAGGGGGTGTGGTCGGTTCAGTGATAACGGCGACGTACGGGACGACCAGCCATGCAGGAATCCAACGCGAATGCGGCAACTCGGCTGGCGCAAACAGGGCCGGGGCTTACACGAAAGGCGCTGTTGCTCTCGGGCAATCGTGTTCGGACCTTGCTGGAATCCTTGCTGACATGGTCACAGGCCCACGCCGGTGTGGTGGGTCACGCCGTGTTTGTGGCATCACCCGACGGGGGATTGCGTTGCGTTGATGGGGTGGGCCAGTGTGACACCGCCATCGCAACAGCCCTCGCGAACGCGTGTTGGGACAGTCATCAGAGCGTTTCTCGTGATACATGGTCGGCGCGCGCGTTGCAGGATGCAGGCGATCGCGTGGGTGTTTTGGTGAGCCGATTTGCGGGAAGCGCGAATCAGGATGCTGACGAGAACTTCGTCGATGCCTGCGACGTGCTCGCACACCGACTTCCGGATGCGCTCGAGATGGAGCGCCTGCATTTGGCCATGGACCAGTTGGCCGAAGCCGAGAAGCTCCAGCGTGCCTTGTACCAGATCGCCGACCTGGCGAGCGGTGAACGCGACATGGATGAAGTCCTGCATCGCATCCACGCCATCGTCGCCGAACTCACTTACGCCGAGAATTTCTTCATCGCCCTTTACGACGGCGACAGTCAACTGATTACCTTGCCGTATTTCCGGGATTGCCGTGATGAAGCCCCGCACGAAGGGACTGTCTACTCGGTTGAGGAATGGCGCGGATCCCTGACCTGGTGGGTGATCCAGCACGGCAAGACCTTGATGGGCCCGTCCGAGGCCTTGTTGTTGGATCATGAGCTTCCGGCGGACGGTTACGGCCCGCATTGCGAGGATTGGCTGGGCGTGCCGCTCCTGCGCCAAGGCCTGGCTTTCGGCGCTCTGGTTGTACAAAGTTACGACCCGTCACGGCATTACGCGGACAAGGATCGAGCCTTGTTGACCTTCGTGTCTCAGCACGTGGCCACGGCACTGGACCGACTGCGGGCTCACGAACGCCTGGAACTGCACGTACGTGCACGTACCGAGGAACTGCGTGCGGCCAACGATGCCCTGCGTTTGCAGGTCTCCGAACGCGAACGGGCGGAACGCCTGCAAGCGGCTTTGTTCAAGATCGCCGAATTGGGCTCCACCAGCGCCAGCCTCACGAGTTTCTACCAGTCCCTGCACGGCGTCATCAGTGGCTTGGTGGCAGCGCGCAACTTCTATATCGCCTTGCTCTCGGATGATGGCGAGCACCTGCATTTTCCATACTCGGTCGATGAGCGTGAGCCGGTGCGGCCCTCGCGCACCCTGAAACGCGGATTGACCGAGTATGTCTTGCGAACCGCCAAGCCCTTGCTGGCTGATCGCCCCGCCATTGCGCGCTTGCAAGCCTGCGGCGAGCTGCACAGCATCGGAGTCCTGTCGGTGACCTGGCTTGGCGTGCCCCTGATCTACGACGATCGCGCGGTCGGTGTGATGGCCACGCAGAGCTATGACGACAGTCATCACTTTGACCAGCGCGATCAGGACATCCTGATCTTTGTCTCCTACCACATCGCCAATGCGTTGCAACGCAAGCAACAGGCGGATTCGTTGCGGGAGGCCAACATCCATCTGGAGCGTCGCGTATCCGAGCGCACGGACGCCTTGGCCAAGATCAACAACACCTTGCGCGATCAAATCGCCGAGCGCGAGCTGGCGGAGCGGCGCCTGCGCCACGCGGTGCTGCATGACGGCCTGACCGGCTTGCCCAATCGAACCTTGCTGCTGGACCGCATGTCGCAGGCGCTGGATGCGTATCGTCGCGACGCAGGTGCCGAGTTCGCCGTGCTGTTTCTCGATCTCGATCGATTCAAGGTCATCAACGACTCGCTCGGTCACCTGGTCGGTGACGAGTTGCTGAAGCTGGCAGGCACCCGAATCCGGGCGCAATTGGAAGGCGGCGACATGATTGCGCGACTGGGTGGCGACGAGTTCGCGGTCTTGCTGGATGCTGGCATGACGCGTGCGCACGCGACCGAGGTTGCGAGCGGTGTCATTGCGGCGATGGATGAGCCGATGCGCATTGCTGGCAAGGATATTTTCAGTTCGGTCAGTATCGGCATCGCCTTCGTGCAGCCGCATTACCGCACCGCCGAAGAACTGCTGCGCGATGCCGATGCCGCCTTGTATCGGGCGAAAGCCAGCGGTCGGCACCGATTCGAGGTGTTCGATGAGGACTTGCGCCGACAGGTCTTGCTGCAGGTGGAGACCGAAGAGCAGTTGCGACGCGGCCTTGCGCGGCGTGAATTCGAGCCGGTGTTCCAGCCGATCTTTGCGCTCGGCAGTGGCAAGGTCGTGGGCTATGAAGCCCTGATGCGTTGGCGGCATCCGCAATACGGGGTGGTGGAGCCGGCGCGCTTCTTGTCGCAGGCAGAAGAGTCCGGTTTGATGGAGGCACTCGACTGGCAGGTCTATGAGGCGGCGTTCGCTCTGGCCGAACCGCTCCTGGGCAGACATGCTTACCTTGGCATCAATGTCGGTGCGCGGCATCTGCGGACGCCGCTGTTCGTCGATACCTTGTTGCGGCGTCTGGATACCGCCGGTTTCAATCCCGCGCAATTGCGCATCGAGATCACCGAAAGCGCACTGCTGGAGGATCCACGGCAAAGTCGCGTGGTGATGGACGAGATGCGTCGCTACGGAATTTCGATTGCGCTGGATGACTTCGGTACCGGCTACTCCTCACTCAGCTACCTGCATCAATTCCCCTTGCAGGCGATCAAGATCGACCGATCCTTCATCGATCCGCTCGACAACCCACTGCGGGCCAATGCGCCAACCTTGCTGCGCGCCATCCACGCCCTGGGGCATGAACTCGGGCTGGAAGTCATTGCCGAAGGCATCGAGACCGCGAGTCAGCTTGAACAAGTCAAGCGCCTGGGCGAGGTGAGTGGACAAGGGTTTCTGCTGGCGCGTCCGGCCTCCGTGCACGCGATCATCAGCGCCGGACAGGCGGCTTCGTGAGGCGCCTCATTGGCGGGTGTCGTGTTCCGGCATGGGTGCACTGAACAGCGTGCGGATGTCGATGGCATCAAAACGATACGTCTGTCCGCAGAACTCGCAGACCACCGACGCGTGGCCATCTTGCAGGGCGGCCGTGGCCTCATCCTCGCCCAGTCCGCGCAGCATCTGCGCCACGCGCTCGCGCGAGCAGGTGCAGTCGAACGCAAGGCTCTGTTCTGCCAGCAGGCGCACGCCACGCTCGTGGAACAGCCGATACAGCAGGGTTTCCGCCGGCAACTCGACCAGCTCCTGCGCGCTGAGCGTGTCCAGGAGAGCGCCTAGTTCGATCCAGAGTGCATCGTCCGGATCCGCGCCTGGCATCACTTGCAGCAATAGACCGGCGACCTGGGTGCCTTGTTCAACCAGGATCAGACGTGTGGGCAATTGCTCGGACTGGGAAAAGTAGCGTTCGCAGGCCTGCGCCAGGGTCGGTGCGTCCAGATCCACCAGACCCTGATAACGTACCGGCTCGTCTTGTCCGGGCACCTCGGTTTCGACTGTGATGGCGAGCACCGCATCGGTTCCGAATTGCCGTGGTGACAGGCTGGTCGGTATCGGGTCCTGCCAATGCGCCAAACCCCGCAGCACGCCGGGGTAGCCATACTCGGCGAACACCGTGCGCAGGTTCTGGCTGCCTTTGAGGTGCAGCGACAGACGGCCTTCGACCTTGGTGTGGCCGCCGAACAGGGCCACGGCTGCCATGGCCTCGCCCAGTAACTTCGCCGCCGCGGGCGGATAGTCGCTGCGGGCGCGGATGGCATTCCAGCTTTCATCCAGGCGCACCAAGACGCCGCGCACGGGTGTGCCTTCGATCAGAAAGCGGTGCAGAACGTCGGGATGGCGCTGGCTCATGGGGAAGTCATGGTGTTTGGCACGGAGTGCTGAGACTATGGGGACACGGTGATCGGTCGACAAGATGGACGAGGTGGGGGCGCCATGACAAACAGGCCGCAGCGTCGTCGCAAGCTGCGTTGGCGGCTTCTGCGCTGGCTTGCCTTGGCATGGCTGCTGAGCCTGTTGCCGGTGATCGCGTTGGCCTTCATCGATCCACCCACCAGTGCCTACATGCTGGCGCGCCAGTGGCAAGGGCGTAACGAACCGGGCTTCATCCTGCGGTATCAGTGGGCGGATCTGGAACGGATCTCACCGCAGTTGCCCATTGCCTTGGTGGCCGCCGAGGACCAGAACTTTCCGAATCACCACGGTTTTGACCTTGATGCGATTTCGAGTGTGCTGGCGCGGCGAGGTTCGGTCGGACAGATGCGCGGTGCCAGCACCATCAGCCAGCAGCTCGCCAAGAACCTGTTCCTATGGGATGGGCGCAGTTGGTTGCGCAAGGGCATCGAGGCTTACTACACGCTGGCGATCGAGCTGTTGTGGAGCAAGCGGCGGATCCTCGAGGTCTACGTCAATATCGTCGAATTCGGCGATGGTGTTTATGGTGCACAGGCTGCGGCGCAGCGATTCTTCGGGGTATCGGCGGCAAACCTGAGTGCGCGTCAGGCGGCGGCCTTGGCCGCAGTCTTGCCCAATCCCAAACGGTTCCACGTGGATGCTCCGAGCGCCTATCAGTTACGCCGCCGTGCCTGGATCGAGCGACAGGTGCGACAGTTGGGTGGCCCGACTTGGTTGCAGGCCTGTTGCGAGTCCAAGCCGCGCACACGCTAACATGCGCGGTCCTGCGGGAGGCTCTGGATGGATCTGAATCAATCAACAGGCCAGATCACCATGGCGGTGGTGGTTCCGGCGTACAACGAAGCCGCCGTGCTGGAGCAATTCCACGCGCGCTTGCTGGCCGTGTTTGCACGCCTCGACGTTGCCGCCAGCGTGCTCTATGTCGATGACGGCAGCCGCGATGCCACCTGGACGATGATCGAGGCGTTGGCGGCGCAGGATGCGCGCGTGGCTGGCCTCAAGTTGGCTCGAAACTTTGGAAAAGAAGCCGCATTGACGGCAGGTCTGGACCATGTCGATGCCGATGTGACGGTGGTGATCGACGCGGACCTGCAAGATCCACCGGAACTGATCGCGCAATTCCTGGCCAAATGGCGGGAAGGCTTCGATGTGGTGTATGGACAGCGATTGGCGCGCGATGGCGAAAGCTGGCTCAAGCGCGCGACGGCAGCCGCGTTCTATCGCGTGATGCGTCGTCTTTCCACGACACCGATTCCGCCCGACACGGGCGACTTCCGGCTGATGTCGCGGCGCGCGACCGAGGCCCTGCGCGGGCTGCGTGAACGCCAGCGCTTCATGAAAGGCATCTTCGCCTGGGTGGGGTTCCGCAACGTGGCCTTGCCCTATCGACGTGACCCGCGTCAGGCCGGTGCCAGCAAGTTCAACTACTGGAAACTGTGGAACTTTGCGCTGGAAGGCATCACCTCGTTTTCCACCGCGCCCTTGCGTTTGGCGACCTATGTGGGCGTGATGACCGCCGTGGCAGCGTTTGCCTTTGGCGCATGGATCATCGCCAAGACCTTGATCTGGGGTGATCCGGTGGCCGGCTATCCCTCGCTGATGGCGGTGATGCTGTTTCTGGGCGGGGTGCAGTTGGTGGCGCTGGGCGTGATCGGCGAGTACCTGGGTCGCCTGTACATGGAGGCCAAGGCCCGGCCGCTGTACCTGTGTGATCGCTACCTGCCGGCTCGGAGCGGTACGCGCAGTCAGTTCGACAGCCTCTGGCAATCCCTGCCGGTGGCTTCAGAACACGCGCGAAGCTGAACGGCAACATCGCATGAGTCAGCGTTTACGCGAAATCCTGGATCGCTTTGCTGGACGTATTCGCGCCCAGATATCTTCCAATTCGTTGAATTTGCATGGAATTGATGCTGATGACGTCGAGCAGGAGGTGCGCATCCGGCTCTGGAAGGTGATCGAGCGTGACCCAAACGCGGACCTGCCTGCGTCTTATATCCAGCGAGTGGTCGCCACGGCCATCATCGATGCGGTTCGGCGCGCGCAGGTGCGTGCTGCCGATCCACTACCCGATGTGGACGATGGCATCGAGTTGCGGTCCAGTACCCCTGGGCCGGAGCACATGGCATCGGATCGTCGTGCGGTGGAAGCGGTAGCGCGTTGCATTTCGGAGTTGCCGGCGAGGCGGCGACGGCCCTTGCAGTTGTATCTGGAAGGGTTTGGTTTGCAGGA
The DNA here is from genome assembly GCA_035703435.1 of Chiayiivirga sp. Lineage (GTDB taxonomy): Bacteria > Pseudomonadota > Gammaproteobacteria > Xanthomonadales > Xanthomonadaceae > Denitratimonas. The sequence continues at coordinate 29,595 of DASSYF010000029.1, read as the reverse complement.
AGCGGCCGATGCCTGTGGCTTGACTTTGGACGCGGCGCGCAAATTGATTTATCGCGGCCTGGACGAGGTTCGAGCGCGATTGAAGGATGCGGGTTTGGAGGATTGACATGGACGAGGCACGAATCAAGGCTCTGTATCGTGGCGCAGCGCGGCGTGAGCCGGCGCTGGACGACGCGCTGGCCGAAGACATCGAGGCCGTGCTGACCGGCTACGGCTGGCCGGCGGACGAGATGGCACCGATCGATCGCGTTGCCACGTCCACCACGGCCGCCGCGATCACCCGCGTCGTGGCTGAGTTGGCACCGGACGCCCGTCTGCTTTCGCAGGCCTTGCAACGCGCGCGCGTGGCGCCGATCAGTCGTTCGGCGACGATGTTGCGCGGTGGTTTTTCCGTGGCGGCGGGCGTGGCTGCGGTCGCCTTGTTGTTTACCTTGCTGCCGGGTCCGCGTGGGCTGCCAGACACAGCATCACCGGGCTTGACTCCCTCCGAGGTCATTTCCGCGATCTCATTTGAAGCCGATGCCGGTGCCAGTGACCACGGCATCGCCAATCCGAACGACGGCGTCATCTTCAGCGGCAACTTCGATTCCTGAGCCCGCTCGATCGGGATCACCTCGGCGCCCCGCTTGTGCGGGGCGTTTTGTTTTACGCGATCAGGCCAGAACCTGACTGGCCACGGCAAGAAAGTGGCAGGCGCTGCCGCCGATCACAAAGCCATGCCAGATGGCGTGCGCATAGCGAATGCGCCGGCTCATGTAGAAAAACGTTCCGGCGGTGTAGGCTATGCCGCCGGCAAACAGCCAGCCCAGAGCCCAGGCGTCGAGCGCCCGCGTCATGGGGACGATGGCTACCAGCACCAGCCAGCCCATGGCGATGTAGATCAAGGTCGATAGCAGCTTGAAGCGGCCGGTAAAGAAAAGTTTGAACACCACGCCCGCCACGGCCAGCGTCCAGATCACCGCGAACAGGCTCCAACCCCAGGCCCCGCGCAGGCCGATCAAGGTAAATGGCGTGTAGGTGCCCGCAATCAAGACGTAAATCGCGCAGTGATCGAAGACCTTGAGCCGTGCCTTGGCGATCGGGTGGGGAATGGCGTGGTAGAGGGTCGATGCCACATACAACAACACCAAGGTGGCGCAGAATACGATGGCGCTGGCCAGTTGCCAGCCGTCGCCCTGAAGACTGGCCAAGGTGATCAAGACCGATCCCGCCGCCAGTGCGACGGCTGCGGCCAGTCCGTGAGTCAGGGCATTGGCGAGTTCTTCGCGTGTGTTAGCGGTTAGGGTACTCATCGCGCCACGATACGGGCAGTGTGGGCGTGGATCAATCGTGCGATGTCCGGCTGCACGTTGCGGGGCGGTCTGGGCTGAAATTCGGGCGTATTGATTGATCCCTTGTGTTGGCGTGGTCTCGCCACCATCCTTGCTGTCCGCCAACGAGGTGCACCATGTCCGGACCCAGCCATGCCAAGGATTCGCCGATCGAAAATCGGCAGCAGTTGATCCAGTCCTTGGCCGAGGGCTGCAAGGCCCGAGAACATTGGCGCATCGGCACCGAGCACGAGAAGTTCGGCTACTACAACGCGGTGGCCGATTCGGAATCGGGTTTGGCTCTGCGGCCTCCGCCCTACGAGGGCGAGCGTGGGATCGCAGCCCTGCTACAGGGCCTGACGCGTTTTGGTTGGGCGCCGATCGAGGAACACGGCCACATCATTGGTCTGTCACGCGATCAGGCCTCGGTGTCACTGGAACCGGCGGGGCAGCTGGAGCTTTCCGGCGCACCCTTGAGCGACATCCACGAAACCTGTAGCGAGACCGCGCGCCATCTGGACGAGGTCAAGGCCGTGGCCGAGCCGCTTGGCCTTGGTTTTCTGGGCATGGGCTTTCAACCCAAGTGGCGTCGCGAGGACATGCCCTGGATGCCCAAGGGGCGTTACCGCATCATGCGCGAGTACATGCCCAAGCGCGGCCAGTTGGGGCTGGACATGATGACGCGCACCTGCACGGTGCAGGTCAACCTCGACTTTGCCAGCGAAGCGGACATGGTGAAGAAGTTCCGCGTCGGTTTGGCCTTGCAGCCTATCGCCACGGCCTTGTTCGCCGATTCGCCGTTCACCGAAGGCAAGCCCAATGGCTATCTGTCCTATCGCTCTCACATTTGGACCGACACCGATCCGGATCGCACCGGCATGCTCGACTTCGTGTTCGAAGAAGGTTTCGGTTTCGAGCGCTATGTCGACTACCTGCTCGATGTGCCGATGTACTTCGTGCATCGCGGGGCCGACTATCTGGATGCGTCCGGTCAGAGTTTCCGCGATTTTCTTGCGGGACGGCTACCGATCTTGCCGGGTGAACTCCCGAGCTTGCGCGACTGGTCGGACCACATGACCACCGCCTTCCCCGAAGTGCGACTGAAAACCTATCTGGAAATGCGCGGTGCCGATGGTGGCCCGTGGAATCGCCTGTGCGCCCTGCCTGCGTTCTGGGTGGGCTTGCTGTACGACGATGCCGCCTTGGATGCGGCTTGGGACTTGGTGCGTGATTTCAGTCGCGCCGAGCGCCACGCCCTGCGCGATGGTGTGCCTCGGCTGGGCTTGAAACTGCCGTTCCGCTCAGCCAGCGTGCGCGAACTGGCGCTGGCGGCGCTGGAGATCGCGCGCGCCGGCCTGGTGCGGCGCGCGCGGCACAGTCGATGTGGTGCCGATGAAAGCAAGTTCCTGGACCCCTTGTTTGAACTGGCGCTGGCCAACCAAACCCCAGCCGAGCGCAAGCTGGAGCTGTTCCATGGCCCATGGAAGGGGCAGGTGGATCCCGTATTTTCCGAATTTGCTTATTGAGACCGCGATGCCTGCCATTACCCCTCCAAAACCCAGCAAATCCACGCCCGCGAACTTTGATGGTGCAGCGGTCGAGCGCCTGCAGAGCCTCTTGTTCGATCGCATGCAGCATTCCGACAGCATGCCGGTGGAAGGCGTCGATGGATTGTTTTGTTCGGCTTGGTTGGCACCGGGCGCCGATGTGACGCTGGACGAAGTCATGCCCGTCGTTCTGGACGGCATGACCACGCCGGTTTCGGACGAACTGCATGATCTGCTGGCCGCTTTCTGGGCCTTCATCGGCAAGCGTCTCGTCCGCACACCCGACGGCGACATCACCGATTTGCTGCCCTTGATCTCGTTTCCCATGGCGTCAGAAGCCGAGGCGGATGCGGCGGCGGTGGACGAAGCGCCGATACCCGAAGAATTTCCGATTGGCGCGGCCTGGGCTGCGGGCTTCCTCGTCGGCTGCAGCCTCAGGCAGGACGCTTGGGCGCAACGCATCAACCGCAACGAGGCGCTGCAGTGGCAGTTCATCGACATCGTGGACTTGGCGCATGTCGAGGGCGATGACTGGGACGTGACGTTGGATGACGACGATTTCGATCCCTCAGCGATCGAGCCTCGGTTCGAGGAGGCGTTGGACGCTCCGATTGAACCCAGCGAGCTGACCGACGACGCCGGTGAATCGGAACAGGATGCGTTCGATGAAGAGGATCTGTGGGATGAAGAAGACGATGGCGCACCGGAGCCGATGAATCTGGACGATCGTCTGGAACTCATTGCGGATCTTCCCGCTTTTCTGCACGAGCTGCACCTGGTCTCGATCGATGAGCGCAGCGTCCACACGCCGGTGCGCCGAGCGGCAGGGCCCGGTCGCAACGACGCCTGCCCGTGTGGTTCGGGGCTGAAGTTCAAGCATTGCCATGGCGACCCCGGACGCCGGCACTGAGTGTGTTCGGGCCATGACCTTCGGCAGGCCGTGCGGATAGCAGCAAGGCCTATGATTGGCGCATGTTTGCACACCTGACCCACACCCAGTTGCTGCGCTACGCCGGCCTGTTCACCTGGGCCTGCGTCGGCATCCCCTTGGTGCTCAACAGCTGGTACTACCACGATGGCCTGTCGCGCGCCGACCTGATTGCCTGGCGTATCGTCTATGTCGTGTTCGGTGCCGGCTATTGGGTTCTGACGCGTCGACTGGGCCATGGTCGGCATCGCCCTCTGGACATCGGCTTGCTGGCCGTCATCACCACCTGCGCGATCGCCGTCAGTCATTTTTCCAACAGCGGCCTGGGTGGCGGCTTGCTGTTGGTGATCGCTGGCATCCTGCCGTGGGTGTTGGGCTTGCGTGTGGGCCTGATCTGGCTGGTGGTACAACACTTGGCCTTGGTTCCGGTGTTTTCTGGGCGTGCCGACTTCAGTCTGGTCGAGGCCTTCCTGCAGGCCTTGTTCTACGTCGGCTATTCGACCGTTGCTTTCGTCACCGGTTTGGTCGCCTTGCAGCAGACCCAGGCGCGCGAAGAACAGCGACGCCTGATTTCCGAATTGCACGCCACCCGCGCCTTGCTGGCCGAATCGACACGTTTGAACGAGCGCGTGCGCATCTCGCGTGAGTTGCACGACCTTCTGGGACATCACCTCACCGCCCTCAGCCTCAATCTGGAAGTGGCCACGCACCTGGTCGAGGGCAAGGCGCGCGAACACGTCCAGCAGGCCAAGTTTCTGGCCAAGTTGTTGCTGACCGATGTGCGTGAAGCGGTGAGTCAGTTGCGGGACGGTGCCGCCATCGACCTGCGTGAAGCCCTGGAGGCGCTGATCGAAGGCGTGCCGTCCCTGAACATTCATCTGGACATGCCCGATTCTCTGGTGTTGTCTGATCCATTGCGTGCCCAGGTGGTGTTGCGCTGTGCTCAGGAAGTCATCACCAATGCCGTGCGTCATGCCGAAGCCGACAACCTCTGGATCCGCTTGGTGCGCGAAGTCGATGCCGTGGTGCTGCAGGCCCACGACGATGGTCGGGGTGGTGATGTGGCCGCTTTTGGCAATGGCCTGCGCGGCATGCGCGAACGTCTGGCAGAGTATGGCGGGCGCCTGACCGTTGGTGCGCATGCCCACCGTGGGTTCGCGCTGGATGCCCATTTACCTCTGGAGAACTCGCCATGATCCGCGTCTGCCTGGTCGATGATCAAACCTTGGTGCGCCAAGGGGTTCGATCCTTGCTGGATCTGTCCACCGACATCCGCGTGGTGGCCGAAGCCAGCGATGGGCGACAGGCGCTGGAGGTCATTGCCCAGCATCAACCGGACGTGGTGCTGATGGACCTGCGCATGCCGGGGATGAATGGCATCGAGGCGATGCAGGCCCTGGCATCCGGCCCCGGTTTGCCGCCGACCATCATCCTGACCACCTTCAATGATGATGAGTTGGTGCTGGCTGGCCTGAAGGCTGGCGCGCGTGGCTTCCTGCTCAAGGATGTCTCGCTCGAACAATTGGTGGAGGCCATTCAGGCCGTGGCGGCCGGGGACTCGCTCTTGCAGCCGGCCATGACCCAGCGCCTGCTGGAAGGCGTGGAGTCCTTGCACAACGCCTTCCTTAGCCTCGATCAACCCGACCCCTTGACCGACCGTGAAACCGAGATCCTCAGGCTCATGGCCGGCGGCTATTCCAACCGCGAGATCGCCCATGCCTTGAGCGTGGCCGAGGGCACGGTCAAGAATCATGTATCCAACATCCTGTCCAAACTCGGGGTGCGCGACCGTACCCGAGCGGTTCTCAAAGCCTTGGAATTGAAGCTGGTTTGAACGGCTCATCGAGGCGCGAAACCGTGCAGGAGTCATCAAAATTGACCCGCCTGACGCAAAAGTAGGGCGATGCGTGCGGCCCGTGCGCGCTTCCGCTATTCTTCACAGCCTGCACCGCGCGCGCGTGGCCGTGCGGCGTTGCACCCAAAGCTGGTGAACAAAAGGCCCCCGGAGAGTTCCGAATGACCCGTTTTCTTGAGTTGCTGACATCCGTCGTGATCGTGGCAGTGTTGTTTGTGGTGGTGGGCCTGTTCCTGCCGGATCACCGTTCGGTGCAACACAGTACTGATACCAGCCATCCGCTGCGTCAGGTCTATGACACCCTGAATACCTTCAAGCACTTCGCCAACTGGAATCCGCTGCGTCAGCATGATCCACAGGTTCAATACGAACTTTCGGGGCCGGATCGGGGCGTCGGCGCGCGCTTGGACTATGTGTCCACGCGCAAGGAGTTCGGGACCGGCAGTTGGCACATCACCGAGAGCGAGCAGGACGACCATATCAAGTACACGGTCTACAACGATGCCTATGGTCGTAACAAGAACCATGTGCTGACCTTCGATCAGGACGGCAAGATCGTCCAGATCAACTGGAAGTTCACGATCGATTACGGCTGGAGCCTGGCCGGTCGCTACGCCGGTCTGTACGTCGATCGGACCGTGGGCGACGACGTCAAGCGCAGCTTGGCCAACATCGGCAACTTGCTGGCCTCGATGCCGAACTTCGATTACCGCAATCTCGATGTGCAGGACACCACGATTGCACCGGTGAATGTGCTGTTCATCAGCACCACGGCCGATCGCAACATCACCGCGGTCGAGAACGCCATGGACGTGGCGCTCAAGGACATTCGTGCCACGATCAAGGCCAACGATTTGATGGAGGCCGCGCCGCCACGACTCATCACCACCAACTTCGGTTCGGACAAGTACGAGTTTGACGTGGCCATCCCGGTCAAGCGGCCGGAAGTGATCGACCCGCAAGCCGCGCCGGCCGAAGCGCCGAGTGCTTCGGTGGCCGAGGCGGCAGTGCCGGCACCTGCCGAAGCGACGGACGCCGCCGCACCGCAGGCACCTGTTCTGACCCCGCCACGGGCGCTGGAAGGTTTGAAACTTCCCGACAACGTGCACGCTGGTCAGAGTTACGGTGGGCGTGTGCTCATGGCTACCTATCGCGGTCATCCAGCAGCTCTGCCCTTGATTCGCGATCAACTGCGCTCCTATGCCGCGGCCTATGCCGAGCAGGTGCAGGATCGTCCGTTCGAGGAATACCTCACCGAGATCGAGGAAACCGCCGCCGAGGACGCACAATTCCGCGTCTACTGGCCGATCAAGTAAGTCTCGACACCACGGTGTTCCGGTCTGGCAGCGAGGGCCGCTGCCAGACCATTGCATGTCCGAGTCACGGACATCGCCTCTGCCATACGCGCGCCGAGCGCGGAACTTTTCTTTAGCTTCGTGGTATTTGGGCGGCGCCTTGGCGTTTCGTTCCCTTTGGATCGTCACGCCGGGTCCAACGGGAGAACGAGATGATTGAAGCAACAAACCTGAGCAAGACCTGGGGACGATTGCACGCCGTGGATCGTGTTTCGTTCCGGGTCGAACCAGGACAGGTGCTGGGCTTTCTGGGGCCCAATGGTGCCGGCAAGTCCACCACCATGAAGATGATTGCCGGATTCCTCGAACCCAGTGCAGGTACCGCACGGGTCTGTGGCTTCGATGTGCGAGAGCAATCGATCGAGGCGCGTCGCGCCTTGGGTTACTTGTCCGAGGGCGCACCCAGTTATGGTGAAATGACGGTGCGTGGCTTTCTGGATTTCGTCGCCAACGTGCGCGATCTGCGGGATGCCCAACGTCGTCAACGACTCGATGATGTGATCGGGCGCTTGCAGCTTGAGTCGGTGTTGGCGCAAAGCATCGAAACCTTGTCCAAGGGCTTCCGACGCCGTGTCGGACTGGCGCAGGCCATCCTTCACGACCCGCGTGCGCTGATTCTGGATGAACCGACCGATGGTCTTGATCCGAATCAGAAGCACGAAGTCCGCGGCTTGATCCAGTCGATGGCGGCTGAGCGCACCATCATCATTTCCACGCACATCCTGGAAGAGGTCCACGCCGTTTGCAGTCGCGCCATCATCATTGCCGCGGGGCGCATTCTGGCCGACGCCACACCCGCCGAACTGGAGGCGCGCTCGCGCTTCCATGGCGCGGTTTCGCTGCTCGCTGCAGAACCCCTGGCGCTCAAAGATGCGTTGACACGCATCGAGGGCGTGGCACAGGTCGAGTTCGATCCACCGAGCGGCCGCATCACCGTGTTCCCGCGTGCCGGACAGACCATTTTCCCGCGTGTGGACGCCTTCTTGCGCAGCCAGAACGTGCAGGTCAGTGGCATCGAACTGGAACGTGGTCGTCTCGATGAAGTGTTTCGCGACATCACCGCCGGCAAGCACACCAAGGAGGCCGCATGAGCCCGATGCGAGCGGTCTTTCGGCGCGAGCTGGCGAGTTATTTCGCCACCCCCGTGGCCTATGTCTTCATTGTGATCTATCTGGTGTTGGCGGGCGCCTTCACCTTCTATCTCGGTGGTTTTTACGAACGCGGGCAGGCCGACCTGCAACCGTTCTTCAGTTTCCATCCTTGGCTGTACCTGTTTCTGGTGCCGGCGGTATCGATGCGACTATGGAGCGAGGAACGCAAGAGCGGCACGATCGAATTGCTGCTGACCTTGCCCATCACCTTGTGGCAGGCGGTGGCTGGAAAGTTTCTGGCGGCCTGGGCGTTCCTGTGCATCGCCTTGTTGCTCACGTTTCCGATCTGGATCACGGTCAACTATCTGGGCGATCCAGACAATGGCGTGATCGTGGCCAGCTACCTCGGCAGCGCCTTGATGGCCGGTGCCTTTCTGGCTGTTGGAGCCTGTCTTTCAGCCACTACGCGCAACCAGGTCATCGCCTTCATCCTGACGGTGGTGGTGTGTTTCGTACTGTTGCTGGCGGGCTTTCCATTGGTACTGGAATTCATTGGCGCGATCTTCCCGCAGGGCGTCGTCGATGCCATCGCGGGCCTGAGCTTCCTGACGCACTTTGGCGCGATCGCCAAGGGTGTTCTGGATGTGCGTGATGTCCTGTATTTCCTGCTCACCATCGTGTTCTGGCTCATCGCCTGCGCGCTGGTGGTGGGTGTGCGCAAAGCCGATTGAGGTGACCGCATGAATCTTCTTCAACGTCGACTTTCGACCGGTGTTGCGCTGCTTGCTCTGGCGCTGCTCTTCATTGCCCTGCTGGTGTTGAGTGGCGCGCTGTTCCGTGGTGCACGACTGGACCTGACGGAAAACCGGCTCTACACCCTCACCGACGGCACGCGCGCGATCCTTGCCAAGCTGGACGAGCCGGTCAACCTTACCTTCTACTATTCCGATCATGCCGCACGCGACCTCGCGCCCTTGCGCACCTACGCCGAGCGCGTGCGGGAACTGTTGGAAGAAATGGCTGCCCGTTCTTCGGGCAAGCTGCGCCTGACGGTGATCGATCCACAGGCATTTTCCGAGGACGAGGATCGCGCTACCGCGGCCGGTTTGACCGCGGTGCCGGTGGGCAATAGTGGTGACAAGCTGTTCTTCGGACTCAGCGGCAGCAATGCGGTTGGGCAGGAGGCGGCGATTCCCTTCTTCCAGCCGGACAAGGAAGCCTTCCTCGAATACGACGTGGCCAAGTTGATCTCCAGCCTCGACGAGACGGCACGCCCGGTGGTTGCCCTGATGAGCACCCTGCCGATGGGCCAAGGTTTCGATCCTGCCGCGGGACGACCGACCCAAGGCTGGGTGATCGATTCGGAAATGCGCAATCTGTTCGATGTGCGCACCCTGCAAACCGACGTCAAGACCATCGATGCGGAGGTGAAAGCGCTGGTGCTGGTTCATCCGCGGCATTTGTCGGCCGATACCACATATGCCATCGACCAGTTTGTCCTGCGCGGCGGTCACTTGCTGGTGTTCGTCGATCCCAATGCCGAATCGCAGGCGCCCGGCACCTCGGCGGATGCGATGCAGGCGGCGATGGAAGACAAGGCATCGGACCTGCCCGAGCTGTTCAAGGCCTGGGGCGTGAGCTACGACCCCACGCGCGTGGTCCTTGATGCACAACGCGCGCTTGAAATCCAAACACAACAAGGCGCAGCGCCAGTGCGACATCTGGCCGTGCTTGGCCTGACCCAAGCCGATGCCAATGCCAAGGATGTCGTGACGGCTCAGTTGGGTACGATCAATGTCTCCAGCGCCGGCAGCTTTGGTCTGGCCGATACCGCCAGCGTCCATCTGGAACCTTTGCTGCAAAGCTCGGCCAACGCTTCAACCGTGGGCGCCGAAACCCTGCGTTTCACCCAGGACCCGAACCAGCTCTATGCCAATTTCAGCCCGACCGGTAAGCGCTACGCCATTGCCGTGCGGTTGACCGGCCCGCTCAAGACGGCCTTCCCCGATCGCACGGACGAAGGCCATCTGGCCGATGGCAAAGAGCCGGCAAACATCGTCCTGGTGGCCGATACCGACATACTCACTGATCGCTTGTGGGCGCAGGTTCAGAAGTTCTTCGGTCAGAGCGTGGTCAATGCCTTCGCCAGCAATGGCGACTTCGTCATCAATGCCGTGGACAACCTCATTGGCAGTGCCGACCTGATCGGCGTGCGCACGCGTGCCGGTTCGACTCGTCCTTTCACGACGGTGCAAACCCTGCGTGCCGAAGCCGACGCACGCTTCCGCGCCAAGGAGCGCGACCTGCAAACCCGACTGGAGCAGACCGAGGCCAAATTGGCGGAGCTGCAAAAGGCCCAGCCTCAGGGCGGCGCGCTCGTGCTCAGCCATGAGCAGCAAGAGGAGTTGTTGCAGTTCCAGAGTGAGAAGCTGCGTGTGCGCAAGGAACTGCGGCAGGTGCGGCGCGAGCTGGATCAGGACATCCAGGCCTTGGGCAGCAAGCTCAAGCTGCTCAACATTGCTGCCGTCCCCATCCTGCTCACCCTGCTGGTGTTGGGTGTTGCGGTTTGGCGTACGCGCCGTCGCAGGAGCAACCCATGAAACCCAAGGCACTCATCCTGATGACGGCTGCGGCATTGCTGGCCGTCTTGGCGGCGATATGGATTTCCGGCGCGCGCGCGCCGGAAGAATCCGCCGAAAGCCCGGGACCCTTGGTAGCCAATCTGACCAAGCAGTTGGACACGATCACCGAGGTGCGTGTGCACACGGCCGGACCTGACGCCAGCACCATCACCCTCAAGCGCGGCGAGCAGGGTTGGGGTCTGGTGGAAAAACACAATTACCCCGTGGCGATGGATCGACTGCGTTCCCTGCTGACGGCCATCGCATCTGCGCAGCGGGTGGAAGCCAAGACGGCCTTGGCGGAGCGTTATCCGCAATTGGGCGTCGAGGATCTCGATCACGCCGATGCGCGTGGTGTGCAGGTGGATTTGGTGCTGCCCGAGCGCAGCGTCTCACTCATTTTCGGCGACAGCCTCGTGCGCGGCACCGGAACCTATGTGCGCGAAGTCGGGCAGGCGCAAAGCTGGTTGATCGATCAAGCCATCGCGGTGGAACGCAAACCGGCGAACTGGTTGGACAAAAAGATCATCGATGTCGGCGCCAATCGCATCGCACATGTTCGCATCGAGCCGGCGCAGGGCGAAGCCTTCGAGCTTGCACGCAGCGACAAGGATTCGAAATCCGACTTCGCCTTGAGTCCGATTCCTCGCGGCCGTGAACTGGCCGAGAACTATCAACGGGAAGCCTTGGCGGGTCTGCTGTCCGGCCTCACGTTCGAGGATGTGTTCGCGAAGACCAATCGCCCAATGCCGGAGAAGGTTCGTCATGCCGTGTTCGCACTCAACGATGGGCGGCAACTGAGTATCCAGTCCTGGGAGCAGGACGGTCACACCTTGGTGCAGTTCGACATGAGCCTGGATGCGGCTGTTGCCGATGCCTGGCTGGCGCGCCCACTGGCTCAAGCCGAAACTGCGACGGACGGCACCACGGTTTCGTCTGAACCGCACGAGGCCGGCGCGGAGGCCGAAGCCGAAGCCGGTACCGCGGCAGCCAAGCCCACGCGCGCGGACCTTCAGGCCGAGGTCGATACCTTTTCGAAAGCCCACGGCAACTGGGTGTATCAATTGCCGGCTTTCAAGGCATCGAACTTGAACAAGGCGCTGGAGGACTACCTCAAGCCCAAGGGCTGAGGTTTCCATGCCATGGGCGCAAATTGGCGCGATCCAGCGCCATCGGCTCACCGTTGCATGCTGTGACCTGCGGCGAGTCCCACCTCAAATGCGCCGCAGCGCGACATGAAGGAGGGCGTGGGGCTGGGCGTGACCAATCGTGGTCAACGCTCGGCTTTCACACGGCGGTGATCGGTACTTCAATCCCGGTGTGCTGCGCTGCGTCATGGGCGCATTCGGCGCACGCTGGGCTCAGGGCTTTCCACCCTACGTCGGCGTACGCTAAATTGGCGACTTCAACGGGAGGGACTCATGAACACCAAGCAGAGCACGATCGGGCGCGCGCGAACCCTGATTGCCGTGGCCGTCGCATCCATTCTCGGCGTTGCGGTGGCGCAGGCCACCACGATCGAGGGACCGGGCCTGAAGCATCCGGGCACGATCACCTATGACGCCGAGGGTATCCCCACAGTCACGGCAGAAACCGATGAGGACTCGGCTTGGCTGATGGGCTACCACCATGCCAGCACGCGCTTTTTCCAGATGGACACCTTGCGGCGCAGTGCCAGTGGCACGGTGGCCGAGTTGGTCGGCGCGGCCGGACTGTCGCAGGACGTGCAGGTGCGCACCTTGGGCCTGCGTCGCGCCGCTTGGGAATCCTGGGCCAAGACCTCGCCGCAGCTGCGCGCCCAGCTCAAATCCTACGCCGATGGTGTCAATGCCTGGCTCAAGACCCATGCACTGCCCATCGAGTACGGCGCGCTGGAGCTGACCTCGGCCGATCCCTGGAACCCGGTCGACACCATGGTGATCGGCAAGCTTCTGGCCTACCAGCTCTCGTTTGACCTCGACATCGATTACACCGTCCGGTTAGGTGCCTATCAACAAGCGGGAGCTGCAGCCGGTTTCGATGGCAACGCCCTCTTCTTCGTCGACACCCATCGCTCTGCGCCGCCAGATGCACGCCAATCCATCCACGACTTCGTGCCCGGTGGTGCCGAGACATCATCCGACGTTCGGGCCAAGGTGCGCGAGTCGATGCCGACGGCGGCCATGCTCGATCCGGCCATGCTCGACATGGCCAAGAACTACAGCGAGCAGATCGCCAGCAACCCCTTGATGGCCCCGCACCTGCAGCGTCGTGAAAATCGCGCCGGCAGCAACTGGTGGATGGTCGGTGGCGAGCACACCGCGTCGGGCCGCCCGATCCTGGCCAACGACCCACACTTGTCGCTGGACACCCCGACCTTGTTCCAGGAAGGGCATGTGATCTCCAACGATCCGCGCTATCCGGCACCGATGAACTCGGTGGGTTCGATCGCGCCGGGCACGCCATGGCCGATTCTGGGCTGCAATGCCGATTTCTGCTGGGGCTTGACCACCAACTCGCTGGACGTGACCGACACCTTCCAGGAGCAGTTCGTTCTCAATTCCTATGGCCTGCCCACGCATACCATCTATCAAGGCCAGCGTGAGCCGGTGTTGTGGGTATTCCAGAGCTACTTCGTCAATCAGATTGGCGATGGTCAGGCCGACAACGTGGTGCGCAGCAACTCCATCGGCTACACCAATGGCGGCATCACCATCATCGTGCCACGCCGTAACAATGGCCCGGTGGTCAACATCTCCGGCAAGACCGGCCTCTCGGTGCAGTACTCCGGCTGGGGTGCCACGACCGAGCTGGATGCCTTCCGCAAGGTCAATCGCGCCCGCAACCTCGAAGAGTTCCGCACCGCGGTGCTGGACTTCGACGTGGGCTCGCAGAATTTTGCCTTCGTCGACAAGCTCGGCAATTTTGCCTACTTCGTCAGCGCCGAGATGCCCATTCGCGAGGACTTGCAGGCCGGCACGGTCAATGGCGCGCCGCCGTACATCATTCGCAACGGCACCGGTGGCAATGAATGGATGGCGCCGATCAACCACTATCCCGGCCAGCACTTGCCGTACGAGATCCTCTCGCCCGAAGAGATGCCCTACACGATCAACCCGGCGCAAGGCTACATCGCCAACGCCAACAACGATCCGATCGGCACCACCTTCGACAACAACCCACTCAATCAGGTACGCCCGGGGGGCGGCATCCTGTACTACGCACCGGGGCATTCGGCCTTCCGCATGGGGCGCATCGATCGCGAGATGCAGGCACTGGTGGCTCGCGGTGACATCACCGTGGCCGACATGGCCAAGCTGCAGTCCAACAATCAACAGCTCGATGCTGAACTGGTGCTGCCGCATGTGCTCAATGCACGCGCCAACATCGAAGCCTGTGGCCTTGACGGTGATGCCAAGTTGGGCGAGGCCCTCGATCGCTTGGCGGCGTGGGATTACTCCACGCCCACGGGTATTCAGGCGGGCTTCGATGCCGGTGACAATCCGTTCGCGCTGGCTCCGCCCAGTGATGACGAAATCGCGCGCTCGGTTGGTGCCACGATCTGGGCCCTCACGCGCGGTCAGCTGATTCGCAACACCATCGACTACACCTTGAGCAAGGTGGGCCTGGGCAGCTACCTGCCCGGCGGTACCGATGCTTACATCGGCCTGAAGTTCCAACTCGATGCCTTTGGTCCGCTGGGGGGCAAGGGTGCATCGGGTCTGGACTTCTTCACCAAGGTGGCGCCGGAACTGGCCAGTGCGGAAGCAGCCGTGCGCCGTGACTGCGTGCTGTTGAGTAGCGTGCGCGATGGCCTGAACCTGCTGGCCAGCGAGGCCTTCGCACCGGCCTTCGGTGGTTCGACCGATCTGAACGACTACCGCTGGGGCATGCTGCATCGAATCACCTTCGATCATGTGCTTGGACCGGCGTTGAGCGTGCCAGGTATCGCGGGTTATCCGTTCCAGGATTTGGCCGCCGGCCTGCCTGGCATCTCGCGCCAAGGTGGTTTCGACGTGGTGGATCAAGCCAGCCACAACGCACGAGCTGACAGCGTCAATGGCTTCCGTTTCGGCTCCGGTCCAATTCGCCGCTTCATTGGCGAGATGATCGATACCCCGACCATGCTGCAGATCGCGCCCGGCGGTCAGGACGGCAACCCCGGTGGCATGGGCTACATCAGCCAGTTGCCGCGCTGGTTGGTCAATGCCTACAAGCCCTTGGTGGTGGACGCGGCGCAGTCTGATGCCTCGGCGCAGGTGCGACTCGAGTTCGCGCCCAAGTAAGCCGGTTGGAAACCGATCAGGGGCGCACACCGTTGCGCCCCTGATTCATTTGGGTAACACAATGACCGAGCAACGACAACGCGGCTTTGATCTGGATGCGGCGCGCGCCCACTTGCAGCGACGTGACCGTCGTCTGGCGCGCTGGCTGGATCGCATCGAAACCCTGACACCCAATCCCAGCTGGCAACAGCCGTTCGATCCCGTCGACGCCTTGGCGCGCTCGATCTGCTACCAGCAACTGAGTGGCAAGGCCGCCGCGACCATCGTGGGCCGCGTGGAGAAAACCATCGGCAGCACGCAGCTGCATGCGGCCGCGTTGGATCGATTCGATGACGAGTCCTTGCGCGCCTGTGGCTTGTCGCGCAACAAGCTCTTGGCTTTGCGTGACTTGGCCGAGCACGAGCGGCGCGGCGAGATTCCCAGTGTCACGGACATGGGCACGATGGACGATCAAGCCATCATCGATGCCTTGGTGAAAGTGCGTGGCATCGGGCGCTGGACGGTGGAAATGCTCCTGATTTTTCGTTTGGGCCGCCCCGATGTTCTGCCATTGGCCGATCTGGGCGTGCGCAAAGGTCTGGCTGTCATCGATGGACTGAATGCGGTGCCGACACCGGCCGAACTGGCCGAACGCGGCGCGCGCTGGGCGCCGTGGCGTAGTCATGCATCGCTTGCCTTGTGGAAGATCGCCGATCTGGGATCCAATGCCGCGACACCGGTCAAGCGTTCGCAGGACTGAGTTTGACAAGGCGTTCCGTGACGGCGCTTGAGTGCGGCTTTGGCTGATGTCATAATGCGCGGCCCTTCGTTCCCTGTTGCACACCGCAGAACGAAGTCGATGTGGGCGGTTAGCTCAGCGGTAGAGCACTACCTTGACATGGTAGGGGTCACAGGTTCGAACCCTGTACCGCCCACCACTTTCTGAAAAGAGCCGGCCAAGAAGCGGGCTCTTTTCGTTTGGGCGACTGCTGGGATGCGCCGGTGTCAGGCGCGTGCGATCAACAGTTCGCGCAGTTCGTCCTTCTCGGTATCGCTCAGCTCGGTCTGCGCCCGCAAGTCGTCGATGCGCTGCTGGCGGGTTTGGCGGGTGAGTTGTTCCAGGGCATCGCGAACTTCCTGCTGCCAGGCGCGAGCGTCGCCGGGAATGTCGATCAGGGCGAGTTTTTCCAATGCGCCCGCCTCGTCGCGGTCGCTGAAATGTTCCAGCACGGCACCGGCGCGCAGGTTGGGGCTGGCGTGGATCAAGTCGAGCAGTTCGATCAAGAGCGCCACGCCCGGCTGGCGCAGATTGGCGAAGGGGTAGGGCGGTTCGATCGCAAGGCCGAGTGCCGGGTTGTGCAGCAGCAAGGTGATGACGTTCCGCACCAAGCTGCGGCGCGGCGTGTTTCGGGTGGTTGCGCGCGTGGCACGCGCGTGAGTGGGCGTGGGTGCAACAACCGATGCTGGCGCCGAGGCGGGAATGCCGCACAATTCGGCCAAGCGCAACTGCATCAAGTCGCGGAAGGCGCCATCGGGAATCTGCGCCAACATCGGTCGGCAGCGTTCGGCCAGGCGTGCACGTCCATCGAGGGTGTCGAGACGAATGTCTTGGCTCTGCTCCTGGAAGAAAAATTGCGACAGTGGCATGGCGTCGGCCAATCGCTGCTCGAAACCGGCGGCACCTTCCTTGCGTACCAAGGAGTCCGGGTCCTCGCCATCGGGGAGAAACAGAAATGCGGCCTGTCGGCCTTCCTTCATGCGCGGCAGCACCGATTCCACCGCGCGCCACGCGGCCCGACGTCCTGCGGCATCGCCATCGAAGCAGAAAAACACGTCACCTGCGTTGCGGAACAGAAGCTCGGCGTGCTCGGGCGTGGTGGCCGTGCCGAGCGTGGCCACGGCGTTGGTGATGCCGTACTGAAACAAGGCCACCACGTCCATGTAGCCTTCGACCACGATCAGGCGCGGAATTTTCGAATGCGCTTGGCGCACCTGCCAAAGGCCATACAGTTCGCGACCTTTGTGAAAGAGCGGGGTTTCGGGCGAATTGAGGTATTTGGGGCCGGCGTCTTTGCCATCGCTGCTGGTCTTGCCCAAGATGCGGCCACCGAAGGCAATCGGTCGACCGCGTCGATCGTGGATCGGGAACATCACCCGATCGCGGAAGCGATCGTAGACGTGACCTGCGTCCGAGCGCGCCAGCATGCCGGTTTGTTCCAGCAGACGCAGTTGCGTGGCATCCGAGCCCAAGGCATTCCTCAGACCATCGAAGCCGTCTGGGGCGTAGCCCAAGGCAAATCGCTCGCAGGTGGCCGCGTCGATGCCGCGGCGCTTGAAATAGTCCAGCCCGCGACTTTGGGCATTGAGTTGTCTCATGAACCAGCGCGCGGCGGCGTCGAGTGCCCCGTACATGGCCTTGAACTGGCCATCTTCGTTGCGCTGGCGGGTTTCACGCGGCACCTCGACGCCGGCGCGGCGTGCGAGGTCTTCGACCGCATCGAGAAACTCCAGCCGGTCGTACTCCATCAAAAAGCGCAAGGCGCTGCCGTGCGCGCCGCAGCCAAAGCAGTGATAGAACTGCTTGTTCGGCGAGACGGTGAAGCTGGGCGTACGCTCGTCATGGAACGGGCACAGACCCTGATACTCGCGGCCAGCCCGCTTGAGCGATACCCGCGAACCGATCAGCTCGACGATGTCGGTACGCGCGATCAGGTCATCGATGAAGGTGTCGGGGATGCGGGCCATGTTTGAAAGTGTAGAGGCAGCAAGCTGACCATGGCCGCATCGCCGACCTCAACAGGCTTGGCTACGCGGGGGATGTCATGCTTCGAAACGCGCGGGTGCCATACAAAGTCTGCTCAAGACTCGTTGGCGATGGCGCCGGACGTCACGATACCCCCCCATCTTGGGGGTTGATACGCAGATTCGGCACATGGCATAATTAATGAAAGGCATCACATTTTCACAAAACTCAACAATTTGGGGTATCCATGCACATTTCTTCCATCGTTGCACCGTGCAAGCGGGCGATCGTCGTTGCCGCCGCCTTGAGTTTTGGCTTGGTCGCTACGGCGCAGGCCGATTTCATCAATGGCAACTTTGAAGCCGGTGATTTCACCGGCTGGACAGTTCAAGGGCACGGGATTCCAGGCAACATTCTCGTCATGCCCCCGACGACGCTTGCCAATCTGGGCCTGACAGCCGGTTCGAGCATGTCGGCAAACCTTGCAGCCGGTAGCGCAGGGTCCACGAATGGAATGTTGGCTTGGGGTACTCAGGTTGCGCGCGCCCACGATGAGGTCAACGGCTACAACAACACCGCGAGCTCCCTGACACAGTCCATCATTCTGACGAATGCCGACATCGACAGCGATGGCCGTGTTCACGTGCGATTTGTTGCGGCCCCAGTGCTCGAAGATCCGGGGCATCCTGCCGATCAACAGCCCTACTTTTTCATCGAGCTGACCAACAAAACCAAGGGCACCCAGCTTTTCCACACTTTCAACTACTCCAATGAAGCCGGGGTGCCATGGCAAACCTACGGTGGCTACAAATACACCGATTGGCAGGCCTTTGACATTCCGATGAATGTGGGCAGTGATGTTGACATCGGCGATGAAATCGAGCTGGTTGCCGTGGGTGCGGGTTGTGGGCAGAGTGGGCACGCCGGTGCGGTGTACCTGGATGACGTGCGTACCACGCTGAGCATCGCTGGTGCGAGTCTGTGGGTCACAGCCACTGGCCCGGCCACGGCATGCCGTAGTCTTACTGCCAGCACAAGCGTCACCTACACCTACACCTATGAAAACAATGGTGACGAGAGGGTCAATGGCATTGTTGTAAATGTGCCCATGCCAGTGACGTCGAATGCCGAAGACACCTTGTTTTCCAGCATCACCAATCCGAGCTTCGGTGGCGGTACGTGCAGCGCGCCGGCCAATCCGGGCGATCCGGCCTTGTGCAACATCGGCGATCTGAATCCGGGCGAGTCGGGGACCTTTAGTTTGACCGTGCAGATTCCGTCAGGCCCGCTGGTCGGGATTGATCCCACCCTCAACAACGGTAGTTATACGATCAACGGCACGTCGGACGTGACGGGCAACCCCATCTCGCGCCTCGGGCCTCTTGTGCGCACCGTCCTCAGTGTGTGCGCAGTGGCGCCGACCAAAGTTCCCAGCTTGAACCAGTTCACCATGCTGCTTCTGGCGGGTCTGTTGTCCCTGCTGGGTGTGTTGAGCATTCAACGCCGGGCTTGATCGCTGCGACGTGGCAACGCAGGGACATTTTCAGCAGATGTGGATCGAGGCCTGCGTGAGAACGCAGGCCTCGGTGTATCACCAGCTCCAACAACATCGCTGCCACGTGCGCTCACCCCAAGGCAAGCGGTGGAAAATACTGATCCGTGACGCATGAATCACGCTGCGATCACGCGAAGTAACTGCAATGGGTGCATCGACACTCGTTCGTACCTTGCACCTTCCGCGCGGCAGCCACGGCCCACACCGGATACGCCCGGGCTAACGCTCCGCTTTTCAACGCGCGGTCAGGGGCCCGGTCAAAACGTGGCGGAGCGCCGGATCACTCCCGCAACTTGGATGCTGGATGCGACCTGCGAAATCGCTCGCCAGTTGAGTGCTTAGTTGGCGAATGCCTTCTTCACCAGCGCGGAAACCTGCGCCATGTCGGCCTTGCCGGCCAGCTTGGGCTTGAGCACGGCCATGAGCTTGCCCATGTCGGCGGCGCTGCTGGCGCCGGTAGCCGCGATGGCGGCCTGAACCTCGGCCAATACTTCGGCTTCGCCCATCTTTTTCGGCAGGTAGGTTTCGATCACGGCCATTTCCGCACGCTCCACGGCAGCGAGGTCATCGCGTCCGGCGGCGTCATATTGGCGAATCGATTCCTGCCGTTGTTTGACCATCTTGTCCATGATGGCGATCACGGCCACATCGTCCAGCACGATGCGTTCGTCGACTTCGCGTTGCTTGATGGCGGCATTGATCAGTCGGATCACGCCCAAGCGTTCCTTGTCGCCGCTCTTCATCGCGGCCTTCATGTCATCGGTGAGTTGTTGTTTCAGGCTCATGGCGGGCTCGAACGATCGGAATGTGGGGGGTGAGAATCTCAGGCTGCACAAACGCAAAAAGCCGGCGTCGCGGGGCGAGGCCGGCTTCGCGTGCGAAGGGGTGCCTCAGTACAGGCGCTGACGCTTGGTCACGTCGCGCGAAACGCGACGCAGATTGCGCTTGACCGCAGCGGCAGCCTTGCGCTTGCGTTCCTGGGTCGGCTTCTCGTAGAACTCGCGCTTGCGGGTTTCGGCCAAAACGCCGGCCTTTTCGCAGGTGCGCTTGAAGCGGCGCAGGGCAAACTCGAACGGCTCGTTTTCGCGGACTTTGACAGCGGGCATGGTGACTCCGGGTGGATTCTGGACGCGTCGAACGATTGGTCGGCGCGATGCGAGCCGCGTATGATACGGGGCCAGCCCCGATTTTGGCAAGTTCGCAGGCTTCGCCCCGCGCCGGCGCTGCTTTCGCCCGACCTCTGAGCCCTTTGTGAAGTGATTGTTCTAGGTATTGAAACCAGTTGTGACGAGACCGGCGTGGCGGTGTACGACACCGAGCGCGGCCTTCTCGCCCACACCCTTTACAGCCAGGTGAAGCAACACGCCGATTACGGTGGCGTGGTGCCGGAACTCGCCAGTCGCGACCATGTGCGCAAGCTGGTGCCGCTGGTGCGCGAATGTCTGGCGCAGGCGCAGGTGTCGCAATCTGAATTGGACGGTGTCGCCTACACCGCAGGCCCCGGTTTGGTGGGCGCCTTGCTCGTGGGCGCGGCGTTTGCGCGTTCGCTGGCGTTTGCGCTGGAAGTTCCGGCGCTGGCCGTGCACCACATGGAAGGTCACCTGCTCGCGCCCTTGCTCGAAGACAATGCGCCGCAGCCGCCGTTCATTGCCTTGCTGGTATCGGGTGGTCACAGTCAGTTGGTCGATGTGAAGGCCATCGGCGACTACGAAATCCTCGGCGAGACACTCGACGATGCGGCCGGCGAGGCCTTCGACAAAACCGCCAAGATGATGGGCTTGCCCTATCCCGGCGGCCCGCACTTGGCGAAGTTGGCGCAACACGGTCGGCCCGGCGTGTTCGAATTTGCCCGGCCGATGACCGATCGCCCTGGCCTGGAGTTCAGTTTTTCCGGCCTGAAAACCCAAGTCTTGCTGGCTTGGCAGCAATCGGACCAAAGCGAGCAAACTCGCGCCGACATCGCCCGCGGTTTCGAAGAAGCCGTGACCGAGACCCTCGCCATCAAGTGCGAACGCGCCCTGATCCAGACCGGTCGTCCTGCCTTGGTGATTGCCGGTGGCGTCGGCGCCAATCGTCGCCTGCGCGAGCGTCTGGCTGATCTGGCGCAGCGCCGCAAGGTGCAGGTGTGCTTCCCGCGTCTGGAGTTCTGCACCGACAACGGCGCCATGATCGCCCATGCCGGTGCCTTGCGCCTGCTGGCCGGGCAAGCCAATGACGCATTGATCCAGGTCCACCCGCGTTGGGACATGGCGGGATTGATGCCGGTGGAGTGATGGGATTGGCGATTGGGGATTCGTGATTCGTGAAAGCCCAACCCTGACCCTGTTCTATCATGTTGCCTTGAGCGAAACACACCGGCGCAACCTTAACCAAAGCAACGCTCACCCCATTCCCCATTCCCCATTCCCCATTCCCGCCCCATGGACACCGTCTTCATCGAACAACTCGAAGTGCAGGCCCTGATCGGTATCTACGATTGGGAGCGGCGCATCCGTCAACCCTTGTGGTTCGACATCGAGATGCAGTTCGACAATCGGGTGCCTGCGGCGAGTGACAACATCGAACACACCCTCGACTACAAGGCCATCAGCAAGCGTGTGACGGCCTACGTGGAAGCGTCGGGCTTCGGCTTGGTGGAAGCCTTGGCGGAGCGGGTGGCGGAGCTGGTCCTGAGCGAGTTTCCGGTACGGCAGATTCGCTTGAAGTTGTCCAAGCCAGGCGCCGTGCGTGGCGCGCGGGCGGTGGGCGTTTGCATCACGCGCATGCGCGATGGTGTTGCATGATGCAGGGGTTCGATTGGCTCGACGCGACCTTGGCGCCGCATCCACGTCTGTATGTCGCATTGATGATGTGCGGACTGTGCCTTGTCGCTTGGTTGGCCAACTGGGTCACGCAACACTTGTTGCTGGCCGTGCTTGGTCGTTTGGTGACGGCGACGCGTTCCAAATGGGACGACGCGCTACTGAAACGGCATGTGCTGTCGCGATTGGCCAACGTCGTGCCGGCGCTGGTGATTCTGGCCGGCGTCGATCTGATACCTGGCGTGCCTTTGAAAGTGGCCGTGGCAGTGCGTCTGTTGGCCATGCCTTTCGTGGTGCTGACGGCGGCCATGGCGGCAGGCAACCTGTTGAATGCGTTCAACGACATCTACGAGCAAACCAGCGAGAACGCCAGACGCCGCCCCATCAAAAGCTACCTGCAGTTGGTCAAGATCGGCGTCTATCTGGTGGCCATGGTGCTGATCGTGTCCCTATTGCTGGACAAATCACCACTGGCCCTGCTGACGGGCCTGGGGGCAATGACGGCCCTGTTGATGCTGGTGTTCAAGGACACCATTCTGTCTCTGGTTGCGGCCGTGCAGTTGACCAGCAACGACATGCTGCGTGTCGGCGACTGGATCGAGATGCCCTCCCAGAACGCGGATGGCGATGTGATCGACATCAACTTGCACACCGTCAAGGTGCAGAACTGGGACAAGACGATCAGCATGATCCCGACGTGGGCCTTGATCACCCAAAGCTTCCGCAACTGGCGTGGCATGACCGACGCGGGCGGTCGCCGAATCAAGCGCTCGGTATTGCTGGATCAGACCTCGGTCAAGTTCCTGGATGCCGAGGAACAGCAGAAGCTATGCCGCTTTGCCTTGATCTCGGACTATCTGGACGCCAAGCGCAGCGAGTTGGATCGTTACAACGCGCGCTTTGAGGCCTCCGGGATTGATCCAGTCAATCGTCGGCGCGTGACCAACCTCGGAACCTTTCGTGCCTATGTCACCGCCTATCTTCGTGCCCATCCCGGCGTGGCACAGGACATGACCTTGATGGTGCGGCAGCTCGATCCGACGCCTGAGGGCTTGCCCCTGCAGGTGTATTGCTTCTCTGCCGATGTCGACTGGGTACCGTTCGAAAACCTGGCCGGCGACATCTTCGATCACCTGCTGGCCGTGTTGCCCGAGTTTGGCTTGCAGGTGTTTCAGGCGCCCGCGGGGTTTGATTTTCGCGCCGGGCTTGGGCTCTTGGCCCACGGCTCCATGTCAAACGAGCCGCAAGCGCCCGAGCCTTCGGTTTGAACCGTGACGATGGCCGCGAACCCATGCAGGATGTCGTGTCGGTGAGCGTGGCCTTGCTCAGTCTGGGCAGCAACATCGAGCCGGAACGCTGGCTACTGGCGGCTGCCAAGGCCTTGCGCGAGCAATTTCCCGAGATTCGGTTTTCGCCCGTGCTGCGCTATGCCTCGGTCGGCTTCCAAGGGCCGGACTTCCTCAACGCAGCCGCCATGCTCGAAACCCAATGGGAACCGCAGGTCTTGAGTGATTGGCTGCACGAAGTCGAAGATGCTCACGGTCGTCAACGCGATGTCCCAAAGTTCTCGTCACGTACGCTCGACATCGACCTGGTGTTCTACGGCGATCGCATCTGCACCGGCCCCGGCACGCTGCGTCTGCCACGAGCGGAGATCAAACATGCCTTCGTGCTGGAGCCGATGGCGATGCTCGCGCCGGATTTCGTCGATCCGCTGTCGGGCAAGGCCCTTGCCACGCTCTGGGCCGAGCATCCCGATCAAGCGCGGCCTGCACCGATCGTGTCGCTAAGCGTGTGAGTGCCCAGATCAGATCGTGAGCCAACGCCCGCCATCCACGCGCAGGATTTGGCCGGTGGTGAACTGCGAGTGCTTGATCAGAAACACCGCAGCTTCGGCAATTTCTTCCGGCGTACCGCTGCGTTTGAGTGGCGTGCGTGCGATCAGATCGTCCTTGACCACGGGTTGTCCGCCCGATTCCGGCCACAGGATCGCGCCTGGCGCGATTGCGTTCACCCGTACATCCGGCGCCAGCTCGTGCGCCAACGACAAGGTCAGCATGCTCAACGCGGCCTTGGCCATGCTGTAGACGGTGTGTTGGGCGAGTGGGCGCTCGGCGTAGATGTCCGAGAGATTCAAGATGGTGCCGCGCGCCTGCCGCAGATGAAACGCGGCGGCCTGTGCCAGGAAGAACGGTGCCTTGGCATTGGTATCCATCAAGGCATTCCACATGGTCAGGCTGGTTTCGCCGATGGGGCTTGGGAAGAACGAGGAAGCATTGTTGACCAAGGCATCCAGCCGGCCGAAGCGCACCATGGTGCGTTCGATCAGGAAGGGCAGGCGGGCCGAATCGGTGAGGTCGGCGCGCAGCAGGGCCGTGCTGTTGCGGCGACGGCCTTCCAGTCGATCCTGCAGCATCGCCGCCTCGCTGGCGCTGTCACGAAAATGCAAGGCCAGATCGTAACCTTCCGCATGCAGACGGGTGGCGATGACCGCGCCGATGCGGCGGGCGGCTCCAGTGATGAGGGCGACGGGGCGAGAATTGCTCATGGTCGGACCGGGTTTCGTCGTGAAGTTCGGGTCACCGCCCGGCACGGTGTCCGGCGGCAACAGGGAGCATAGCGCTTACCATAGCGGGCTTGCCTGCCTGAGGAACACCCGTGTCACACGATCTGCCGCTTCCCGATGAGCACGCGCGCGCCCACAGCGAGCGCTTGCGCGCGCTCATTGCCGAGGTGATTCGCGCCGAAGGTGGCGCCATCCCGTTTTCCCGATACATGGAACTGGCCTTGTATGCGCCAGGGCTGGGTTACTACAGCGCCGGTGCGCAGAAGTTCGGCCCGGCCGGGGACTTCGTGACCGCACCGGAACTGGGCTCGCTGTTTGCCCAGAGCGTGGCCGAAGCGATCGCGCCGGTGGTGCGCCACGTCGATGATGCGCAGGTGCTGGAGCTGGGTGGCGGCAGCGGCGCCTTTGCCGAGGACCTGCTGGTGCATTTGGCGGTGCTGGATGCCGTGCCCAAGCGCTACGCCATCCTCGAACCGTCCGCCGATCTGCGGCAACGCCAATGCGAGCGCCTCCAGGCTCGTCTTCCTGCCGCCTTGCTGGAAGGCGTGTGCTGGCTCGATGGGCCGCAGGAAACGCGTTGGAATGGCGTGTTGGTGGCCAACGAAGTACTGGACGCTTTGCCCGTCACGCGCTTTGTGATGCATGAGGGCGAAGCACACGAAGCGTTCGTCACGCTCGATGCACAGGGTCGCTTTGCATGGGCGGACCGGCCCGCCGATGGCTTCCTCGTCGCCGCCGTGCGACATCTGCAAACACAACTGGCGACGCCCTTGCCCGATGGCTTGCGTTCGGAAGTGCTGGTGCAGCTGCCGTACTGGATTCAGGCGGTGGGTGGCTTGCTCCATCAAGGCTCGATGCTGTTCGTCGATTACGGCCATCCGCGTCGCGACTACTACGCGGCCACGCGCGCCAGCGGAACCTTGCGCGGCTTCTATCGGCATCGGATGGTGGAAGACCCTTTCCTCTGGCCGGGCTTGACCGACCTTACCGCCTCGGTCGATTTCACCGCCTTGGCCGAAGCCGGTGTGGCGGCCGGTTTCGAACTGGCCGGCTATTGCAGCCAAGCCGGATTCTTGTTCGGCAACGCGCTGGAAACGCACTTTGAAACCCTGCATGCGCTGGCGGAGGACGAAACGGCGCGCTATCGGCTCGCCCAGCAGGTCAAGCAATTGACCTTGCCCGGCATGATGGGTGAATCGTTTCAGGCGATGGGATTTTCGCGTGGCGTGGACTTCAGCCATGCCTTCTCCCAAGGGGACCTGCGATGGCGCTTGTGAGGCGCGATCTGCGCTGGCCGCGCGCGTGGATGGTGCTGTGGCTCACGGCCATCCTCGCCGTGATCGTGCTCTCCCTGGTGCCGCCACCACCGATGCCGATGGAGCCACCCAAGGATTTCGACAAGTTCCTGCACTTTGCAGCCTACTTTGCGCTGGCGTTTTCCGCAGTGCAGGTGTTCGAGCGGCGCACACATTTGATGGCGATAGCCGTGGGCCTGATCGCCCTCGGCTTTGCGATCGAATGGGCACAAGGCACGCTCGCGCCGCAGGTGCGCATGGCCGATGGCTGGGATGGGCTGGC
Source organism: Chiayiivirga sp. (assembly GCA_035703435.1). Classification (GTDB taxonomy): domain Bacteria; phylum Pseudomonadota; class Gammaproteobacteria; order Xanthomonadales; family Xanthomonadaceae; genus Denitratimonas. Next base: position 3,401 of record DASSYF010000029.1, on the reverse strand, counting down.
CGATACGCTGGGCGTGGTGGTAGGCATGGCCCTGTATCTGACGCCGTGGCGAAACCTCTTGCTTCGGCTGGAGCAAATGCGCCCCTGACGCCATCGTCAGCGTGTGCGTCGGCGCACGGCGAGCACGCCATCGAGCGCCGCTTGCGCATCGAAACCGGCCTTGCGCAAGCGCGTGGTCACTTCTCGGGGCACATCGCGCCCGCTGGTGAGTTGGTTCGGGTTGCCGGTGTAGTGAAACATCGGCCCGCCCGGCCGAATGACGCGTGCCAGCTCTTCGTAGAAGGCCAGCGAATACAGCTCGCCGGCGATGCCGAAACGTGGCGGGTCGTGCAGGATGGCATCCACGCTGGCGTTGGGCAGCTGGGTGATGGCGCTGCTGATGTCCTGATGGGTCAACACCAAGCGATCCAAACTGCTCGCCGCATCGGCATCCGGCGACCACGGATTGAGTGTTCGCAGCCACAACACGTCCGGATTCTTCTCGAACGAATCGATGCGCGCCACGCCGGCATCCAGACAGGCGGCGGCGTAATAGCCCAGCCCGCCGCAGGTATCGAGTACGCGCTTGCCACGCGGCGCCACCAGCGCGGCCTTGGTCCGCGCATCCTCAAACGGGGACACGCGCGCGGTGGGCAGCATCTTGATGCCGTCGATCTCGAACGTGGGCGCGCCCCATTCGCTCGGCACCAATTTCACCAGTGCCTGTGAATAGCGTTGCACCGGCTGCCAACCGTCCTCCTGCCAGACATAGATGCTGCGATCCTTGAGCCCTTCGGGATAGGGCCAAGGCCGCCCATGCCAATGCCAGGCGTCGGCGTCCAGTTGCACGCGAGTCTGGCTGCGCTCCAGATCAAGCGACCCCGTCCAGACATCACGTCCGGCACGTCGTGCGACGCCAAGAGAGTCGGCGACAGCGCGGGTCAACAGAGGGCCAAGCTGGCGGGGCACGTCGCGGCATCTCGTCGCATCGGAACGGCCAACAAGGATGACAGATCTCGCAACCAGGATCTGGCCCAATGCGCCACCCAAGCTCACGCGTCTCGCCGCCCTTGAAAGCCCGTATCCGGCCCCCATCTCGGGGTCAGCCGCTTCGCGGTTTTCATTTCGGCTAAAATTGGCACTCACCTATCAAGAGTGCTGATAGCGAAATGAAGCACTCAGTTCAATCAACCACTTAGCATGAGGATTGCCATGAAACTCACCCCGTTGCACGACCGCGTCATCATCAAGCGTCTGGACGAAGAAAAGGTGTCCGCCGGCGGCATCGTGATTCCCGACAGCGCCACCGAAAAGCCGATTCGCGGCCAGGTCATCGCCGTGGGCGAAGGCAAGCCGCTCGACAACGGCAGCGTGCGCAAGCTCCAGGTCAAGGTCGGCGACACCGTCCTGTTCGGCAAGTACAGCGGCACCGAGGTCAAGGTCGATGGCACCGAATACCTCGTCGTGCGCGAAGACGACCTGTTCGCGATCATCGGCTGATGAGCGCGGGAATGGGGAGTCGGGAATCGGGAATCGCAACAGCGCGCTGCGCTGCGTTCCCGCCCGCAAGGCCTCATTCCACCGCACCCTCGCTCCAACCATTCCCCATTCTCCATTCCCCATTCCCGGAGTAAAACATCATGGCTGCAAAAGACATTCGTTTCGGTGAAGACGCGCGTTCGCGCATGGTGCGCGGTGTCAACGTGCTCGCCAATGCCGTCAAGGCAACCCTCGGCCCGAAGGGCCGCAACGTCGTGCTCGACAAGAGCTTCGGCGCCCCCACGATCACCAAGGACGGCGTGTCCGTCGCCAAGGAGATCGAACTGGCCGACAAGTTCGAGAACATGGGCGCGCAGATGGTGAAGGAAGTCGCCTCCAAGACCTCCGACAACGCCGGTGACGGCACCACCACCGCCACCGTGCTGGCGCAGGCCTTCATCCGCGAAGGCTCCAAGGCCGTTGCTGCCGGCATGAACCCGATGGATCTCAAGCGCGGCATCGATCAGGCCGTGAAGGCCGCCGTGGAAGAGCTGAAGAAGCTCTCCAAGCCCACCGCCGACGACAACGCCATCGCCCAGGTCGGCACCATCTCGGCCAATGGCGACCGCGAAGTGGGCAACATGATCGCCCAGGCCATGGCCAAGGTTGGCAATGAAGGCGTCATCACGGTCGAGGAAGCCAAGACCGTCGAGACCGAGCTGGACGTCGTCGAAGGCATGCAGTTCGACCGCGGCTACCTCAGCCCGTACTTCATCAACAACCAGCAGAGCCAGCAGGTCGAGATGGATGACCCGTTCATCCTGCTGCACGACAAGAAGGTCTCCAACGTGCGTGACCTGCTGCCCGTGCTGGAAGGCGTGGCCAAGGCCGGCAAGCCGCTGTTGATCGTGGCTGAAGAAGTCGAAGGCGAAGCCCTGGCGACGCTGGTGGTCAATACCATCCGCGGCATCGTCAAGGTGGCCGCAGTGAAGGCACCGGGCTTCGGTGATCGTCGCAAGGCCATTCTGGAAGACATCGCCGTGCTCACCAACGGCACCGTGATCTCCGAGGAAGTGGGCCTGTCGCTGGAGAAGGCCACGATCAACGATCTGGGCCGCGCCAAGCGCGTTGTCATCACCAAGGAAAACAGCACCATCATCGACGGCGCCGGCGATGCCGAGCGCATTCAGGCCCGCATCGGCCAGATCAAGGCGCAGATCGAAGAAACCTCCTCGGACTACGACCGCGAGAAGCTGCAGGAGCGCGTGGCCAAGCTGGCCGGCGGCGTGGCCGTCATCAAGGTGGGCGCTGCGACCGAAGTGGAAATGAAGGAAAAGAAGGCGCGCGTCGAAGACGCTCTGCACGCGACCCGCGCGGCAGTGGAAGAAGGCGTGGTGCCGGGCGGCGGCGTGGCGCTGATCCGCGCCAAGTCGGCGGTCGAGAACCTCAAGGGCGCCAACGAGGACCAGAACCACGGCATCCAGATCGCCCTGCGTGCGATGGAAGCGCCGCTGCGTGAGATCGTCGCCAATGCGGGCGAAGAGCCGTCGGTCATCGTCAACCAGGTGAAGGCCGGTTCCGGCAACTTCGGCTACAACGCCGCCAACGGCCAGTTCGGTGACATGGTGGCCTTCGGCATCCTGGACCCGACCAAGGTCACCCGCACCGCGCTGCAGAACGCCGCCTCCATCGCGGGCCTGATGATCACCACCGAAGCGATGGTGGCCGAGGCGCCGAAGAAGGAAGAGCCCGCCATGCCGGCAGGTGGTGGCATGGGTGGCATGGGCGGCATGGATTTCTGATCCGGTTGGCCCGGTCGTCAGGGAACCGGACCGCGCCAGCGCGGTCCGATCCCGGCAACGACCCGACATCAAGGCCCCAAGGACGGGGCCGGAGCCCGGCAGCGATGCCGGGCTTTTTGTTGTGCCCGCGCCGCGGCAATG